>JAJZTQ010000001.1:0-300114 GCA_021848825.1 Pseudomonadota bacterium
GCTTGTTGGCTGAAGAAGTCAATAATATCCCCCTTATTAAAAGAGAATCCTTCCGATTTAGCCACTTTCTGGAAAGAATCCATATCCGAGACAGCACGGATCTTTTGTTTCAGAGTATCCGACGAGGAAACTGTTTTCATGAACTCAACGAATTGCTTATTCATTTTGTAGCTCCTATATAAGTTGACGAAATGCGGTAAGCCCGCAGGTGCATTTATACCAGACTGGAATACTCGGAAATAACTGTCATGTCCGGCAGTTGCGTCGAAGGATAGATCGTGATATGCGGTAATAAGCAAAATTCTCGGTTGCCAAGCGTGTACAGTTACCGTAATCACCTGACTGGTAGGCCGTGAACCTCTATACCTCGATGATGGTCACTGGACGGCCTTTCCCCTCGGTTGGTGTCGGCGCGGCGGCTTGGGCGGGGCCGCAACCCCGAAACTTGGAGGCAGCGTTCTTGCGATCCTTGAGTGCCTGATGCGGAAAGGTCCTGCCGCCGACAGGCGGCTCCAGGTGGTTGCATTGAGACGATTTCTACATCCAGCCTACAGGGAAAGGATGGGGGAGAGGGGAGGGGGAAGGGAACCGCGAATGAGGGTCCTTTCCCCTCGCCCCGCCGGAGGCGGTTTGGCTCTTCTTGCTACGGGTCAAGGGGCTTAGCCCCTTGCCGTCGGAGACAGGCTTTATCAGGATCGTGATCGTGTGGGTAACAATGTGGGTAATATAAAATTAATGATGGCGTAATGCGCCTAAATACGTAGATATTCGATTCCCGCCGCCCCACCAATACATGAAAAGGGCCGAAAGGCCCTTTTTCATTCGACCGGACGATGTGGGAAGAGAACCCGCAGGGTTCGACCAGGAGGCCGACCAGTGGGAGGGCGACGCAGGACGCCAGGATGGCGGTCCCGAGCTTGTTCGGGATGGGCTTGCCCACAATCCCGCCGCCTCCACCAATACATGAAAAGGGCCGAAAGGCCCTTTTTTGTTCTCCGCCAAGTGCGGAAAAGCTATTTCAGCTGGACGATCTGATTGAGCCGCTCGCAGACTGTCGAAAAAAGCGCTTCGTCGAGCTTGCCGATTTCATGCGGCCTTGCCCCGCGCACGCGCCAGTCGAAGGATTTGGGCTGATGGCACAAGACGTAGCTCGTCTTTCCGGCCTTCTTCGATTTTCCCAAAGATACGGCGAAGGGATTGTCGGAATTGTATTCTGCGGTGGTCATGGGAAGACCGATAACGAGCGAGGTCCTGTCGTTGAAGTTGCGCGGCGAGAGCACGAGGAAAGGGTGGATGTCCCGCATTTCACGCCCCGCCTGGGGATTGCAGTCTATCCAGATAATTTCCCTTCTGTCGGGAACCCAGCTCACCAATTTTCAGCGCCCAGCCTCGCTGTTTCCTGCATCGCTTCCCCGCCGTGCCTTGACGGGTCGAACTTTTGGAGCCTCTCCTCGAGGCTCAGTGCTTCCGCCTCGATAGGGGTGATGATGATCTGACCACCCACGACTGAAATCCTGACACGCTGATGGGCGCGCAGGTGGGCTTCGCGGGCGATTGCCGCTGGCAGGCGCACTCCCAGGTTGTTTCCCCATTCCTTGATGTCCAAAGTCACTTCCGCCATGATTTCTCCTCGCGTTTAAACAACAGTATAAACGTCATCAGAAGAGAATGAAAGGCCCCACCTTCTGCGCTCCCCCGCAGAGCCGTCTCGTGGTAGGATTGCGGGAAAAGAACGGGCGAAACCGGTTATCTGTGGCGGATTTTCCCGGAAGCCTGCTCCAGCTTCTTTGCCACAAGCGCATTGAGCGAAATCCCGGCATTTGCGGCTTCGATTGCGAGATCGCGATGCAGCCTCTTGTCTATCCTGACGTTGTCCTATGAGCGCTACCGGCTCGTCTACCAGGTCGTCGAGGAGCGCCTGGTGGTGGTCGTCGTATCCGTGGGAAAGCGCGAGGACAATGCGGCGTACCGCAAGGCAGGGAGGCGGGTGAAATGACAGAAGAATCGAGCGAGGTGGCGCAGATATGTCCTCTGGACTGAAGAATGACATGGAAGGGGGCGATGGCGGCAGAGGCGCTGTCATTTCGACCGAAGGGAGAAATCGTGGAGAGGAAGATTCCTCGCTTGCCCTCGGAATGACGGGAAAAGCGGTGCCTGGTCTTGAAATATCGCTTTTGGCTGGAAAGCGGGGTGCTAGATTTCGCTTCGCCCGTCTGCTTTGCTGGCTATTCCGTCAAGTTCTTCTTCGGTCAATACTGACTCCGTCATGGGAAAGAGTTCGCGTTCTTCGAAGCGGACATGCCTATCGAGCAATTCGCCAAACCGGTGCAGCATGTCGATGCCGCCTTTTTCCAGGAGCCCGGCCAATTCGCGCAACATCTTGTGCTCGGCAAGCGTCTGCGTGACCAATCGCGATTGGCCCGCCTTTTCGAGAGCGGGAAGCAATCCGTTCTCTTCTGTCTGAAAGTGCGGTTCGATCTCCCGATAGAATGTCCCGGCTATTTCGGAGGCAGGGCCCTGCGATGGCCCATCGGCTTCACCCGAGGCGCGTTTCGCGCGATTCGCGATCACCAGTGCGAGGTGATGATCTCTGGATAGTCCGAGCAGGGCGGCGTGACGTTTCATCTAACCGGGCTTTCCGTCCGAACGGGGCTTCCAGTAAATGGCGACATGTTTCAGGTTCCAGGTCCCGAAACAGCCGAGCCATACGATCGCTGCGAGGATGTAGAAATAGGAGGCATCCCGAAAAGGCGCATCGCCGATTATTCTGAAGAAGGCAGTGGACTGGAAAACGATGAAAATGATCCAGGTGATGTTGTCCGCTTTCAGCGCGCCTCCGGAATGTCCCAGGGTCACACGCGTGACCATGGCGATCACCATGGACGAGAAATAGCCTATCGTCAGGGCGTGCAGGGGGGCCATGCCGAGAACGGATTCCGTTGAGGCGAAATGGGCAAGGCTCTGAACCGCATACAATGTCATCGAAATGCCGAGCCATGAAAATGCGATATGCAGCATGGCGAGAAGACGGACATCGAAGCTTCTGCGGATTTCCCATAGCCATGAAAGATGGAATGCGACGATGGCCATCGGCAGATCGGCCATCCAGAGATACCCGACCTCGTTCAGCATTTCGAGCGCCGCGTGGGCGGCCATTCCCCCCAGCAAAATGAAGAGCGGGCCGTAGGGGCGCCTGGGCTCGTAGCCGGGGAGCACGGCGCTCGAGAAAAAAGGGATCATCCTGTGGCTCACGGAGAGGAATATCGGCAGCAGGAAAAGCCATATGCCCATCGTCAGCGATCCGTGCAGCAGGACGGGATTGCCGGTGAAGAGCCAGAGAAGATAGAGGATGCCCCCGACCCATCCCATGAATACATTGCCGACCACGATATAGGCGTGGACTTTGTTCTGCGCACGACTTACGACGACTATTTTCAGCAGGGACAATCCGCCCGCAAGCCACCCTGAAAGGTAGACGATCACCGAAATGGCAATCGCGGTTTTCACTGCAAGAATGGCGAGATAAAAGAGGGCGATTCCGATCGACATCAAAAGGAATGCTGGAACGTAATGCGCTCTTTCGACCTTCTTCCCGTTCACCCAGTTCGGCGCCGCAGTCATCAGGAATCCGAAAATGAAGAAGGGGAAGAAGCCGTAAATCATCAGGAAGGCATGGATCCATACGGAGGGGATGAGCCAATCCATTTTCGGAAAAATGCCGGCATATCTCGCACTCAAGTCGCAAGCCCACCATGAAACGGACAAGACCGCCTGAGTCGCGCCGGACAGAAAGAACAGGCGATGGGGCGCCGAACTCAGTGTCCTCCATGTCATCGCAACCCTCCGTTTGGAAAAAATGTCGCCGACTGTGCTCTCATCACGCTTCCATGCTGAACTTTCCGGGCTCGATCAATCGGACCCTGTATCTGATTATAGGTTTCTCCAGGCGGGAATCGCCTGGGCGCGCGAGGGCCGCCGTCGAATGAAAGACATCGAGATCCCGCAGGGCATGCGATGCGAATCAGAATCGTTCGTTCTCGTCCAGGATCTGGATGGGGAAAAGACCGATTCATGGTATTCGCCGATTGTTTCATGATCGCGCATATGGTATTTATCGAGAATCATTCAACCACAGGTTCCGCCGTGCAGCAATTCAGGACGCTGAGGCGAAAGTCGAAAAATTTTCTGCGTCAGCCGCTCAGGATGTGGTTCATTCCGGTCTGGCTGCTTCTCGGCCTTGCCAAGGCGCTGATCTTCATCGTTTCCTTCAGGCGCCTTGCGCCGCGCCTGGGGGTGCCCCTGGGCCCGGTTTCCTGGGTGCCGCTGCTCGATCCGGAACAGGAGAGAATGGCATTGAACATAGGCCGGATTGTGCGCATGGCGGCACGCTATACGCCATGGAATTCGAACTGTTTCCCTCAGGCCGCAGTGGCGCGTCTGCTCCTGGGCATTTACGGCATTCCCTATGCATTGTATTTCGGCCTGATGAGGGAACCTTCCTCGACGCAGCTGAAGGCGCATGCCTGGGTGGCGGCCGGAAGGATAAGGGTCACGGGGGGCGAGAGTTTCGGCAGGTTCACGACGGTGTGCTGCTTCGTCGCGCCCGGGCTGCAAGGCGCGGCCGAATCATGAAGTCGCTTCACGCCTTCCTGAAGCTGCTGGGCGCCGCCCCCCGGGGATGGACGGCAGGGCTGATGGTTCTGATGCTCGTTTCCAGCCTCACGGAGGGTATCGGATTGCTTCTCCTCGTGCCCATGCTCGGGCTGCTGGGAGGAGGGCAGGGCGGCGGCAATCCGGTGGTTCGGCATGTTCTGGAAGTGCTGAAGGCCGGCGGATTGCCTGTTTCCCTGATTTCTCTCCTGGCCGTTTTCCTTTTGCTGGTTTCTTTCAGGAGCGCGATCCAGTATGGAAGGGAGCGTCTGGGCGCATCCCTGCAGCATCTTGTCGTCGACGAGCTCAGGCTGCGCTGCTTCGAAGCCCTGCTCGGCGCAGAGTGGCGATGGATAGTCGCCGGCAGAAAGCAAGACCATGCCAACCTGCTCCTGACGGATGTCTCGAGGACAGGCGTAGGGTTCAACTTCGCGCTCTCCCTGGCTGCCGGTCTCGCCAGCGCTATCGCCTATCTTGCCGTCGCAATGCTTCTTTCCTGGCCGATGACCTTGCTCGCGCTGGCAAGCGGCGGACTGGTTTTCTGGCTGCTGGCCGGACAGCGGCGCGCGGCATTTCAGCTGGGCAGGAAACTGGGAGAAGCCAGCCGCAACCTGCATGGAAATGTTCAGGAAAGCCTGGCCGGTATCAAGCTGACCAAGATTCTCGGCATGGAGGCGAGGCACCTCGAACGCTTCAGGCAGACGACGGGCGGCCTGAAGCAAGAGCAGCTGAGTTTCCTGAAGAGCAACAGCGGCTCCAGGGCGCTCTTCCAGGTCGGGGGGGCCTTTCTGCTCGCAGGCTACCTTTATGCCGGCCTGAGTTTCTGGAACATGCCGCTTCCCTCGCTGCTGGTGCTGGTGATGCTTTTCGCGAGGCTGGTCCCGCTTTTCATGACGCTGCATCAGAACTACCATCAATGGCTGCACGCCATGCCCGCCCTGTACGAGATCGATGCGCTGCTCGAATCCTGCGAGATTTCTGCAGAGCCGGCGTCCGATTCCGGCGAAGGCAGAATGAATGTCAGGGAGATGATTTCCCTCGATGATGTCACCGTGCGCTATCCCGGGAGGGAATTGCCCGCCCTGGAAAAGGTTTCGCTGCAGTTTCCGGCAAGAACCACCACCGCGATCACGGGACCTTCCGGGGCCGGGAAAAGCACGCTGGCTGATATCCTGATCGGTCTCCTGGCGCCGGACGAAGGGGAGTTGCGGGTCGACGGGGAGCCGGTATCAGGCAGCCGCCGCAAAGACTGGCGGCGGGAAGTCGCCTATGTTCCGCAGGATGTCTTCCTTTTTCACGACAGCATCCGGAACAACCTGCTCTGGGCAGCCCCGGGCGCCACAGAAGAAGAATTGAAAATCGCCCTACAAAATGTAGCGGCGGATTTCGTCTTCGGCCTGCCGCAGGGGCTGGATACGGTCGTCGGGGACGAAGGATTGCGACTTTCCGGGGGGGAGCGCCAGAGGATCGCGCTAGCTCGGGCCTTGCTCAACCATCCCGCTATGCTGATCCTCGACGAGGCGACAAGCGCCCTTGACCTCGATAACGAAGCGCGTGTCCGGCAGGCCATCGAGAAACTGCACGGGGATCTGACCGTGGTGATCATCGGCCACAGGCTGGCGACGCTGGAGCAGGCGGACAAGGTGGTGGTGCTGGAAAAGGGGCATGTCGCAGCTCAGGGAAGCTGGCAGGATGTTTCGGGTGGGCGCTGAATGAGCCTTTCTCTTGCCGATCTCAAGTCGCTTCTTCTGGAACTCCTTTTTCTCAGGGATGTCGCCGCGATTTCGGATGTCGGGAAGCTTGGGGACGCGGATTGGCTCGAGGTGAAGAAAATGCTGGCAGAGCATCGCCTGGGGCCGCTCTTTCACTGGCGCCTGACCCATGAATGCAGCTTTCTGCCTGTTCCGCCATCGATACGCGAATATTGCGAAGGAAGCTTCAGGGCGGCCACGATCCGGTCCCTGGGCATACAGCGCGAGCTGCTGAAATTGCATCGTATCCTCGAGTCTTCCGGGATTCGCCATGTCGGCCTGAAAGGCGCGAGGCTCGCCTTTTTCTGCTATCCGCAGCCAGGCCTGCGGCCGATGCGCGACCTGGATATCCTGGTCCCCGAAGCTGATGTGCTGAAGGCTTTCGATGCATTGATCGATGGCGGCTGTTCCAGAATCGACAAATACGATGGCAGCGCCGAGGCCTGGACCAAGCATTCTCACCATATGCCTCCATTGCGATCCCCTTCGCGCATGATCGGTGTCGAGCTTCATCGCAGCCTTTTTCACCTGAAGGAAAACGGGGCTGAAGGCTTCGAATTGTCGGAACTAGAGGGCTTCTGGGAACGTCATGCCGCGTTGAGCCTGGCAGGGAAAAAAATCCCTTACCTTTCGCCCGCAGAACAGCTTCTGCATCTGATCGTTCACGCGGTATATGACCATCAGTTCAACAACGGACCGCTGCTGATAAGCGACATCGGCTATCTGCTGCAGTGCGAGCAGGTGGACTGGGAAGCGTTCTGGAGACTGGCGAAGCAGGGAGGTCATGAGAAAGGGGCGACCCTCGCGCTCAGGATGGTCGAAAGATATTGGGGAAAGCAGGCCATAGACTGGGGGATCGAGCCCATCGCCGTGGAGGAAGATCTGCTCGAATCCGCCTGCCGATTGATGCTGTGCGATTTCGAAGCGAGCAACGGCGTGCGCGTTGCGCATGCATTCGGCCTTCGGGAAGATTTCAGGGGCAAGATGGCTTACCTCGTCAGCAAGGCCTTTCCCCGGAGATCGCAGATCGCCCTTGTCTTTCCCGTCTCGGAAAAATCACCCTGGGTCTATGCATGGTATCCCGTGAAATGGTGGTGGCTGATGACCCATCGCCTGCCGGGATTTCTGCGCGCCAGAAAACAGGTTCGCCTGAAAGCGGAAATGTCGGGACTCGGCAAGCTCAACGACTGGCTGAATCGGATCGAATGAGCGGTCTTCGTTCGAGGCGAAGGCTGAAATGATCGAGCATGCCCTCGAATTCCTCGACGTGCGCAGGTTTCCCGAAAAGATAACCCTGATAGTGCTTGCAGCCTGTTCCTTCGAGGAAAAGCCTTTGCTCCTCCGTTTCTACGCCTTCGGCGATGACGCCGAGATTGAGGCTTTGCGCCACTGCGATGATGGTCTTGACGATCGCCTGGTCGTTGCCGTCCGTGACGATGTCGCGTATGAAGGACTGGTCTATCTTCAGTTCATCGAGTGGCAGCCTCTTGAGGTATTGCAGCGACGAATAGCCGGTTCCGAAATCGTCCAGCGAAAAGCGGACGCCGATCCTGCGCAATGCATTCATCGTATTGATGGTTTCCTCTATGTTCTCGAGCAGCATGCTCTCCGTCAGCTCCATCTTGAGCCGTTTCGGATCGATGCCGAAGCGGTTCACGACAGCGCTGACGTCCGCTGCGAAATCGGGGTGATGGAGCTGCTTTGCGCTGATGTTGACTGAAAGAACGAGATCGCGTCCTGCTTCTTCCCATTTTTTGATCTGCGCACAGGCCGATTCGATCACCCATTGCCCTATGGGCAGGATGAGTCCTATCTCTTCGGCAAGCGGTATGAAGTGAGAAGGGATGATCTGGCCTCTTTCAGGATGCATCCAGCGGATCAGGGCTTCTGCGCCGATCGGGTTTCCTGAATTGTCCACCTGGATCTGATAATGAAGCTTGAATTTTCCGCTTCTGACGGATTGATGCAGTTCGCTCTCGAGCGCTGTCCTGAAGTCGATGGCTTCCTGCATTTTCCGATCGAAGAAGCGGAGCGTGTTTCCGTCGCCGCGCTTTGCCTGGTAGAGGGCGATATCGGCCTGTTTCAGAAGTTCTTCTATTGTCTGCTGCCTTCCCCTGAAAAGGGTCGCCCCGATGCTGATCGTGCACTGGTATTGATGCATTCCCAGCTGGTAAGGCTGGTTGAGGACAGCGAAAATCTTGTTGCAGGCTGCTTCGGTCTGTTCGGCCGCGGCCATGGGCTGGCTGCTCAATCCCTCGAGTATCACGACAAACTCGTCCCCGCCGAAGCGGGACACGGTATCGCCTTCCCTCATGCATGCAGTCAGCCTCGCTGCAATCTGCTGAAGCAGTTCGTCTCCAGTCGCATGTCCCAGGGTATCGTTGAGCGACTTGAAATCGTTGAGGTCGAGGAAGAGCACGGCCCCCTCCTTGCGGGTCCGCTGGCTCGAAGCCTGGGCCTGGTGCAGCCTGTCGACAAGCAGCCTGCGGTTCGGCAATTCGGTGAGATGGTCGTAGAAGGCGAGGTGGTTGATCTTTTCGGCTGCGGCCCTGCTTTCGGTGATGTCCGTGAAGAAGCCGACGTAATTGGTGATGATCCCGCTGCTGTCCTTCACTGCAGTGACAGTGAGCCGCTCCGGGTATATTTCCCCGTTCTTTCGCTTGTTCCAGAGTTCGCCTTCCCATGTCCCCGTTTCGTTCAGGCTCTTCCACATGGCGGCATAGAAACCCACATCCTGCAGGCCTGAGCTCAATATATGGGGGCTCTTGCCTATCACTTCCTCGGCGCTGTAGCCCGTGATCTGGCTGAAGGATCGGTTGACCTTCAGAATCACGTTGTCGGCGTCGGCGATCAAGATCCCTTCGTGCGATTCGAGCGCAATGGCGGCAATGCGCAGATCCGCCTCGGCTTTCTTTTGTTCCGAGATGTCGATCTCGAAAGCGCAGGTCAGCGGACCTTCGCTGAGCGCCATGCGTCTTGCCGAGATATGGACGGGAAACTCGGCGCCGTCTTTTCTCAGGCCGACGGTTTCATAAGAAGATTCGGTGGGCTCCCCATTCAGCCTTCGCCTTATCCTTTCCTCGACATCCGACCTGGACCCCGGTGCGATATGGTTGATCATGGGCTGGCCGAGCACTTCGCCAATATCCTGGTAGCCGTACATCTGCAGGAAGACATCGTTCGCCTCGACGATGAATCCGTCCCTGCCTAGCACGAGGCCCACGGGGGACTGCTCGATGATGGTTCTGAATCTGATCTCGCTCTCCCTCAGGGCGATTTCGGCCTGCTTCCTTTCGGTGATGTCGATGATGCTGTGGATGAAGCGGAGCGCCTTCCCGCTTCCGTCCCTCAGGGTGGAGGAGCAGACAAGGCCGATGAAGATGCTGCCGTCCTGGCGCCTGAAGCGCTTCTCGCATATCAGCCGTTTGATCTGTCCGCTCGAGAGATTCTCGTGATCCTTCCTGCATTCCATGGAATCGTAGTCGTCGCGATGGCTCAGCTCGGCAACGGTCTTGCCCAGGATTTCCGGCATGCCGGCTGCGAACATTTCCAGCGCGATGTCGTTCGCCTGCACGATCCTGAGGTTCTTCGAATCGACTGCGAGGATGGCGGAAGGCGAATTGTCGAAAAGAGAGCGGAAATTGCTTTCGGACGCGCGCATCCGCTGGAGCATGTCGCTGGTGAGCGCCACGCTCATGACGATCACCATCGCCAGGAAGCCTATCGGCCCTGTCTCGAAAAAGCGGATGACCGACCATCTGGCGAGTATGCCTTCGCCCACGCAAAGCAGGTAGAGCGTGAAAGCGAGCAGCATCCAGAGATCGGGCCGGCGACGATGAAGACGGTAAAGGGAGGCAAGCGCATAGACCGAGTAGCCGAATTCTGCCGAAACCCCGGCGATGGCGAGATACGACCAGAATCCCTTGCGCCCGTCCGCGCGGGTGATCGTCTCACCCCAGGGCAGATCCAGATTGTAGAGCCTGTCTATGTGCTCGTACTGCAGGGTATAGGGAAGGAAAAGATTGACCAGAAAGAGCAGGGCGAAGAGCGCGCTCAGCCCTGTCATCAGCGGACGGATCATCAAACCCGTATAAAGCCCGATAAACCATGGAAGAACGGCCAGCAGCAGGAGGATGGCGGCGAGGTTCAGTCTGAGCGTCGATATGAATTCGGCGGTATTTCCGGATTTCAGGTTCCGGGCGAGGAACAGGGCGAAGAAAACGGAGAGCACGCACATCACGGCGAAAAGCATCTGCGTGACATTCTTCGAAGGCTTTGCGGCGATCAGGAAATGATGAGCTGCGGCATAAGCCACGATGCCGGCGATCACGTATAAACTCGAGACAACAATGGCGTCCATGCTCCCACCCTCCTTACCCGTGCCTTGTCGGGTAATTTTCAGTCATCTGACTGTATTATTCTATTCGGGAGGGGGGAATGCAATAAGACCAAGTCCAAACTGAACGGCCGCCCGGATTTCCCATGACGGCCGAGGCGATAACGCTCCTTCAGTCGTCGTCCCCGCGATAGTAGCGGCGATACGGGCGATAGCCGTCGTCATCATAATAGCGTCTTGCCGGAACGTAATAGACCGCGGCCGGAGGGGGCGCATAATAGACCTGGGGAGGAGGGGAATAATACGAGCGGGGCTGGTAGGATTGCGATTGTCCGGCGTCGTAACCCAGCACTGCGCCAAGCGCGGATGCGGCAACCCTGCCGTTGCCCTGTCCCACCTGGGCGCCGAGAAGGCCGCCTGCTATGGCACCCAGCAGACCGCCCGATGTGACATCTGCGCGAGCAGGAAGGGCGGCTAGCGATATTGCGGAAGCAAGAGAGAGTATGAGCAGTTTTTTCATGATGAATCCCCTTTCGTTTTGGTCTGTTCATTTAATTCGACCTGGAATTATTTTGCAAGTTCTGAATGTTGCGTAACATAGTGTTATAGTTTTGTAAGGTCGCGGGCGCGTCCAGGCCGGGCAAGGCTTTCCTCATATCTACCTGTCCAATCGATAAACCTTCCGAATTCTATCTGTTTCACTTTTTGGAAAGGGCAGCATTAGAATATCCGAATTCTTTTCATCACGATTCTCATTATCATGAAAAAACTGTGGATATCGCTGCTGTTTTCCCTGCCTTTGATGGGTTATGCACTCGACGGACAGTGCAGTCAGTGGACGCTCCTTGACCCGAAGGGGCCGATCGCTGCCGACGAGAAACATCTCATTCTCACCGCGCTCGGACTGATGCTGATCGTGGTGATTCCGGTCATCGTGATGACCATTGCCTTCGCCTGGAAATACAGGACAGGGAACAAGGAGGCGACCTATGCGCCGAAATGGGACAATTCCCATGCCATTGAAGCCGTGGTCTGGACCGTTCCCGCAGTGATCATCACGATACTGGGCGTCATCGTGTGGCGCTCGACCCATGACCTGACCCCCGAGAAACCCCTTGCATCCAGCGTCAAGCCGCTCGTCGTCCAGGTCGTTGCGATGAACTGGAAATGGCTTTTCATCTATCCCGAACAAGGGGTGGCGAGTGTGAACAAGCTGGTGATCCCGACAGACAGGCCTGTCAGTTTTCAGATCACCTCTGATTCTGTCATGAATTCCTTTTTCATACCTCGTCTCGGCGGACAGATCTACGCCATGGCCGGCATGCAGACCAGTCTCAATCTGCTCGCCAGCGATGTCGGGACCTACAGGGGGCTCAACACCCAGTTCAGCGGCGAAGGCTTCTCCGGAATGAATTTCGAGACCAAGGTGGTCACGTCCCAGGCGTTCAACGACTGGCTGGCCGGGGTCAAGGATTACGGCAAGGGTCTGGACAGCATCGCGTTCAAGTCGCTGGAAGTGCCGAGCGAGAACGTCAAGCCGGCCTATTTTTCGAGCGTGGAACCGCAGCTTTTCCAGACCATTCTTCAAAAATACCAGGCGGACGACCCCAAGCTCAGGACATCCGCCTGCGTGGCGCCCCGTTCCCTGATCCAGGCGAAAAACTAAGAGGATAATGACATGTTCCAATCTCTGCTTTTCGGCAAACTGACGATATCGGCCATCCCCTACGAAAACCCCATCATCATGGGGGCTGTGGGCGCTTCGGCCTTGCTCACCATGATGACCCTCGGATGGGTCACCTATCAGGGAAGATGGGGATACCTGTGGCGCGAATGGCTCACCAGCGTCGACCACAAGAGGATAGGCGTGATGTACCTGATCGTTGCAGGCGTCATGCTGCTGCGCGGATTCGCCGATGCCATCATGATGCGCTTCCATCAGGCTTTTGCGGAAGGGGCGGGTCATGGCTTCCTGCCGCCGGAGCACTACGACCAGATCTTCAGCGCGCACGGCACGATCATGATCATCTTCGTCGCCATGCCTTTTTTCATCGGGCTGATGAATTACATCGTTCCGCTGCAGATCGGCGCGCGCGACGTGGCTTATCCCTTCCTCAATTCCGTGAGTTTCTGGCTTACCGTCGCGAGTGCGGGTCTGGTGATGGTTTCGCTGGCGATAGGCGATTTTTCGCAGGCCGGCTGGACCGGCTATCCGCCTTTCTCGGAGAAGGAATTCAGCCCGGGGCCAGGCGTCGACTACTGGATATGGAGCCTTCAGCTGGGCGGTGTCGGCACCTTGATGACGGGTATCAATTTCTTCGTCACCATCCTGAAAATGCGCGCCCCTGGCATGACGCTGATGAAGATGCCGGTATTCACCTGGACCATCCTGGTGACGACCGTGCTGATCATGCTTTCCTTCCCCGTGCTGACCGTCGCGCTCGCCCTGCTGACATTCGACCGCTACCTGGACATGCATTTCTTCACGAACGGCATGGGCGGCAACCAGATGATGTTCGCCAACCTGTTCTGGATCTGGGGCCACCCTGAAGTCTACATCGTTCTTCTGCCCGCGTTCGGCATCTATTCGGAGGTCGTTTCGACCTTCTCGAGGAAGAGGCTTTTCGGCTACAATTCAATGGTATATGCGACAGTGGCCATTGCATTCCTCTCCTTCATCGTCTGGCTGCACCATTTCTTCACCATGGGCGCAGGGGCGGACGTGAATGCCTTCTTCGGCATCGCGACCGGAATCATCGCCATCCCCACGGGGGTGAAGATTTTCAACTGGCTCTTCACCATGTACAGGGGCAGGATAGAGTTCACCACCCCCATGCTCTGGACCCTCGGATTCATCGCGACATTCGCCATAGGCGGCATGACGGGCGTTCTGCTCTCGGTTCCAGGGGCCGACTTCATGCTTCACAACAGCGAATTCCTCGTCGCCCATTTCCACAACACCCTGATCGGGGGCGTGCTTTTCGGCTATTTCGCCGGATATACCTTCTGGTTCCCCAAGATGTTCGGATTCAGGCTCGACGAGAAATGGGGAAAAAGAGCATTCTGGTCCTGGCTGGTCGGCTTCTATCTCGCCTTCATGCCGCTTTACGCGCTGGGATTCATGGGCATGCCCAGGCGCCTCGTCCACTACGACAACCCGGCGTGGCAGCCCTACCTGCTGGTTGCGCTGCTGGGCGGTCTCGTCATCGCCTACGGCATAGCCTGCCAGGTCATTCAGCTCGTCGTCAGCATCAAGAACCGCAAGGCGCTTCGCGATCATACCGGAGACATATGGAACAGCCATTCGCTCGAATGGTCACTTGCTTCCCCGCCGCCGTTCTATAATTTTGCCAAGACGCCTCATGTCGAGTCGCTCGACGCATTCGCACACATGAAGGAGAACGGCATCGCCTACCGCGCCACCGCCCCCTATGCGCCGATCCACATGCCCAGAAACAGCTGGGTGGGTGTGGCGCTGGGCGCGCTCACCTTCAACTTCGGCTTCGCCATGGTCTGGCATATCTGGCTGGCTGCTGCAGCAAGCCTTGTAGGCATGCTCGCCGCCGTCGTGCTTCGCGCCAGCGACGAGGATGTGGATTACATGCTTTCCGCCGAGGAAGTGGCTCGCCACGAGAAAAACGCATCGGCTCAGGGAGCAAGCCCTGCCGGTCTCGCCAACGATCTGATCACCCAAGGATAATCCAATGAGCGCCACTTCCGCAGTGCTTCACGATGACCATGCAGAGCATGGTCATGACGCGACGGAGAATTCGCTGTTCGGTTTCTGGGTCTACCTGATGACCGACTGCATCCTCTTCGCCAGTCTTTTCGCAACCTATGCCGTGCTGCGCCACAACTATGCGGGCGGCCCGACCGGAACGGAGCTTTTCGATCTGCGCTACGTTTTCGTCGAAACGATGTTCCTGCTCTTTTCAAGCTTCACGAACGGCTTCGCCATGATCTCGCTTCACAAGAAGGACAGGATGGCGACCATAAAATGGCTCTTCATCACCGCGCTGCTCGGACTCGGATTCGTCGGAATGGAAGTGAACGAGTTCACGAAGCTCGTCACGGAAGGGAACGGCCCCGACAGGAGCGGCTTCCTTTCCGCCTTCTTCAGCCTGGTCGGCACCCACGGCACGCACGTGAGCATCGGGCTCATCTGGATGGCCGTGATGATGGGTCAGCTCTACTTCAAGGGCATCACGACGGCGACCACATCGCGGATTCTCAGGCTCAGCCTTTTCTGGCACTTCCTCGACATCATCTGGGTCGGGGTCTTCACTGTCGTCTATCTGTTTGGGGTAATCTGATGAATATGCACGTATCGGCCCGCAGCAACATGCTGGGATTCATGCTTTCCCTCGTACTCACCCTCGTTTCATTCGGCATGGCGATGAAGGGCGGATTGCCTGAATCGGTCGCCCTCGCGGTCATCGTTGTTGCGGCAGTGGTTCAGATCGTCGTGCAGATGCATTTCTTCCTGCATCTCGATGCCTCGCCTTCACAGCGTTGGAACGTGATGGTGGCGGTCTATACCGTGATCATCATCGCCTTCATCGTGGCCGGATCGCTCTGGATCATGTACAACACCGGCATACGCATGATGCCCATGGCGCAGCCGTGATGAACACTTTCAGGGATTACCTTTCCCTCGCGAAGCCGGGCATCATCATGGGCAATCTGATCTCGGCAGCCGGCGGATTCTTCCTCGGCAGCCGGGGTCAGGTGAGCTTCGATGTCCTTTTCGCGACCCTTGCCGGGATCGCGTTCGTCATCGGGGGAGGGTGTTCGCTCAACAATTACATAGACAGGGATATCGACGCCCTGATGAAGCGCACCATGAACAGGCCGCTCCCGCAGAAGCGGATCCCGGCCATGCTTGCAGTCTTCATGGGCTTCTTTCTCGCCTCGTCCGGCCTCGTCCTGCTTGCGCTTCATGCCAATGTGCTTGCAGCGGGCGTCGCGCTTTTCGGTTTGATCGTCTATGTCGTTCTCTACAGCCTCTGGCTGAAAAGAACGCGGCATGGCACATGGGTCGGCAGCTTCGCCGGCGCCGTTCCCCCTCTTGCAGGCTATTGCGCGGCGAGCGGGCAGCTTGACGCGGCGGGGATCATCCTGTTCGTCATCTATGCAGTCTGGCAGTTCCCCCATGCCTATGCCATCGCCATTCTCCACCTTCAGGATTATGCCAGGGCCTCGATCCCTGTGCTTCCCCTGGTAAGGGGAGTGGGGAGGGTGAAGAAGAACATGCCGCTTTATGTGGCCGCGTTCACGCTCTGCTCACTGATGCTTTTCTTCACGCACAACACGGGATGGGGTTATCTTGTCGTGCTGCTGTTGCTTGGGCTCGCCTGGATGAGATCCGCCTGGCGCGACAGCAAGGGTGACGATCGCCTCTGGGCGAAGAAATCCTTCGGCTATTCCATTCTCGCCGTGATGGCGCTGAGCCTGATGATGTCGGTCGATTTCGTGATGCCCAAGCCCGTTTCGAGCTTCAAGCCTTCCATCATCGCTTTCGTCGCGCCATAAGGATATCCGGCTAGGCTCTCGTCCGTTCTTCCCGCTTCCTTTCGTTTGCAAGAAGCCTGGCAAGCGCCGAAAGCTCCTCGGCGAGCAATTCCAGCAGGTCGTCGAGCGCCAGGATGCCGAGCAGGGCGCCGCGCTCGTCGATCACGGGAAGTCTCCTCACCCCCTTGCTTCGCATGTATTCGATGGCGTCGGTCAGCCCTTTCCCACCCTCGATCGTGGCAAGTTCGGGCGCCATGATTTCGCCTACCGACAGGGATTCAGGATCAAGTCCCTTCGAAACCACCTCGATCACGATATCCCGATCGGTGACGATGCCCACGGGAATGCTGAATCCGTCCTTCTGATCCACCACGATCACGTCTCCGACATGATGCCGTCTCATCAGGCCGGCTGCCGCCGTCACGGATTCCTCTTGGCGCATCACGACGACATTTCTGTTGCAGATTTCGCTTGCAGGCATGCTGACCTCCTCGATGATTTCTGGATGAGCGTGCGGAAAATCAATTTTTCTGCTATAAGGTTTATATAGAATATTCTTTAACGATAGGAAATCCGCTTGGGGCGCATTTTGGTTTCAAATCATCCCGGGATGGAAGCGGCGCAGATCGGCTCGCTTTTTTCGAGGGCTAGACTGGTCCTCGCAGTCAATGTCATCAATGCAATCATCATTGCCTTTTTTCTTTGGCATGCTGTTCCGACGGATGCCATTACCGGATGGGTATTTGCGACCATAGCGATTTGCGCTGCAAGGTTCGGCTTCCTTCTCGACTACGAGCAGAAAGCCGGCAAGCCCCTGGAATACTGGAAGCGCGTTTCCGTATGGGGTTCGGCGATATCGGGCATAGGCTGGGGAATGGCCACGATCATACTCTTTCCTTCGGCTTCGCCGCTCCTCCAGATATTTCTCCCCGTAGTCATGATGGGGATGATGGCCGGTTCCGCCGTTTCCTGGTATGCCTATTTCCCCGCCTTCAAGGCCTATTTCTTTCCTGTCGCATTGCTGACCCTGGCGCGCTTTGCCGAGGAGATCGTGAACGGCATGGACAGGGCATTTTTCGGCACGCTGGGGGCGATGTTCGTGATCTTCTCGGCAGGGCTGTACCAGCTGGCAAGGCAGTCGAACAGGGATTTGTCGCAATTGCTGCTGCTGAAATCCGAGAAGGAGGAAATCGATGCGCGTTATCTCGAACTGTCGCAAGGCGTCACCCTGAAGGAGCAATCCCTGGGACTGTTGGAGCTCGTTTTCAGGTCGAGCAGGGAAGGCATCCTGGTGACCGACGCAAAAAGGCGCATCGTCGAAGTCAATCCCGCCTTCACCCGGATTACGGGTTATGCGCCTGATGAGGTCGTCGGAAAGCAGTTCCCGCTGCGGCAGTCCATGACCCAGGGCGGCGAATTCTTCAGCAAGGTTTGGCAATCCGTTCAGGATGAAGGAAGCTGGAATGGAGAGATCTGGGACAGCAGGAAGGACGGCGAGATTTTTGTCCAGCGGGCCAGCATCGGCCTCGTGCGCCATCCTGGAGGAGATCGCTATGTGCTGCAGTTTTCCGATGTCACGGAAGGGAAGAAAAAGGACGAACTGATCTGGCTCCAGGCCAATTTCGATGCGCTCACCAATCTGCCCAACAGACGCCTCCTGAGAGAAAGGCTGGACGAGGCGATCGAGGGTGTAGACGGGTTCGCCCTGCTTTTGATAGACCTGGATCGATTCAAGGAAATCAATGAAACCCTTGGGCACGACATGGGTGACCTGCTGATTCTCGAGGCGGCGCTGCGCATCGGCAGATGCATGGAGGGGGGCACCCTGGCGAGGGTGGGAGGCGACGCATTCATGCTCATTCTTCAGCGCGATGCGGAAAAGGTCGCTGAAAGAATCCTGGATGAATTTTCCAGCCCTTTCATGATCGGAGATGAGCCAGTCCAGGTTTCTGCAAGCCTGGGCATGACCTATTATCCTGCTGACGCGGTTCATGTGGAAGGATTGCTCAAGAATGCCGAACAGGCCATGTATCGCGCGAAGGAGAAAGGCGGCAATAGCTGCGAGTATTTCACTGAAGCGATGCAGCAGCAGGTCGTCGAAAGAATCATGCTGGGCAGGGACCTGAGGCAGGCCATGAAGAAGGGGGAGCTCGATATCCATTACCAGCCCATCGTGGACCTGAAAAGCGGGAAGATCGTCAAGGCTGAAGCATTGCTGCGCTGGCGTCACAGCCTGAGAGGCATGTTATTGCCCGACCTGTTCATCCCGATTGCCGAAGAATCGGGCATGATAGTGGAGATAGGGGAATGGCTTTTCAATGAGGCGGCAAGCCGCGTCAGGGAATGGCAAGGCAAATTCGGCGACATCGCGCTCAGCATCAACGAGTCCGCTCTCCAGTTCTCAGAATTTTCAACAGAAAAACATTGGCTTGAAAGACTTGAAGAATTCGGGCTGCCGAGAAACAGCATCGCGATCGAGATCACCGAAAGCGTGCTTCTCAAGGAATCGGGAAGATCGAGCGAACGGCTTCGTTCCTTCCACGAAGGGGGGATCGAAATTTCGATAGACGACTTCGGAACGGGCTTCAGTTCCTTTTCCTATCTCAAGCAGTTCGATGTCGACTATCTCAAGATAGACCGCTCTTTCATCAGCGGGCTGACCGTCAACAGGCAGGATATGGCCATCACCGAGGCGGTCATTTCCATGGCGCACAAGCTCGGCATCAGGATCATCGCGGAAGGCGTCGAAACGGCAGATCAGCGGGACATGCTTGTTTCTTTCGGCTGCGATTATGCGCAAGGCTTCCTTTATTCCCCTCCGCTTCCAGCCGAAGAATTCGAAAAGCTGCTGGAAAACGCTCCGCTTGTGCACCAGGCGCATTTTCATACAGGATTAATTCTGGAAAGCTAATCTTCCGAAAAGGAGGATGAATGACTTACTGCAGGTTTTCCAGGTTGATGCACTGGGCAATGGCGTTTCTCGTTTTTTCGGCAATCATGCTTGTCGAACTCAAGTCCATGCTGCCCAGGGGAGAATTGAAGCGGGATTTCATGATCTGGCATATCGAGGCGGGGATGCTCGTATTCATCCTGGTCTGGCCCAGATTGTTCTGGCGGATTGGCAATCCATCCCCGCCGATTCTGCCGCCTCTGAAGCCATTTCAAAGGTTTTCTGCAACGCTCGCCCACCAGGCATTCTATCTGATGATGATGGCGCTGCCTGTTTTCGGTTTTCTGGCGATCCAGAGCAAGGGCAGGGTGGGGCATTTCTTCGGGCTGCAATTGCCGCAACTGATAGGAAAGAACGGGCATGCTCATGCTCTCAAGCATGACCATGAACTGCTGGGCAACATCATGATAGGCATGATCGCATTGCATCTCTTGGCCGTTTTTCATCACCATGTTTTCAGGCGGGACAACACTCTGAAAAGAATGAGCCTGTAACGAATGAAAAATCAGGCTGGATGGAAGAACACGCTCGCCATGAGTCCCTTTCCGTCTTTCCTGTTGGCGAGCCTGATTTCCGCGGACTGACGCTCGGCTATCGCCTGGACGATCGCAAGGCCTATCCCGCTTCCCTCGATTTCCTGGCCGCTTGCTCTGAAGAAACGGTCGAAGATCCGCGGCAGCAGATTCTCCGGGATGCCCGGTCCGTTGTCTGAAATCTCGACGACGGCCCTGCCGTCCGACAGATAGACGCTGACATCTATCCTGCCCCCTTGAGGGGTATAGCGTATCGCATTGTCTATCAGATTTTCGAAAAGGACGCGAATCGAGTCCGGGTTGGCCAGGATGCGCGTCTCTTCGTCCCTGATCATGCCGAGGTCGATCGCTTTCCTTTCGGCCAGCGGGATAAGGTCGCCTATGCAGTTTTTGACGATCTGCCCCGGATCGATCAGGCTCATCGTCACGTTCCTGTCGGCTTCGAGCCGGGCCATCTTGAGCAGCTGGTTGACGAGGCGGGAGGCCCTTTTCACCCCGGAATCGAGCTCGATCATTCTAGATTCGACGTCTTCTTCATTTCTGCAGAAGGCGAGATTTTCGATCTGCAGCTGCAGGGCTGCAAGCGGCGTTCTCAGTTCGTGGGCGGCATCCGAGATGAACTGGCGCTGCGATTCGAGGGCTTCCCTGAGCCTCACGAGCAGCGCATTCATTTCGCTGATGAGCGGGGCGACTTCCTCGGGCACGCGGTCCAGGGGAAGCGGATCGAGACTGGATGCATCGCGCTGGGTCACTGCCTGCTTCACCGCATCCAGCGGCTTCATGATCCGCCCGAGCACGATCGCGACCAGTATCCATGAAAGAGGAATCAGCCCGACGATGGGAAGCACGGTTCTCATCGCGGCGTTTTCCGCTATTTCCCGGCGCACTTCCATGGACTGGGAGACTTGCACCGTCCTGTTGGGATAGAAAAGGGTATAGGCGCGCCATTTTTTTCCGTTGTCGACCATGTCGGAGAATCCGGAACGGGGCGCCATGACCAGGGTGAATTCCGGACGTGAGGAGCGGACGGGCTCCTTTTCGTACCAGACCTGGATGACGAAATCGTTTTCCCTTTCCTCTTCGGTCTCTGTCCGGAATCTCGCCTGCATGGATGGAAGCTGGGACCCTTCGTCTATGCTTCTTGCGACTTCCTTGAGCTGATGGTCCAGGAGGAGTCCTGCATCCTTCTTTGCAAGCGGGTAGGATATGAAGCCTGCCAGCACGCCGACGACGGTCAGCATGCCGACCAGCAGGACAATGAGCTGCCTCTTGAGCGACTTCAAGGCTTCACCACCATCCAGCCTATGCCTCGTACGTTCCTGACGATGTCGTTGTCGAATTTCTTTCTGAGGTAATGGATCAGCACGTCGATGACATTGCTTTCCACTTCCTCACCCCAGCCATAGATCCTTTCCTCGATCTGGCTTCTGGAAAAGATCGTTCCCGGGCGTTCGACGAGCATCTGGAGAAGGGAGAATTCCTTGCTCGAAAGGAGGATGGTCTTGCCTCTGTAGGTTGCTTCGTGAGACGAGGTGTTGAGCGTGATTTCGCCGTTGCTCAGCGAAGAAGGGGATTGCCCGTTCCTTCTCATGATGGCCTTCACCCTGGCAAGAAGCTCCCTGAATCCGAAGGGTTTGACGAGATAATCGTCTGCGCCGAGATCGAGCCCTTCCACCCGGTCGTCTATCCCGTCCTTCGCAGTGATGATCAGAAGAGGGGTGTCGTTTCCCTTCCACCTGATCGATTTCAGGATGTCCATCCCCGCCTTTCCCGGCAGTCCGAGGTCGAGCAGGATGAGGTCGTGAGCGCAGGATTCCGCGGCAGCCTGTCCTTCGATGCCGTCCTGGATCCAGTCGACCTTCATCCCCGCCTCATTCAGGGCAAGCGTCAGGCTTTTTCCTATCATCGGGTCGTCTTCGATCAGGAGGATATGCATGGGGGTATCCCTTTCCTCTGTCATGCTATCACGAACCCTCATCTCGAAGAAAACAGGCCTTTCCAATCCATCCCGGGAAGGGATCGGGTTCCCTGTATCCTGACAGCATCCAGCATGCTCGTCGGGATGCCGAGGCTGTCGAGGATGGTGGGCGCAATCTGGGTGGTGAAAACGGGGGCTCTCTTCAAGCCCGGCTTCATCGATGGATTCGATACCAGCAGCGCGACATGGGTATCGTCTGCGTCGAAACCGCCATGCTCCATCCTTTTGTCGTCCCCCCTGCTCGAATAGATGACCCCGTTTTCGGGGATCAGGACGATGTCGGGAGAGCGTGAATCTGCGGGAAAGAGCAGGAGCAGCGAATTGCCGGAAAGGATGCGCTCTATCCCCAGCTTCTCTTGCCTTGCGCTCAGGATATCCGCCGCCTGTTCCGTTTTCGACCTGTCTTTCAGCCAGATCAATGCGCTTCGGTCGGACGTGATCTTGGCGGCCATGCCGGATGGCATCGCATCGGCGATCGCCTTCTCGTCGACATGCCTGAGCCTTCCGCCATCGATCGGGCCGTTGCCGTGCTTGGCCGTCAGGATGAAAAGGGTAGAATCCAGAAGCTTTCTTTTTTTCAGTTCGGAAACCATCCTTCCTATCAGCCTGTCGCAGTTCCTGAGCGCCTGATCGACCCCTTTCGACGGCTTTCCCTGGCCATCTTCATAACCGTAGAGCTTCTGGGCGACATTCAGTTCCTGCAGGTTCAGGCCGAAAAGGGAAGGAACCGGCGCGGTATGTTTGCCGTCATGGCTGCGGCCGTCCATTTCCTCGAGCAATGCGTCGACTTTCAGTTCGTCATAGCGTTCGGTTGCGAGAAGCGATGAGGTGATGCCTGCTGATTTTCCTTCCGAATTCTCCCCGATCTCCGGGGTGTACAAATCGTCCACTCCCTGTCCGTCAGGGCCGTTCAGGATTTCGTACACGGGATGCTTGTCTATCCAGGCGGTATAGCCGCCGGCATTTCTAATCGCCTCGAAAGCCGTGTTGACCTTGAGATAGGCATGCGGATAGACGGGCCTGCATCCCACGGGATCGAGCGGAAGTCTTTTCCGGTCGATTTTGCCGTCTGCTCCATCCATGGATTCGTCGTAAACGATGGAAGTCCCGGTCTTGCGGCAAGGGCCGAGAGGCGGGGAAAGGTCCCGTGCATAGCTCACATCGAAATAAACGCCCGTGATGGCCGGGGTTCCGCCCGTGAAGATCGCAAGGAGCCCCGGAAAAGAGTCGGCAGGGACAGGACCTTGCGCATCCGTGTACTCGATGCCCTTGCCTGCGAGCCCGGCCATGGCGGAATCAGGATGCGAGGCGATATAATTTCTCAGGTCGAGCGCATGAAGGCCGTCCACGCTGATCAGCAACACATGCCCGGCCGGGTTCGCCCTTGCGCCCAATGCCATGGCGCAAAGGACTGCAAAAACAAACAGCCTGAAATTCATTCCTCGTCCAGCCTGTAGAAGCGCACCCAGATCACGATCTTCAGCGATTTCCCCGCGAGATCGGGGGGAGGAGGGGGATAGCTCGCCGATTCGACAGCCTCTATCGCGGCATGGTCCAGCATGTCGTAGCCGCTTGAAGTAACCACTTTCGGGTTGGACGCCTGCCTGTCCAGGTAGGTGAAGGAGACCTGCGTTTTCCCCTGGATATGCGCCATCTTCGCAGCATACGGATAACGCATGGCGGCCTGTACCGCGCCATTCACTTCGTCCCTGAAGGTCGATGAAACATCGGGAGGCGAAGGCGGAGAGGGCCTGACAGGCGCAGGAGGAGGCGTCACGACAGGCGACGGGGCGGGTGTCGGCGCAGGATCCTCGATCTTCGGCTGTTGCACCATGGGCTTTTGTTCGGCCACCTGCCTGTGGACCTCGTGATGGACGGGTTTCGGACGAGGCGCTTCCTTCGGCTTCGGTTCCGGTTTCGGCGGCTCGGGCGGGGCGGGGAAGGTCAGCATCACGACCTTTTCCTCGTGCTTTTCAGGCTTTTTTGCGAGGAATACGGCAAATGCCGCGACGATCATGATTTCGAGGGCGAGCGCGATCAGCGCAGCTCTGGAAAGTGCGAATTTCACGGTAGGCTATTCCTTGCGGGCTGCGAGCCCGATCTGGGTGACGCCCGCTGCACGGCATGCATCCATCACCGCCATCAGATGCTGGAGCGAAGTGTCCTTTGCCCCCGCAATGGTGACGATGGTTTTAGGTCCCTTCTGCGCGAGCATGGCGGTGAGCTCATTTGAACTGACCGTTCTGCCTTCGACGCCGATATTGCCCGATGCATCGACGCTGACCAGCATTTTCGGCAGTTCCAGGGGGGTGGCAGTGGAGCTCTTTGCGAGGCTGGATGCAACCCCTGTCGAGGGAATCATGTGGAGCGTGATCATGATGAAGAAAATGAGCAGGAAGAACATGATGTCGATCATCGGGATGATCTCTATCCTGGCCTTCCTGACTTCGAAGTATTTCATGCCTTCTCCTTCAAACCACGCGCGACCTGAGGCCGGACACGACCTGGGTGGCCTTTTCTTCGGCATCCTGGTAATGGGGATACATGCGGTTGACCAGCATCACCTTCAATGTCTCGAGCTGGTGCATGATGACTCTCACCCTGTTGCTCAATGCATTGAAGAAGAAGAGCCCGAGGATCGCGATGAAAAGACCGGATGCCGTTGCGAGCAGGGCTTCCGCGACGCCCCCCGTCACCTTGGTCGGCGCGGTTCCGGGGTCACCCAGCACCTGGAATGCGTTGAACATCCCGATGATGGTGCCCAGAAGTCCGAGGAGCGGGGCCATGGTCACGATCGTGTCGAGCACCCAGAGGTGGCGGTCCACCCCCGGCGCTTCCCTCATGATCGATTCATCGAGCTTGTCGGAGATCCGCTCGAAGTCGTGGTTGAGGTCATGCTGCAAGGCAGCCGCGAGCACCTTGGCATGCGGCAGATCGGGGAAGGATTCCCCGAGATGCGCAAGCTCGCGATGTTCCACGAGTTTTGCCGACTGAAGCTGTTCCATGACCTTTCTTCCCTGGTTGATCATCTTCCACAGCGCCCAGCTGCGCTCGATCGCCACCGTCATGGCGACGAGCAGCAGCAGGCCCATCAGATAGAGAATCCCTCCGGAAGTGTCAGCTACATGTTGAAACGTTTCGAAGTTCATTCAGGTTCTCACATGTCGACCGAGACAGTCAGCTCGTAGTTGCGCTCCGGATAAACGAAGTACATCGCTTCGCCGGTGGTGCTGTCGTTGGTCGGGGCATCGTAGACATTGTTATAGTTGAAGATGTTGTTGATCTGGAAGCCGACCTTCACATCCTTCGCCCAGCTGCCGAGATTCTTGAACTCGTAGCTCGTGTTGAAGTTGGTCACGGTGAAGCCGCCGAAGTAGATCGGATTGCCGTTGACATCCGTTGCTATGCCGTAGCGACCGCCGACGTATTTGGCGATGAGGGAAGCATAGGCAGGCCCTTGATTGTAGATTGCGCCAGCTGTCGCCGTAGTCTTCGCCACATCCGGGAGAAAGCCGGGCGTGCTCAGCGTGTAGTTGTTGATGGCATAATTGCCGTAGAGGCTGAATCCCTGACCCAAGTAATAGGTCGCTTCGCCTTCGACGCCGTTGTATTTCACGCCTCCCGTGTTCTGATAGCAGGTATAAACGCCGCAGGCGACCTTCGTTGCCTGATTGGTGAAGTCTATCTTGTAGATGTCGCCTGACAAGGTCAGCTGCCTGCTCTTCCAGGTGGTGCCGATCTGGTAGTTCTGGGTCGATTCAGGATTCAGCTCTCCAGGCAGAGGCGTCGTGGTGCCTTTTGCAGGGAAGAAGGCATTCAGATTGGGCGCAAGGAAGCCTTCGGCATACTGCGCATAGGCGCTCCAGTTGGGCTGGATCATGTAATGCGCAACCAGGGCGGGCAGCGCCTTGGCCCATGATTGCTCCGTATTCAGCGGGTCGCCCGTTGCGCCCTGGTTGACTGCAGCATCGAGGGTCCTTCTGAAATAGGCGTATTTCACGCCTGGCGTGACCGTCAGCGCATCCGTGGCTTTCCAGTCATACTGGGCATAGGGCTGGAGCGTGGTCAGGGAGTCGTTCATGATCCTTCCGCCTCCGAAAGGATTGTCGATGACGATTCCGCCGGTCGTTGCATCGGTATTCCATGCCTGACGGACGTTGTTCTGGCGGTCCATCCAGATGCCGAAATCGAGGCTGTCCTTGCCGAAGGATTCGGAAGCCTTGAAAATGTCGCCCCAGGAACGGTAATTCATGAACATCGCGCCGCCCGGAACATCACCCACGGCATTGGCGACAGCGTTGGGACCCACAATCGTTGCGGCAGTTGCGTTGGGTTGGTTGATGCCAACGCCCAATCCATTGAAACCATTGTGATAATAGGCGTAGGTGTAGGCCTTGTTGTCGATCTTGAGGCTTCCCTGGGTGGTGTTCAGGCCGACGTATTCGAAATCGCTCCTGATTTCATCGTAGTTGTAGCAGGCGCAATCCTGGCTCATCGGATTGTTGCTGAGGCCGTAATTCTTGCCATAAGTCGCGATGGTCGAAAGGGTCGCGCCATAGGGAACGTTCTGGTGAATGGTGTTCTGCATCGTGACGAAGGTCAGGACCGTATTGTCGCCTACGGGCTTCACGTACTTGACGAAGAGATTGCCGCGATCCTGTTTCGCATTCGTCAGGTAGCCGTCTGTCTGGGCTTTCCTGTAGTCGACGAAGGCGGAGGCGTCGCCGAAGTTCTTCATCACGCCAGTGTCGAATTCACCGCCCACCATCCTGGTATTCCAGCTTCCGACTGTTGCGTAAGGGGTGAAGGTGCCTGCTGCAAGCGGATCCTTCGAGCGGACTGCGATCGTGCCGCCGAAGGTTGCGTCGCCGATATTACTTGCGTCCCCGGGTCCGCGATCGACGACGATTCCGCCGATATCCTGGGCCATGAAGTAAGAAGTCGAATGATGCGTGAAGTCGTTCGAATCGCCCCATGGAATGCCGTCGAAGGTGACGTTGTACTGGCCGTCAGAAAAGCCGCGGATATAGGGACCGCCTGACTGCGATTCCATCATGCCGGGGCCGTTGGGGTCGATGCTGTAGACGGATGGCGCGATGTTGATGATGTCGGTGTAATTGGAAGTCGCCGAAGCGTTCTGCTGGATGTATTGCTGGCTGATGATCGACTGGGGCTGGGTGGAAACGAGGGAACCCTGGGTCGGCGCCACATAGGGAGCGGATTCCTTGCCGTATGCGGTGCTGCTGTCGCCGCCCGTTCCGACCTGCGCCGTGCCTACGTCGATTGTCGTCTGGGCGCAGGCATTGCCTGCCACGAAAAGGCTCCCCAGGACCAGCTGAGCAATTTTTTTTCTTCTGAAATTGAATGCGTTGCGCACTATTTTCTCCCGATGTGGTTTGGATTGATTGAAAACATGGGACGGAATTTACGCACTTAGACTTAGGAGAACATGAAAGAATTGTGACGGGTTTGTTACAGCTGGCTCTCGATGGGCGGAGCTTGCCTATAATTGAAAGTTGGGAGGGAACAGCGGGAATGGCAAATGCCAAGGGCCTGCATTGCAGGCCCTTGGTGTTTAGAAGTACTTGTTGGTCACGACGATCATGCCGTTGAGATTGGTCTCGACCGTGACAATGCCTGACGTTGGAGAAGTCAGTCCTGTTGCGTTGATGCTTAAACTGTATGACGTCGCGGAGGGTGAGAGTTGCGGGCTCTGGAACGGCTGCAGCGAACCCAATGCAACGCCAAGATAAATGGAAGAAGCATCTGCAGGCATCGTCCAGGTTGCAGACGCGGTTTGCGTCGGCGTTGTCACGAAGCTCGAACTGCTGGCTGGGGTGATGTTCGTGATGATCGGGAAGATGAAAGCCGTCAGGTTTGCATTTCCGATGTCGGCAACGGAATAGGGCGCCTGATCGAGCCTGTCAGTATAGGCTGGAACGGCTCCCCCCGTGAATGTCGTGGTATACACCCCCCCGGAGGCGAGGATCGAACCCGAAGCGGGGTTGGAATTGAAGCATGGGGCCGTGCTGTTTGTGGGCAGCAGCGTGCAATCCTTGAGGAAATAGCTGCTGGTCGCGGAATAATAGGGATCGTTGATGATGAAGTGCGACTGCCCGGATACGTAGATCAGGTTGACCCCGGCCGCAGGCAGGCCCGGCCCCGTTACGGTCGCTGCCGTCACTCCTGCTGTGTGGGCTGGCGCGGCATCCACGGATAGCGCGAGCAGCCGTTCGTAGGCGACAGGGCTGCTCAAGGGGACCGTTTTCGAAATGACAGGCTGGATGGTGAAACCGAACGGGCGCTGGTCTCCAGCGATTTGCCATCCTCCAGGGCAACTTCCCGTCGATGTACCGGTCGGCGTCATTTCAGTGAGTCCCAGCGTGCTCTGCCCCGCAGTGAGGTAGATCCAGACCGAAGTCGGGTTGTTGCTCGCGTCGAATGACACGGGATGAATGAGTGCATCATAGGCAGATGCCCCTCCCAGGATTTTCATCCCTGTGCTTGCCACGCCGCCTGACGAGACGTCCGTCGAGAGCGCAGTTGCTTCTGTCGAGCGGTTGTTGCCGTCATTGAGCACGGTCGGGGCGAGAAAGTTGGAAACCTGGCCCGCTGAAGGGATTGACGTCGAATAAAGGCTCTGCAACGAAGCCAGGCACATGTCGATGTTTTTCAGCGCAGCTGCCAGGTTCTGTGCCTGCGCAAGCGCGGTTGCATTGTAACTGCCTGCGGAGGGTGTGGCGGCGGACCCCACCGTGGACGAAAGCGTGACCGAACCCAGCACCGTGCCGACCCCTGCCAGGCTGATGTTTGCAGTCTGCCCCATTATCGGTGCGTCGACGGTCAAGGCGTCCAGCACGGCATCGAGCCCCGTGTTGTTGGCGGAAAAAGAAGTCGTTCTGAGGTCGACCAGGGAAGATACATTCATCTGCGTCAGAAGCGGGACGATCATGGTCTTGATTGTCGTCTGGGCGGATGAAAGATTGTTGAACACGGTGGAATAGGTCGGGCAGCCTGAGCAGATCGATTCCAGATCGTCGCCCGTAACGCCTGAGGCCAGCGCCACCATCAGCTCGGTGAGCGGAGTGATGTTTACGTTGCCGCTTGTGGTGTCCGAAGTGTCACCCATCGAATGAAGCGTGACCGGTTTTCCGCCGGAGATGCCGATCGCCGTGAGGAGATAGGGGCTGGTCAGACCGGCGACCGTGACAGTGTAGGTGCCGTTGCCGTTGATCACGGCGGGAATGGAGGTTTTTCCAGTCTGGTCCTTCGCATAGACGATTCCCTGGATGGGCGCGCCCGAGGCTGCAACGCCCGAAACGAGGACGCCTGAAGGGATGGGCAGGCTCGAGGCGCCTCCGCCTCCCCCTCCGCCACAGCCGGCGAGAAGAACAACGACAGCCAGGATGCCAAGGAATTTCCCAAACATTTACCGCCCCCATGCCATGAATTGTGGTTTCCTGAAATGTATTCCATTTTTCTCTTCCTGTCACGCTGTAAGAACTCCCAGGTCTTTCAATCTTTCCTATAATCAGAATCTTGGGGCCATTTCAGAGCGGATTCGTCTTGGAGAAAGAAATAAGGATCAGGGGAGTGCTTTACATGGGGCTTGCACTGGTGCTTTTCGCTCTGGTCCTTGCCCTCTTGCCGATGCCGAGATATGCGGTCGCCTTGCTGGTTTTTTCTGCCGGTTTTTCCGCCATGCTGGCCGCGCGCCGCACCGCAGGCATGCTCGAGGAAGACGCAAATACGCGCAGGGAGAACCTGGCGCTGCTCGACAGCGTGATCGCGAATTCGCCTTTGGGTATCAGCATCACCGACAGGGAAGGGCGCATGATCAGGATCAACAAGGCATTCTGCAGCCTTCTGGGTTATTCCGAAGAAGAACTGCAGAATCGCAATTTCCGGGGCATCACTCATCCGGAAGATCTGGCCAAGTGCAATGCGAACATCAGATCGCTGCTGGATGGTGAAATTCCTTCCTTCAGGCTCGAGAAGCGCTATCTGAAAAAGGGCGGAGGCGAAATCTGGGCGCAGCTGACCTCGAGCGCGCTGAAGGACGATATCGAGGAGGCGAAATACGTCATCTCGCAGATAGAGGATATCACCGATCGAAGACAGGCCGAGAAAGCCTACCTGGATGCGGCTGCGCGTTACAGGACGCTGCTCGATGCCACTTCGGACGGATTCTGGGCGGTCGAACTGGAAACGGGAAGGCTGGTCGAGGTCAATGATGCCTATGCGGCCATGAGCGGTTTCGAAAGCGAGGAACTGCGAGAATTGAGGGTTTCTGACCTGGAAGCCAATGAAAAGCCGGAAGAAGTCGGCGAGCATATACTGAAAGTCGTCATCCAAGGACATGACCTTTTCGAAAGCCGGCACAGGAAGAAGGGAGGCGGCTATTTCGATGTCGAGGTCAGCGCAGTCTATGAACCCGAATCGAACCTCATCATCTGTTTTCTCAGAGACATCACGGAGCGGAAGTTCACTGAAAATCAGCTCAGGCTGTTCCAGAGGGTATTCGAGAACAGCGGCGAAGGCATCATGATCACCGACAGCGAAAACAGGATAGAGAAGGTCAATCTCGCCTTTACCCGCCTCACCGGTTATCGCCAGGACGAGGTATTGGGCAGGAATCCCAGCATTCTTTCTTCCGGCCTGCAGGACAGGGAATTCTATGTCGCGATGTGGGAAAGGCTCGCCAACGAGGGATTCTGGCAGGGGGAAATCTGGGATCGAAGGAAAAACGGCGACACCTATCCGAAATGGCTTTCGATATCGGCGATAAGGAACGAGAAGGGCGAGGCGGTGAATTATATCGGCAGCTTTGCCGACATTGCCGAACTGAAAAGGGCCGAAATAGAAATCGAGAAGCTGGCCTATCACGACACATTGACCGGACTGCCAAACCGTTTTAGCCTGCTCGCCAAGCTCGAGCAGGCGATCGCCAAATCGAGGCGCAACCAGACCAGGCTTGCGCTGATGTTCATCGATCTAGACAGGTTCAAGATCATCAATGACACGCTCGGGCATCACATCGGCGACATGCTGATCGCACAGGTCGGAAATCGCCTTCACAACTGCATCAGGGAAAGCGATGTCGTGGCGAGGCTGGGCGGGGACGAGTTCGTCGTGCTCATCACGGAAGTCGCCTCCCAGCATGACGTTGGGCTTGTCGCACAGAAGATACTCAAGGACTTTTCGCAGGCCTATCTCATCGACGGCTTCAGCCTCTTCACCACGCCCAGCATAGGCATCAGCATCTATCCGGACCATGGGGACAATATCAATGTCATCATGAAGCATGCCGATGCCGCCATGTATCAGGCGAAAAGCGAAGGCGGAAACGGCTTCAGGTATTTCGAGGAGGCCATGACAAGGAAGAGCTCGGAGCGTCTCGATTTGGAGAACGGGCTGAGAAGCGCGCTGGAAAATGGCGAGTTCGAACTCCATTATCAGCCCCAGGTGTCTGCGGAAGGGAAGATCAGGGGGCTGGAGGCGCTCGTCAGATGGCGCCATCCTGAATTCGGCCTGGTTCCGCCTGACCGCTTCATCCCGATCGCGGAGGAAACAGGCATGATACAGGGCCTGGGCAAATGGGTGCTCGAGGCTGCAAGCAGGCAGATGAAGCGATGGCTGGATAAGGGCTGCAGCCCGATGCGCATCGCGATCAACGTTTCCTCGCAGGAATTCCTGCAGACGGGCTTCCCGGAATCCGTCTCCGGCATCATAGCGGACGTCGGAATCAGGCCGGAACAGGTCGAACTCGAAATCACCGAAAGCGCCGCGATGTCCCATCCGGAGAAGATAATCGGCATCATGCATGCGCTGAAGGAAGCATCCTTCAGGCTTTCCATAGACGATTTCGGGACGGGATATTCCTCGCTCGCCTATCTCAAGCTTTTCCCGATCGACCAGATCAAGATAGACAGATCGTTCATCAAGGACATCGCCGTCGATTCGAACGACATGGCGATCACCGTTTCCACCATAGGGCTCGCCAGAAAGCTGGGACTCGAGGTGGTCGCCGAGGGGGTGGAAAGCAGGCACCAGTCGGAAATCCTCTTTTCGCACGGCTGCGACCTCATCCAGGGATACGCATTCAGCAGACCGATTCCGGCGGAAGAAATCGAAAGGCTTCTGGCCCAGCCTATTCTTCGGCCTGCAGCACCGTTCAAAGGCGAACCGGAAAGCCTGAAATAGCGCATTCCCAGGGCATCGTGTATTTCCGTCAGCCCGATCTGGACCCTGTCTATCCCCGGGCTTCGGAAATCAGATCCCTTCTTGCCGAAACGGACGCCAGGATTTTACCCGGATAGGGAAGGTCGCTCACACGGCCTTCCGTTGGTCATGTCTGCGCGCTCGTTTCCGTCAATTCCACGATCAGGAGCAACCTGGATGCGCTAGCCGTTCGGGTTTGCATTGGGATTGTTACAATGTAATCAGGATAACCGTAGTTTGTCATGAAACTGTAAAATTTAGGCTGTATTCTCGCGATGGAGTCGCAGCGATGTCGAGGCGCACTCTTGAAAACAGAGGAAATATGAGCGAAAAGCAGACAGGCGCGGAACAGCCGCAATATGGCGTCAGCATGTTGCGCAATGTAATGCCTCGGATGAGTGAAGCAGAGCGCAACAGGAAGCGCCTTCTCCTGGACGACATCATCGAGAATTGTTCCCTGACCGCAGTATTCCAGCCCATCATAGACATGGACAACGGCGCCATCATGGGTTACGAGGGCTTGATAAGGGGGCCTTCGGACAGCCCGCTCCACGCGCCCATTGCGCTGCTGCAGACAGCGGAAACGCAGGGAAGGCTTTTCGAACTGGAGAGGCTTTGCAGGAAGGTTACGCTCGAGAGCTTCCAGAGAGCAGAGCTGAAGGGCAGGCTCTTCCTCAATATCAGTCCTGAATGCCTGATCGAGCCGCTTTTCAAGGATGGCGAAACGCTCAAGCTGATCCGCGACCTGGGCATCAATCCCGACAGGATCATCATCGAGCTCACCGAGGCGCATCCCACCTACGACTACGCCTTGCTCAGGGACGCCGTGAATCATTACAGGGAAATGGGATTCAGGGTGGCGATAGACGATCTGGGAGAGGGTTTCTCGAACCTGAGGCTCTGGTCCGAACTGAACCCGGATTTCGTCAAGATCGACATGCATTTCGTCCAGGGCATCAACCAGGATTCGGTCAAGCACCAGTTCGTCAGCTCCATCCAGCAGATCGCAGAGAGGACGCAGACCAAGGTCATTGCGGAAGGCATAGAAACCTATGCCGAACTCGCGGTCATCAAGAATCTGAACATCGCGCTCGGCCAGGGCTACCTGATCGGAAGGCCGAACGCAAACCCCATCGTTTCCGTGCCGACCGAAATCGTCCAGGCGCTGACGAAGTCATTCAAGGGAAGGGGGCTCTTCCAGAAAAATGCAGTGGCCAGGAAAATCCTCAGGGAAGTCGTGCCTGTTCCTTCGAGCGCGCCGAACCAGGCGGTTTTCCAGATTTTCACCGAGAATCCGGAACTGCATTCCCTGCCTGTCGTCGACGACATGACCCCAGTCGGGCTCCTGAAGCGGCATCAGATCATCGAGAATTTCGCGAAACCATTTGTCCACGAGCTTTTCGGGAAGAAGCATTGCGCCACGATGATGGATTCTTCGCCGATGATCGTCGACCAGAACATCAGCCTTCACGAATTGAGCAACCTGATCGTCTCGTCTGGAAGGCATCATCTTCTCGACGGATTCATCATCACGAGCCAGGGAAAGTATGCCGGGATGGGTACAGGCCATGACCTCATGAGGGAAATCACGGAAATCCAGATCAATACGGCGAGGTATGCGAATCCTCTCACGCTTCTTCCCGGCAATGTGCCGATCAACGAGCATATCGACATGCTGCTCGAAACGGGCGTATTCTTCTGCGCCTGCTATTGCGACCTGGATAATTTCAAGCCGTTCAACGATGTCTACGGATACAGGCGAGGGGATGACATGATCCAGTTCTGCGGCGAGGTGCTCTCGGAAATCTGCGATCCGGAGAGGGATTTCATCGGGCATATCGGGGGGGACGATTTCATCATTCTTTTCCAGAGCCAGGACTGGCAGAAGCGCTGCGACGAAGCGCTTGTCCGCTTCGACATGCTGAACGCGAGGTTCTTCACTGACGAGCATTTGCGGGAAAAGGGGTTCATGACGCAGGACAGGCGGGGAGAGAAGATCTTCTTTCCGCTGACCAGCCTTTCAATAGGCGCCGTGCCTGTCGTGCCCGGAACCTACGATACCCATCATGAAATCTCGGAAGCGGCTGCGACGGCGAAGAAGAATGCAAAGAAGACGATGGGGAGCAGCCTTTTCGTCGAAAGGCGAAAGAATGCCTGACTCACCGCCGTTCAGGCGCGTCTGACTCGAAATAATCGAGGTGATCCATCAGGGCGGGCCTGGATGATGCAGGATCGATGTACTGCTCGAACAGATTTTCCCTTTCCTTTTTCTTCCACCTGAAATAGACGATTCCGCCTATCGCCATGAGCGCCGCAAGAAGGCCGATCCAGACCAGGTTCGGGATCGTCTCGCGAGGCTGCTGCGGTTTTGCCATGTTTATTCTGGCGAGCAGCCTGTTGGTTTGCGCCACGCGGTTCTGCAATTCGGCGAGTTTCCCTTCGAGCGACTTGATCTGCGACTTCAGCTGCAGCATCTGGACCGCCTGATCGTCGGCGCGGGTGATGAGCTGCGTTTCGGTTTGCTTCAGGGCCTGGTTCGCTTTCTGTTCGCCTGAAACGATGTCGAGGTGGAATGCAGGCTTGGCTTCAGGCGGTTTGGCTGCCTTCGGCTGCTCCTCGGGAGCGATGGGACTTTCCGTCGATTTGAGATCAGGTATGTTGAGCTTGGATCCGGATCTGATGAGATTGGGCGACAGTCCGGGATTTTCTTCCAGGACTTCCGCGATGAAGCGCCGCCTGGCGGTCCTGTCGTCCGGGAAATAGCGGCTTGCGATTCCGGAAAGGGTGTCGCCGGACCTGACCGTGATGGTTTTCGTTGCAGTTGCTCGATGCGCCGTCATTTGTGGCTTCTCGACAGGCTCCGAATGCAAGGCGAGCTTCTCGGCCTGCTGCACGACAGGTGGGGAGAGCGAGACGGGATCGAGGAAAACGGTGAAGAGTTTGCCGATTTCGCCGCTTTCGCCGCAGTGGATGTCGAGCTTCAGGTCGAGTATCGGTTCATTGATGCTCTGGTCCGTTGCAATGGTGATGAGCCTCCCTGAATCGATGACATCGATTTTCGCATGCTTCAGCTGGAATATGCCCTCGTCTACCTGCTTCTGGTCCAGCGAAACACAGGAGAGATCGACCTTCTCGGAAGGCGATGGGTTGATGCGGACGGAAGCCTTGAAGGGTTCGCCCAGGTGGGATTCGACTTTCAATGCGCCGATTTCGAGCGCAAATGCATTGCTGTTCAAGGCCAAGGCTGAGCATGCGGCAACGACTGCTTTTTTCAATTCGTTCAACCCTGGGTGAAAAGTGCTTTATTTTAATGAATAATGGTGCCGATTGAAATAAGCCATCAGACCTTGAATCTGGAGACGGATTCCTGGAGTTTCGCGGCAAGCTGTTCGAGATGATGGAGCGCCTGCGAGGTCTCGACGATAGAATCCGAATTTTCCACTGCAAATCCCGCGATTCTCTCGACGCTCTGCGCGATTTCCTGGCTTGCCGCACTCTGTTCCCGGGTTGCGGCGACCATCGAGCGGATCTGCTCGAGGGTGTTGTGCGCGCCTTCGTTGATCTTGGCGAGCGATTCGGCTGCCTCTTTGGTGAGATTCACCCCTGCATTCACTTCCCGGCTGCTCTTGTCCATGATCGATACGGCCTCGTCGATTTCGTTGCAGAAAGTCTCGATCATGGAGCCGACGTCGGTCGTGGCATTGCCGGTTCGCTCGGCGAGCTTCCTGACCTCGTCTGCGACGACCGCGAAGCCTCTTCCCTGTTCGCCTGCCCTGGCCGCCTCGATTGCGGCATTGAGCGCCAGCAGATTGGTCTGGTCAGCTATTTCCTTGATCACCATCACGATTTTCCCTATCTCCGCGGAGCGCTGCTCGAGCGAGGAGATGAGTTTTGCAGAATCGGTGACCGAAACCGAGACCATGCCGAGTTCACGGGCTGCATCTATCGCGACTTTCTGTCCAGCGTTCGACAATTCCTGGGCGGTATCGGCGATCTTTTCGGTTTCCGCTGCGCTCTGCGCGACCTGCCTGATCTTTTCGCTGATCTCGTCCACGCTGCGGGAAGTGGATGAGGCGGCAGCGCTTTGCTGCTGGGAGCCTTCGGCGATTCTGGATGCGGTGCTGGCGAGCTGGGAGGCCGACTCGGAAACCTCTTCTGCATAGCCATGGACCTGATGGACGATCTTCTGGAAGTTCTCGGCGAGCGCATTGAACGCTTTTGCCGCCTGACCGATTTCGTCGTTGCTTTCGACTTCGACGCGCTTGGTGAGATCGCTGTCGTGCTGCATTGCAGTCATCACGGCCTGAAGGTTCTTCGCCGGTTTGATGATGGTCCGGATGAACCAGCCGATGACGAAGAAGAGCAGGATCTGGAGGATGAGCTGTCCAGCCCACAGCCCCATGTCGACCCGCCTCAGTCCGTCGTAATCATCGGAAAGATCGAGCACGATGCTCGCCGCACCGTTCGAGCTGCCCACCTTCACGTGATGGCACATCAGGCAGTTCGTGCCCCTGAAATTGGTGCTCTCTATGAAGGGGATGACGGCTCTCAGAGCAGGTTTTCCGTCACCGAGTTTCGTTTTTTCGAAAATCGGCTTTTCACTAGCGAGCGCCTGCCTGTCGAGGTCGTCTTTCGCCTGTTCTTCCGGCAGCCCGGGACCGAACTGGTCCGAGACCTGTTTTGCCCTGACGATCCTGAGTTCGGCGACCCCTCTGGAATCGCCCATTTTCCTGACCATCAGCTTCCTGTTTTCCGGATCGCTGATCATGCCGGTCACCATCAGCATGTTCATGCCGTTGAGCAAACCGTCTGCCGATATCTGTGCGCGGATCCTGGCTTCGTCCAGCATGCGCCTTTCGAAACGGTCCATGGTCCAGCGCTGCGATACTGCAAGAACGATGATCAGGAATCCCTGTATGAGGATCTGTAGTTTGGCTTGGATACTCAGGGAGTTCCATATTCTTTTCATGCTTCCCCTTTAAGCTGCGACCTCCAGCTTGATCTTGTTATCCGTGAACATGGCCGCCTTGGTCGAGGAGTCCGACGAAAGAAGCTCTTCCATGTCCAGAATCAGCACGATGGAGCCGTCTCCCGAAAGCGTGGCGCCTGCCACTCCCTTCGGCTTTATGCCTTTCAATGGCTTGATGACGACGTCTTCGCGCCCGACGAAATTGTTCACCGCCAGAATGAATGCCTTTCCTCCGGCTTTCATCAGCACGCCATAGGACGGGGCATTTTCCTGCGGCCAGTTGATCATCTCGGCGAGCGCCCTGACGGGGAGCACTTCCTCCCTGACAACCATGGTCGCCCTTCCCGATACGGACTGGATTTCCTCGGGATTGATCGGAATGATTTCCCTCACCATGGCGAGCGGAACGGCAAAGGACTGCCCGCCGACCTGGACGATCAGGACGGGGAGAATGGCGAGCGTGAGCGGCAGATAGATGGAGAAGGTGGAGCCTTTGCCGGGGATGGAGGCGATTTCTATCCGGCCGTTGAGCTTCTGGATGTTGGTCTTGACCACATCCATGCCGACCCCTCTCCCGGAGACGCTCGATATCTGATCCTTGGTCGAGAAGCCCGGCATGAAGATCAGACCGAGGCTTTGCTGCTCATCCATGTTGTTGAGCATTTCCTCGTCGACTATGCCTTTTTCGAGGGCCTTTCTGCGCAAGGCTGCCGCATTCATGCCCCGGCCATCGTCCGTGATTTCGATGACGATATGATCGCCTGCCTGGATCGCTGAAAGCTTGACGATGCATTTCTCGGGTTTGCCCGCAGCCCTGCGCTCTTCCGGGGTCTCGATGCCGTGATCCACTGCGTTCCTGATGAGGTGCACGAGGGGGTCCGAAAGCTCTTCTATCATGGTCTTGTCGAGTTCGGTTTCCTCGCCGGATATTTCCAGTTCCATTTCCTTTCCGAGCTGGCGCGCAAGATCTCGCGCCATGCGGGGATATTTCTGGAAAAGGCGGCCGACTGGCTGCATGCGCGTTTTCATGACGGCGTTCTGCAGCACGCCGACAAGCAGATCGAGCTGGTTGACCGCTTCGTCGAGGTCTCTCATCGTCTGGGAATCGTTTTTTCCCTGAATGATGTTGTTCCTCAGGCAATTCAGCCTGTTTTTCGTCAAGCCGATTTCACCTGACAGATTGAGAACCTGGTCGAGCCTTGCAGTGTCGATCCTGATCGTGGTTTCCTTTTCGGCTGCCGCCTTGTCCGATTCACGCCTCGGGCTTCTTTCTCTGGGCGCGTCCGTTTCCCTTCTCCTGGGGGCGGCTGCTTCGACATGAGCGGGTTCTGCCGCCTGGGCGGGATGCTGAGGCGAGGAGGCAACCAGACTTCCGTACAGTTTTTCCCAGTCAGGCCCTGCGCCGCTGACTTCCCGTTTTTCCGTCTTGGCCGGCGTTTCCAGCGCTTCGCCCTTGACTGCGCTCGCGAGTCTTTCAAGGAGCCCGGGATCTGCCGGGGCGGGCTGCGTGAAATGCTCGAGCGAGCCGAACATTTCTCTCACTTCGCCCGTCGCAGCGAAGATCGCATCCATGATGCCTGGCGTCATGACGAGTTCGCCGTTTCTCAGCTTGTCGAAAAGGTTTTCGGTGAGATGGCAAAGCTTCACCATCTCGTTGGCGTTCAGGAAACCTGCGCCGCCCTTGATGGTGTGGAAGTTCCTGAAGATGTCGTTGAGCAGCTTCTTGTCGCCCGGGTCCTTTTCGAGATCGACCAGCTTGTTGTCGACGTCGGATAACAGATCTCCCGCCTCCTGCAGGAAATCCTGCAGCATTTCCTCATTGCCGGCAAAATCGTTCATTTCGACCCTTTCTCAAAAACCCAGGCTTTCCAGGAGCTCGTCGACCTGTGCCTGGTTGGTCACGACGCTGCCGTCGACATGGATGACAGGGCCGTTCAACAGTCCTGTCGGCACCTCGGCCTGAGGCGAGCTCTCGATCAGGAGCGTCAGAAGCTGGGATTCCACCGATCTCACGATCTCCACCACTTTCTTGATGACCTGGCCTGTCAGGTCCTGGAAATCCTGGGCCATCATGATTTCGGTGAGCTGGCTGTTGGTCGCCCTGACCTGCTGCGGAACATCGCTCAGGTAACTCCTGGTTTTTAGGACGAGTTCCTTGAATTCTTCGAGCGAAAGGCTGTTATCGAAAACCTTGGCCCACTGTCCCGAAAGAGCTTCTGCCTGTTCGCCCAGCTGTTCCTGGATCGGTCTTGCGACTTCGGTTGCACTGAGCACGCGCTCTGCGGCCTGCTGCGTCAGATTCGCGATATAGGAGAGCCGATCGTTCGCATCCGGAATGCTGACCGCCACCTTTTCCAGGGATTTGTCATAGCCGAGTTGATGCAGCGCGTCGAAAAGATTGCGCGTCATGTGGCCGAGTTTCGAAAAGACTTCGGGCTCGCCGGATTCAGGCATGGCCTGCGGCAACGGCGCTTCGGCCGTTTTTTCCATGACGGGTGCTTCCTTTGCAGGCGGCTCATCTTCCTTGCTCGCCTGAACGATGGAATCGAACAGCGCTTCCAGGTCCTCGGTGTCTTCCATCCCTATACTCCCATGGTCTTGAAGATTTTTTGTAGTTTTTCGTCCAGCGTCGCTGCAGTGAAAGGCTTGACGATATAGCCGCTCGCGCCTGCCTTTGCAGCCTCGATGATGTTTTCTTTCTTCGCTTCCGCCGTCACCATCAGTACAGGCAGATGCTTGAGCGAAGCGTCGGCCCTGATCGCCCTCAGGAGATCGATGCCTGTCATGTTCGGCATGTTCCAGTCGGACACGACGAACTCGAAACCTCCCCCCTGCAGCTTCTTCAGTGCATCCACGCCGTCTTCAGCTTCAGTCACGTTGGGAAATCCAAGTTCCTTCAGCAGGTTGCGAACGATCCTCCGCATGGTCGAGAAATCGTCGACCACCAGAATCTTCAAATCGGCCTTCGCCATAAAGTCTCCATATCCATTTCAGAACCTGTCGATTATTCCGAATAGGTGCTGTTTGGTCAATTATCTCTCTAGATATTGTCTCATGGTCTCGGCGAGAACAGTCGGATTGAATTTCGCCACATAATCGTCGACGCCGACGGTCTTCCCCATGGACCGGTTGGCTTCGGAGGAAAGAGAGGAATGCATCACGACCGGAATGCCCTCGAATCTCCCATCGGACTTGATATTCCGGGTCAGCACGTAGCCGTCCATTTCGGGCATCTCGGCGTCGACCAGGATCAGCCTCAGGCGCTCGACGAGCGGCACATCCGCGCTCTGCGCCGCCATCGCCAGCAGCTTGTCCCAGGCTTCCTTGCCGTTGGTCGCCTGGTAGTATTTGACGCCCAGTTTGTCGAGCACCTGCATGATTTCCTTCCTCGCCACCATGGAATCGTCGGCGAAGAAAACCGTCATCTCTCCCTCCGACTGGACCGGGTTGACGTCAGGAATGTCGGTTTCTCCGAATGCCTGGACCAGGATCTGCTCCACATCCAGGATGGAGACCAGCCTGCCGTCATCCAGTTTCGTCACCGAGGTGATCAGTCCCTCGTTTCCGGTCAGCATGGATTCTGGCGCCTTCACCTTTTCCCAGTCCACCCGGATGATTCTGTCCACGCTTTCCACGAGGAAGCCCTGGGTCTGACGGCTGTATTCCGTCACCATCATGGTTTCCCCGATTTCCCCGCCATTGCCGATATCGAGAAAGCTGGCGAGGTTGATCACCGGAATGATGTTCCCTCGCAACGAAATGATCCCGACGACGCCCGGATGCATGTTGGGCGTCTTGGTGATGGGAGGAGTCTTGGTCACTTCCCTGATCTTGAAGACATTGATGCCGAAAATCTCGCTCGTCCCCAGAGAAAAAAGCAGGATTTCCATCTTGTTCGATCCTGCCAGCGTGGTGCGGGCATCGATGTTGGCGAGAAGGGTATTGTTGATCCCGGAATCCATGTTTTCTCCTAGGCTAGCAGGCGCTTGAGCGTCGCTGCAAGCTTGTGCGGCTCGAATTTCGATACATATTCGTCAACCCCAACGGATTGTCCGAGTTGCTGGTTGGAAGTGCCGGAAAGGGAAGAATGCATGATCACCGGGATGCCCTCGAATCTCGGATCAGACTTGATTCTCTTGGTCAGAAGATAGCCGTCCATCTCCGGCATTTCTACATCCGTGAGAACGAGCTGGATGATGTTCTTTACCGGAGTATGCGTGGCCTCCGCCCGGTTGGCGAGGGCCGAGAGCTCGTCCCATGCCTGCTTGCCGTTGACTGCGCTCATGTAGTCCACGCTCATCGCTTTCAGGGTGGATTCGATCTGGCCCCTCGCGACCGAAGAATCATCGCAGAAGAAGATCGTGCGCTTGACATTCATCGGCTCGATCCCGGCGAAAAGATGTTCGTTGTCGAATCTGCTCGTCTCCGAAAGGATTTTTTCGACGTCGAGCAGCATGACGAGACGTCCGTCGTCGAGCTCGGTGACGGCGGTGACGAGTCCGCCCATGTTCGCCGTCAGCATTTCTGGCGGCACTTTCATTGCAGACCAATCCAGCCTCAGGATGATGTCGACCGCTTCGACAAGAAATCCCTGGGTATGGCCGTTGTATTCCGTGACGATCAGGATCTCGGGCTTCTTCTCGGTTTCTATTCCGGCATATTTCGCGATGTCGATGACCGGGACAAGCACTCCCCTCAGGCTCACCATCCCTTCCACGGAAGCGGGCATTTCCGGCGCACAGGTGATTTCAGGCGCGCGCATGACTTCCCGCACCTTGAATACGTTGATCCCGAAACTCTCCTTTCTTCCCGTCCTGAGATCTTTTCCCAGCGTGAAAAGGAGAATTTCAAGCTTGTTCGTCCCCGCCAGCTTGGTGCGTGCATCGACGTTTTTTAGGAGTTCGGACATGTGCTGGCCTTTGGTTATAATTTCCTCACATCTGCGATGCTTGTCAAGTTCTGGTGGACGCCTGCATCAACATTGCTGCAAAGCATACATTCCGCGGAGAAATGCGTCTATATCAGCGTCGGTCAGATCCGGCGGAATGATCCGCTTTTCTTCCGGAAAAGGAACAATCTCGCGATTGCATTCGATCTCCTGTTGGTCCCATTCGAGCGAGTCCATCTGCATCGTCATGATCATCATCACCTCCGCTTGAACCTTTGATACTATAACGGACAAGCATATGAAAAGTTTAGGGCAGAATGGAGCAGCGTTTCAAGCGGGGCATGATTTGAGATGAGAAGGCGCATCCTTGTCGACATATCGGCTCACGGCTATGGTCATGTCGCGCAGACCGCTCCTGTCGTCAATGCGATTTTCAGGCGCGATCTGGAAATCTTCGTCCGTTCCGGAAACGCTGTTCCGGGAGGGCGATTCGAATGCTCATTCGACTGGATAAAGGGATCGGTCGATTTCGGGATGAAGATGAAGAACGCCGTCGACGTCGACGCGGATGAGACTGCCTCATCCTATCTCCAATTCCACGAGAACTGGGAAAAAAGGCTGGAGAACGAGGCAAAGTGGCTGGAATCGATGGATTTCGACCTCGTCCTGTGCAATGCGCCCTACCTTCCGTTGAAAGCGGCAAGCCTCGCAGGCATCCCTTCAGTCTCGCTTTGCTCGCTCAACTGGGCCGATCTTTACAGGCACTATTGCAGCGCTTTTGCCGGAGCTGGTGGAATCATCGCCGAGATGGTGGATGCCTACGAGAGCGCATCTGTTTTTCTCAAGATCGAGCCCGCCTTGCCCATGGATTGGGCGAAGGCGGAAAAGATCGGTCCGATCGGGATTGCCGGAAAAGACAGGAGGGGTGAGATCGAAGAAAAGATGGGCCTCAGGGCGGGAAAGAAATTGGGCCTCGTTTCGATGGGCGGCATGGCATTTCCGATTCCTTTCGCACAATGGCCGAGCATGGCAGGGGTGCACTGGCTCGTCCCGGAAGAAGTGGGTCGTCCCGACATGACCTCATTCGGGAGAGTGGGCATGCCATTCCCCGATCTCATCGCCTCTTCCGATTTTTTCGTCACGAAGCCAGGCTATGGCAGCTTCGTCGAGGCTGCGATATCCGGCACCCCTGTGCTCTATCTTTCCAGACGTGACTGGCCTGAAGAGCCCTGTCTTGTTTCCTGGCTCAACGAAAACGGAAGATGCCTGGAAGTGAATCGGGCAGCGCTGGAAAAAGGGGCGCTCATGGACTCGATGGAAAGTCTCCTCGCTATGCCCGAAAAACCAGCCCCTTTTCCGACCGGGATAGATCAGGCGGCCGATATCCTGGAAGCGCTGCTCACTTGAAAACGACCCTGGTGACGACGCCATGCTCGAAGACGATGGTGGCGAATTCGTCCTTCCTGCCTGTGTCGGCATCGAAAGTGAGGTTCCTGTAGACCCACAGAATGCCGAGCTGTTCGGCGTAGTCGTTGATGAGGTAGGGCTTGCCGAATTTCGCCTCGATCGGAACGTTGGATTTTCCCATCACGAATTTCGTGAATGCGTCGCGGGATAGTCTCTGCATGACGGCGGTCTTTGGAGGCTGGCTCGGGTGCTGGTCGCAGCCTGAAAGCGCGATCAGAAGGGCTGAAATGAAGAATATGAATTTCATGGTGATATCCCGGTTTGATGGATGATTATACAGCCAAGTTTTGCGCAAAACCTTTCAGTCGGGAAAAAGACTGAGCAGGCCGTCCAGGCCGACATGATTGAGCGCATAGGTGGCCTTTTCCCTGACGACAGGCTTGGCATGATAGGCGATCCCCGTCCCCGCTTCAGCGAGCATCTTCAGGTCGTTCGCGCCGTCGCCGATGGCGATCACCGCTTCCTTCGGCAGGTAAAGCATCTCGCGAACCCTGTTGAGCCAGTATGCCTTGCCACTGGCATCGACGATTTCGCCGAGTACCCTTCCTGTGAGCTTCCCCTCCGCGATTTCGAGCCTGTTGGATGCCGTGAAATCGAGGCCCAGTCTGGATTTCAGCTTTTCCGTGAAGAAGGTGAACCCGCCGGATACCAGGAGGGTCCTGATGCCGAGCGATTTGAGTTTCTTCAGCATGACTTCGGCACCGGGGCTGAGCCGCAGCCTTTCTTCGTAGACTCTAGACAGCGCCGATTCATCGAGCCCCGAAAGCAGCGCCACGCGCCTTCTCAGGCTCTCCGAAAAATCGATTTCGCCGCGCATTGCGGATTCCGTGATGGCTGAAACCTCGGGCTTGATGCCCAGCATGTCGGCGATTTCGTCTATGCACTCTATGGTGATCAGGGTGGAATCCATGTCCATGACGACCAGGCCGAAATCCGAGAGCCTAGCATTGGCCGGAACATAGGCGCAGTCGAGGAAAGCGGCTTCGCAATGCTTGGCAACGCCTTCGTCGTAGGAGACTCCTTTCAGCCTGAAGGCATGTTCGGACAGGGCTTCGATCTCTTCAGGCTTTGCCAGATCCGCGATCTCTTCCAGTATTTGCTTCGATACGGACTTTCCTTGAATGACGAGATTCATGCGTGCCATCTTTCCAAGAGATCGACATCGACGTAATGTCTTCCGAAAGACTCTCCTGCCAGAATTCCGAAGGGGGAGTCGGGCTCGCCCAGATCGGAAAGGACAGCTGCGGCGCCTGAAAAATCCTGATTCCTGGTGTAATCCGAGACCGTGACCAGCGTCTTGAGTCCGGCACCCAGGCTCGATCTGATGCCGTTTTCGGAGTCTTCGACCGCAATGCATGATTCGGGATTCAGGCCAAGCTTTTCCATCGCCCAGAAATAGATATCGGGCGCGGGCTTTTTCTTCGGCACGATGTCGCCTGCTGCGATGACCTCGAACCATTTTTCCGAATCAGGAGAAAGGCTGCATTTGAGGAGTGCCGTGACGTTTTCAGGGGTCGTCGTGGTGGCGATGGCGAGCCTGATTCCGCGTTCCAGAGCCTCCATCAACAGGCGCTTTACGCCGGGGCGCATCGGGATTTTTCCGCCTTCCAGTATCTCGACATAGCGCCTCGTCTTTTCCCTGTGAAGTTCAGCGACGAGATCGTCGAAATCGGCAGGCTTCTGCTTGCCGTAAAGTTCTACGTAATGCCTGATCCTTTCCTTCCCGCCCGTCACGGCAAGCAGCTTGCCGTAAAGTTCGACATCCCAGCGCCATTCGAGGCCATGCGCCTCGAATGCCTGGTTGAAGGCGATGCGGTGTCCATCCCGCTCGGTGTCCGCGAGCGTGCCGTCCACATCGAAAACAATTGCCCTTAACGTCATGCTTTCTCCTGGCTCAATGATTTGAAAAGTTTTCTGATTGCATCCATCCTGGCTTGCACATCCCTGAACTGGCCTTCGATCTTCAGCCTGTCAGGGCCATTCAGCTTGACAGTCCTGTCCTGCTGAACGAGCGCGATGATTTTCGAGGGATCTATCGGAGGCTTAGGCACGAACTGTATGCCGATGCTGTTTTCTCCTGCATCTATCTTGAGTATCCCCAGCGGTTTTCCAAGTATTCTCAATCTGTGGGAATCGACCAGCGTTTTCGCGGGTAGGGGAGGGAGGCCGAATCGGTCGACGAGCTCCCCGTACATTTCATCTATCTCCTCCATGCTTTCGCAGCTTGCAAGCCGCTTGTAGAGGACGAGCCGTTCGTGGATGCCTTCGCAGTATTCGCGGGGAAGGAGGGCAGGGGCGTGCAGATTGATTTCCGCCGCCACGCCCAGAGGATTGGCCATGTCAGGTTCGATTCCCTGCTGCAGCGATTTCACGGCCGATTCGAGCATTGCGTTGTAGAGCGCAAAGCCGATCTTCTGCATTTCGCCGCTTTGCGATTCACCCAGCAGCTCTCCAGCCCCCCTGATCTCGAGGTCATGCATGGCGAGGAAGAATCCTGCGCCGAGCTCGCCCATCTGCCTGATCGCATCCAGCCTCTTTTTGGCCTGGGGAGAAAGCGCTTCCTCTTCAGGCGTCAGGAGATAGGCATAGGCCTGGTGATGGGATCTTCCTATCCTGCCCCTCAGCTGATGGAGCTGCGCGAGTCCGAAGCGATCCGCCCGGTTGATCAAAATGGTGTTGGCAGTCGGCACGTCTATGCCCGTCTCGATGATGGTGGTGCAGAGCAGAATGTTGAATCGCTGGTGGTAGAAGTCGCGCATGATGCGCTCGAGTTCCCGCTCGGGCATCTGGCCGTGGGCGACATGGATGCGCGCCTCGGGAAGCAGTCTTTTCAGCTTCTCGTGCATCGATTCTATGGTTTCGATCTGGTTGTGAAGGAAATAGATCTGGCCGCCTCGCTTGAGTTCCCGGGTGCAGGCTTCCCTGATGATGCCTTCGCTGTAGCCGCAGACGAATGTCTTGATGGCGAGCCTTCTGGCCGGCGCTGTTGCGATCATGGAGAAATCCCTCAGCCCTTCGAGCGACATGGCAAGCGTTCTCGGGATAGGGGTGGCGGTGAGGGTCAGCACGTCTATTTCTGCCCTGAGGGATTTGATTCTCTCCTTTTGCCGCACGCCGAACCGGTGTTCCTCGTCTATGATGACGAGGCCGAGATTCCTGAATTCGACATCCTTCTGCAGCAGCTTGTGGGTGCCGATGATGATGTCGATTTTTCCCTCGGCAAGCCCCTTCAGCGCGTCCCCTTGTTCCTTGGCTGAGCGGAAGCGGGAGAGCTCCGCGACCTTGACGGGCCATTGCGCGAACCTTGCCGAAAAATTCTGGTAATGCTGTTCGGCGAGAAGCGTCGTCGGAACGAGCACGGCGACCTGCTTTCCATCCATGACCGAAACGAAGGCGGCGCGCAATGCGACTTCCGTCTTGCCGAAACCGACGTCGCCGCAGATCAGGCGGTCCATGGGTTTTCCGGACTTCATGTCCATGATGACCGCATTGATTGCAGCCAGCTGGTCAGGCGTTTCCTCGAAGCCGAATCCTTCGGCGAAGGCATCGAGGTCATGCTGCCTGACGCCGAAGGGGTGGCCTACCCGTATCGCGCGCTGGGCATAGAGGTTGAGCAGTTCGGCTGCGGTATCTCTGACCTCTTCGAGCGCCTTTTTCCTTGCCTTTTCCCATTGCCCGCTGCCGAGCTTGTAGAGCGGCGCGTTTTCCGAGCCGCTGTAGCGGCTGATGAGATGGAGCTGCGAAACAGGCACATAGAGCTTGTCTTCGTCTGCGTAGCCGAGCATCAGGAATTCTGTTTCCCCTTCTCCCAGGTCGAGCGTAACGAGCCCGAGATAACGCCCTACGCCATGCTGTTCATGCACCACCGGGTCGCCCTGATTGATCTCCGAAAGATCCCTGAGAACGGTGTCAGGCAGCGACTTCTGCCTCCTTTCCCCCCTTGTCCTGGCATGAGTCGCGTAAAGCTCGGTTTCCGTGACGATCGCGAATTCGTCGAGCATGAAGCCGTTCAATACGGGGCCTGCGCCCAGCATGAAAGGCGCATCTTTCGAGGCGAAATCGGAAAAGCTTTCGGCGGATGCGGGCTCGAGCCCGTATTCCCTGAAATAATCCATCATGATTTCGCGGCGTCCACGGCTTTCCGCAAGGACCAGCACGCGTCCGCGATAGCTTTTCAGGAAGTTTTCAAGCAGGAAGAGCGGATTTTCTTCCCTTCTTTCAACCTGGATTCCGGGAAGCATCGCGCTCTTCATCGCGGTCTTTTCTGCGCCGTCCAGAACCTCGATTCTGGAGTGGCGGTCGATCGCCGAAAAAAAGGCGTCGAAAGTCAGGAAGATCTCTTCCGGCGGCAATACCGGATGAAGCCTGTTTCCCCTGAAAAGCGCATGGCGGGATTTCGTCTCGCGCCAGAAATCCTCTATCGCACCCCTGACGTCCTTGTGCAGACAGATCGTTGCATTTTCCGGCAGGTAATCGAAAAACGTGGCGGCCTTCTCGAAAAAGAGCGGAAGGTAATATTCTATTCCGGAAGGCGCCAGGCCGTTGCTGACGTCCTTGTAAAGCCTGATCCTGGAAGGATCCCCTTCGAACTTTTCCCTGAAGTTCCGCCTGAAGCGGCTCATGCCTTCCTCGTCCATGGGGAATTCCCGGGCGGGAAGCAGCCTGATTTCCTTGACCGGATAGATGCTTCTCTGGGTATCGACGTCGAATGTTTTGATGCTGTCAATCTCGTTGTCGAAAAGGTCGATACGGTAGGGAAGGGGGCTGCCCATCGGAAAGAGATCGATGATCCCGCCCCTGATGCTGTATTCGCCGGGACTGACAACCTGGCTCACGTGGGTGTAGCCCGCCATGGCGAGCTGCTGCCTCAGCTGAGCCGCGTCCAGGGATGTTTTCTGCTCGAGGAAGAAAGTGTAGGCCGCCAGGTATTCGACAGGGGGAAGCTGGTAAAGGGCGGTGGCGGTCGGTATGATGACGACGTCGAGCTCCCGCTTCATGATCCTGTAAAGCGTGGAAAGCCGCTCCGATACGAGGTCCTGGTGAGGGGAGAAATTGTCGTAGGGCAGCGTTTCCCAGTCCGGGAAAAGGCCTGCCTTGAGATCCGGGTTGAAATACCCGAGTTCTTCGAGCAGCCTCTGGGCGTCCAGGGCTTTTTCGGTGATGATGACGAGCGGCCCGGATGCTGCCGCGATTTTCGAAAAAAAGAGCGAATCGCAGGATCCTGCCGGAAGGGAATACTTGGCTTTCAGTACTGGTGGCATGTCTTGGCTGCGGATCTCATGCTGTCAATCCGCGCATAAATTGGTTTATTATAAAATATTTCCGCTTCCTATGGTTCTGGCATGGATATCGGCGTAATCGGGACTTTCATCGTCATCGCCCTTGCAATAGCAGGGCTGGTTTATATATTCGGCTCGAAACTGATCAGGAAGCCGGCAACTGCGCCCAACCTGAAAAAGGTTGCGGAGCTCACCCGGGTCTATTTCAAGGAAAGCGATGTCGAGGCGAAGGTCGATTGCGTTCTCGTCGAAGGGCGGGGGATGGTGGTGCTGATCGAAGTGGATCCGCAGGTCAGGTTCAGGAGTTCATACATCATCGAGCAGACTCTCAAGGAGCAGATCCAGCGTCTCACCGGAAGGCAGCTTTCCGGCGTTTTCTGGCGTTTTCCTATGGTGGACAAGATCGCCGACAGCACTCATGCGGGGCCTTCCTATGCCGCTGCCAAGGTCAAGACCGAAGATCTCCACTACGATATAGGCGAAGTTTCCTGGGAGGAATACGAAAAGGCGATGAAGGGCGTCAGCCAAGATGGCGCTTGAACCAGTTCCTCGCTTCCACGGCCACCTGCTCCAGCGTCCCGGCTTCCTCGAAAAGGTGGGTGGCGCCGGGGATGATCTTCATTTCCTTTTCGCAGGCAAGGTGCCTGAATGCGGAACGGTTGAGTTCGATGACCACATCGTCCAGTCCGCCGACGATGAAAAGCGTGGGCGCGGTCACGTTTGAGAGCTCCTGGGGACTTGCAAGATCCGGCCTTCCGCCCCGGCTGACCACTGCCGAAACAGTCTTCCCGAGTTTCGAGGCGGCCTTGAGCGCCGCGGCTGCGCCCGTGCTTGCGCCGAAATAGCCGAGCTTCAGATCCTTCGTTTCCTTCCTTCTCTGCAGCCAATCCGTTGCGTCGATGAGGCGATCGGTCAGCAGGGATATGTCGAAGCGCATGTCGTAATCGAGATCTTCCTCGGCTGTCAACAGATCGAGGAGGAGGGTGGCGATCCCCGCCTCGTTGAGGATTTTTGCGACATAGCCGTTTCTCGGGGAGAGCCGGCTGCTGCCGCTGCCATGAGCGAAGGCGACCAGCGATTTCGCCTCTTCGGGCAGAACCAGCAAGCCTTCAAGATCGACTTCTCCCGTTTCGATGACGACGTTCATGCCCCTATCCTGATCGGTATGCGTCTCCTGCCGAAATGGCCAGGCTTTTGCCCGAATCGCCCTGCTATGATCTTTCCACAATCGGGGCAGCGGCCTTCGTTCGACACCCTGTATTCCAAAAGCTCATGCCAGTCCCTGACGATGAGTTTGCCTTCGCACGAAGGGCAGGCAGTCGTTCCGCCCGCATCGTCGTGCACATTTCCAGTGTAGACGTATTTCAGTCCCGCTGCCTGGGCTAGATTCCTTGCCTTCGAAAGCGTCTCCCAAGGCGTTGCAGGCACATTCTTCAGCTTGTAGTCGGGATGGAATGCGGTGAAGTGGAGCGGGATTTCCTCTCCCAGATTTCGAACTATCCAATCGGACATGGACGAAATTTCGGCTTCGCTGTCGTTCATCCCCGGGATCAGCAGCGTGGTGATCTCGAACCAGACATCCGTTTCATGCCTGAGATAAACGAGGGTATCGAGGACCGGCTGCAATCTCGCGCCGGTCTGCCTGAAATAGAATTCGTCCGTGAATGCCTTGAGGTCGACATTGGCTGCATCCATTTTTGCATAGAAATCCCGTCTCGCCTCGTCACGCATGTAGCCTGCCGTGACGGCGACGGTCTTGATGCCGTTGCGGTGGCAGGCGTCGGCCACGTCCATCGCATATTCTGCGAAGATCACGGGATCGTTGTAGGTGAAGGCGACGCTTTCGCAGCCATGCATCCTTGCCGCTTCCGCGATCGATTCGGGGGATGCGCGATCCATCAGCCTGTCCATGTCGTCTGCCTTGCTGATATCCCAGTTCTGGCAGAATTTGCAGGCGAGGTTGCATCCCGCCGTTCCGAAGGAAAGCACTTTCGACCCCGGAAGGAAGTGATTCAATGGCTTCTTCTCGACGGGGTCGATGCAGAAACCGGAAGAACGGCCGTAAGTGGCGAGCACCATCTCGTTTCCGATCCGCTGCCTGACGAAGCAGGCCCCCCGCTGATTTTCACGGAGCTTGCAGTCGCGCGGGCAGAGGTCGCACTGGATGCGGCCGTCATCGAGAAAATGCCAGTATCTTGCCTGATACGTCATGCTTCCTTCCATTTCGAAACCGTATAGCGCGAAAGCCTGATTCCATCCGACCAGAAATGCACGGGCAATCCGGCCTTTCGCTTCAATTCTCCCAGAAATGCCGTCGCATCGGGCAGGCCTTCCCATACCTGGGGAAGGAAAGTGCTGCGCCTCGAACCGCATTCGAAGATGATTCCGTCCGTCCCCGGCCGAAGCATCTCCCGCGCTTCCTCTTCACTGGAAAAAAACAGCATTTCGGCTTCGGACAGAAGCGAGACTTCTATCCTGACAGCGTCAAGTTCGGATTCGATCAAGGGCGGAAATCTCGGGTCCCGGAAGGCGGCCATCAGGGCATTCTGTCTCGTGTCGATTGCAATCGGACGGTGCGCTTCTAGGCTGCCTATGCAGCCCCGCAATTGACCCTGCTTGGTCAGCGTGACGAAGGTCGCGCCGTGCTCTTTCAGGGCTTCGGGCAAAGGAGGCTCGGCAAAATCGAAACCCAGTCCGCTCGATATCGAGCTTCTGGCAATTTTCAAGAGGATTTCGCCGTGATTCATGCCGCTTCCCCGAATGAAAATGAGGCATAGCCGACGACGCGCCGCTTGTCTCCTGCAGTGTCGCCCGAATTCCTGATATCGATGAGCCTCGGTTCAAGCCCCATTCTTTCAGCGGAAATCAATAGGCCGTTGATGGCGGTTGCGCCGCAGGCCTGCTCCTGGCTGAGCACAGGGTCTAGTTCGAGTATGGATTTTGCCGTCGTCCCGTCGATGGCCTGCGCCACGACATAGGGATGGAAATGCGAGAGATCGGAGCTCGCCAGGACCAGGGTTTCAGGCTCGCCGAGGAAGCCGTCTATGGCGCTCGACACTTCGTCCATGCCCGCTTCTCCGACGAGCAGCGGCACGATGGAAAATTCGCCGAGAACGGTCTGAAGGAAGGGCAGCTGCACTTCCAGAGAATGTTCCAGTTCATGCGCGACAGGGCTTTCCGTGATGCCTGGTGATGACGCGAGCCTGATGCAGGCCTCGCTGTCGACAGAAACATTCCCGAGCGGCGTTTCGAAATGACTGCAACCCGGAAGGGCAATCCCCCTGAACCAGACCCTGTGGGCGGGGCCTATCAGGACGATACGCCTGAAACCGCTTCCTTGCAGGCGGGCGTAGGCATTTGCCGCCACGCTTCCGGAATAGACATAGCCTGCATGAGGCACGATCATGGCAGCAGGCAACGCTTTTTCAGATTCGGGCAGCATTGCGGCGATCGCAGCCTCCAGGGCGCGCCTTTCTCCCGGGTAAAATGATCCGGCGCAGGCGGCCGGTCTCGAGTTCATCATGTCCATTCTCCAATCTTCCAATTGGACAAGGAATTTTCCAATAAATTCAATTGCCGTTAAGTAAAACACCCGATCTTGTGGCAAACCGGAAAAACACTTATCCTTGTCGGAATGAAGATTATCAAGACCTCCCCTTTCCATCTCGGTTGCCAGGACTAGGATGATGGATGTCACGCGATTGCTTCTTTGGGGATTGATTCTCCTGACGGCAGCCCTGTTCGCCTCAGTCTTTTTCCCGGTCTTCACGCCGACCTTCGAGAACGCTGTCCTGCATTCCGTGATCACCATTCTCGGTTCCGTATCGGCCATTTTCTTCGCCGTGCTGATGCTGAGCCAATGCAGGGAAGGGATACGCAATCCGCATTTCTATCCCGTTTCGCTCGCCTTTCTGGCGATGGGCATCTTCGATGCTTTCCATGCCGTATCGAGCGAGGCCGTTCCGGCTTTCGTATGGCTGCACAGCCTCTCCATTTTTTCGGGCGGCCTGTTTTCTGCCCTTGTCTGGACAAGATGGAGCGGAAAAATGCAGCAATTGAGACTGCACAGATGGGTGTCGCTGTTCGTGATCGGGGCGGGGTTCTGGTTCCTGGCCTATCCGGATCTTCCCGGCGCAGTCGATGCTTCAGGCGGCTTCATGCGCCTCATGGACGCCATCAACCTTTCCGGAAGCCTGCTTCTTTTGTTCACTTCCCTTTACTTCTTTCTCGGCTACCAGAAGGAAAGAAAGGCCGAAAGCCTGGTTTTTGCCGTCCTTTACCTGATTTTGGGAATCGCTGCGGCGCTTTTCCCTGTTTCCAAGCTCTGGAATGGGGAATGGTGGCTCTGGCATGTGCTGATTCTGATCGCTTACGCCACCGTGATCCAGTATGCCTTCGCGGATCACGTCGGGCTCATAGCGAAGATGAAAGGCGAAATTGCAGAGCGGCAGAAAGCGGAGGCCGCGCTGGTCGAAAGCGAGGCCAGAACCCGGGTGCTCGTCGAAATGGCGCCCGAGGCGATCACCGTGCTGGACGTCGATCTCGGCCATTTCGTCGATGCCAATGCCAATGCCGAGAAGCTTTACGGCTGCAGCAGGGCAGAATTGCTCAGGCATTCTCCATCCGATTTCTATCTCGATGATCAGCCAGACGGGTTGCCGATCGTCGAGAGCATAGACAGACACAAGGAACTGGCCCTGGCAGGAAGGGAAGTCGTTTTCGAGCGCGTCATGAGGAATGCAAAAGGGCAGCTCATTCCTTGCGAAATGCGCCTTGTCAGGCTGCCGGACAAAACGCGAAAGCTGATCCGGGCGAGTATCATGGATATCAGCGAGAGAAAGCATGCGGAAGGCAGGATAGCGAGGCTCACCAGGCTCTACAGGGCGCTCTCTGAGGTCAATCAGGCGATCGTGCGCATCGATGAGGAATCGGATCTTTTTCCGCTGGTGTGCAGGGCGGCAGTGGATTTCGGCGGCGCCAGAATGGCCTGGGTTGGCAGGGAAGAAAATGGATTGATCGTGCCCGTGGAAAGGTACGGGCAGGCCACGGGGTACCTCGATGGACTCGTGATCTCGGCGAGCGAGGAAAGGGCCGAAGGAAGAGGCCCGACTGCACTGGCCTTCAGGGGAAACCGTCATGTCGTCGTCAACGATTTCAAGGCGAGCGAATTGACCAGGCCATGGCATGAAAGGGCCGCGGGCTTCGGACTGAAGGCCAGTGCAACCTTCCCCATTCCAAGGGGAGGAAAACCCCATGCGGTGCTGACTGTCTATGACGAAATTCTTGGGGCGTTCGATGACGAAATGGTCGATCTGCTCGACGAGATGGCGCGCGACATCTCGTTTGCTCTGGATGGTTTCGACAGGCGGCGCGAGGCGCGCGAGGCACAGGAAGCGCTGATCGGCAGCGAACGCCATTTCAGGGCCTATTTCGAGCGGGCCATGGTCGGCATGGCGGCGACGAGCCCCGGCAAGGGCTGGATAGAAGTCAACGATGCGCTCTGCGCCATGCTCGGCTATTCCAGGGAGGAACTCACTTCCATGACCTGGTCCGAACTCACATACGAGCAGGATCTTGAGCAGAACGAGGCATTGTTCGGCCAGATCCTGACCGGGGAACTGGATGAATACGAATATGACAAACGTTTTGTCCGCAAGGACGGGGATCTCATCTATGTCCATATCGCCGTGCGGGCGGTGAGAAAGGATGACGGAAAGCTCGACTATACCGTGGCCATCGTGGAGGACATTTCGGGACGGAGATGGGTCGAGAACAGGGAAAGGCTCAGAAACCGGGCGCTCGAGATGCTCGCCAAGGGTTCGCCCCTGAAGGAGATCATGGACTTCGTGGTTCAGGGGGTCGAAAAGGAGAATCAGGCGATGCTCTGCTCGATACTCTTGCTCGAAAATGCCCATCTCGTCACCGGATCGGCGCCCAGTCTGCCAGAATTCTACAATGCCGCGCTGAACGGCATCGAAATCGGCCCGGCGGTGGGGTGCTGCGGCACGGCGGCCTACAGTGGCGAGCGCGTGATCGTCGAAAATGTCGGAATTCATCCCTTCTGGGAAAATTATCGGGCCCTCGCCATGCAGGCGGGGCTTTCTTCATGCTGGTCCGAGCCGATAACCGGGTCATCGGGCAAGGTGCTCGGCACGTTCGCGATTTACCGCAGGAAGCCCGGTTCACCCAGGCCTGACGATATCGCGCTGATCGAAAGCATGGCCAATCTGATCGGTATCGCGATCGAGCGCAAGCGCATCGAGGAAGAGCTTCAGCTCGCTTCGATGGTATACCGCAACACCAGCGAGGCCATGATGATCACGGACGAAGAAAACAGGATCATCGCCATCAATCCTGCATTTTCCCAGATCACCGGCTATGACATGAAGGAAGTCATAGGTGAAGATCCGAGGATACTGAGCTCGGGGAAGCACGAGGAGGATTTCTACAGGGTCATGTGGCGCGAAATCAAGACCACGGGGCTTTGGCAGGGGGAGATATGGAACAGGAAAAAGAACGGCGAAATCTATCCTGAATGGCTGACCGTCAATACGATCTTCAATCAGGACGGCGCTGTCCATCGCCATGTCGCCCTTTTTTCGGACATCACGGACAAGGTGAGGACGGACGAGCTGATATGGCGGCAGGCCAATTTCGATCTTCTAACCGGGTTGCCGAACAGGCGCATGTTCTATGACAGGCTGGAGCAGGAAATCAAGAAGGCGCATCGCGCCGGATTGCTGGTTGCGCTGCTCTTCATCGACCTTGACAGGTTCAAGGAAGTCAACGATACGCTCGGCCACCAGACAGGAGACGTGCTGCTCGTCGAGGCGGCAGCGCGCATCGTCTCCAGCGTGCGCGAATCGGATACCGTTTCCCGTCTCGGCGGGGATGAGTTCACGGTGATCCTGTCCGAGCTTCCGGAAATCGAACATGTCGAAAAGATCGCTCAGAATATCAATGCGAGGCTTGCCGAGCCCTTCATGCTCGGAAATGAGATCGCCTATGTATCGGCGAGCATAGGCATCACTTTCTATCCGAACGACGCACTCGAAGTCGAGCAGCTCGTCAGGAATGCCGATCAGGCGATGTATGTCGCAAAAAACAGCGGGCGCAACCGTTTCAGCTATTTCACCAGCTCGCTTCAGGAAAAGGCGCAGGCAAGGCTGAGGCTGCTCAATGATCTGAGGGGTGCGCTGAATGCCGGGCAGTTCATGCTCTATTTCCAGCCCATCGTCGAACTTTCCACAGGCAATATCGTCAAGGCAGAAGCGCTGCTTCGGTGGAAGCATCCGGAAAGGGGAATGGTCAGCCCCATGGACTTCATCTCGCTTGCAGAGGAGACTGGCATGATCCTCGAGATCGGGGACTGGGTTTTCAGGGAAGCGGCAAGGTGGGTGAGCCGCTGGAACGGACTCTGCGGCTGCAATTTCCAGGTCAGCGTCAACGAATCCCCTGTCCAGTTCCAGAGCGAATTGAAGGACATCGATGCCTGGCTGAGCTACCTGGAGGCGCTTTCGCTCTCTGGGCAGAATATCGCCATCGAGATCACGGAAAGCCTGCTGCTCAATGCCGACAGCCATGTCACGGACAAGCTGATCCAATTCAGGGATGCGGGCATACAGGTCGCCATAGACGATTTCGGAACGGGCTATTCAGCGCTTTCCTACCTGAAGAAATTCGATATCGATTACCTGAAGATAGACCAGACCTTCGTCAGGGACATCGTCACCGATCCGAGCGACATGGCGCTCTCGGAAGCGATCATCATGATGGCGCACAAGCTCGGCCTCAAGGTCATCGCCGAAGGCGTTGAAACGGAAGAACAGAAGATCAGGCTGGGGAAGGCGGGCTGCGATTATGCGCAGGGTTATCTGTTTTCGAAACCCCTTCCCCCTGACGAATTTGAGGCCTTGATCGGATCATGAAACTGGCGTTGGTTCCGGCTGCAGGATCGGGGTCCAGGATGGGTGGAGCGACCCCGAAACAATACGCCATGCTTTGCGGCAGGCCGATGATATATCATGCGCTTCGTGCGCTTTGCGATTTCCCGGAAATAGAGCGGGTTTATGTCGTCCTCGCCGAAGGCGACATGCACTGGAAAGGATACGACTGGTCCTTGCCTGAAGAAAAGCTCGTATTGCTCCGTTGCGGCGGGGATACCAGGCTGCACAGCGTGCTGAACGGATTGAAGGAGATGGATGCCGATGCCGGCGACTGGATCCTGGTACACGATGCCGCAAGGCCCTGCATCGATCGCGAATCGCTTGAGCGGCTCGTCGAAGGGGTGGAACATGACGAAGTGGGCGGGCTCCTGGCATTGCCTGTCGCCGATACATTGAAGCGGGAAGACGGGCAGGGCAGGATCGCTTCGACCGTTTCCAGGGCGGGCCTCTGGGCTGCGCAGACGCCTCAGATGTTCCGGCAAGGGCTGCTCATCGAGGCCTTGAAGCGGGCTCCCTCCGACCAGACGGACGAGGCGGGCGCAGTCGAAGCATTGGGTTATTCGCCGAAACTGATATTGGGGGACCCGAGAAATTTCAAGGTGACCTATCCGGGAGACATGATCTTGGCTGAAGCGATTTTGAAAAACAGGATGAAAGCATGAGAATTGGGCAGGGTTTCGATGTTCATGCCCTCGTCGAGGGAAGAAAGCTGATCATAGGGGGGGTCGAGATTCCCTACGAAAAAGGGCTGATGGGGCATTCGGATGCCGACGTGCTGCTCCATGCGATCTGCGATGCGTTGATAGGCGCGGCTGCGCTGGGAGACATAGGCAGGCATTTCCCGGACACGGACAGGGATTACGAAAACATAGACAGCAGGATCCTGCTCAAGAAGGTCGGCATGCTCGTCAGGGATTCAGGCTACAGGATCGTCAATATCGATTCCACGATCATCGCCCAGAAGCCGAAGATGATGCCCCATGTCGATCTCATGGTCGAGCGGATCTCGTCCGACCTCGGCATGAACAGAAGGGATGTCAATGTGAAGGCCAAGACGACGGAGCATCTCGGTTTCGCAGGAAGGGGGGAGGGTATCGCTGCGGAAGCAATCGCGCTGATAGATGCCGTGAAATGAAGCTTTTCTTCGCGATATGGCCTGACCAATCGACGAAAATTCGCCTGGACGGCCTGGCGAAGCTTCTTCATCGCGCATGCGGCGGGAAAATCACCAAAAGCGAGTCGATCCACCTCACCCTGGTCTTCATAGGGGAAGTCGAGGCAAGCGAAAGACTGAGGATGGCGGCATCGTCTCTCTCAGGAAAGCCTTTCGAAATGAATTTCGACAAGGTGGCCTACTGGAAGCACAACCGCATAGCCTGGGCGGGGATGGGAATCGTTCCCGATGGGCTTAAGGATCTGGTCGATTCGCTGAAGGCCGCGCTGAAAACGGAAGGATACCGCTTCGACGAGAGAAGCTATGTTCCCCATGTCACGCTGCTGAGGCACGCAAGGGAGCCGGAAATCCTTCCGCAATCCGAACCTTTCATCTGGCACGTAGCCGAATTCTGCCTGGTCGCATCGACCGATTCAGGCTACAGGATCCTTGAAACCTGGCCGCTAGAGAAAGATGCATCCTTCGAGATGCCCGGCTAGGGTCCTCTCGTCGACCTTGGTGTAATCCTTTTCGAAATGGTCAGTGACCAGCCCCTTCAGGACGGCGCTGGCATTGCTGTTGATGAGCCCCATGAATTGGGGCGGGGCGACGATGATCAGCCTCTGGAATTCGTTGGTCGTCCTGCCCTGTTCCAGGTCGCGCGTGAGCTTCAGCGCGAACTGCTGCGCTTCGTTCTGTTTCGGATCCGTCGGGGGAATGTAGGCGCCATGTCCGTTTCCTGCGCTCTTGTAGTGCCCCGGCCTGTCGGAGACGAGGTCTGAGGCCTTTTCCCTGCTCGCAGCATGCTCGTATGTCCTGATCTTCTCGAGCCCTTTTTTCGGGCCCTTGTTCATGTAGATCGATGCCGAGCTTGCATTGGCGACGAGGATCCAAGTTGTGGTCATAATCATCTCCCGTAAATGGAAACTGGATGTCACAATTCAATTATAATACAGCCTCCATCGGGACCAAACCTTGAACATACTCGCACTCGACACCTCCAATGAATACTGCTCGATGGCGCTCCTGGTCGGGAAGAAGCTGATCGAGCGGGAAGCGCTTGCAGGCCAGAATCATTCCGAAATGGTGCTCGCCATGACGAGCGAAATCCTGGAAGAGGCGGGCATTTCGCTGAAGGATCTGGACGGCATCGCCTTCGGCTCAGGTCCGGGCTCCTTCACGGGGCTCAGGATCGCCTGCGGCGTCGCCCAGGGGCTGGCGCTGGGAGCGGGATTGAAGCTCGCAGGAATTGGCACGCTGAAAGCGCTTGCAGCAGGCGTTCCAGCGGAAAGGGTGATCGCCTGCCTCGATGCGAGGATGGGGGAGATCTATCATGCCGCCTTCGAAAGAAAAGAAGGCGAAATTTATTGCGTGAGCGAACCCGAGCTCTGTTTTCCTGAAGATGCGCCGCTCTTGCACGGAGAATGGACTGGCTGCGGGAGCGGCTTCACGACCTACCGCGAGGCGTTGATCTCACGCCACGAAGGGCGGATCCTGAACATCGTCGACGACAGGCCGCGCGCCAGGGAAATCGCGAAACTTGCCGTTTCGGAATTCGAGAATGGCAGGGGAGTCGATCCGGACGTGGCTGCGCCGCTTTATGTCAGGAACAAGGTCGCGCTCAAGGAGTCGGAGCGTTGAGCGAGATTTTCAGGGTCATGGATTTCGAAGATCTCGCCAGGGTGATCGAAATCGAAAAGGAGCTCTACGACTTCCCATGGACCAAGGGCAATTTTGCGGATTCGATCCAGTCGGGATATGCCTGCATCGTCATGGAAAAGGGCGGATTCATGGCAGGCTATGGCGTGATGATGAAGATTGCAGACGAAGCGCATCTCCTCAACCTTAGCATATCGAGGAACTGGCAGGGAATGGGGCTGGGAAGAAAGCTGCTCGATCACCTGATGGGCTTGGCGAGAAAGGAAGGGCTTCATTCCTTTCATCTCGAAGTGAGATCGTCCAACGATGTCGCATTCAATCTTTACAGCAGTTCAGGCTTCGAGGAAATTGCGGTGAGGCCTGATTACTATCCGGCCCATAAAGGCAGGGAGGATGCCGTTCTGATGAGGGCGGCGCTTTGAACAAGGCGATGCTGGAGGAAATGGGGCTTCATCCGGTCTGGAAGCTGAGGCGTGCCGAAGAAGCGCCCGCGGAAGCATGTGTCGCGACGATGGGATGGGACGAACTCGAAGCTGCCATCGCTTCCTGCATCAAATGCCCGCTTCACAAGGGCAGGAACAGGGTTGTGGTGGGGGCGGGCAAGAAAAAGGCGGACTGGCTTTTCATCGGGGAGGCGCCTGGCGCCGAAGAGGACATGAAGGGCGAGCCATTCGTCGGACAGGCGGGAAAATTGCTGGACAATATGCTCGCCTCCATCGGGCTTTCGAGGCAGAAAAATGTCTATATCGCCAACACCGTGAAATGCAGGCCGCCCGGGAACAGGAATCCCGAGCCTGCCGAGATGGCGGCATGCCGACCCTATCTATCCCGTCAGATCGAGCTTGTGGAACCGAAGCTCATCGTGCTTCTGGGCAGGATCGCAGCGCAGTCCGTTCTCGATTCGGATGAACCGATCGCGGCGCTGAGGAAGAAGCGTCATTCGTATGGCGGCATTCCCGCAGTGGTGACCTATCATCCCGCCTATCTCCTGAGGAACATGGACGACAAGGCGAAAGCCTGGGAAGATCTCTGTCATGCCCGTCGGCTGATGAAGGAGCTAGATCCTCTTTCTTGAGAAGCCGTAAATGAGGGTCATCGAGGAACTGATGAAGAGACCGAAAAGGATGATGATCGAATGGATGTTCATCTCCGTTTTGACCATCCCGGCATAGCAGCCCAGCAGGAGCAGTATCCCGATGTTTTCGTTGAAGTTCTGAACGGCGATGGAATGTCCGGCGCCCATCAGCACATGCCCCCTGTGCTGGAGAAGGGCGTTCAATGGGACGACGAAAAAGCCGCCGAGTGCGCCGATCATGAAAAGCGCGATCGATGCGATTTTCCAGTCCGTCATGAAGCTTATCGAAACCACCAGGAGCCCCATCATGACCCCCGCCGGGAGCGATTTCACGGCATGCTCGAGCTTCACGTATTTCGCCGCGACGATCGAGCCTGTCGCGATGCCTGTCGCCACGATCGCCATCAGATAGCCCGCTTCCTTCACTGAGAAATCGAGAATCTGGCCCGACCAGCTGATGACGACGAACTGCAGGGTTGCGCCCACTCCCCAGAAGAGCGTCGTCACGGAAAGGGAAACCTTGCCCTGCGTATCCTTCCAGAGCAGCTTGAAAACATGCCAGAAATCGTGAAGGACGAAGGAAAGGTCCTTCTTCGGCAGCTTGTGGTCTATCGGGACATGGGGAATGAAAAGATTGAAGAGCGCCGCAAGGAGATAGAGGAGGGCGATCATCTTGACGGCGAAGAGCGGGTTGACGGAGGAAAAAACCCCGCCGAGTATGACGCCGAGGATGATCGCTGCGACAGTCGAACCTTCCATCCAGCCGTTGGCGGTGACGAGCAGTTTGGGCGGAAGGAGCTCCGTCAAAATTCCGTATTTCGCGGGAGAATAGGCCGCAGCCCCCGTTCCCACAATGGCGAAGGCGTAAATCGGCGCCATGCCGAAAAGCATGGCGAGGCAGCCCACCAGCTTGATGGTGTTGCTCGCGAACATGACCTTTCCCTTCGGGATGGCGTCAGCGAAGGCGCCGACGAAAGGGGCAAGCAGGATGTAGGAGATCACGAAGAATTCGCGCAGCAGCGGTTCGTGCCAGGCTGGAGACGACAGCAGCTTTAGCAGGGCGATGGCTGCGAAGAGGAGGGCATTGTCGGCTAGGGCAGAAAAGAACTGGGCGATCAGAATGATGTAGAAGCCGCGATTCATCCAGACATGTGCTATTGAACAAGGTGATCGAATTTACCATGAAAGCGCGCAAGAGCGAAGAATTTATTGACCGAACCTACCATGGAATGCCGATTTGTGATTGAATGACGGATTCATTATCGACATGCCATGACGAGACCCATCGCAGCCAGAATCAGCAGAGCAGCGCTTACAGAAAATCTTGCAAGAGCGCGAAGGTATGCTCCCGGTTCCCGGACGATGGCAGTGGTCAAGGCGGATGCCTACGGTCACGGGCTCCTCGAGGCAGCGGCCGCCCTTTCCGATTCCGATGGCTTTGCGCTGCTCGATCTCGATGACGCGCTGAGGCTGAGGGAGGCGGGTTTCAGGCAGAAGATCGTGCTGCTCGAGGGATGTTTTTCGATCGATGAACTCGACGAAGTCGCCACGAGCGCGATAGACCTGGTGATCCATTCACGTGAACAGGTGGAAATGCTCGAGTCCGGAAGGCTGCAGAAAAGGATCAATGCATTCGTGAAATGCAATACCGGCATGAACAGGCTGGGATTCAGGCCGGATATTTTCAGGAAGATGCTCGAGAGGCTGGAGGAAAACGAAAACATAGGCGAAATCGCCTCGATGACCCATTTCTGCTGCGCTGACGGCGAAGAGGGGGTGAAAAGCCAGATGGACGTCTTCAATGCGGCGGTTGCGGGCCTGAATCATCCTTCCAGCCTCGCCAATTCCGCCGCATTGATCAGGTATCCCGAAACGAGAACAGAATGGCTGAGGCCGGGCATCATGCTCTACGGCGCGTCGCCTTTCCCGGAGCAGACTGCGGAAGAGCTTGGGCTGAAGCCCGTCATGACGCTTACTTCCAGGATCATCGCGATTCAGCATGTCATGAAGGGAGAAGGGGTGGGGTACGGCCCGATTTTCAGGGCCGAAAGGAACATGCGCGTCGGGATCGTGGCCTGCGGTTATGCAGACGGTTATCCCAGGCACGCGCCCAACGGCACGCCTGTCCTCGTCGGACGCCAGCTTTCGAAAACGGTAGGGCGGGTTTCGATGGACATGCTCTATGCCGATATTTCGGACATCCCGGATGCAGGCGTCGGCACGGAAGTCGTGCTCTGGGGCGAAGGGCTGCCTGTCGAGGAAGTCGCGAAATGCTGCGGCACCATCAGCTATGAATTGCTTTGCGCATTGGCGCCGAGAGTTCCCGTTACCTACACTTGACCATGGCCAAGGCAAAGACCCTTTACACCTGCACGGAATGCGGCGGGATCGCGCCCAAATGGCAGGGCCAGTGTCCGCATTGCAATGCCTGGAACACGCTCGTCGAAACCGTTCAGGAAGCGGCGCCTTCCCGGTTTGCGGCGATTTCGAAGACCAGTTCGATCAGAAAGCTCGGGGATGTCGAGGCAGCTGATTTTCCTCGCTATCCCACAGGCATTGCGGAATTCGACAGGGCGCTCGGCGGCGGGCTGGTCGAAGGCGGCGTGGTATTGATCGGCGGGGATCCCGGCATCGGCAAGTCGACCCTTCTTCTCCAGGCGCTGTGTCTGATGAGCAAGACCATGAAGGTGCTCTACGTGAGCGGAGAGGAATCGGCTCAGCAGATCGCATTGAGGGCGAAGCGCCTCCAGCTCGATGCCGATTCCATCGAGATTCTGGCCGAAATCCAGCTCGACAGGATACAGCATGCGCTCCTTGAACATCACCCCAGGATCGCGGTCGTCGACTCCATCCAGACGCTCTATGCCGATGCGCTTTCTTCCGCCCCGGGTTCCGTCTCCCAGGTCAGGGAATGCGCGGCGCAGCTCACCAGGCTCGCCAAGCAGTCCGGCATCACCATCATCCTGGTCGGGCATGTCACCAAGGAAGGGGCGATTGCGGGCCCCAGGGTGCTCGAGCATATCGTAGATACCGTGCTCTATTTCGAGGGGGATACCCATTCTAGCTTCAGGCTGGTGAGAGCATTCAAGAACCGCTTCGGCGCCGTCAACGAGATAGGCGTCTTCGCCATGACCGAAAAGGGCCTCAAGGAAGTGAGCAATCCTTCGGCGCTCTTTCTTTCCCATCACGAGGCCGAAGTGGCGGGATCCTGCGTCATGGTGACGCAGGAAGGAACGAGGCCGCTGCTTGTCGAAGTCCAGGCGCTCGTCGACGAGGCCCATGCCCCGAATCCCAGGCGCCTCTCCGTCGGGCTCGACCAGAACAGGCTGGCCATGCTGCTTGCCGTGCTCCACAGGCATGCCGGAATAGCCTGTTTCGATCAGGATGTCTTCGTCAACGCAGTCGGGGGCGTGCGGATCATCGAACCCGCCTCGGATCTGGCAGTGCTGCTCGCCATCGTGTCGAGCTTGAAGAACATGGCGCTTCCCGGGAAGCTCGTGGTTTTCGGCGAAATCGGACTCGCCGGCGAAGTGAGGCCGGTCCAGAGAGGGCAGGAGCGCCTGAAAGAGGCGGCGAAACTGGGATTTTCCCGCGCCATCATCCCGAAGGCGAACAGGCCCAAGGGCGGCCTGGAAGGGATGGAGATCATGGCAGTCGACCGGCTGGTGGACGCGATCGGTTACTGCAGGTGATCACCAGGGCGGGCCGGAGGAAATGCCGGCGGATTCCACCATCTCGAAATAAAGCAGAAGGAAATTCACCAGCATCGAAATCACCGCCGTGAGCTTCCAGGCTGAATAGCGGCCGACCACGGGTGTCCTGGGGGGCGCGGCAACAGGCGCGGATTCGCCGTTTTCAAGGGCGATGAGGCATTCCTCGGGCATCTCGAAGCGCCTTTCCGGGTCGCGCGCTATCGATTTCATGATCACGTTTTCCAGCCATGCCGGAATGTCGGGGCGATATCGCGCGGGTTTCACGGGGTCGAACGAGCCGGAATACGGATATTCCCCTGTCAGCATATGATAGAGCGTGACGCCCATGGCGAAAATGTCGCTCTGCATGCAAGGCTCTCCATCTCCAAGGCATTCGGGCGAGGCATAGTTCGGCTGCGCTGAAAAGGCGGTCCCGCCTATCGAAGGATTGATCGCGGAAGAAAGGCTGAGGATGCGGAGCTTGCCGTCCTTGCCAAGATGAAGGTTTTCGGGCCTGATGTCCCTGTGAATGATGTCCAGCCTGTGCAGACTGCCGAGCGCTCTCGCGAGCTTCATGCCTATCTGTATGGTTTCAGCGATGGTGAAGTGATGCCCATGGTCCAGCATCTCCCGGAGGGTCGAGCCTTCGTGCCATGAAGTGAGGAAATAGAGGAAATGCCTTTTTGCCTGGAAATGGCGCGGAAGGAAAGGGGATGAACTCTTTTTCACCAGCCATTCCTCGATCAGGAGATCGTTTCTCGCCCGCCCGTCCATGACGAATTCAGGCTTCAGCGTTTTCATCGCCAGAATGCGTCCGCTCGCAAGGTCCTTCACCTTGTAGATGACCCGCTTCGCCGATTCGTGCAATTGTTCGATTACCTCGAAACTGTCTATCCTCTGGCCTGGAACGAGCATGGGGGGGAAGGGAAGATCGGCCCCTTCCTTGAGCAGATCGCCGAAAGTCCCTTCCGCGAGATCGTCGATGCGGATGACCTGGGCCGTGGCATTGCCTTCGCCGCCTTTGCCTATCGCGGCATCGACGAGCGCCCTGGCCGCTTCTTCGGGCTGGGGATGGCTATTCAGCACTTCTTCGAGCCCGTCAGGCCCCAGCACTTCCCAGACGCCGTCGGAGGCGAGCAGAAAAACATCCCCTTTTTCCAGTTCGCCTTCATCGTAATCGACGACAAGATTGAGATCGAGCCCGACGGCGCGTTTCAGGACATGCCTGCCGTGCGCTTCCTCCCAGACATGGTCGCGGGTAAGGAGCGAAAATTCTTTTCCTCTCATGCGATAGATCCTGGTATCCCCGACATGCGCGATGACATAGCGGTTTCCTCTCAAGACCAGCAGGCTCAGGGTGCTCGCCATGCAGGAAAATTCCCTGCGGGTTGCACCCTGAGCGAGCAGCCAGCGGTTTGCCGAAGCCAGAAGCTTGCCGAGCGCGTGCGGCACTTCCCATGTCTCGGGCGTGTCGTAATAGTCGCTCAATACGCTCAAGACGGCATATTCAGCAGCCTCGCGACCGTTCGATCCGCCCCCGGCCCCATCCGCGATCGCCGCAACGATTCCCTTGCTTGCAAGCAGTTCGCCTTCAGGTGCAACCAACCCGAAGAAATCCTCGTTCCTTATTTTCATCCCGACGTCGCTGTCCGCGCCGAATGCGATTTTGAGAGGCATGATGCGATTCTCCAATCTTGTTATCCCCGATTTGCCAGTAGCAACTTGCATGCCATTTCTAAAATTAATGTTAATCGTTTGAAATGAAATGAAAATGGTTCGGTGTGAAACGAGTGTTTGCCGCACTGCTTCGGTGCATATTTCCGGAAGGTGCAGCAGCTTGGGGAATTTCGACCGATTTCGTCTATAAAGGAGAGAATATGGAACGCTGCGCCTTGATTTCAAATGCTTCCGGGCTCGACCGGATGATGCCCCGGGCTTTCGGGTGAAGCTCTCGGAAATACGATCCGAAGCCGCCATCATCTGCGGCCGCCTGCCGGAGGAGAAGCGGCATGCTTTTCAGCAAGGGTTGACCGATCTGTGCAGGGCGCGCTGGAAGGAGATAAGGGGAAATGAGCCCGCCGACAGCTTGGCGCGTGCGATCTGGATGATCGATCCTCCGCTTTCGGACCTTTTCCTCGACCTCATTGCATCGGGCGACGCCCGCCTCGGGGAAGCGCTTCACGGACTGAGTCCTGCGCAGGGGCTTGCGCTTCTCATCCTTGCTGAAATCGAGGAAGGAAACGAGGAGGGAGCGAGGATCGCGCATGAATCCATGATGCTCTTCGATTCAGGCGCGGCGGGGATGCATCATGCAGCAAAGATCGCTTCGCTGCTCAGGGGAAACATTCCTTTCCGGATTCACCATCCTCATTCCTCTCGCCCCGCGCTCTGGAAGGCGCTCGGCATCATCGCCCAAAGCACGAAGCGCTTCGACGTTTCCTCGGCTGTCGTTGCAATGGGGCTGCTTTCCGGCAAGCCTGGAGATCGTCAAGGCGAGCTCGACGTGCTCGGGGAAAGACTGGAATCGATGGGCATCCGCTTTCTGGGCGTGGAGGACGATCATATCCGCTACAGCGTTCACGGCCGGGAGAAAAGTCCGTTGAGCAGGAGACAGGCTGCCTTGATGCTGGAGGAAATCAGGGCGATCCGGATTTCCTGACGTATAATCCCTTCGATCATGACGGCGACAAGATTATGCTTCATCAGGCATGGCGAGACCGACTGGAACGTGGAGCGGCGCATCCAGGGCCAGATGGACATTCCGCTCAGCGGGACGGGGAGAAGGCAGGCGCAGGCCATGGCCTGCAATGCCGGCCAGCACGAATTCTTCGCAATCTACAGCTCCGACCTTTCCAGGGCATCTGAAACCGCGAACATGCTCGCGAAAGGGCGGGGGATAGCGGTTATTCAGACAAGGGAATTGCGCGAACGCCATTACGGATTTTTCCAGGGCATCACGGCGGAAGAGGGCAAAAGGCTTTATCCCCAGGCTTATTCCAGATACAGCGTTAGGGATCCGGATTACGATTTCGAGAACGGCGAGAGCCTGAAGGGTTTCGCAAAACGCGTGCATGACGCCGTCGAAAATCTGGGAAAGCGCCATGCCGGCCAGACGATCGCCGCGGTGAGTCACGCAGGCGTGCTCGACATACTCTACAGGAGGGCGACGGGAAGGATGCTCCATGCGCCGCGCGATTTCGCCATTCCGAACTGTACGCTCAACTGGTTCAGGATGGACGACACCGGACTGCATCTCGAGAAATGGGACGATCACCACCTTTCAGCCGTGCTGACGGAATCGGCCGAATGAGAGCCCTCGCGCTGCTCAGGCATGAATCGTGGAATGAATCAGAGCCATCTCGGGGTCTTTGATTTGTATTCCAGGTAGGCTTCCCCGAATTGCTTCGCAAGGTAGGCTTCTTCCCTGAGAATCACGCCGTGATGCATGAGCATCAGCAGGAAGGGGAGGAAGATCAGCGGCCAGACGGCGTTGCCGAGCAGGGATATGCCGAGATAGAGGCCTGTCATCGCAACATAGATCGGGTTTCTGGAGAAGCTGAAAGGGCCGTTCTTGGCGAGGGCTCCGGAGGGTTTTCTGGGGTTTGCGCTGGTGCCGATGTTCTTCATGGACAAGAATGCCCAGCGCGCAAGGAAGCCGCTCAGGAGCAGGAAAATCAGGCCGAAAACGCGGAATGCCTGAGGAAAGGAGACGATCGGCGCGAACGTCGAGAAGGCGAAGCCGGCAGCGAGCGAAGCCAGGTAAAGAAGGGGCGGGGGCGCAATGATCCCGGGGTTGTCATTCGCGGTGCGCCGAGTGCAGCAGGTATTCACGATAGTCCTTTCATGCCGGCTTCGGAACGGAATCTCTCGATGCATTTCCGGCCGAAATGCGGGGGATTTTCAGCCGTACGTTGAATCATATGCGGATCATCCATGATTTTTCAGGTTATTCTTAGATAAAATTTAAATGAAAAAAATTTCATTGTCCACCGAAAACCCGATACCATATGCGGCAAAGGGGATTTTCGAAGCAGCACAAATCAGACGGACAGCTTCAAAAAGGATTGTCCGCAGCGCCGAAAGGCGATTTTTTCATGCGAAGGGCTGGCGGTTGGGCTGGCCTTTTGTTTTCAAAGGTCGGACTTGAGCCTCCGGCTGATTCGCATCATTTCCCGTGCATAATTTCATCGGCGGGCCTGACGCTTCCGCAGTCCGCACCCAGCCATCTGCCGCTCGTTTCGGTATGCTGCGAGGTCGCCTTGCCGCGCATCGTGCCCTTGAAGTCGTAGGTGGAAGCCAACCTTTCGTTGCCCGAATTGCTCCCCGTCACCCTGCCTTTGCCTTTCAGGTCGGGGCCGTCACAGATCACGTCCAGCGAATAGCTGTCGCCGCTTCGGCGAAAATTCTTCGTCCTGCAGCCGGATTCGCCCTGCTGCGCAGGCGGTTCATCTCGCTCGGCCATCGCCTTCGATATGCATACCTTCGTGACCATGCCGCCGTTGTTGATCTGCGGCACAGAAATGCCCATCTGCCGCATTCTTGCGAGCTGTTCCGGCGGAATTTTCGGCATCGCTTTCAGGCTGTCCGACTTGACGGTCATCTCCCACAATCCCGGCTTCATCCGGCCGGCGGCCCACAGGCTGGGGGATGCGCAAATCATTGAAAAAAAGAGCAGAGAAACGGCAGTTCTTCGCATGTCTTTTCCTCCGATGGAGCGGGTCGATGATCCACGTTAGGAAAGGCGGGACGAAAAGGCAAATTCTTTTGAGGAGAATGTCGGGAGGCTCGCCTAGAAGGTGCATCCCGACGTAGGCGGCACCGACGAGCAGTTCGTCCGCATTTCTCAGGCGCGCAAAGCGCTGCTCCAGTCCATGTCGTGATCGAGGACGCAGGCCGGGCCGCTGATCGAGGCATGGCGACGGGAATACAACGAGGAGCGACCGAAGAAAGCGTTGGGCGGCTTAACACCCTCGGCTTATGCAAAGCAATTGGCAACATCGGTTACAGTATCATCGGACTCTAAATCCCCGTGCTACTGAAAACAGGGGGGACGTCGCTGATACTTATATGATTGCAAACTCGGAATGGGGTTTTACTTCGGGGGGCATTCAGAAAGCCAAGGTGATGAAACAAGCATCCGATTACTGCAAGAGCATAGGAAAGAAATATTTCCAATCAGCACGAACCAAAATGACGTTTCGTGGGGAAAAACCCCTGCCGCAGAAGTCCAGTTCCGCTGTTTGTCTGAGGATGACCCTGAGCTGCGGAGACCTTCACTTCAACCGGTCCCGTCGATGGTAATTGAGAATCGCACCAAATAGACAGCATACCACGATAGATTTCCCGAATTTTCCTACACAGTGCCTACATGGAAACCAGAAAAGCAAAAGCCCGGTCTTTTGAACCGGGCTAAGTGCTTGTATATTCTGGCTCCCCGACCTGGACTCGAACCAGGGACCTGCGGATTAACAGTCCGTCGCTCTACCGACTGAGCTATCAGGGAATAGAAGCGAGATTTTAATGGCTCGATGAGATCAGGTCAAGACCCGATCGTCTCATGGATCCTCGAAATCGCTTTCTCCAGGTTTTCCATGGAAGTCGCGAACGAAAGCCTCATGTAGCCTTCGAGACCGAAAGCCGAACCGGGAACCACTGCGACGCCCGCCTTCTCGAGCAGGTATTCGCAGAATGCGATGTCGGTCGCGTCATTGATCCTTCCCTTGCCGTGTAGGGAGGAGATTGCGCCTCTCGCATCGGCGAAGGCGTAGAATGCGCCTCCCGCAGGAATGCATTTCACGCCGGGGATCTCGTTCAGCTTCTCGACGACGAAAACATGGCGCTTCCTGAATGCATCGAGCATCGGAGCGATGCAGGACTGGTCCCCGTTCAATGCCGCTTCTGCCGCAACCTGAGAGATCGAAGTGGGGTTGGATGTGCTCTGAGACTGGACGTTCTCCATCGCCGTGACGATTTCCTCGGGGCCTGCGCAATAGCCTATGCGCCAGCCCGTCATGGAATAGGCTTTCGATACGCCGTTCAATACCATGGTCCTGCCGTAGAGATCGGGGCAGGCATTCAGGATGTTGACGAATTTCGTGCCTTCGAGATTGATGTGCTCGTACATGTCGTCGGTCGCGACAATTATTTCAGGGTGCTTCCTGAGCACGCTTCCCAGGGCTTCAAGCTCTTCCCTCGTGTAGACTGCGCCGCTCGGATTGCTCGGGCTGTTGATCACGACCATTTTCGTTTTCTGGGTGATGGCGCCTTCGAGCTGTTCGGGGGTGATCTTGAATCCCTGTTCTATTCCCGCATTCACGATCACCGGCCTGCCTCCCGCGATCAGAACGATGTCGGGGTAGGAGACCCAGAAGGGCGCGGGGATGACGACTTCGTCGCCATCGTCTATCGTTGCGAGCGCGAGGTTGAAAAAGCTCTGCTTGCCCCCACATGAAACCAGTATCTGCCTTGCATGGTATTCGAGACCGTTGTCCCGCTTGAATTTTTCCGCTATCGCCTGCTTGAGGCCAGGGGTTCCGCCCACCGCGGTGTATTTGGTGAAGCCGCGCCTTATCGCCTCTATCGCGGCATCCTTGATATGCTGAGGGGTGTCGAAGTCGGGTTCGCCTGCGCCCAGGCCGATGATGTCACGGCCCTCCGCCTTCAATCTGGCTGCTTTTGCCGTCACGGCAAGCGTTGGGGAAGGTTTGATGGCCTTGACGCGGGTCGAGAGTTTCACGGTGATCCTCAAATGTTAGAATTGCCCTTTGTTGCCTTTGAATTATACCGATGATCGTCACTTTCCCCAATAGCGCCTACCGCCTTCACCAGCCCTTTGCGCCATCCGGCGACCAGCCCGAGGCGATAGAAAAACTGGTCGAGGGCGTGAATTCAGGGATGCGCTTCCAGACCCTGCTGGGCGTGACAGGCTCAGGCAAGACCTACACCATGGCGAACGTCATCGCGAGGCTCGGGCGTCCCGCCATCATCATGGCGCCGAACAAGACGCTTGCGGCGCAGCTCTATTCGGAAATGCGCGATTTTCTCCCCGAGAATGCGGTTGAATATTTCGTATCGTATTACGACTATTACCAGCCGGAAGCCTATGTTCCGTCCCGGGACCTCTTTATAGAAAAGGATTCCTCGATCAACGAGCATATCGAGCAGATGAGGCTTTCCGCCACGAAATCGCTGCTGGAGCGTCCCGACTGCGTGATCGTCGCGACGGTTTCCTCAATCTACGGCATTGGAGACCCTGTCGACTATCACGGCATGATTCTCCACCTGAGGGAAAGCGAGAAGGTTTCCCAGAGGGAGGCATTGCAGAGGCTGGTTGCGATGCAGTACGAGCGCAACGACGTGGAATTCAGGCGAGGGGTTTTCAGGTCCAGAGGCGACATCCTCGACATCTTCCCCGCGGAAAGCAGCGAACTCGCGCTGCGTGTCAGCTTCTTCGACGATGTCGTCGAATCGCTTTCGCTTTTCGATCCCCTCACCGGCCACGTGAAGCAGAAAGTCTCGCGATTCACGGTCTATCCTTCCAGCCATTACGTCACCCCGAGGAGCACGACGCTGCGCGCGATAGAGGCCATCAAGAGCGAGCTCAGGGAAAGGGTCAGGTTTTACCAGAAGGAAAACAAGCTGGTCGAAGCCCAGAGGATAGAGCAGAGAACGCTTTTCGATCTCGAAATGCTGAACGAGCTGGGATTCTGCAAGGGCATCGAAAACTATTCCAGGCATCTCTCCGGAAGAAATCCCGGCGATCCGCCTCCGACCCTGATCGATTACCTTCCTCCCGATGCGCTGATGATCGTCGACGAGAGCCATGTCACCATTCCCCAGATAGGCGGCATGTACAAGGGGGACAGGTCGAGGAAGGAGAATCTCGTCGAATACGGCTTCAGGCTTCCCTCCGCGCTCGACAACAGGCCCTTGCGCTTCGACGAGTTCGAAAAAGTGATGAGGCAGACCATTTTCGTCTCGGCAACGCCTGCCGATTACGAGGGGAGGCACCAGCAGCAGGTTGTGGAGCAGGTGATCAGGCCGACCGGGCTTGTCGACCCCATCCTCGAGGTGAAACCTGCTTCGACGCAGGTCGACGACCTGATGTCGGAAGTCAGGCAATGCGTGGACCGGAACGAAAGAGTGCTCGTCACCACGCTCACGAAGCGCATGGCGGAAGATCTCACGGATTATTTCTCGGACCATGGCATCAAGGTCAGGTATCTCCATTCGGACATCGGGACGGTCGAGCGCGTCGAGATCATCAGGGATCTGAGGCTCGGGGTATTCGATGTGCTGGTGGGGATCAACCTGCTGAGGGAAGGGCTGGATATTCCGGAAGTGTCCCTCGTCGCGATACTCGATGCCGACAAGGAAGGCTTCCTGAGGTCGGAGCGCTCCCTGATCCAGACGGTAGGGCGAGCGGCGCGGCATGCAGGTGGGCGAGCCATCCTCTATGCGGATGTCATGACAGGATCGATGCAGCGCGCGATTGCGGAAACGGAGAGAAGGAGAAGAAAGCAGATCGCCTACAACGAGGCGCACGGCATCGTTCCTGTCGGCGTATCGAAAGCGATCAGGGACATGATAGACGGCGTTTACGAGGAGCAGGCGCCGACCGGACAGGAAAAATACCTTTCCATGAGCGAGGAAGCGCTCTCGAAGGAGATCAGGCGTCTGGAGAAGGAGATGCTTGCCGCCGCCAAGAACCTGGAATTCGAGAAAGCCGCAGCCCTCAGGGACGAACTCCACGCCCTTCAGAAGCAGGTGTTCGGCGGCGCCTGATCGAGCATGCTTTCGAATGCAGAGAAGAGCTTCTGCATGGCAGGCTTCTTGTAGGGAAAGAATTCGGGCGGGTCCATGTCGTGGACAAATGCCCTGTTGTCGACTTCGAAAAGGAGCAGCTTTCCCTCGAATTCGCCGCAGTCGATCACGAAATAATCCAGGCCTATCCTTTCGAAAATCCTCTCAAGGGCTCTTGAATGTCTTTTCCCGAAAGAGAATTCGGTCATGAATTCGGCTTCCTCTGCGCGCTTTTCAATGCTCTTTTCCATTTCGGAATTCCTGTAGCTGACCATCCAGCTATGATTGATCGCCAGATGGCAGGGATAGGGTTTTCCTTTCACCATGGCTATCCTGTATTTCCTGTAAAAACCGTCCCGGCTCCTGTAGTCGACATAGCTGGAGGCATAGAAGATTTCTTCATCCATCCTCGAGAGGTAATTTTCGACCTCTTCTTGAGTTTCGAATCTTTCGAGGTTGCGGCCCGCATGCGAATCGACAGGTCTCGCAATAAAAGGGAAAGATTTCGAGGAGAGGCTGTTCCTGGAAATCTTTTCGGTATGGGGAACGAAGAGCCCTTCGATCGGGGAAAGGAGCCTGCAGGCATTATCCCTTGCGGTTTCCAGAATCCTTTCAGGCCGGTTCAATACCGGCTTAGGCCAGTTCTCGAGATTTTTTGAAACCTTCTTGAGAAGATCCACGGAATCGGAGGATTCGCCCATCGCGACGAACAGGCTGTCGTGCTCGGGCATCGCTTCAGGCAGAAGAAATTCGTCTGACGAATAAAAAAGCAGCAGATCCGTTTCGCTCACGAGAAAATCGACAGGCGTGTTGTCCTGCATGTCGCCTTCCTTCATCAGCACGAGCAGGCGTCTTTTGGGGTTTTCGCAGCGAAGGGTGAAAATTCGCCTGAAATGAAGCGCCTTTTTCTGCATTTCGAGCGATTCGTCCTTTTTCCCGAAAAGCTGGAAGACGCAGGAAAGGCCCATCATCATGTCGGCGGGATCAGGGTTCGTTGCCGCCCTGTCGACAAGCGCCTGGAGCGGCATGCCGGTGAGCGCGAGCCTCATCAGTCCGGCGACACCGATGAGGGGTGAGGGATTCATTCGGATGCTCCATCTGATATAATGCAGATTGAATATTAACACTTTGAAGTAAATGAAAAAAGCAAGCGTTCTCTTCGTCTGCATGGGCAACATATGCCGCTCACCCACCGCAGAGGCGGTTTTCAGGCAGAAAATAGAAGCGGCAGGACTATCGGATGATATCCTCGTCGATTCTGCGGGAACACATGATTACCACATAGGCCATTCCCCCGACGAGCGCGCGGCGCGCGCGGCGAGGAGCAGGGGATACGACATGAGCGGGATCAAGGCAAGGCAGGTCGAGAGGGGAGACTTTCTGAAATTCGACTACATCCTCGCCATGGACAGGCAGAACCTCGCGATGCTTCAGCGCGTGGCCGGACCTGAACTTCAGGGAAAGGCCAGGCTCTTCATGGAATTCTCGAAGGAATTCACCGAGAAGGAAGTGCCTGACCCCTATTATGGCGGCGCCAGAGGGTTCGAGCGGGTGCTCGACATGGTAGAGAGCGCAGCCAGCGGATTGATCGAGGAAATCCTCTCCTGATCAATCCGCCCGCTTGGTTTCGACCTGCATCAGCGGTTCGTTTTCGATCGGGACGATGTTCCTTGTCCTTCTCCTGCGAGGCTTTGCGCGCTCCATTTCGAAAGGCGTCTCCACAGGCTTGAGCTTTCCGGGATCCGTCTCGACCTGCTCGAGCGCTTCCTTCTGGACCACTTCCATGGCGACTTCCATCTTTCTGGGCTTCGCATATTCGATGATCGCCTCGATCGGCTTCGATTCAGCTGCCTGGTCTGGCTTTTCCGCTGCCGCAGGCTTAGGTCTTGCGTATTCGATCGTTGCTTCTATCGCCCCGGCAGGAATGGCCGATGCCGTCTCGACAGCCTGGATCGGCTTCTCGGCACGCTCACCCTTTGACCTGTCGCGCCTTCTCCTGCTGCGCTTGCGTCCTTCTCCCTGAGGCTTCTCCGCTTCGACTGCCTCGACTGCGGGCAGCGGTTTCTCTCGCTCGGGTTTCTCGGGCCTCTCGGTCTTTTCGCGCTCGGGGAGCGCTTTCCTTTGAGGCGCAGGTCGCTTCGCTTCACGCTCCGGACGACGCGGCTTCGGGGTTTCAGGCTTGGGAGCGGGCTTCGGAGGTTCCGCTTCCTCTACCTTGAACCAGGAGAACATCTTCTCCAGGAAGGTCTGTTTTTTCGGTTCGGCCCTGACAGGAGCCGGCTGCTCGGGCGTGATGCCCTTCACTGCCGCCTGCTGCCTTGCCTTTGTTTCCTTGACGGGTTCGCCCAGGGCTTCTTCCAGCGGTTTTTCGACGAGCTGGTAGCTCACCGCTTCCGAACCGCCGACCTCGTCGTGCCTGAGCCTCGTGATCGTGTAATTCGGGGTTTCGATATGCATGTTGGGGATCAGGACCACATTCACCTTGAGGCGAGACTCGATCGAGTAGATGTCGGACCTTTTCTCGTTCAGCAGGAAGGTCGCAACGTCGACCGGAACCTGGGCCCGGATCATGGCGCTGTTCTCCTTCATCGCCTCTTCCTGGATGATCCTGAGGATGTGCAGCGCGGAGGATTCGATGCCCCGGATATGGCCTGTTCCATGGCAGCGCGGGCAGGGCATGTGACTCGATTCGCCGAGCGAAGGCTGCAGCCTCTGGCGGGAGAGCTCGAGCAGCCCGAAGCGGGAAATCTTGCCTGTCTGGACGCGCGCCCTGTCGTACTTGAGCGCATCCTTCAGTCTGTTTTCGACTTCCCTCTGGTTCTTCCCGCTTTCCATGTCGATGAAGTCGATCACGATGAGGCCGCCCAGATCCCTCAGTCTCAATTGCCTTGCGATCTCGTCCGCGGCCTCCAGATTGGTGTTGAAGGCGGTCTGCTCGATATCCGCACCCTTGGTGGCGCGCGCCGAATTGACGTCGATCGAAACCAGCGCCTCGGTGTGATCGATCACGATCGCGCCTCCCGACGGGAGAGTAACCGTCCTGGAATAGGCTGTCTCGATCTGGTGTTCGATCTGGAATCGGGAGAAGAGCGGGATGTCGTCGCTGTAATACTTGACCCTGTTGACATTGGAAGGCATCACATGGCTCATGAACTGCCTGGCCTGCTGGTAGATGTCGTCGGTGTCGATCAGGATCTCGCCGATATCCTGGTTGAAGTAGTCCCTTATGGCCCTGATCACCAGGCTGCTCTCCTGATAGATCAGGAAGGCGCCGCTCTGCTGCCTGGATGCGCTCTCGATGGCGGTCCAGAGCTGAAGCAGGTAATTGAGGTCCCATTGCAGTTCCTCGAGAGACCTGCCTATCCCCGCCGTTCTGGCGATGATGCTCATGCCGTGAGGGATCTCGAGCTGGGCCATGACATCCCTGAGCTCGTTCCTGTCTTCTCCCTCGATTCGGCGCGATACGCCCCCGCCCCTGGGATTGTTGGGCATCAGCACGAGATAGCGCCCGGCCAGGCTGATGAAAGTGGTCAGCGCGGCGCCCTTGCTGCCGCGCTCGTCCTTGTCGACCTGGACGATGACTTCCTGCTTTTCCTTCAGCACATCCTGTATCCTGGCGCGGCCCAGGTCGATGTTTTCCCCCCTGAAATTGCTTTTGGCGATTTCCTTGAAGGGCAGGAAGCCGTGCCTTTCCCCGCCGTAATCGACGAATGCGGCTTCCAGGCTCGGTTCTATTCTTGTGATGACTCCCTTGTATATATTGCTTTTTTTCTGTTCCTTGCTAGCTGATTCGATATCCAGGTCAATCAGCTTTTGACCATCGACTATCGCGACCCTGAGTTCTTCGGATTGGGTCGCATTGAACAACATGCGTTTCATTATTCATTTTCTCCCGCGCTCTTGACACGGGCAAAACTGCGCAAATCATGCGCTTCAACATTCAAACATCAGCCATCTATTCGGTGTAGGCATGGCGCTTCGCATATATGAATCGGGTTTGCCTAAAACCTGCCCGGAGGGAAGGGATGAAAATTTTACTTGTGCCTTGAGCGCGCAAATCAATTATTATCGCTACTTTGTCTGGTGAGCGAACTTAACCATGGTTCCAAAAATTCGTGGTCGCTTGAAGCGAGCGGTCCAGGTTTGCAGGGCGCAAACCCAAGATAGTCAAGTATAAGCAAAATGAGCGAGGCATGCAAAGATTCTGTCACGAGACAGGCAGTTGCGGAGGATGAGGCGGGGCAGCGCATAGACAATTATCTTTTCAGCCGGCTGAAGGGTGTCCCCAAGAGTCATGTCTACAGGATATTGAGAAGCGGCGAAGTCAGGGTGAACAGCAAGCGCGTCGATGCGACATATCGCCTGAAGTCCGGCGATCTTCTCAGAATTCCGCCGATTAGGATGGAAGAAAAGAAACAGAGGGTGCTTCCGAAATTCGAAATCCCCATCCTTTTTGAAGACGATTTCCTGATTGCGCTCGACAAGCCTGAAGGAATTGCCGTACACGGCGGAAGCGGCGTGAGCTTCGGCGTGATCGAGCAGCTCAGGGCGAGCCGGCCCGAGGCGAAATTCATCGAACTCGTTCACAGGCTGGATCGGGATACATCAGGCGTGCTGCTCCTTGCAAAGAAACGTTCAGCGCTTCTCGAACTTCATCGGCAGATCAGGGAAGGAAAGACAGGGAAATATTATTTTGCCGTCGTTTCGGGCAAATGGCAGAATCGCAAACAGGATGTGAAGCTGCCGCTTCGCAAATACCTGACCGAGTCCGGGGAAAGAAGGGTGGCTGTCCAGGAAGAAGGCCTCCCTTCCAGGACGGTTTTCAGCCTCGTCGAGCAGGGGGACAAGGCCAGCCTTCTCGAAGCCAACCTCAAGACGGGAAGGACACACCAGATCAGGGTGCATCTTGCCCATATCGGATTTCCCATCCTGGGGGACGACAAATACGGTGACTTCGCGCTCAACAGGGAATTGGCGAGAACAGGCTTCAAAAGGATGTATCTGCACGCCTGGAAATTGTGCTTTACTCATCCTGGGGGCGAGGCGATGACGGTGGAATCGCCGCTTCCTGCCGGATTCAGAAAATTGATGAATGAATTGAATGGAAAAGAATTTTGATTTGATCGTTTTCGACTGGGATGGCACCCTGATGGATTCCGCAGAGGCAATCGTCAGATCGATCAGAGCTGCCAGTCTCGATGCGGGTTTTGCTGCGCCCGAGCCTCATGAGGCTCGCCACATCATCGGACTTGGGCTGATGGAAGCGATGGCGCACCTTTTTCCGGATGCCGACGAGGAGGGATGCAAGCGGCTGTCCGATTGTTACAGGCGACGTTACCTGAAGGCATGCGAGGAAGGGATCCATCTGTTCGAAGGGGCTGAAGAAGCGGTTTCAGGATTGCGCGAAGCCGGGTTTCTCCTCGCCGTTGCGACAGGGAAGGGGAGGCGCGGGCTCAATTCGGCCTTCGAGATTTCCGGCATCGGGCATTACTTCCATGCCAGCCGCTGTGCCGACGAATCCTTCTCCAAGCCCCATCCGGGCATGCTTTTCGAGCTGATGGAAGAACTCGACACGGTTCCCGAGAGAACGCTGATGATAGGGGACACCACGCATGACCTGCAGATGGCCAGGAACGCAGGGGTTTCCAGCGTCGCCCTCGCGCACGGCGCGCATCCGAGGGAAAATCTTGAACCATTGGACCCGCTTGCCTGTCTGAACGGATTCGATGAATTGAGAACATGGTTCGAAAGGAATTTGCATGTCTGAGAACTGGGAGAGGGATACGCTGGAGAAGCTCGCCTTTTCGGCGCTGCAGGAACAGAGGAGGGCGAGGCACTGGGGAATATTCTTCAAGTCGCTCGCCTTTGCCTTTCTTTTCGCCCTGCTTTTCCTCGCCTACAGGGGGCAGAACGAGCCTGCATTCACGGGGAACCATACCGCGCTCGTCAAGATAAGCGGCGTCATTAGCGCCAATGCGGCTGCCAATGCAGACGACATCGTGGACAGCCTGGATGACGCTTTCGAGGACAAGGGCACGAAGGGGGTGATATTGCAGATAGACAGCCCCGGAGGAAGCCCAGTCCAGGCGGGACAGATCAACGACGAGATCACGAGGCTGAGGAAGAAATATCCTAAAATCCCGATCTATGCCGTGGTCGGGGACATGTGCGCATCAGGGGCCTATTATATCGCTGTCGCAGCAGACAAGATCTATGTCGACAAGGCGAGCGTCGTGGGCTCGATAGGGGTGCTGATGGACGGGTTCGGCTTCACTGGAACGATGCAGAAGCTGGGTGTGGAGAGAAGGCTTTTGACGGCAGGGGAAAACAAGGGCTTTCTCGACCCCTTTTCTCCCATGAACGACAAGCAGAAAGCCTATGCGCTTTCGATGCTGGAGGAGATCCACAAGCAGTTCATCCAGGCCGTGAAAGCGGGAAGAGGAAATCGCCTGAAGGAAACGCCGGACATGTATAGCGGCCTGGTCTGGACAGGCGAAAAAAGTCTCGAACTCGGCCTTGCCGATGCCTACGGCACGACCGACTCCGTGGCCAGAGAGGTCATCGGCGCGAAGGAAATAGTCGACTACACGCCGAAGGAGAATATCGCACTTCGTTTCGCCAAGAAGTTCGGCGTGACTTTGGGAAGCTCGCTCCTTGACTCGCTGCGCTAGGCTCTCAGCAGGAATACGGTGGGTCTCTTGCCGATTTCCGCCTTCTGCCATGCCGAGACCGGCTTCGTCAGGATCGACTCGGTTTCCAGCGTGACATCCGTCGCGAGGCAGAGCAGGGTGCCCTCGCTGCATGCGCAGAGCAGGGCATCGAGAAGCTTGCCGTTGCGGTAAGGGGTCTCGATGAAGATCTGGGTTTCCTTCAGGTCTTTCGATTCCTTTTCCATTTTCCTGATCTTTTTCGCGAGCTCTTCCTTTTCTACAGGAAGATAGCCATGGAAGCGGAAGCGCTGCCCGCCCAGCCCTGATGCCATCAATGCGAGCAGGATGGAGGAAGGACCGGCAAGCGGAACGACCCTGATGCCGTGCTCGTGCGCGAGCGCCACGAGATCGGCGCCGGGGTCCGCCACTGCGGGGCATCCCGCTTCGGAAATCAGCCCAGCGTCCTTTCCCTTCAGGAGCGGTTCGAGCAGGGTTTCGATTTCTTTCGTGTGTTCATCCAGAACATGCATCTCCAGTTGCTGAAGCGGGATTTTCATGCCGGCGAGCTTCAGGAAATGCCTTGCAGTCTTGGGATGCTCGACGATGAATACGGAAAGATCCCGGATTCGCTCGATCACGCCTTCCGGCAATATCCCGCGGATGTCGCTTTCTCCGAGCGGGGAAGGAATGAGGTAGAGTGTGCCTTTCATCGGGCGAAAGATAGAGCAAATGCGTTCGGCTGGCAAGCTTGAATTCGAGGCGTTTGTGCCCTAGAAAAGGATTAAGGAGGTGGAATATGCAAAGGCCGCTTCAAATCACCATCAGGGACATTCCGGAGTCCGAGGCGATCGATGCCCATATCCGGGAAAAGGTCGAAAAGCTCGAACAGTATTATCCTCATATCGTCGGCTGCCACGTCGTCGTCGAAATGCCGCACAAGCACAGACATCAGGGCAAGCTTTACAACATCAGGATCGAAATCAAGGTGCCGGGAGGGGATGTCGTCATCAACCGCGATCTTGCCGAGGACATCTATGTCGCGCTTCGGGACGCATTCGACGCTGCGAACCGCGGCTTGGAGGATTACGGCAGGAAGCAGCGGGGAGACGTCAAGCATCACGAATCGCTTTACCGGGGAACAGTCACCAAGCTTTTCGAGGAAGGATACGGCTTCATCGAAACCAGAGAGGGGGACGAAATCTATTTCCACAGGGAAAACGTTGCGAACCCGGATTTCGACAAGATTGCCTTGGGCGACGAGGTCCAGTTCATACTGGAACCGGCTGGGGACGGCATGCAGGCGAAACGCGTCAGCAGGCGCTGATGCGCCCCCTATTCCAGGCCGAGCTCGTCAACGGAGATACCGGGGATCCTGCCTTGTTCGTCGATTTCCTTTTCATGAACAGGGCGATCCTGATCGATCTGGGAGACCTCTCCCTTCTTTCGCCGAAGAAAATCCTGAGGCTCCACGCAGTCTTCGTATCCCATACCCACATGGATCACTTCGTCGGCTTCGACAGGCTGCTCAGGATATTTCTGGGCAGGGAAAAGAAACTCGCTCTTTTCGGACCGCCGGGCTTCATCAGCCAGGTGACAGCCAAGCTTTCCGCCTACACCTGGAATCTCGTCGAAAACTATTCGGCCAACCTTTTGCTGATGGTGAACGAACTCCATCCTGACGGAAAATGCGAGAAGGCGAGCTTCGAGAGCAGGAGGAAATTCATCCCCGATCTGCTCGGATCATCGATGATTCATGACGGGCTGCTTGTGGAGGAGACTTTCTACAGGATCAGGTTCGCTTTCCTGGATCACGCCATTCCCTGCCTGGCATTTTGCATAGAGGAAAAGTCCCATGCCAATGTCTGGAAGAACAGGCTTGAAGAACTCGGACTTTCTACCGGGCCCTGGCTCAGGAAATTCAGGGAGGCGGTGCTGAGACACGAGCCGGACGATACGCCGATTTTCGCAGGAGAGAGGGAAATGAAGCTCGGGGAGCTGTGGTCCGTCGTCAGGATCGTGCCGGGGCAGAAGATCAGCTATGTCACCGATGCGGCATACAGCGAAGCGAACATCGAAAGGATCGTCGCGCTTGCCGACTGTTCAGACAGCCTTTTCATCGAGGCGATGTTTCTGCATGAGGACGGAAAGCATGCTGCAGAAAAGCATCATCTCACCGCATGGCAGGCAGGGCAATTGGGCAGATTGGCGCGTGCGAAAGCGATCGTTCCCTTCCATTTTTCGCCCAGATATGCCGGGAAGGAACTGCTGTTGAGAAGGGAAGCGCAGGCGGCATTCAGCCCTTGATGCAGATCTTCGGCGAAAGATGGGCGACTCGTCTGGCAAGATTCGCGCTTTCCGTGTCCAATGCCACCCTGTCCACGTCCTTGTAGGCGCCGGGGGCCTCTTCGGCCGCGCCGCGCATCGATCGGGTCTTGATCAGGATCCCCCTGCGAGCCAGTTCGTCTATCAGGCTCCTGCCGTTCCAGCGCTTCAATGCCTGCTTCCTGCTCATCGCGCGGCCTGCGCCATGGCTTGCCGAGGCGAAAGCGGGATTGCCCCCGTTCCCTGCCAGGATGTAGGAACCGGTGCCCATGCTTCCGCCTATGATGACGGGTTGTCCTGCCGCCTGGTATCTTTCCGGCAGATCGGGATGATGGGGGGGAAATGCCCGGGTCGCGCCCTTCCTGTGGATGTGGAGTTTTCTTTCCCTGCCGTCGACCATGTGCCGCTCCACCTTGCAGGTGTTGTGGCTGACGTCGAAAAGCGTCTCGAGCTTCGAGCCGGGAATGACGCTTTTGAAAGTCTCCCTCGTCAGATGAGCCAGGATCTGCCTGTTTGCAAGCGCGATATTGATGGCCGAATTCATCGCGCCCAGGTAGCGCCGCCCTTCCTCCGAAAGGATAGGCGCGCAGGCGAGTTCCCTGTCCGGGAGAATCAGCCCTAGCCTTTTTGCAGCCTTGGCAAGCTCGATGAGGTAATCGGTGCCGATCTGGTGCCCGAGCCCCCTCGATCCGCAATGGATGGAAACGAGCGCTTTCCCTTTCTCCAGGCCGAATGCAGCCGCGGCATCCCTGTCGAAGATTTCGTCGACGATCTGGATTTCTAGGTAATGGTTGCCTGAGCCCAGTGTGCCCATCTCGCCGAGTTGCCTGTTCTTAGCATGCGCTGAAACGCATTCAGGTAGCGCGCCCTCTATTTTCCCCTTCTCCTCGACATATTCGAGATCGTCCTTTTCGCCGTATCCCGATTCGACAGCCCAGAGCGCGCCTTCTCTCATGACCCTCCCCAGCTCGGCAACGGAAAGCCTGATCTTCCCTTCTTCCCCCACCCCTGCGGGGATGCTTCTGAAAAGGGCGTCCGCGAGCGGCTTCATGTGGCTTTCGATGTCTTCCGAATGGAGATTCGTCCTGATGCAGCGTATCCCGCATGAAATGTCGAATCCGACGCCGCCTGCGGAGATGATGCCGCCTTCTTCGGCATCGAATGCCGCCACCCCGCCTATGGGGAAGCCGTAGCCCCAGTGGGCGTCAGGCATGGTCATGGCTTTTCCGACCAGACCCGGAAGGCTTGCCACATTGGTGATCTGCTCCAACACCTTCTCGTCCATTTCCGAAATGAGCTCCCTGCTGCCGAAGAGAATGGCCCCATCCGTCTGCCAGGCATCCCGGCTGAGCATTTTGAGTCTGCTGATGTCCATGTCTACACGTCCACGATGCAGCGCGCTTCCCAGATGCCGTATTCCTGCTTCACTGAAAGGCAGGTCAAAGTGGCGCCCTTGACTTCGACCCCCCGCGTCATGTTTTCACGCCAGGGTTCGCCTTCGGCTTCCCCATGCCAGAGATTGTCTTTTCTTTCCAGGCTGAAACGGCAGAAGGCGAGCCCTGCGCTTTTCGCCTCGTAGATGAGCCTGTTGAGCCACATGACGAAGGCGAATTCGATGTCGTTTTCCGAAAAATCGAAGACCGTCTTTTTTTTCGGCTCGATTTCCGAAAGATCGGACTGGATCGCAAAGAGCGCCATCGCCGCAGCCTCGAAGGCTTCCTCCATGGTCTTTCCAGATCCAGATATGCCGATGTCGGCATCGTGCTCGAAATAACCATATTCACCCATCAGTCTGCTTCCCGCTCGACGGAACAGCAATGCGCCTTTTCGATCAGAACCTGACCCGTGACGGGATTCGGCCTGAATGCCGTGCATCCCTTGAGCCCGAGATCGTAGGCTTTGTCGTAGAGGGAGGCGAACGATTCGAAATCCTGTTCCGCCGGGACATTGACTGTCTTCGATATGGCGTTGTCCACATGTTCCTGCAACGCCGCCTGCATCAGGAGCTGCCTTTCCGGGGGAACATCCTTCGACGTCACGAAACAGGGAGGCAGAGGCGCCTTTCCGTACAGGCTGAAGGCGTAGTCCGAAACCTGCACCGTCTCGATCTTGCCGTCAGCCTGCCTGATGTTTCTCTCGTATTCGAAAGCATAGACGGGTTCGAGGCCGCTCGATATGTTTCCCGCGAAGAGGCTGATCGTGCCCGTCGGGGCGATCGCGGTGAGGTGGCTGTTCCTGATGCCGTATTTTGCGATGCCCTGCCTGATTTCTTCCGGAAGCCTCCCGACGAATTCGCCTTCCAGGTACGCCGGGCCGAAAAGGGGGAATGCCCCCTTTTCTTCAGCCAGCTCGATCGAAGCTTCGTAGGCCGATTCCTTGATCGCTTTCATGATGTCTTGTGATGCTTGCAGCGCATCCTTTTCGCCGTATTTCAGCCCCAGCATGATGAGGGCGTCGGCAAGCCCGGTTATCCCGAGTCCTATCCTTCTTGACGATCTTGCGACTTCTTTCTGTTTCGACAGCGGAAAATGGGAGAGTTCGTAGACATTGTCTAGCATCCTGACGGCGATCGCAGCCGTCCTTTTCATGCCCGAGAAATCGATTTCGGCTTTTTCTGTGAAGGGATTTCTGACGAAGCGGGTGAGATTGATCGAACCCAGGTCGCATGCGCCATAGGGAGGCAGCGGGATTTCGCCGCAGGGATTGGTTGCGCTGATCGTCTCGCAATAGCCGAGATTGTCCATCCTCCTCACGCGGTCGATGAAAATGACGCCCGGCTCTGCGCAATCGTAGGCGGCGCGCATGATGCTCTCCCAAAGCGTTCTCGCCTTCATTTTACTGAATATTTTCCCGTTTTCGGGAAAGCGGAGCGCCCATTCGCCGTCTGCGCGCATGCTGCGGATGAATTCGTCCGTGACGAGAACGGAAAGATTGAAATGCCTGAGCATCGAGGCATCGCGCTTGGCATCGACGAATCCGAGAATGTCCGGATGGTCAATCCGCAAGGTCGCCATCATCGCCCCTCGTCTCGCGCCTGTCGAGAGGATGGTGCCGCACATGCTGTCCCATATCTTCATGAAGGAAACGGGGCCTGATGCGATCATGCCCACTCCCTTCGCAGGGATGCCGTAAGGTCTCAGGGTGGAGAAATCGTATCCGACGCCGCCTCCCTGCTGCATCGTGATCGCCCCTTCCTTCAGGGAATCGAAGATGCCCGTGAGGGAATCGTCGATTCTGCCCATCACGAAGCAGTTGAAGAGCGTGACCCTGTGTTTCGTTCCCGCGCCTGCCTGGATTCTTCCGCCCGGAAGGAAGGCAAAATTCTCGAGAACGGAATAGAATTCGGATTCATGCCCGGCATCCTGGCCTGTCCCAGCCAGGGCATGCGCAATGCGATGCCAGGTATCCTCCAGGGAATTGTCGAGACAGACGCCTTCATCGCGCCAGCGGTATTTCGCATTCCAGATTCTGTCCGAGATGGTCGAGCGTTGTGACATAATGGCGTATGGTTACAGTCACTATACCCCGTGAAAGCACGGGTCTTTCCGGCTGGCTGGAATCCCTCTCGGATCGCTACAGCCCGCAGGAAATCGAATCGATACAACAGGCCGCCCTGATCGCTGCAAGATCGGACATGCTCCTTGAAAGCGGAGAAACTGCCTTCGATCATGCCATTCAGGTTGCTTCAATGCTAGCAGGGATGCAGCTGGATGGCGAGACGATTCTGGCAGGACTTCTGCTCCATTCAGGAGAGCATCCTGAAAAGGAAGGGGTGAAGCGCCTCGTCGAAGGCGTGATGCGCTTTTCCTCCTTCGACAGGATGGGATCCGAAAACGGGGATCTCGAGGGGCTGAGGAAGATGCTTCTCGCCATCGTCGACGATATCCGGGTGGTGCTGATCAAGCTTGCGGACGAGCTGCAGAGCCTCCGTCATCTCGCTGCATCGGAAGATAGGGAAAGAAGGCTGAAGGCCGCCATCGAGACGAGGGACATCTATGCGCCGCTCGCAAACAGGCTGGGCATCTGGCAGATCAAATGGGAACTGGAGGATCTTTCATTCCGCATACTGGAGCCTGAAATATACCGGAAAATCGCCAAGCTTCTCGACGAGAAGCGGCTGGATCGGGAAAAATTCATCGAGACGGCTGTCTCCGAACTGAAGGAAGCGCTCGAGGGGGCGGGAATTGACGGCGAGATTTCAGGGCGGCCCAAGCATATCTACAGCATCTACAAGAAAATGCAGAGGAAGAACCTCGGCTTCGAGGGCATTTACGATGTCAGGGCGATCAGGGTGCTGGTCAGGGACATGAAGGACTGTTATGCCGTGCTGGGCATCGTCCATGACATCTGGATCCCCATCCCGGGAGAGTTCGACGACTATATCGCGAAGCCGAAGGAGAACGGCTACAGCTCGCTTCATACCGGCGTGCTCGGGCCGGAAGGCAAGGCGCTGGAAGTGCAGATCAGGACCGTCGACATGCACAGATCTTCCGAAATGGGGATTGCAGCCCACTGGCATTACAAGGAAGGAGGAAGGCGCGATTTCAGGTTCGAGGAAAAGCTTATGCTGCTCCGCAAGCTTCTGGGCTGGCAGCAGGAGCTGGGCGAATCCTCGAATCTTCCCGAGGGGATCCGGGAGGGGCTTTTCAGGGATGCCATCTATGTGCTGACGCCGCAGGGCAAGGTCATCGATCTGCCGAAGGACGGGACCCCTGTCGATTTTGCCTACCATGTCCATACGGCGCTAGGCCACAGGTGCCGGGGCGCGAGAGTGGATGGCGCCATCGTTCCGCTCAATACGCCGCTGAAAACCGGTCAGCGGGTCGAGATCATCGCAGCGAAGGAAGGGGGGCCGAGCCTCGACTGGCTCAATCCGGAACAGGGTTTCGTCAGAAGCGGCCGGGCGCGGGCGAAGATCAGGCAATGGTTCAACAGCCGCAATGCCGAATCGAGCCTCGCCCAGGGCAGGCATTTTCTCGAGAAGGAATTGAAGCGGGCAGGAAGAAGCGGGATATCGCTCGACAAGATGGCTTCGCACTTCAAGTTCCATAAGCTCGAGGATTTCCTGATGGAATCCGGAAGGGGGAACATCAGCCGCCGTCAGATCCAGTCCTTCCTGCGAGAGGAAGTCGAAGCGCCGCAAAAGACGCCTGCATTGAAAAGCAGAACGGCAAAGGGTTCGGGGGAAGTGCTCGTGGTCGGGGTGGACAAGCTCATGACCGTTCTTGCGAAATGCTGCAAGCCCATGCCGCCTGACGAGATCGTCGGGTTCGTCTCGAGGGGGAAGGGGGTGGTGATCCACCGCAAGAGCTGCATCAACGTCCCGCATCTAGACCAGGCGAGACTGCTGGAAGCGCAATGGGGCATGTCCGCAGGGAAATTCCCCGCCGAAATCCAGATAACGGCTTCCGACAGGCAAGGCCTGCTTCGGGACATTTCGGATATTCTGGCGAGAGAACGTGTCAACGTGACTGCAACCAGGACAATGAGCAGCAGGGAAAACGCGAACATGCGTTTCACGCTCGAAGTATCCGATCTTGCCGAACTTCGAAGGCTGCTCTCGATGATCGGGGACGTGCCGGGTGTTGTACAGGCATCGCGGCGATAGGATAAGATTGCGATTGTAGAATTCTATTCAACTGCAAGATGGATCTGGAAACAATATATATCAGGACACAAAAAGGGAACGACGAGCTCAATAACGAGCAGTTCGCCCTGGAATTGCACGATATCCTGGCGCGCGTGGACGGCAAGAAAAGCGTTTCGGCGCTTTTGAAGGAAGCTTCTTTCTGGACGACAGAGACTTTCGAGGCGGCGCTGAAAGAGCTGCTTTACGGCGGATATATCCAGCCTTTTTCGGAATACGAGGCGTCTGAATCTTTTTCCCCCGGGAAGAGCAAATTTTCGAGATCGAGGCGCACCCTGATCGCATCGGTGCTCTTTCTCGACATCGTCGAATACACGAGGAAATCCGTTTCCGATCAGTTCAGGATGAAGGAGGCATTCAACAGCCTCGTCTACGAACTCGTCAGCGAAGTGCCTGAAGATGACAGGATCATCATAGACACCGGGGATGGCGCCGCGCTCGGTTTTCTCGCCGATCCCGAAGTGGTGCTTGTCATCGCGATCAAACTGCGCGATGCGCTGGAAGCGAACGGGCACATGGATTATCCGGACCTCTATGTGAGGATGGGGATCAATCTGGGGCCGGTCAAGCTTGTCGCCGACATGAATGGAAGGGAAAACCTGATAGGCGATGGCGTCAACGATGCGAACAGGGTGATGAGCTTTGCAAAAGGCGACCAGATCCTGGTTTCGCGCTCCTTCTATGACGTGGTGAGCCGGGTCTCGAAGGAAAACCAGGCGCTGTTCAAATACCAGGGCGTACACAAGGACAAGCACAGGCGCGAGCACGAGATATACGAAGTGGTCGGCGAGGAAAGGATACTTCCGGAAGAAAGGACCGAAAAGGAGAGCACCGAGGACGAAATCAGGGCAGAGCGGCTGAGGAGGATGAAGGAGAGGCTGGAAGCCGAAGCGAGAGCGGAAGCCGAAGCGAGAGCGGCCGAAGCCGCGAGGGAAAGGGCGAGGGAGGAAAAAGAGGAAGCGCTCCGCAGGAGCGCGGAAGCGAAAGGCCTTCGGGGGCGGACTGGAAAAAGGCATTCGATCAGGCCTTATCTCGCGATGGCTGCAGGATTGCTCCTGTTCGCCATGCTGCTCATGCCTTTCGTTCCGCTCGGCTTCCTTGCCGAGGATTCGGCAGCAAAGATCGCCAACCTGACGCAGCAGAACGTGACGATCGATTCGGCCTCCTTTTCGCTTCTGCCCACGCCCAGGATCAGGTTGAAACAGGTTTCCATCGGGCAGCATTTCAGCGCTTCTGAAATGACTGAAATGATTCTCGGGAACGAGATGCGTCTGGAAGGGGTGAAGGCCGATCAGGATGTTCTTGCCGAAATGTCCGGATGGGGAGGATTTCCGGGAAAGATTGAAATGAAAAATGTCACGCTCTCGCTCGAAGGCAAGCCCCTTCCTCCTTTCGAAGGGAAAATCGAGTTCGGTGAAAATGGCTCATTCGGGCATGCCGAAATCTGGAGCGCAGGGATGAATGCCGAGATCATGCCGCAGAGCCAAGGCTATCAGATTAGGCTTGAAGCCGCCAAATGGAAAATTCCTTTCGGCCCCGATCTGACATGGGATGAAATCCATGCCAAGGCCTTTGCTGATGCAAGCGGCGCCAACATCAGCGAATTCGATGCAGCCGGTTTCGGGGGCGAGTTGTCCGGTTCGGGGAGGCTGGACTGGGCAAAGGGATGGCATGGGAGCGCAAGCATCACTGGAAAGCATCTCGATATCGCCAAGATGATGCCGTATTTCTCGGCAGATGCAAGGATTTCGGGGACGCTGGCATTCAATGCCGTGGTCGCTGCGAATTCGGCCGACTATTCCGGCCTTTTCGATTCGCCTCGCTTCAATGCCGCATTCAGGCTGTCGGACGGAGAAGTCGGCATCGATATCGCGCAGGCCATCAGATCCCCTTCTCGAGACGGCACGAGGGGAGGGGAGACGAAATTCGACGAGCTCACCGGAACGGTTTCCTGCTCGAAAAATCGCTACCGCTACGATCAGCTCAAAATGACGTCGGGGATCATGAAGACCGCGGGCGGATTCGCGGTCGAGGAAGGAAAGCTCGGCGGCAGTCTGACGGTTTCCCTGGACAGGATGAATTCACCGCTTCTTCTTGGCGGAAGCCCTTCCGATCCCTTCGTCCGCTGATCTTTCGAGAAAAGCCTTGATCTCTTCGTGGATGACTTTTTCGCCCTGGTCGTACAGGAAGTTGTTCGGATCGAATTGTCGGGCGAGCATGCCGAGCGCAATGAAATAGGATACGCCGATTGCAACCCCCGTCCAGTAGCCCTGGAACAGGTTGACGATGGCGGTGATCGTCCCGAAAACATGCAGAACCACTGCGGCGCGTCCGAAATCCTTCGCCGCATGCGGCATCGAATAATAATGCCCGTATCTTTCGAGCATGGCGTTCGCCGCTTCAGAGAGCTTTTTCGAGCGCAGATCCTTCTTTTTCGCCTTCAGCCCGGACAAGGGAATGAGGAGCAGCATCGCGCAGAGAATCAGTGTCGCCCAGCTCCATACTTTCGCAAAGAATGCGGCGCCGAGGGCGATTGAGCCCAAGGCGATGGCAATGGCAAAAAACATTCGACCCCCTGAAATGCAGCAAACTATGCCAGAGGGCGAAAAAGACGTCAAATTCGATTGAATTATCCCTGCGCTTGCGTTAATATGCCGGTCTTTAGGCGGTTAGCTCAGCTGGTTAGAGCGTTGCCTTGACATGGCAAAGGTCGGAGGTTCGAGTCCTCTACCGCCTACCAATTGCATCGTGCGGCTTATGCCGCACTTTTCATTTCTTATGCCAAATATTCGACTGCCTGACGGATCTGCAAGACAATACGACCGGCCATTGACGGTGGGCGAAGTCGCGTCTTCCATCGGGCCGGGGCTTTTCAAGGCCGCCATCGCCGGGCGCGTGAACGGCAGGCTGGTCGATCTTTCCCATTTGATCGATGGTGATTGCGATCTTTCCATCGTCACCGAAAAGGATCCGGAAGGGCTAGAGATCATCAGGCATTCCACTGCGCATCTTCTCGCTCACGCTGTGAAGGAGCTTTTCCCTGACGCTCAGGTGACCATCGGCCCCGTGATAGAAAACGGCTTCTATTACGATTTTTCCTACAAGCGTCCCTTCACCCCGGAGGATCTCGCAGCGATAGAAAATCGCATGAAGGAGATCTCGAAGCGCGATCTGCCCGTTTCACGAAGCGTCAAATCCAGAAGCGAGGCGATCGCCTATTTCAAGGGAATTGGAGAACATTACAAGGCCGAGATCATCGAATCTATTCCTTCGAGCGAGGATCTTTCGCTCTATACCGAAGGGGATTTCACCGATCTCTGCCGCGGGCCCCATGTGCCTTCGACCTCCAGGCTCAAGGTGTTCAGGCTGATGAAGGTGGCCGGCGCCTACTGGCGAGGGGATTCGAAGAACGAGATGCTGCAGCGCATCTACGGCACGGCCTGGGTCAGGAAGGAAGAACAGGAGGCCTATCTCGCCAGGCTGGAAGAAGCTGAAAAGCGCGACCACAGGCGGATAGGAAAGCAGCTAGACCTTTTCCATACCCAGGAAGAAGCGCCTGGAATGGTTTTCTGGCATCCGAAAGGATGGACGCTCTATCAGATCGTCGAGCAGTACATGCGCCGCGTTTTTGCCGACAACGGCTACCAGGAAATCAGGACGCCCCAGCTCGTCGACAGGAGCCTCTGGGAGCGTTCCGGGCACTGGGACAAGTTCCAGGAAATGATGTTCACGACGAGTTCGGAATCCCGTGATTACGCCGTGAAGCCGATGAATTGTCCCTGCCACATCCAGGTATTCAACCAGGGATTGAAGAGCTACAGGGATCTTCCTTTCAGACTGGCGGAATTCGGTTCCTGCCACAGGAACGAGCCTTCCGGGACGCTTTCCGGAATCATGAGGGTGAGAAATTTCACCCAGGACGACGCCCATATATTCTGCACCGAAGGGCAAATCCAAAGTGAGGTGTCGAGCTTCATCGATCTGTTGATGAAGGTCTATGCCGATTTCGGCTTCGACAATGTACTGGTCAAACTCTCCACGAGGCCTGCCAACAGGGTGGGGTCGGACGAAGACTGGGACAGGGCCGAAGCAGCGCTCTCCACCGCGCTCGATGCGAAAGGCATGGCCTGGGAGCTTCAGCCTGGAGAAGGCGCATTCTACGGGCCGAAGATAGAATTTTCTTTGAAGGACTGCCTAGATCGGGTATGGCAGTGCGGCACCATCCAGGTCGACTTTTCGATGCCAGGCAGGCTGGGCGCGACTTACGTCGCCGAAGACAACACCAGGCAGATCCCGGTGATGCTGCACCGCGCCATACTCGGTTCACTGGAACGATTTATCGGCATACTGATCGAACATCATGCAGGCGCCTTCCCGCTCTGGCTCGCGCCGTTGCAGGCTGTTGTCATGAATATATCGGATGCGCAGGGCGAATATGCCGAAAATGTCGCCAGGGAATTGCGCGAACGCGGCTTCAGGGTCCAGACGGACTTGAGAAATGAGAAGATAACCTATAAAATCCGCGAACATAGCTTGCAGAGGCTGCCCTATCAGATCATCGTCGGTGACAAGGAAATGGCGGCAGGGAAAGTCGCGGTGCGCACCCGCACGGGCGAGGATCTCGGGCAGATGTCGCTGCAGGCCTTCGTAGACCGTCTTTCCGGGGAAATGACTACGCCCGGCATGACGGCTTAATTTTTTTATTGGAGATTTACTATCGCTCAGGAAAAAGAGCCGAGAATCAACGGCGAAATCACGGCGTCGCAAGTACGGCTGATAGGTGTGAACGGAGATCAATTGGGAATCATAAGCCTTTCAGCGGCGAACGCGATGGCAGAAGAGATCGAAATGGATCTGGTCGAGATTGCCCCGAATGCTTCGCCTCCCGTATGCAGGCTGATGGATTACGGCAAGTACAAGTACCAGGAAAGCAAGAGAAGGCATGAAGCCAAGCTCCACCAGAAGCAGATCCAGGTCAAGGAAGTGAAGTTCAGGCCGAGCACGGACGAGGGCGACTACCAGATCAAGTTGAGGAATCTGACGCGTTTCCTGGAGGACGGCGACAAGACGAAGATCACGCTGAGATTCAGGGGGCGTGAAATGGCTCACCAGGAGTTCGGTTTGAGGCTGCTGCAGCGTCTGCAGGCTGACCTCGAACCTTTCGGGACTGTGGAACAGTTTCCGAAGATGGAAGGCAGGCAGATGGTGATGGTGCTGTCTCCAAAGAAGAAGTAACCGCCTAGGCGGAAAACAAGGCGTGTTCGGGTCATGAAGCATTCCGGGGCCGGAATCACCCGACGCGGTTTAAAACAGAAAGGAAATATCATGCCTAAAATGAAGACCAAGAGCGGCGCTGCAAAGCGCTTCAAGCCACTGGGCGGCGGCGGTTTCAAGCGCTCCCAGGCTTTCCTGCGTCACATTCTGACGAAGAAGACGACCAAGCGCAAACGCCACCTGCGCGGCACGTCCACCGTGCATGCGTCCGACAGGCGCTCCATCCGCAGCATGATGCCTTACGCTTAAGGGAGCATTGACATGTCAAGAGTAAAACGTGGTGTAACGGCGCGTGCGCGCCACAAGAAGGTTCTGGCCCTTGCCAAGGGATTCCGCGGACGCCGCGGCAATGTCTACAGGATCGCCAAGGAAGCGGTGATGAAGGCGGGGCAATATGCCTACCGCGACCGTCGTCAGAGGAAGCGCCAGTTCAGGGCGCTCTGGATCGCAAGGATCAATGCAGCCGCCCGCGAACTCGGTCTTTCCTACAGCCAGTTCATGCACGGCCTGAAGAAGGCGGAGATCGACGTCGATCGCAAGGTGCTGGCTGACATCGCTGTTTTCGACAAGGCAGCTTTCGCCAATATCGTCGAAAAAGCAAAAGCAAGCCTGGTCTGATCCAAAAGAGGAGGCGCAAGCCTCCTTTTTTTCCCATGGAAAACATAGAAAGCATCCTCAATCAGGCGCTTCATGAATTCAGCGCCCTGGAAGACCCTGTCGAACTCGAGCAGGCCAAGGCGCGCTATCTCGGCAAGAGCGGTTCGGTCACCGAGCTCCTGAAGGGCCTTGGGAAACTCGATCCGGGCGATAGAAGGGAGCAGGGCGCGCGGATAAACAGGGTCAAGGAAGCCATCGAATCCGCGCTTTCCGCCAGGCGGGAGGCGATCCAGGAAGCGAAGCTCGAGAAGCAGCTTGCGATGGAAGCGCTAGATGTCACCCTTCCGGGTAGGGGGAGCGGCATGGGCGGACTCCATCCCGTGACGAAGACGCTCGAGCGGGTTCAGTCGATCTTCCATTCCATTGGATTCACTTCTGTTTCCGGCCCTGAAATCGAGACGGATTTCTACAATTTCACCGCCCTCAATATTCCGGAAGATCATCCGGCTCGGGCGATGCACGACACCTTTTATGTCGATGCGGATCATCTGCTGCGCACGCATACTTCACCCATACAGATCCACTACATGATGGATCACGAGCCTCCCGTGAAGATCATCGCGCCTGGGCGCGTATATCGGGTCGACTCGGATGCGACGCATTCCCCGATGTTTCATCAGATAGAAGGACTCTGGGTTGACGAGCATGTCAGCTTCACCCATCTGAAAGGGGTCGTTTCCGATTTCCTCCAGCGCTTTTTCGAAAGGGAGAAACTGAAAGTGCGGTTCCGTCCCTCCTTCTTCCCTTTCACCGAACCTTCTGCGGAGATCGACATGGGATGCGTTTTCTGCGAAGGCCAGGGATGCAGGGTGTGCAGCCATACTGGCTGGCTGGAAGTGGGCGGATGCGGCATGGTTCATCCGAATGTCTTGAAGCATGTCGGTTTTGACACCGAGAAATACCTCGGCTTCGCATTCGGCATGGGGCTAGACAGGCTCGCCATGCTGAGGTACGGCGTAAACGATCTGAGGCTCTTCTTCACGAATGATCTCAGGTTCCTGAAACAATTCGAATAAATGAAACTATCAGAAAACTGGCTGAGAACGCTTGTCGACCCCGGTCTTTCAAGGGATGAGCTCGCGCATCTGTTGACGATGGCCGGAATCGAGGTCGAGGCGATAGAACCTGTCGCGCCCCCATTCGAGAAAGTCGTCGTCGCGAAAGTGCTTTCCGTCGGGAAGCATCCGGATGCGGACCGGCTGAACATCTGCAGCGTCGATGCAGGGCTTCCGGAACTCTTGCAGATTGTCTGTGGGGCGCCCAATGTATTCGCAGGAGCGGTGGTGCCCTGTGCGCTGGCAGGCGCAGAGCTTCCCGGCATTTCGATCAGGGAAGCGAAGGTCAGGGGCGTGATGTCCCATGGCATGCTCTGCTCGGCCAAGGAGCTCGGCATCGAATCGGATGCGGAAGGTCTGCTGATCCTGCCTGAAGAGGCGGACATCGGCATGAATTTCAGGGAATATCTCGAACTCGACGATCATGTTTTCGATCTCAAGCTGACGCCGAACAGGGCGGACTGCCTGAGCGCGCTCGGGATCGCCAGGGAAATTTCGGCGATGACGGGTGCAGCCCTTCATCTTGCCGAGGCGGTTGAAGTGAAGGAAGCCTGCGGTGACGTGATTTCGATCGAGCTTGTTTCTCCTTCAGCCTGCCCGCTTTACCTGGGGCGGGTATTGAAAGGGATCGATCTTTCGGTCAGGACGCCTCCATGGATGAAAAGGCGTCTGGAAAGAAGCGGTATCAGGACGAGAAACATCGTCGTCGATGTCACCAATTATGTCATGCTCGAACTCGGTCAGCCGATGCATGCCTATGATCTCGAAAAATTGAACGGCAGGATTTCAGTCAGATTCGCCAATGAAGCCGAAAAAATCCTGCTCCTCAATGGCGAAACATTGCCCCTTTCCAGAAACAATCTGCTGATTTCGGATGACCATGGGCCGATCGCGCTGGCAGGCATCATGGGGGCAGAGGAGAGCTCGGTTTCGAATTCAACGAAGGATATCTTCCTCGAGGCTGCGTTTTTCGATCCCGTCGTCATGGCAAAGGGCAGGGTGCAGAATCTATCGACTGATGCTTCCTACCGTTTCGAGCGCGGCGTGGATTTCGGCATGACAAGACGCGCGATGGCGCGTGCAACGAGCCTGATCCTGTCCATCGCGGGCGGGCAGGCGGGTCCTGTTTCGGAATGCATGGACAGGCTTCCGGAAAGAAATGCCATCGGCCTGAGGCTGAATCGGGCCTGCCGCATACTCGGAATCGATCTTTCCAGGGAAGCCGTCTCTTCCTATTTCGATAGACTCGGCTTCGAATATCGAGAAAAGGATGAAGTGTTCTCGGTGCAGCCGCCGTCATGGCGCTTCGATCTCAGAATAGAGGAAGATCTGGTCGAGGAAATCGCGAGGCTGCACGGCTACGACAACATGGAAGGCGTGCTCCCCGAATCGGAAATGGTGATGCTCGAAGAGCCGGAGTCATCGAGAGGGATCGCAGAGCTGAGGAAGCTGATGGTGGCGAGAGGCTACAGCGAGGCCATCAATTACGCATTCGTGGACGAAGCCTGGGAGAAGGATTTCTGCGGCAATAACGATCCCATCCTGCTCAGGAACCCGATCGCGAGCCAGATGGCCGCGATGCGGGGGAGCCTCGTCGGCGGGCTTGTCGATTGCCTTTCATTCAATCTGAACAGGAAGCAATCCAGGGTCAGGCTGTTCGAGACCGGGGCCTGCTTTTTCAGGCAGGATTCGACCTACACGCAGCAGGAGAAGCTTGCAGGGCTCTGTTATGGACCGGCTTTTCCGGAGCAATGGGGAATCGAGACGAGGTGGGTCGATTTTTTCGATGTGAAATCGGATGTCGAGGCGCTTTTTCATCCCATCGAGGTATCATTCGAGACATGCGCCCATCCTGCCCTGCATCCCGGCAGGTCTGCAGGGCTGACTCTAAAAGGAATGCATGTCGGGGTGCTGGGTGAACTTCATCCGAAATGGGCGCAGAAATACGATCTGCCCAGATCGCCTGTCGTTTTCGAAATCGATATCGATGCCCTGATGGCCAGGGCGCTGCCCGCATTCTCCGAGATCTCGAAATTCCCGCCGGTGAAGCGCGACATCGCCATCGTCGTCGACGACCAGGTGAGCGTACTGGCGATACTGGAAGAATGCAGAGCGGCTGCTGAATCGGCCAGGGTGGAGCTCTTCGATCTTTACAGAGGGCAGGGGGTGGAAAGAGGCAAGAAAAGCCTTGCTTTCCGGGTCACGATACAAGATACTCAAAAAACGCTGCTGGATGCCGAAGTTGATGCTATCATTACGCAACTTATTGAGGCGTTAGAAAAAAGGTTTGATTCCAAGTTACGCATTTAGGGAGGTCGCATGACATTGACCAAGGCCGAGTTGGCCGATCTGTTGTTCGAGAAAGTAGGGCTCAACAAAAGGGAAGCGAAGGATCTGGTCGAATCCTTCTTCGAGGAAGTCAGGCTGGCACTGGAGAATGGCGAGGAAGTGAAGCTTTCCGGCTTCGGCAACTTCCAGCTGAGAGACAAGCCGCAGCGTCCGGGGCGCAATCCCAAGACAGGGGAAGAGATCCCGATCACTGCAAGACGCGTTGTCACTTTCCATGCGAGCCAGAAACTCAAGGCGCTTGTGGATCAGAGCGACCATGGAAGCAACGGATAATTCATCGCTTCCGCCGATTCCAGCCAAGCGCTATTTCACGATAGGCGAGGTGGGCGAGCTGTGTAACGTCAAGCCGCATGTGCTGAGGTACTGGGAGCAGGAATTCACCCAGCTGAAGCCCCTGAAGCGGCGCGGAAACAGGCGCTACTACCAGCACCACGAAGTGCTCCTGATCCGGCGCATCAGGGATCTCCTGTATGAACAGGGATTCACCATCAGCGGCGCAAGACAGCGGCTCGAAACTGAAGCCGTCATGAATCACCAGTCTCAGGCTGCCGAATTTGACGGCTCGGATTTCAGGCGGGAAGTGAAAAAAATTATCGATATCCTGACTTGGTGAAAGTCTGGTATAATCTCGCGTTTTCGGGGCGTAGCGCAGCCTGGTAGCGTACTTGCATGGGGTGCAAGTGGTCGGAGGTTCAAATCCTCTCGCCCCGACCATATATGGAACAATGGGTTATGAGTCATTCTCATAGCCCATTTTTCTTTTCACTTTCGTGTCGTGGTAAAAAGTGCCCCACAAAGTGCCCCACAAAACCGGATGCTAGGGGGTGAATCGGGAAACTGATTTCAGAAATTTTGTGGAAATGAAAATTTGTGCATGGGCACGGTCTAGGAATTGACGCGCTCTAAGGATTGAAGCCCCCCATATATCAGGAGCGCGCAGGCTTCATTTTGGGATGTAAATTATCAGCCTAATTTGTCCGATACACAGCAGGCACTTCAGGAGCATAATATTCGCTTGTAGCCGGCCGATTGAAAAATCCTGGGAAAAATATGTCTAGCTTACGCACGCTTGCGAACTATAGAAACCATGTGGAGCAAATAGCCACCCGTTGGCCGGAATTCCTGAATCTGCGTAAAAACCGTTTATGGCTTACAGGGCTTCTCCTAGCATCGACAGTATCATTTGCTCAGGGTTTTATTGGGATACCTGAAAATTGTCGCGCTCCTATGGCGCATGATATCGAAATGGCATCTATCCCTCAGTTAATGCATGCAAATACTGATGTACATATCATAGGGATTGTTCCGGTCGGCAATTCGCACGCGAAGCCAATTGGCGCGGGGTTCTATCGAATCGATTGCGCGATCTCAGTCTGGTGGTCAGACGGACATGTTGATGAGAGCTACATCTTCAGCGCGTGGGATGGCCCAAATGGGAGTTTTTCCGGAAGGTATAGTCCTAGCAACTTAGCTAACCACACCTCATCAGATAACAGGACTGATAGCGCAACTACGCAGCTGGATCTAGAAGCGTTGGTTCAGCAGGCATCAAACGCTGCGAACGTTAAGCAAGGTATTAAGCATATTCAAATTGAGAAAAACAGCTTGGGTTATCAAATCATTATTGATTATGCCCCGAAATTCTTTGTCAACGAATGGGAAGGACGAGAACAGGCGTTTGCGAACAGCGATACTTACCATTTGGCAGAATCTTTTGTGCAATTGCTCGTTAAGCATGGACTCGACCCAGCCACGCCCGGGAATTCCGTTCTGGTATGCGCTAGGGAAGGCGGGATTATTTCCATAACTGGCAAGCCACAGTTCAAAGACTTGGGCTGTTCCTGGTATGACCCGATGAAAGATGCTGTCACGCTAAACAATAAATTCAATTAGGCCGTTCGTAGCTGAGAATCCGGTTCCAAAGTGCCTTCTCAAAGCTTCCATGAGCGAATTATTGCCGCCTGCTTCGCCTTCTGTTCGTCTGTCCATATTCTAGACATCATGCCGCCGCAAAATAGTTCGATGTTTCGCTGGATGCGTCTAAATTGTTGCACAATCCAGCCTCATATCCTCCGCCATGCCGCGCCGTTGCTTGATTCCTCGGTGAACTTTGTGCGTTGAAATAAATTCCATTGGCCCCGCTTATGGGGTTTTTTGAAAAAGGCTTCATGTCAGCCTTTCTTTTCCCTCACTGATGATTTCAAGAAGCTCTTCATCCGTCAGACTCGCATCAGAATCGCCGCAGATTATACGAACAAGCTCGCGGTCGGACATAAGCTCTAAACCCCTTCGAGTTCCCATCGAGTTCTCAAGCCTTGCAACACGGTCTTTGATGTTCATATTCACCTTTCTTCCAATGCTTCGATGCGCTTCTCAATGTCCGAAAGCTCGATCATCTTTCCGATCTGTCCCAGCATAAAGACCAGCTTTGCGCCGTCCTGCACGTCGAGCCGCCCTTGCCGTGCATCTCGGTAGACCCTCGCCATCTCAAGCCGTACCTGGTCAGCGGTTTTTAGGTGGATCGTCGGAGGGGTAGGGATAACATGAAGGCTTGCGCCGTCAATGGTTGCAGGCTGATTCTTTTTCATGAAAGGCCCCTCAATCGCGGAATCATGCCGCAGCCCTCCCGGTCCTCTCAGATTGCTTGACGATTTGCCGGAATGCTTCGAGGTCGCCGGGAAGATCAGCCGGGGCCATCGATTGTCTAGCCTGAAGAAGCCTTTCGCGGTGCTCTCGGGGATCTCCCCGAAGGTCGCATAGGCGGTTTATAAGGCGGTCGTATTCTTCCAGGGCAGCAAGGATATCGTCAGCGGAATCTGGACCAAGGAACGCGAGGATTTCTGCCTTGTGCGCCTTGATCGTCGGCAGAAAGCGGTCGAGCGCATCATCCGGGCCTTCAACGTCCAGCCGGTCGCCTTCGACTTCGATTTCAATCCCTGCACGAAACATTTCATCGAGCATGATTGATATATGCTTCATACCGATACCCTCCTTTTTCCCGCTACCGCGCTACCTTCAAGGATTGGTGCGGCTTGCGGGGTAGCGTCATGATTTCCGGTAGCGCTACCTGATGCTTTATCCGCTACCTCTCTAACCCGCATGAATGCTTGATCTACCCCAAAAGGTAGCGGAGTAGCGGCATTTTCGGGGGTGTCGTGAGAAGGGGTAAGGTATCGTTTGAAAGCATCCTCGAACTGGTCAAGATCGAAACCTTTTTTGACATTCGCAAAACTGATTTTCAGGTCCTTGGATGAAATGCCGTATTCCTTAAGGCGTTTTCCTAGTTGCCTAGGATTCATCGGCTTGCCACGGTTATAGGTTGCCCACGGAGCTTCATCGTTCTGGACAAGCGCATCCAGCAATTCAGAAGTGGGAAGACGGATTACCTTCTTGCTGTCGAAAACCTCCTGAATGTCGGCCAGCAGTTCAGCGGAAAGGCTTAACGCTCCCTGTTCGACTCCCGAAATCTTCAGGGCAGCTTGTCGTGCATGGTCAGGCCATTTTCCCTTCACATGATCGGCAATAGCCAGCAGCGGTTCCCAATTATCTTGCGCTCGATCATTGAGGGCTTCCGGCAGGTATGGCCTTGCCTGTTCAATGGTCGGGCCTGCTTCTTCCGCAAATCTTGCCAGCTTTGAGGTCAGCCTATCGAAATGACGTTCTTCAGCATGGCGGAGACGTTGCACGGTTTCCCCTGGAAGCTTACGCCTCAGTTCTAGAACGATTGCACGATCCATGATCGTTTCGGGAAGATGTCCTATTCCTGAAATCGCCTTGGCTCCCCATGTCGAGAACTGCCTGGGTTCGTGGTCATCACCTACGGTGCGAATGACATAAGCCGATTGCCGTGTATGTCCCGAATTGATGATTCCGCGCAACTCTTCGTTCTCTTTAAAGAAGGCGTCAGCCTCGTCGATTAGCAGGGTAGGGGAGTGAGCTTCAATGACTCGAAAGGTTGCAGCGGGGGAGATATTCGAGGCTACAAGGGGCCGCCGTGACAGCTTGCCGATGAGATTCAGAAATTGGCTCTTCCCGCATCTTTTCTCAGGCGCGGTTATGACGGCGAGAGGTGCCACCTGAACATGATCTATCATCCAGGTAAACGCAATCCACAATGATGCAGCGGTCGCCGTTTCTGGTTGGCAAATGATATGTCGATGGATGGTCGCCTTGATTTCATCGAGAAGTTCCGCGCCGTCAACAGGATCAGGCCACGGCCTTATTTCGGGAAACATCGCCGTCTTGCCTTTGGCTTCCTGCTTCTCGTGACGGGCCTTGGAAACTTCCTTGTCCAGGGTTCCTACACGAACGCCTAAGCGCTCGGCCTCAGATTCGCGGACACGGTCGTATTCCAGTGGGGGAAGTGCGGCAAGCCTGGAAATGTCATCTAGTCCGGTTGCTGCCTCGAAGGCTGCCTGGGCTTCTGGGGTTGCGGGCTCATATTGGGTCATGATTGCTCCCGTCAGCAGTTTTGAAGAATCTCGTCTTGAATCGCCCTTCATCGTCGGGTTCGAGCGGCCAGCCCTGGAGCCTTCGAGGATTGGCCTTGAGGATCACGCGGGCCAGCGATTCGGCAATAAATGCTTCGTGTGCCCGAAAACCGATCACTACATCCAGCCCCGCAGCGTAGGAGAAATCCAGGCGGTCGAAGTCCGAAATCGGATCAACAACGAGGCGCGGGAAAGCCCTAGCGAGATTCCAGTCAAAAACGACCATGACCATTTGCTGACGAGGCTGAAGCCCGCGTTTTCTCGCTTCGAGCATTTGCCTCCCGTAGGCTGGGATGCGAGCGGAGCGGCTTCTCTCTACCATTCTGTCGAGGAATGCCATTCCTCTGTCGGCAGCGCTTTGAATCATGCTGCCTCCCGTCTCGCTGCTTCGAGCTTGCGCACGAGGTCCCGAATTTCTTCGTCGGATTTTCCGGCAATGCGGGCCTTGATAATGGAGTCGATCTCATGTTCCGGCCAAGCAACAGCACGGCTTCCGATAGAAACGGGCTTCGTTATCAGCCCTTCGGAAATCTGGTCGTAAGTCATCGACCGACCCATTCCCATGCGCTGCATTACTTTGGGGAGCCTTAACATCATAATATTCTCCTTACAAATGAAAAAGCCCACTGTCGTGGGCGTAAAGTCCGGGCGAAAAAAAACCCGCAGGAGCGGGTTTCATTTGTTCCGGGCGAAAAAAAACCCGCAGGGGCGGGCCTCGTTCACTTCGGACGCATCTTCCCCGTATAAACGGGGGCATCCAGCATGCCTTGTTACTAATTTTGCACGATGCTGCCGTTGCGTTTCATCGGCTAAGCTATGCAAGCTTGTTTCGAGTTACTTCAAATTTCGGGCGAACACGGGCATCAAACAGCCCCGCTTATGCTCTAAATTTGGTAGTGCGGATTGGTAATCATTGACCTTCCAATTCTTCCGGGCATGACCAAGCAGCCATTAGGCTGCATGTCCTCCGATGTTCCGGGTGCTCGTCGATAGACGGATCAAATTGTATGGGCGCAACAATACCGCTGAGGAAAATTTATACCCTCTTTCTCGGACGAGTTCAAGCTTTTTTGGATGAAGGCGGATTTCAGGGCGAGCAGGGCTATCAATTTGCTTCGACTTAGCCGCTCGTGCGGGTTCTCGCCGTGCTGCCCGAAAGTGACGCGGACGTTCAGGGACTTCCGCACCACCTTTATACCATGATCTGGATTTCAGATCAAACGTCTAGGAACCTAGGCGGACTTCCTCGGCAAGGTGATGACATTGTTGGCGGTCGCGTTCAGCAGTAGTTCGAGACGATCCCCGAGAAGTCGCCAGGCCTCGCGCTTTTCGTTGTCATAGGCATGATGCTGATAGGTTCGCAATACCCGGTTCTGCTCGGTATGGTTCAGGCATTTTTCGACCACGGCAGGAAGAATGCCTAGACGTGCCATCATTGTTGCGCCTGTCCTCCTGAGGTCATGGGGTGTCCATTCTCCCCCAGAAAGCTTGAGCGCTTCCGGTGCGCTGCTTCTGTTCGACAATGCCTTGCCGCGCTGCCTATCACGGATTTGTACGGTAATGGTTTTCGGACAGACTGCCTTTGTTCCGGTGCGGTCTGGATAGCACCATTCGCTTGCTCCGTTGATCTCCTTCAGCTTCCTGAATTTGCCGATTGCGAAGGCGGAAAGATAAACGTCATGGGCCTTTCCGTTCTTCGAGTTTCCTTCAGGAATCCGCCATGTCGAATTATCGAAATCGACATGGTCCCATTTCGCGGAAAGAATTTCCCCGATTCGGCAGCAGGTCGAAAGCTGAATCCATAACGCAAGCTCGGTAGAATGGAGGAATCGGCCATTGGGGAGCTTGTCGCGCAATTCCTTGATCTCGGATTCCGAAAGAATGCGGTCGCGCTCGGTATCCTTTCCGCCGATACGGGATTTCTCTATCTTTGCTGTAGGATCAGACTCGATAATTTCGCGCATTTCCGCAAATCTGAACATCTGGCGCATGTCGGCAAGAGTGCGCTTCGCCATCCTTCCTACACCACGAGAGAGAAGGGCATCCAGTACGGCCATGACGTGAGACTTCTTCACGTCCTCCACGGCGAGCTTGCCGATCTTCGGCAATACGTCCTTTGCAAATGCTCTCCTGATTTCAGCCCCGCCGTCCTTCCGCTTCTTCAAGTCGATTGCCGCCCAATCTTCGAAAAGCTGCGAAACCGTTTTTCGTGCCGCTTGCGCTTCGGCATCTGCAAGACGCTTTTCTTGAGTCGCCAGCTTTTGGGCCTGGTCTGCTCGTTTTTCGGTCTTGCTGATAGCTTTGTCGTGGCCTGGGTCTTTCCCATTCACTACGGTCAAAGCCGCCTTCGCTCGATTTTCCCTGATGGATTTCAAGCTGTCTGTCGGCCAGGTTCCGCAGGTGAAGTCCTTGGTCTTGCCGTCGAATCGATAGCGCCAGCGGAAAAGAACGGTGATTCCCTTCGATGTAGTCCGCACAGTTCCGATCAGGCTTTCCCCATCCCTGAGACGCTTTCCGGCATCCTCTATGGCGAGGGCTTCAAGTTCCTTTGTGGTCAGTTTCGGCATTTCCAGCATCCTCCCATCACTTGTATGAGTTCCGCCCACCACTTTGCAAGGGCATTTCCTATCACTTGTATCGGGGTGAGTCTGAAAAAGTGCCCCACAAAGTGCCCCACAAAATTTTCGGCTTCAGAAAAATTGTACCGGACGGCTTTGGACGATGCAAACAAAAGAATGCTTATTAATTAAATTGTTATAGGCGATATTCTGGATTTTATCGGATTGCAAAAAATCGTGATTTTCCTGCATGGGGTGCAAGTGATAGGAGGTTCAAATCCTCTCGCCCCGACCAATAGACGGGTCAGGCAGTTTGCCTGGCCCGTTTTTCTTTGCAGCAAGGGCGTTGATTAGTCAGCGCAGCCATGCTTCTGCGTGAACAGCCTGATGGAAGCAGTCTGGAAAGGCTTTCCGCAATTCAAATTGATCGTTGGCCGTTTCAGCTGGTTGCAATATCACTACGGATTCGATCCATTTTCCTATCTCATTTATGGAAAGTTGTGAGACAATCGTCTTTGTTGAAAGAACGTTCAATTAGGATCGGCTCATGAACGAACTCGAATTGCTACGGCATCTTGAACAGGTTGTCAACAAACATGCCATAGTCAGCAGATCCGATCTGGAAGGCAACATCACCTATGCCAACGAGCAATTCTGCGACATCAGCGGCTACAGCCGCGAAGAGCTTATAGGGAAGAACCACAGAATACTCAATTCCGGATTCCATGCTAAGGCGTTCTTTGCAGAAATGTGGCGTACCCTGACCAGCGGTGGAACTTGGCAAGGGCAGATCAAGAATAGAAGGAAGGACGGATCCTGCTATTGGGTTGAGACGACTATCTCGCCGATTCACGGGGCGGAGGGCGAGCGAGTCGGGTATATCTCCATCAGGACAGACATCACCAGAATCCATGACCTGATGGAGCAGGTCCATCTGCAGGCAAATGTGCTCGGCATGACAACCGATGCCATCCTGATTGCCGACGCCCAGGCTGCGGATTTCCCACTTATTTACGTCAATCCTGCATTCACCAGGATTACAGGTTATTCGCCTGCTGAAGTAATAGGAAGGAATTGCCGTTTCCTCAATAACGGCGACATTGACCAGCCGGGTATTTCGGTCATAAGGGAGGCGCTGGAGAAGACCTGCAATGCTAAGGCCGTTTTGCGCAATTACCGCAAGGACGGAAGCCTCTTTTGGAACGAAATTCACATTTCTCCCGTTTTCGGCGACAAGAGCGAGGTTACCCATTTCGTTGCGATCGAACAGGATGTGACAGAACGGGTAAATGCCGAGCAGGCCCTGCTCGCAGCCAGAGACGAGGCGGAAAGGGCAAATCGGGCCAAATCCGAATTTCTCACCAAGATGAGCCACGAACTTCGCACTCCCTTGAATTCCATACTCGGTTTCGCACAGCTTATGGAATCGGATCCTGTTCATTTGCTGGACCAATCGCAGAAAGAGGGGGTTGGGCAGATCCTCAAGGCGGGATGGCATCTGCTCAGGCTGATAGACCAATTGCTCGACCTCGGAAAAATAGAATCGGGGAAAATCAGCCTTTCGATTGAAGAAATTCCCCTAAACGATGTGGTGCTAGAAAGCCTGGGTTTGATGGAAGGTGTGCGCAGGGATCACGGCGCCTCGTTTTCTACGCATATTGCCGAAGAAATGACGGTTCTTGCCGACAGGATGAGGCTTCAACAGATACTCGTCAATCTTTTCAGCAACGCGGCGAAGTACGGGGATGGCGGAGTCCTGGTATCAGCGGAGCGAAACAGGCTCGGGATGATAAGGATCACCGTTTCCGATAAGGGAGCCGGGATTGACCAACAACAGATCGCTCGACTTTTTGAACCTTTTGACAGGCTTGACGTAGATAAAAGAGGGATACAGGGTACCGGAGTGGGTCTTGCGATTTCCAAGCAGCTTGTCGAGTTGATGAAAGGCGGGATAGGGGTCGAGAGTTCGCCGGGGGAGGGGAGCCGCTTCTGGATAGAACTCCCTTCCCGGCCCATGCCGGTTGCAAACAAAGACGCTGACGAAAAGTCCAGGCCGGAAAGGCATGTTTTGCTCTATGTCGAAGACAATCCGGCGAGCCAAATGCTCGTTGAACAGATCGTCTCGATGCTGCCTAACGTCGAACTTCACGGCGCTCAAACTGCCGACATGGGTATCTCGCTCGCCAGGGCGATCCGACCCGACCTGATTTTGTCCGACATCCATCTGCCGGGCATGGATGGGTATACTATGCTCTCCATTCTCAAAAAAGATGAAGCCACCAGGCATATCCCTGTCATCGCCGTTTCCGCCCATGCAAGGCAGGGGAGGAAAATGGAGGCTGCAGGTTTTTCTCATTTCATTGAAAAACCGATCAAGGTTCAGAAATTTCTGGAAGTGGTCTCCAGCATGCTTTCCCGGAAGGAGCCAGGATGAATTTCCTGGGAACCATCCCTGGAAACGTTGAGGACGAACCACTTCGCGCCTTGTTGGTCGAGGAGCGAAGGGAGGATGTTCCTTATCATGCAGAACTGCTGCATCAGGCAGGATTCCTTGTCCGCAATACGTCAGAGCCCTCCGAAGCCATTGCGGCGCTGAAAGCCTTCGATCCCGATCTTGTCGTGCTCGCTTTAGGGGACGCCGACAGCCTTGAATTGGCTACCCGTATTCGTGAAGAGGGAGGGAGACGGCTTGGCATATTGCAGATCGCATTGAAATTGAACAACGAATCGACGGCGGATGCCGTGCGAAAGGGCGTGAATATCTGTTTGTCGACCCCGTTCGATGATCAATCCTTTGTATCGGCCTGCCTTACCATGGCGGGCAATGCAAGAGAGACGGCGCTTGCCGAGCGCCGCTGCAGGATGCTTGAGATGGAACAGCATTTTCTGAGGGGGACGCTGGACGAACATGCAATCGTCAGCGTGGCCGACCGGGGAGGCACCATCACCTACGTCAACGACAAATTCTGTCAAATCAGCGGCTACACGAAGAAAGAGCTCCTGGGAAGGAACCACCGCATTCTGAAGTCTAGTGAGCATCCCCGGGAATTCTACACCGAAATGTGGGGAATCATCTCGGGCGGAAATACATGGCATGGGGTGATCTGCAACAGGCGCAAGGATGGCGGCTTCTACTGGGTGGAATCCACGATCATGCCTTTCATCGGCTCGGATGGGAAGCCATCCCAGTATGTATCCATCAGGACCGACATCACGGACTTGATAGAAACTCAATCCATGCTCGCAGTCAGCGAAGAAAGATTCAGACGCGGTCAAAATTTCGCCAACATCGGCACATGGGACTGGAACATCGAGACAGGGGTGCTTTTCTGGACGGAACGCATCGCTCCGCTTTTCGGCTATCCGCCTGGAAAGCTGGAAACCAGCTACGAAAATTTCCTGGCGGCGGTTCATCCTGAAGACCGTGAGCGGGTGATCGGAGCGGTGAATGCCTGTCTCGAACGGGGGAGAGGCTACGAAATCGAACACCGTGTAGTCTGGCCCGACGGAACGGTGAAATGGCTGCTTGAGCGGGGCGCCGTGATCCGCGATTTTGACGGAACACCGGTCAAGATGCTGGGCGTCGTCCAGGACATCGATAGACGAAAACGGGCGGAAATCGATCTCGCCGAGCGCGAAGGTTTTTTTTCGAAACTGGTGAGCATCCTTCCAGGAATGATCAGCTACTGGGATGCCGATTTGCGCAACCGGTTCGCCAGTCCCGGCTATCAGGAATGGTTCGGCATCAGGCCTGACCCTGGCATCACTTTACGGGAAGTTCTTGGCGGTGAGCTTTACAAAAGGAATGAAGCGGTTATCGCCAGGGCCCTTTCAGGCGAAAAAGTGAGATTCGAAAGAGAGATCGTCAAAGCAGACGATGGAACGACCAGGAATGTCATTGTGGATTATATTCCGGACGTCGTGGATCGAAGCGTAATCGGCTTTTTTGTCGTGGTGACTGATATCACCGATGTCAAGCAGGCAGAGGAGCGGATTGCGTTATTCCAGAGGATCTTTTCCGCTTCCAGCCAGAGCGTGGGCGTGGCCGACGCGGACGGACGAATGGTTTACATCAATCCTGCTCATGAAAGTTTGGTTGGTTACAGTGCGGATGAGGTGCTGGGCAAACCCTTCACGATTTTTCTTCCGGAAGAGGATGGGCCAAGGTTAGCGCAGGAAATCATGGAGGCGACTTCACAGGGGCGAAGTTGGTCTGGAATGCTGACTATCAGGCGCAAGGACGGTTCTTGTTTCCCTTCGGTCAGCAACATCGATGTCTCGTACGATGCGAATGAGAAAATACAGAACATCTTCAATATCTTCTCTGACTTCAGCGAAGAGATCGCAAGGCGGAATGAACTCGCGAGGGCCAAGGAAGAAGCTGAACGGGCCAACCGGGCGAAATCGAAATTCCTTTCCAGCATGAGCCACGAATTGCGTACGCCAATGAATGCCATCCTGGGCTTCGGCCAGCTGATGGATCACGAACAGAGCCTTTCGCCGGTGCAAAAGGACAACGTCAGGGAGATCCTGAAAGCGGGCTACCATCTTCTGGACCTCATCAACGACGTGCTCGATCTTGCAAAAATCGAATCCGGCAAATTGTATTTCTCCCTTGAGCCGGTTGAGTTGACCCATGTAATCGAGGAATGCATCAATATCGCAAGCGTCTTGGCCGAAAGACAGAATGTCCGCATCGAGCATGAGTGCGTCGCAGGAGCGGTGGTGCGCGCAGACCGGGTGCGCCTCAAGCAGGCATTGGTCAATCTTATTTCGAATGCCATCAAATACAACCGGGCAGGCGGGAGCGTGAGGATTGAAGTCCTTGCTGAGGAAGGGGACAGGTTGCGCATTGTGGTCATCGATAACGGTGTTGGCATTCCGAAAGATCGAATGGTCGAGCTTTTTCGGCCATTCAGCCGGCTGGATGCCGATAAGCGAGGCATAGAAGGCACCGGAATCGGCCTTTCCATCACGAAAAGCATGGTCGAAAAAATGGGAGGGGAGGTCGGTGCGGAGAGCGAGCCGGGTATCGGAAGCCGCTTCTGGATCGATCTGCCAATGGAAGCTCGATCCCAACCTGCAAGGCATGATGAACCTGTTTCCGCTGGCGCACCTGAATGGCGCCTATCCGGAACGGCCGGCACCGTGCTGTATATCGAGGACAATCCTTCCAATATCAAGCTCGTGGAGAAAATGCTCGGACGATTCGACAAGGTCGACCTGCTCACTGCGCATACTGCGGAACTGGGTATCGGTCTTGCGAAATCACGCAATCCGGACATGATCCTGCTCGACATCAACCTCCCGGAAATGGACGGCTATCAGGTGCTGAACATACTGAATTCCGATAATGAGTTAAAGAACATCCCGGTCATCGCCGTTACCGCCAATGCCATGCCGCGGGATATCGAGCGTGGCAGGGCGGCCGGATTCGCTGAGTACCTTACAAAACCGATCGACATGCAGAAGCTTGTCGATCTTGTAGAGCGTTTCCTGAAAAATGAAGGATGATGAATGAATGCATTGAGCCTGGATCAGCATATCCTGATCGTCGATGACGAGATGGCCAACCTCAAGCTGCTGGAAAGAATGCTCGGCATGCATGGCTACAATAGCCTCGCGCTGGTTCAGGATCCCAGGAACATGATAGAGGAATACAAGCGCAAAAGACCTGACCTCATTCTTCTGGATGTCAACATGCCTTACCTCAACGGCTATCAGGTGATCGAGGAATTGAAGGCGCTCGAAGACCCATTGCTGCCTCCGATAGTCATCCTGACTGCACAGAATGGAAAAGAGCACCTGATCAAGGGCCTTTCCCTCGGCGCGCGCGATTTCGTCACGAAGCCATTCGATCAGGCAGAATTGATGATGAGGGTGCGCAATCTTCTGGATGCCCATCTTGCCCACAAGCTTCTGCTCGACCAGAAGAAAGTGCTGCAGGAGATGGTAGAGAGCCGCACCCGGGAACTCTACGAGTCCCGCCTGGAAATCATCCGTTTTCTCGGGCGCGCTGCGGAATTCAGGGATAACGAGACGGGCGTCCATATCGTGCGAATGAGCCATTACAGCGCATGTCTGGGAAAGGCGGCGGGGATGGCAAAAGAGGATGCCGAAATGCTGCTCAACGCGAGCCCGATGCACGACATAGGCAAGATAGGCATTCCGGATCATATCCTGCAAAAGCCGGGAAAGCTCGATGAGGCTGAATACGAGATCATGAAGAAGCATGCGCAGATCGGCGCAGACATTCTTTCAGGTCATCATTCTCCGCTAATGCAGATGGCGGCAACCATCGCGCTCACTCATCACGAGAAGTGGGATGGCTCAGGCTACCCTCAGGGTCTCAAGGGGGAAGACATTCCCTTTATCGGAAGGATTGTCGCATTGTGTGATGTTTTCGACGCGCTGACTTCCAACCGTCCTTACAAGAAGGCATGGCGTGTCGAGGATGCGCGGGGGTATATCTTGGAAAACAGGGGAAAGCATTTCGATCCCGGGCTTGCCGACATTTTTGAACGAACTTTCTCAGAAATAGTCACCATCAGGGAAAGATATGTGGAACAATGAGCATACTCTAAAGTAACTGGAAATCATTCCGATATGACATGAATCAGACTAGTCATGGAATCGGATGAGCGATAATGAAAAACAAGTCGAAAAACGGAGCTTACGGCGCAGTCTTGCTGACAGGGGTTGTTTTGTTGAGGCTGATTTTCCCCCCCCTGCCGACGCTACAGGAGTGGTTTGCCTACGTGGTTCTGCTCATGGGATGGCTTGCGATTTCCAGGCTTGAAGGTCGCGGCGAGGTGCAGACCGTTGTTGCTCATGAAAGCGAAGAACCAGCCCCTTTTCTGCGAGCATTCAAGGGTCGTCTCGATCATCAGCTCGACTCTGCAGAGGAAGAGCTTGAACAGGTTCAAAAGCTGCTTGTCGATGCGATCGACAAGCTCCTCGCCAGCTTCAACAGTCTTTCCGAGCAGACCAGCATGCAGCAGCGGCTTGCCGTCGCGGCGGTTCGAGGGCAGATGGAGGGGGAAGAAGCGACCGACTTCAAATCGTTTGTAGGGGAAGCGGATAGCCTGCTTTCCTTTTTCGTCGATAATATCATCGAGAACAGCAAGACCGCGATGCTGCTCGTCGAGCATCTTGAAAGCATCAGCAAGAATGTCGATTCGGTCAAGAAATTCCTCGGCGAGATCGACGCGATTTCGAAGCAGACCAACCTGCTCGCATTGAATGCGGCGATCGAGGCGGCGAGAGCCGGGGAGACGGGAAGGGGATTTGCCGTAGTTGCGGACGAAGTGAGGAAGCTTTCCTCGAGAACTGAGGAATTCAACCAGAAGATCAACGAAGTCGTATCGAGGATACACGAATCAGTATCGGTCGCGGAGAAGGACGTTCACACGATGGCTTCAAAGGACATGAATTATGCGATCCAGTCCAAGCAATCGTTGATGCACACAATGGATGACATCAATACCCTCAATGCGGGGCTCGAGCAGTCCATGGAACAGCTCGGGAGCATCGCCAGTCAGATAGAGCGTGACGTGAATGCCGCGGTGACAGGCCTGCAGTTCCAGGACATGACCACCCAGCTCACCGAACACACCAAAAAGCGAGTCGAGGCAGTCAGGCTGTTTTACGACAGGGTTTGCGAAATCGAGGCGGCATCGCCGCAAGACCGAGGAAGGATGCTTGAAGAAACGGGGGAGATGCTCACTGTTGCAGAGCATATTGGGCAGAAGAATCCGGTCCGCCAGGAACACATGGAAAGCGGCGATATTGAATTATTTTAGGAGAAGGTATGGGCAAGGCGATCCTGACAGTAGATGATTCTGCTTCCATCAGGCAGATGGTGGTTTTTACCCTCAAGGGTGCGGGGTATACGGTCACAGAGGCGGTCGACGGGCAGGACGGGCTCGCCAAGGCCAAAACAGGTTCGTTCAACCTGATCCTCACCGATCAGAACATGCCCAAGATGGACGGCCTGACGCTCATCAGGTCGCTGAGAGGACTTCCTCAGTACAAGGCCACTCCTATACTGATGCTCACCACCGAATCCGGCGACACGATGAAGGCGCAGGGCAGGGCTGCGGGCGCGACAGGATGGCTGGTCAAGCCGTTCGATCCCGCCAAGCTCCTCGAAGTCGTGAAGAAGGTGATAGGCTGATCATGTCAGTAGACATGAGCCAGTTCTACCAGATTTTCTTCGACGAAGCCGAAGAGCATCTGGCCGAAATGGAAAAGCTCCTTCTTTCCCTGGACATAGGCAATCCCGGCACGGAGGAGTTGAACGCCATTTTCAGGGCGGCGCATTCGATCAAGGGGGGAAGCGGCACCTTCGGATTCACCGACATGGCCGAAGTGACGCATGTGCTCGAGACGCTCCTCGACAAGCTCAGAAAGGGCGAGCTTCAGCTCAGGACCGAAATGGTCGATGCCTTCCTGATGGCGGTGGACGTCATCAAAACGCAGCTCGCCGCCCACAGGGGGGAAGGCGAGCGGGACGAATCGGCTGAAGTCGAAGTTTGCAGGAATCTTGAGGAACTTTCCGAGAATCAGACGCTGGATCCGATGACGCGCTATGAAATCGCGCTGCAAGATTTGCCGCAGCCGCTGATTGAGCAGTTGAAGCGGATCGGCGAAGCGCAGATCGAGGAAAAGGAAGGAGAATTCAGGATTCTTCTGCTGACATCGGAAAGCGAATTGGTGATCAGGGAGATGCTCGAATTTTTTGTTCCAACGGATGCCGTTTCAATGTCGAAGGTCGAGGAATCCTACGGCTTTTTCGATACGCCCGAAGAGGACGAATCATTCGGTTTTTTCGAGCCCGAGCCCGAACCCTATGGTTTTTTCGAACCCGAACAGGTCGAGGAAGCTTACGGTTTTTTCGAACCAGTTGTGGAAATCCCTAAAAAAGCAGAAGAGCCGAAAGCGAAACCCGCTGTTCAAAGCGAAACAATCCGGGTCAGTGTCGAGAAAGTCGATCAGCTGATCAATCTTGTCGGAGAGCTCGTGATCACAGAGGCGATGCTCGCGCAGACTGCTGCCGGCCTCGATTCAGCGGTTTTCGAAAAGCTTCAGGCAAGCCTTGCACAGCTCGAACGCAATACCCGGGATCTGCAGGAATCGGTGATGTCGATCAGGATGATGCCGATTTCTTTCGTGTTCAACCGTTTTCCCAGGGTGGTGAGGGATCTTGCCGCGAAGCTCGAAAAGCAGGTGGAACTCGCAACCGAAGGGGAAACGACCGAACTCGACAAGGGGCTGATCGAGCGGATTGCAGATCCGCTCACCCACCTTGTCAGGAACAGTCTGGACCATGGCATCGAATCCCCCGAAAAGCGTGTCGCTTCCGGAAAAAATCCCAAGGGGAAGATCATGCTGAGGGCATTCCACAGAGGGGGGAGCATCGTCATCGAAGTATCCGACGATGGGGGCGGATTGAACAGGAAAAGAATCCTCGAAAAGGCGGCTTCCCGGGGGATTCCTGTTCACGAAGGCATGCCGGACGGCGAAGTCTGGCAGCTGATCTTCGAAGCGGGATTTTCCACCGCTGAAGTCGTGACGGATATTTCGGGCAGGGGCGTGGGCATGGACGTGGTGAAGCGCAACATCCATGAACTGGGCGGGAGAATCGAGATAGAGTCCAAGGAAGGCATGGGGACCAGGATATCGATCAGCCTGCCGCTCACCCTCGCAATTCTGGATGGGATGTCGATAGGGGTCAGCGACCAGACGCTGATCATTCCCCTGAATTGCATCGTGGAAACACTGCAGCCCAGGAAATCCGAAATCAAGAGCGTGAGCGGGGAGAAGCGTCTTTTGGGGGTGAGAGGGGAATATGTTCCGATGGTTGTGCTTCACGAGGTGTTCAATCTGCCACCCAAATCTCAGGACATCGAACAGGGCGTGGCGGTGATCGTGGAAGTGGACGGGAGGAAGGTCGCGCTTTTCGTGGATGATCTGCTCGGCCAGCATCAGGTCGTGATCAAGAGCCTGGAGTCTAACTACCGCAAGGTCCACGGCATTTCGGGTGCGACCATCATGGGAGATGGCAGCGTCGCGCTGATTCTGGATGTGAGCGAGCTGCTCGCGGCATGAAGGCAATTTCTGGGAAGGGCAATATGGCGAATCCAAATCAAATGACAGAAGCGGGGGCGGAATCGAGCAGGGAATTCCTGACCTTCACCTTGGGGGCTGAGGAATACGGCATCGATATCCTGAAGGTTCAGGAAATCCGGGGCTACGATACCGTCACCTCGATCGCCAACACGCCGGACTTCATCAAGGGGGTGATCAATCTGCGCGGCGTCATCGTTCCTATCGTCGACATGCGCATCAAGTTCCATCTCGGCCAGGTCGAATACGATCAATTCACGGTCGTGATCATCCTCAATGTCGCGGGAAGGGTCGTCGGCATCGTGGTCGATGGCGTTTCGGACGTCGTTGCGCTGAGTCCTGAAGAGATCCGGGCTGCGCCCAATTTCTCGTCCAGGCTGGATACCCAGTTCATCATGGGACTCGGAGCGCTGGAAGAACGGATGCTGATCCTCATCGATATCGAGAAGCTGATGACGAGCAGGGAAATGGAGCTGGTCGACGAAGCTTCGGCCTGAAGACAACACAGAAACGGAGAAGAACATGGCACTATTCGGAAACAGCAGAGAACTCGAATTCCAGATTGAAAGGGCGATTTCCATCATAGGCAGGATTGCAGAAGGGGACATGACCTCCATGATAGAAGGCCAGGATTCCCTTTCCCGTGCCTTGCGGGAGATGCAGAGGAAACTGGCGGAGCGGGATTCCCAGTCGAGAAGGGAAATGGAAGAGGCGAGAAAACAGATCGGGCAGATGGCGAGGCTCAAATCTGCGCTCGACAATGTCTCGACCAACGTGATGATCGCCGACAACGACCGCAACATCGTCTACATGAACAAGACCGTGGAGGCGATGCTCTCCGCAGCTTCGGCAGACATCAGGAAGGAGTTTCCCAGTTTCAACGTTTCAACCCTGATCGGCACCAACATCGACGTCTTCCACAAGAATCCCATGCACCAAAGGCAGATGCTGAGCAACATGAATGGCACGCACAGGGCTCAGATTCAGATAGGGGGGAGAACATTCGGACTGATCGCCAACCCCATCATAGACGAAAAGGGAAGCAGGCATGGCGCGGTGGTCGAATGGTCCGACAGGACGGCGGAAATAGCGGCCGAGCAAGAGGCAGCCAGAATGCAGGACGAGATGAGGCTGATCAAAGATGCGCTCGACAATGTCAGCTCCAATGTGATGATCGCGAATGCAGAGCGCAACATCGTTTTCATGAACAAGTCTGTTCTGGCCATGCTTGCCAATGCCGAAAGCGACATCAGGCGGGCGCTGCCGAATTTCAGCGTATCCAAGCTCCAGGGAGCGAGCATAGACCAGTTCCACAAGAATCCTGCGCATCAGCAGCAGATGCTGGCGAGCTTCACCAATACCCACCGAGCCCAGATCGTCGTGGCCGGCAGGACATTCAGGCTGATCGCCAATCCCATCATCAACGACAAGGGGCAGCGTCTTGGCTCGGTCGTCGAATGGTCGGACAGGACGGAAGAGGTGGCGGTGGAGGGGGAAGTCGCGGGCATCGTCGAGGCGGCAGCGAATGGCGATTTCACCAAGCGCGTCATGGTAGAAGGAAAGGAAGGCTTCTTCAGGCAGCTTGCGGAAGGCATCAACAGGATCATGGAGATCAGCTCGGATGGGCTTTCGGAAGTGGCAAGGGTCTTGAGAGCTCTTTCCCAGGGCGATCTAACCCAGAAAATCGAACGCGATTTCTCCGGCACCTTCGGGCAATTGAAGGATGATTCCAACCTGACGGTAGAGAAGCTCACGGAGATCGTCACGAACATCAAGGAATCCGCGGACGCGATCAATCATGCATCGAGCGAGATCGCGATGGGCAACACCGATCTTTCGCAGCGTACCGAGGAACAGGCATCCAGCCTCGAAGAAACGGCATCGAGCATGGAGGAGCTGACTTCCACGGTGAAGCAGAATGCCGAGAACGCCAACCAGGCCAACCAGCTCGCAAACGGCGCAAGCGAGATCGCGACACGGGGCGGCAAAGTGGTGAGCGAAGTGGTGAACACCATGGCTTCGATCAACGAGAGCTCGAAAAAGATCGTCGACATCATCAGCGTGATAGACGGCATCGCCTTCCAGACCAACATCCTGGCGCTGAATGCGGCAGTCGAGGCGGCAAGAGCGGGCGAGCAGGGAAGGGGATTTGCAGTGGTCGCGACGGAGGTGCGCAATCTGGCGCAGCGAAGCGCTGCGGCAGCGAAGGAAATCAAGGCGCTGATCGGCGATTCGGTGGACAAGGTCGGAGCAGGTACAAGGCTTGTCGACGAGGCAGGAAAAACGATGGAAGAGATCGTCACTTCGGTCAAGCGCGTGACGGACATCATGTCCGAAATAACGGCTGCATCCCGCGAGCAGAGCGCAGGCATCGAGCAGGTCAACCAGGCAATCGCGCAGATGGATGATGTGACCCAGCAAAATGCCGCGCTCGTCGAAGAGGCGGCTGCCGCTGCAGAATCGCTCAAGGAACAGGCGGACAGCCTCTCCGATGCGGTGGCGCTCTTCAGACTCAATGCTTCCGTGGCATTCGCCAGGAAACCTAGGGTCATTTCCAAACCTGCAGCCAAAGCTAAGCAGATTCCAAAATCGGGCGGATCTGAAGACGACTGGGCAGAATTCTGAAAAGATGACGGATTCGATTGAAAAGGGAAGGGAATTCCAGTTTACCGACCGGGATTTCGAAAAAATATGCAAGATGCTCTACGATCAGGTCGGTATATCCCTGAATCCGAGCAAGCGTGAAATGGTTTACAGCAGGCTTGCGAGGCGTCTGAGAGCGAACAGCGTCAATACCTTTTCGGCGTATCTCGCGTTGCTGGAGAAGAAGGATCATGCGGAATGGGAAGCTTTCATCAATTCGCTGACCACCAACCTGACTGCCTTCTTCAGGGAACCGCATCATTTTCCGATTCTTGCCGAGCATGTCGGCAAAATCAAGGGAAGGCCGGTTACCTTGTGGTGCGCAGCTTCCTCGACAGGTGAGGAAGCGTATTCTATGGCCATTACCATGGCAGAGCTTTACGGCACGCTGAATCCCCCTGTGAAGATCCTTGCATCGGACGTCGACACTTCCGTCCTGGAAAAGGCGAGAAAGGCGGTATACAGCCTTGCCCAGGTCGAGAAGATGCCGGAGTCCAGACTCAAGAAATACTTCATCAAGGGCACGGGCAGCAACGAAGGCATGGTCAGGGTCAAACCTGAACTTTGCGACATGATCACCTTCAGACAGATCAATCTTCTGGATGATAACTGGTCGATCAGAGGGCCAATCGACGCGATATTCTGCAGGAACGTGATGATCTATTTCGACAAGCCGACCCAGCTTCAAATCCTGCAGAAGTTCGTGCCTTTGCTTCGCGCAGACGGCCTTCTTTTTGCAGGGCACTCGGAAAGTTTCCATCACGCTTCCCAATATTTCAGGCTTCGCGGCAAGACGGTATACGAACTTTCCCGGGCGAGCCATGGCTCAAAGCTTTGAGGAAGCGCTTGCGCCTAACCTCTATTTTGACCGCAATTTTAATCTGGATGCGGCAAAGATCCTGCCTGGCGAATACTATGTGACTGGCAGGGACATGGTGCTCGTCACGGTGCTCGGATCCTGTGTCGCCGCCTGCATCAGAGACCCTGAAAGGAAGGTAGGCGGAATGAACCATTTCATGCTGCCTGATTCGAATGGGGATCCGCACAATCCATACAGCGCTTCAGCCAGGTATGGCACTTATGCAATGGAAATACTCGTCAATCAGCTGATCAAGCTGGGGGCGAGAAAGTCGAGTCTCGAAGCCAAGGTGTTCGGCGGAGGAAGGGTGATGAAGGCGATGAGCCTGACGAATGTAGGGGAAAGGAATGCCGAATTCGTCCTGGACTACCTCAGAGTTGAAGGGATCAGGCTGGTTGCACAGGATCTGTTGGATGTTTTTCCAAGGAAGGTTTACTATTTTCCCGATTCGGGGCGTGCATTGATAAGAAGGTTGCGTACCGTCAACAACGACACGATCATGGTCAGGGAAAAGGAATATTCCAAACGTCTCGCTAAATCCAGCGTGGAAGGCGATGTCGACCTGTTTTGATTCTCATGCGCAAGAATAAGATCAGGGTATTGATCGTGGACGATTCGGCATTGATCAGGAGCCTGTTGACCAAGATCATCAACGATGCACCGGATATGGAAGTGGTCGGAACGGCCCCGGATCCGCTGATTGCGAGGGAAATGATTCGTTCGCTCAATCCTGACGTGCTGACGCTCGATGTCGAAATGCCCAGGATGGACGGACTCGACTTCCTGGAGAAGATCATGCGGCTTAGACCGATGCCGGTATTGATGATATCAACCTTGGCTGAAACGGGCTCGGATGTCACGCTGAGAGCGCTCGAGATCGGGGCAGTCGACTTCATCGCAAAGCCCAGGATCGACATCGCACAGGGCATGGAAGAGTATGCACAAACCATTGTCGAGAAAATCCGGGTTGCATCAACAGCGAAACTGCCCACGAAGGCAAAGAAGAGCCCTGTCTTGCCGACAGGATCGTTTGATTCGACAGAAAAACTGATCATCGTCGGCGCATCGACTGGCGGGACGGAGGCCATCAAGACATTGCTGATCAACCTTCCGCCTGATTGTCCGGGTATACTGATTGCACAGCATATGCCTGAAGCATTCACCAAATCCTTCGCAGCGAGGCTGGATGGGCTTTGCAGGATTTCGGTCAAGGAAGCCGAAGACGGTGAAAGGATTCTTCCCGGGCATGCCTATATTGCGCCGGGACATTCGCATCTGCTTTTGAAAAGATCAGGCGCGAATTATATGACCGTATTGAACCAAGGCCCGCCGGTCAATCATCATCGTCCTTCCGTTGACGTGCTTTTCAGAAGCGCAGCGAAGGGCGTAGGACAAAATGCAGTGGGGGTGATCCTTACCGGCATGGGGAAGGATGGGGCGCAGGGCATGCTCGAGATGAAGCGGGCAGGGGCATATAATTTCGCTCAGGACGAGGAAACCTGCGTTGTGTTCGGTATGCCGAAAGAAGCGATAGAACTTGGCGGGGTGGACGAGATCGTCCCGATCCAGAACATGGCGCAGCGCGTCATGAGCCGGTTTAGGCAATCTGGGACAAGAATTTAACGGAGAAAACATGGCTATTACGACAAAAACATCAGATGGTCTTGCGACGATCAGCCTTTCCGGAAGGTTCGATTTCAACCTGAACAGGGATTTCAAGAATGCGTATGAGCATTTCCTCGATACGGTTGAAAACCAAGTCATTGAAATCGATTTCGGGAACGTGGAATACATCGACAGCTCAGCGCTTGGCATGCTGCTCGTGCTGCGGGACAAGGCAAAGGAAGTGGGCAAGGATGTTCGGCTCATCAATTGTCATGGCATGATCAGGCAGGTGCTCGATATCGCCCATTTCGAACGCTTCTTCGAGATCGCCTGAATGCATCTGAAAATCCTGGTGGCAGACGATCATCCTGAAAACAGGATCCTGCTGACCCGCTTTTTCAACCAGATGGGCCATCAGGTGATCGAGGCCGGAAACGGCGAAGAGGCCGTCGATATTTTCCAGTCTCAGTCGCCCGATATCGTCATCATGGATGTGATGATGCCTGTCATGGACGGATTCGAGGCGACCCGAAACATCAAGTCGATTTGCGGGGAAAAATGGGTGCCTGTCGTCTTTCTTACCGCGCTCAACCAGCTCGATCATTTTCTGAAAGGGTTGGAAATAGGCGGAGACGACTTCATTTCCAAGCCTTTCAACTTCGCGATTCTTTCGGCCAAGATCAGGGTGCTCGAAAGAACGATAGAATTCCAGAAGCAGATCCTTGAAAAGACCAACGTCCTCAGGGCGATGAATGCCAAGTCAGAACACGAGATGCAGCTTGGCAAACATGTTCTGGACAGATTGATAGATCGCGCAGAGAATCAGGCAGAAGTGAAGACTTGGATTTCGCCGCTCGATCTTTTCAGCGGAGACATCGTGCTTTCGGCAAAATCCCCGACCGGTGCGCTTCATGTCCTTCATGCAGACAGTGCCGGACATGGCCTTTCCGCCGCGCTCGCCATCATGCCTGCAATCGAGCTCTTTTATGCCATGAGTAAGAAGGGATTCGGAGTGGGGGTGATCGCTGGAGAGCTCAACAGGAAAATCGGAACATTGATGCCCAAGGGTTATTTCATGACCGGCACACTGGTCTCAGTCGACCATCTGAATGGCACCGTCAATGTGTGGAACGGCGGAAATCCGTCCGCCATCTTCCTTGATGCTTCAGGGAAAATCTTGAAGACATTCGAATCGAAGCATCCGCCCCTGGGCTTGCTCTTCGATCAGGAATTCAGCCCCGTGACCGAAACATGGTATCTGGAAGGCTGCCAAGACGACTGCAGGCTTTATCTCTTCTCCGATGGCGTTGTCGATGCAGAAGGCGAAGGCGGACGGTTCGGACAGGGAAAGATAGCCGAAATCCTGTGCAGCAGCGGCCCGGACGAGCGCATCGAGGAGATCAGGGCAGCGCTCGAAAACCATATTTCAGGTCATTCGAGAAGGGATGACATTTCTGTTGCGGAAATCAATTGTTCGGCGCTTGACAAGTTTTTGGGCCTGCCTTTATCCGATAAGCGAACTGTCGGGACCTATTCGCGCTGGAGCTTCGACATGACGCTTTCTGCCGAGCATCTCAAGAAACTCGATCTGACGCCGATGGTCATGAACATCGTCAATTCGCTCGGCGTGGAAATGCGATACAACAGCCATCTTTTCCTGATTCTTTCCGAGCTCATCAACAATGCGATAGACCATGGCCTGCTTTTCCTGAATTCACAAGAGAAGCATCACCCTCTTGGTATGGAAAGCTATTTCGAAAAGCGGGCACTGCGCCTGGACCGGCTCCAGGATGGCGAGATCGACATCGACATCAGAAACATCATGCACGAGAACAGGAACTGCCTGCGCATAGCCGTCAGGGATACTGGGCCCGGCTTCGATCTTGCCATTTTGCAAAACCTCGAAAAGAACGAAGCCAGGCATGGCAGGGGGATCCCGCTGGTCAGGTCTCTCTGCCTTTCCCTTGATTTCCCGGGGGCAGGCAATGAAGCGATTGCCTATTACGATTTGGACTCGTGAGAAGCATTTTCACCGCACTGTCTCGGGCGCTTCAAACGCTTTTTCATCCAAAGATGCTGGCGCTGGTCTTGTGGCCGATGCTCGCGTCATTATTGCTGTGGTCGGGTATCGCGATCATTTTCTGGAGAAGCTGGGCTGCCGATCTGGCAAGCTGGATGGATAAGGCCCCATTTCAGCAATGGATATCCGCAGGTTTTCTTGCAGCGGTATCCGGCTACGTCGTCGCTTTTATCCTGATCATCCTGCTGGTCCCGGAGATATATGCCACCGCACTCCTCATTACCGCTCTTTTTTCCATGAAGGCCATGGTCGAGCATGTCTCCGAGAAATGCTATCCCCATCTCGAGCGAAAAATGGGCGGAACGTTCATGGGGAGTCTGATCAATTCGCTCAGGGTGATCATTGTATTCTGCCTGGGTTGGGTGATCACCCTTCCTTTCTGGTTCTTTTCTCCGCTTGCCGTTCTCTTGCCGGTCATCTTCTCAGCCTATCTGAACCAGGGACTTTTCCGCTACGATGCCTTGGCCGAGCATGCCAACAGGGACGAATTTGCGGCGATCGTCCACCGCGCCAAGGTGAAGCTATACTTGCTTGGCGCGATGGTCGGTTTATTGCAGTACGTGCCTGTGCTGAATTTTTTCTCGCCAGTCTACAGCGGACTGGCATTCATTCATCTTTGCCTGGAAGAACTGAAAACGGCGCGGGCGGGTTGATGACCGTATGCACGTCTTTCATCGCCAGCATGGCCATCAGTCTGTTTTCCTTTTTCTCGTCGAATCCGCATCTTTCGACCCTTCTCCGAGAATTCTCGTAAGTGCCGAAAAGCATGTCCCAGATCGGAATGCCGTAATTCTTCGAGTGTTTTTCGTATTCATGGTGAACCCTGTGCATTTCCGGGCGGACGATCACATAGCCCAGCCACAGCGGCGTTCTGACATTGGTATGTTCCCATGTATCGAAAAGCCCTACCCAGAAGAGGCACCATCCTGCAGCGACTGGTTCGAGACCCAGAAAAGGATAGGCGACGAGGCCGACGATCAGGGTATTAGCCAGAAAATCCGCTGGATGGGCATAATAGGTGGTCAGCACTTCTATCCTGGCGGGACTGTGGTGAATCTGGTGGAACATCCGCCATAACAGATTGCTGGCATGTCTTGCCCTGTGCCACCAGTAGACCAGAAAGCTCACGCAAATATAGCCCAGGAAACCGGAGAGCGCTGCCGGCCAATGAGAGAGATGGCCGCTTAATGAAGGGAGGAGCGCGACCGATTCCAGCCAGGGATTGTAGACATTGCCGAGCACGACAACCAGAGTCAGGCTGACGACGGTGAGTGCAAGGGTACTGCCGAACCACCGCCAGCTTATGCGTGAACGATGATTCGGCCAGAGAGATTCAACGGCGAACAGGAAGACTGCAGCCATCGCCACGGCCAGCTGGGCATAACGATCCATGAGTGTCTTTCCGGACAATTTCGACGCATGTTATGCCGAATTCCGAAATTGGGCAAGGTCACACCCTGAATCTCTCCACTGCGCTTTGCAGGGAGGCGGCAAGCTGTTCGAGGCGGTGGGCAGCCATCGAAGTCTCCTGGATAGCTTCGCTGTTTTCCTCGGCCATCTGCGCAATCTTTTCGACATGCCTGGAAATGTCATTGCTTGCGCTTTTCTGCTCGTGCACGGAGGCGGTGATTTCTTCTACGCCGGTATTGGCGCTGGTGACAGAGGCTTTGGCCCGGGAAAGTACTTCGGACACCTTGCCCATGAATTCCTCGCTTGCAGAGAGGGATTGGAGGCCGTTGTTGATCGATTTCTCGACCCGGAGGGATTGGTCGCCCAAAGACTGGGTGACGCTGTCGATCTCGCTTGCGGACTGGGATGATTTTTCCGCGAGCTTCCTGACTTCGTCTGCCACGACCGCGAAGCCGCGTCCCTGCTCACCGGCGCGGGCGGCCTCGATTGCGGCGTTCAGGGCGAGAAGATTGGTCTGATCGGCGATGTCCTTCACCTGCCGGGTCATGTGGGTGATGGCATTGGTCGATTTGACGAATTCGTTGACCTGGTTTGCGATTTCGTCGACGGCGCTCCTGACCCGGGAAATTTCTTCCAGCATGTCGGAAAGGCTCGCGCTTCCCTGGTTGGTATGGGAAAGTCCTTCATGGGAGAGGTTTCTCACTTCTTCCGAAGAATCCGCCACGGAAGCGATGGCGACCGTGATCTGCTCGACTGCCGAGGCCGTCGCGGAAGCGGCATCCGACTGCTCTTTCGTTCCTTCTGCCACTCTCGTGGCTGAAGCCGAGAGCTCCGTCGCCGCGCTCGAAAGCTCCTCGGCGTCGGATCTGATGTCCTGAATGAGCTTTTGCATGCCCTGCATGAACCGGTTGAACGCCTCTGACGTCATGCCTATTTCATCCATGCTTTTTACAGGAATGCGTCTTGTCAAGTCGCCGCTTCCGACAGCGAGTTCGTTCATCGAGCCTGCAAGATGCTTGAGGGAAGATACGATGCTGTTGATCAGCAATATCATGCCGATGGCGCCCAGGACGATCGCGATGGCCGTGATCAGGATGGAAAGCGTGAAGGTGCGTTTGACCTGGCTCTCGATTGCCGCACGCTTGACTTCCGAGTCCTTGTACTTGGCGCTCATGAGCGACTCGAGGTTTTTCCTGAGTTCGCGCCAGGCTGGCGTTTCGTTCTTGTTGAGCTCGTCTACCGCAGCCATCTGGTCTGTTGCGGCAAGCGCCGCTGCGCGCTCCCGGGCAGCCTTGACCTTGTCCCAGAGCGTCTTGATGTCGTCAAGCGTCTTCAGCGTATCCGGATTGTCGGAAGAAAGCGAAATGACCTTGTCGAGCGCATCGGAAAAATTTTGAGACGCTTTTGCTATCGTCTTGACCGGGACGGTATCGGTGGGCTTGAGCACCAGATTCCGCTCGGCCTGCCCTGAAAGCAGGCCATTTTCGTACATCTTCGTGAGGTATTTGAGCTTGACGAGGTCGTTGTTGACGAAAATCTTGAACTGGCTGCTGAGATTGCCAAGGCTCACGAGTGCAACCGTCAATGCAATGACAACGAGGAGGGTCGCCGAGCCGTTTCCAATCAGGAGCTTTGCTCTGGTACTTAGATTTCTGAACATCCTGTTAGTTACCTCCGTGGGGCTGACATTCAAAAACTCATTACTATGAATTTTATTTTATTATCGGCATTTGCACCACAAACTTTAACTCTTACTCAAGTATATGAAAAAAATAGAACGATCTATCAAGAATTATCCTACACTGCAGCTTCATGCGGGATCTATAGCCAGAAAGAGTGATATCGATGTCGGCATGATTACTATCGGATTGGGGGATGCATGGACTCTGAAAGATATCGCAACGGATTTCAGAAACTGAAGGAAATTCATGGCAATAAGGGCGAAGAGGCGATCGGTTCGCTGAAGGAAATTGCGCCTGATCTATCGCGCTACATCGTCGAGTTCGCTTTCGGCGATGTCTATTCGAGGGGGGCGCTCTCCCTCAAGGAAAGGCAGATCGTCACCGTTTCCGCGCTCGCAGCGCTCGGCAATGCCTCCCCCCAGTTGAAAGTGCATATCCATGGCGCGCTCAACGTCGGGTGCACGAGGCAGGAAATCGTCGAGATCATGATCCAGATGGCTGTTTATGCGGGTTTTCCTGCTGCGCTCAATGGCATTTCCGCTGCAAAGCAAGTGTTTGCCGAAAGGGATGCCGGCCAGATTTGACTCCGCTTAGAACGTAACCATAATATAATAATGGTTATCAAAAAAGGGGAAGATCATGATTGCCGAATTGATCATGCCTTTCGGCATGGGATTCATGCTCGGGATCGTCCTTTTCATCGCGCTGGAGCGCGCAGGATGCATCGACAGATGGCTGGGCCTTGAGTCTTCTAGGCCTGGAGAAAAGGATAGTCTGTGTAGCCTTTTTCCTCGCCGACATAAAGTCTCCCGTAGTCCGGTTGATTGAGGGCGGCGCCCTTTTTGAACCTTTCCACGAGATCCGGATTGGCGAGCATCATCCTTCCGAAGGCGATGGCATCGGCCTTTCCGGACTTGACCGCCTGTGTTGCAGAGGCGAAGTCGTAGCCATTGTTGAGGATCAGCTTTCCCTTGTAGATGTCGCGCAGTCTCTCGTAGTCGAAGGGGACCCATTCTTCCTTCGGCGCGCCGCCTGTTCCCTGCAATATGTCGAGGAAGGCGAGATTCATGGGATTGAGCGCATCCACCACCTGTTCGAATGTCTCCTGGGGATGTTCATCGGCAATGTCGTTGAAAGTCGTGACAGGGGAAAGCCTCACGCCGACTCGCCCACTTCCCGCTTCGGCACACACCGCATCCAGCACTTCGAGAAGAAGGCGCGCCCTGTTTTCGATGCTTCCGCCATAAGCGTCCATCCTTCTGTTCGTCGAGGAGCGCAGGAACTGGTCGAGCAGATAGCCGTTTCCGGCATGGATCTCAAGACCGTCGAAACCTGCTTCCATGGCATTCCCGGCAGCCCGGACATAGGCGGAAACGAGCCCCGGAATTTCCGAAATTTCCAGTGCCCTCGGCGTGACGTAATCATGCATGCCGGTATAGGTGACGGCCTGACCTGAGGGCCTGACGGCGGAAGGCGCGACAGGCAGAATCCCGCCTGGCTGAAGCTCGGGATGGGAGATTCTCCCGACATGCCAGAGCTGCACGGCTATTTTTCCGCCTGCATCATGCACGCTTTTGGTGACTTTCTTCCATCCTTCGACCTGTTCAGGGCTGTGGATGCCAGGCGTCCTGGGGTAGCCATGCCCTTCCGGGCATATCGGCGTGGCCTCGGTCAGGATCAGTCCTGCTGTCGCGCGCTGGCGATAATATTCGGCCATCAGATCGGTGGGGACATTGCCTTCTCCAGCCCGGTTGCGGGTCAGCGAAGACATCACGATTCGATTGGAAAGCCTGATTTCGCCCAGACTCAAGCTTGAAAAGAGATCGGTCATTGCCTGCTCCTGAAATGGATTTGCAAGATTTATCACATCGAGAATGCCTGTTCAAGCATTTTGTCCGATAATCAAGAATGGTCGAATCGGAGAGAACATGTCGAAATTCCTCAACCTTTCCCGCGCCGCGAAGCTGATCGGGGTGCCGCGCGCCATATTGCAGCAGTATGTGAAGGAAGGCAGGCTGGAGTCGTTCGACGGCATGATTTCGACCGAATCGCTGCTTGCGGCCTTTCCCGAAAGCAAATTCGAGGAAGACCCCGTCTTCGAACGCATCACCCGCATCAAGGAGGAATCCTTCGGCAAGCGGATAAGGGAAAGGATCCTGCCTGACAGGGAAGTCCTCTCGGCGAGGCTCTATGAGCAGAGCAGGGAGCTTGCGGACTACAGGCGGCATCTCGAGCGATATCATGCCATCGTGGTCGAAGCGCAGGAGAAATTGAGGGTGATTTCAAGTGCTCGCCCTGAAGTCGCGGATCTGGCAAAATGGCTGGATCATGAACTCGGGGAAGCATTGGTGACGGAGGCGCCGGACGCACTGGATGCGATGGAAAACTACCTGCGGATCGTTTCTGCGCATGTCAGAATCGAGCCGAGCGGAAGGGAATATTTCGTCGATGGGGCCGACACGCTGCTTGAAGCTGCGCTGCGCGCCGGCATCGCCTTCAACTACGGCTGCAGCGGCGGAAATTGCGGCCTTTGCAAGGCGAGGCTGGTTTCGGGCGAAACCAGGCAGGTCCGCCATCAGGACTATATCCTGAGCGAAGCCGAAAAGCGCTCGGGCTTCATCCTGGCCTGCTGCCATACTGCAGTGAACGATATCGTCATCGAAGCGCTGGAAGCGGGGCAGCCTGAAGACATTCCCGTTCAGGAAATCGAGGTCAAGGTGAAATCCGTGGAGCAGGTAGGCGCGATCTCGAGAATCACCCTCCAGACGCCGAGATCAAGCCGCCTGCGCTTCCTTGCGGGGCAGAGTGTTTACCTTTTCGATCAGGAATATCCCATCGCAAGCTGTCCGTGCGACGACCGGAATCTGGAATTCCATGTCCTTCCAAATGATGTGCTTTCGAGGCTGCAAAAGGGAGAGACCGTGCTGCTGCAAGGCCCTTATGGAAAATTCGTGCTGAACGAGCGCTCGGGGAGGGAACCGCTCTTCATCGCATCGGAAACAGGATTCGCGCCGATCAAGAGCCTGATCGAGCACGCCATGGCGCTCGATATCTATTCGGCCATCATGCTCATCAGAACATCGCATGATGGCTATCTTTCCAATCTGTGCAGGGCATGGGAAAGCGCATTGGACAATTTCGATTATGTCGAAACGGAAGAGATTCATGCTGCATTGCCTGATCTTGCAGCGAGGGATGTCTATCTTGCAGGCCCTGCCGCTTTCGTCGAGGAAATGAAAAAATCCCTCATGGCAAAGGGGCTCCCGGCAAGTCAGCTCTTCACCCCATCAGGTGCCTGACCTGGTCGCGCTCCCATAAGAGCTGTCTGCAGGATTCGTCCATCCTTTCCCGCATGAAAGGGGTAATCTCCAGGTTCTCGACGATGGCGTATCTTCCCTGACTGCATTGCACGGGAAATCCGTAGATCACGCCTTGCGCTATGCCGTAGCTGCCGTCGGAGGCCACACCCATGCTCACCCAGTCGTTTTCAGGCGTGCCGAGCAGCCAGTCTCTGACATGGCATACCACGGCATTGGCAGCGCTGCCGACCGAGCTAGATCCGCGCGCTTCCAGTATTTCCGTTCCCCTGTTCTGGATGGCGGGAATGAATTCTTTTTCAATCCATTGGGGATCGTGGATGAACTGGCTTGCACTGATTCCGTCCACCACTGCGTGGTAGAGATCGGGAAACTGGGCAGAAGAATGGTTGCCCCAGGCGATGGCCTTTCTCACGCTCGTCACCGGTCTTCCGGCATGGCTGGCGATTTTGGAGAGCGCCCTGTTGTGATCAAGGCGCATCATCGAGGTATAGTTCGCGGCGTCGAGACGCTTTGCATGGCTGGCTGCAATGAGCGCATTGGTATTGGCAGGATTGCCCACTACCAGCACCTTTGCCTTTGGGGAGGCAACCTTGTCGAGCGCCTTTCCCTGGGTTCTGAATATCTCGCCGTTGATGGTGAGGAGGTCGCTTCTTTCCATCCCCTTCGTTCTCGGACGGCTTCCCACCATGATCACGATGTCCGCCCCGGCAAAACCATCCTCGGGCACATCGGTGATCAGCATGCCGGAGAGGAGCGGGAATGCGCAGTCGTTCAGTTCCATGGCGACGCCTTTCAAGGCATCGAGCATGGCGGGGATTTCGAGCAACTGAAGGATGACGGGCTGTCTGTAACCCAGCATGTCGCCCGAAGCAATGCGGAAAATCAGGTTGTAGCCGATATGGCCTGCTGCGCCGGTGACGGCGATTCTGACAGGTTGTCTCATCTTCTTCTCCTTGTCATTGTCCATTCATACTACACGCTTCAAGATGCTTCCGGAATCACCTATACTTGACGTTCGAAAGGAAGGAAATGAAGCCTCGCCCGATTTATCTCGACCTCTTTCTGATAAGATTGCCCTTGCCGGGATTCGTTTCCATCCTCCACAGGATAAGCGGATTCATGCTCTATCTCTCCATTCCCTTGCTGCTTTATCTCTTGCAGGATAGCCTTTCCTCGGAAGCGCATTTTTCCGAATTCAGGACAATGCTTTCATCGCTGCCGGCGAGGCTCGGGATGATTTTCCTGACATGGGCCCTTTCACATCATGTCCTGGCCGGAATACGCGTGCTGCTTCTCGATGTCGACATCGGCATTTCGCTTCAATCGGCGAGAAGAAGCAGCAAATGGGTTCTCGCGGCAAGCCTCCTCACGACTTTGATTGCTTCGCTATGGCTGGCGTGAGAAGGACAGTGCTGGGCGCGCATTACGGCATCACGGGTTGGCTTGTGCAGCGCATGTCGGCCGTGATCATGACGCTTTTCGGGGTCGTTTTGCTGTCCTTCATTCTGTTTCATGCTCCAGCCGGTTTCGCAGAATGGAAAATGCTTTTTTCCCATGGCTGGGTGAAAATCGGCCTGCTGATCTTTTTCATCTGCCTTTCCCTGCATGCGTGGATAGGCGTGCGGGACATCCTGATGGATTACGTTCATGCCGTCGGCATCAGGCTGATGCTCGAGACAGGCGTACTGCTCTCTCTTGCGGCCTACGTACTATGGGCATGGTCTATATTGTGGGGAAGATGATGGAGAAAAGGAAATTCGATGTCGTCATCATCGGTTCAGGCGGGGCAGGCATGCGCGCAGCGCTCCATCTTTCTTCTGCAGGAAACACGGTTGCAGTGCTCTCCAAGGTTTTCCCGACGCGCTCCCATACGGTTGCAGCGCAGGGCGGGATCACGGCAGCGCTCGGCAATGTCACGGATGACAACTGGCTCTGGCACATGTACGACACGGTAAAAGGCTCGGACTATCTCGGGGACCAGGATGCCATCGAATACATGTGCAGAATGGGGCCGCAGGTGGTCTACGAAATGGAGCACTTCGGTCTGCCTTTTTCGAGACTCGAGAATGGCAGAATCTACCAGCGCCCTTTCGGCGGACAGTCGAGGCATTTCGGCGGAGATCAGGCGACAAGAACCTGCGCTGCAGCGGATAGGACGGGGCATGCCCTGCTGCACACCCTCTATCAGAAGAACGTGCAGGCAAAGACGCATTTCTTCGTTGAATACATGGCTATCGATCTGGTCAGGGATGACGAGGGAAGGGTGCTGGGCGTGGTTGCGCTCGACATGGAAAAGGGGGAACCGATTCTTTTCGAGGCGCGAGCCACCCTGCTCGCGACAGGCGGCGCCGGAAGGATATTCAGGGCGAGCACGAATGCCTTCATCAATACCGGAGACGGCCTGGGGATGGCCTCCAGAGCCGGCATTCCGCTCGAGGACATGGAATTCTGGCAGTTTCATCCGACAGGCGTGCTCGGCGCGGGCGTGCTCATCTCGGAAGGCGTGAGAGGAGAGGGAGGCTATCTCGTCAATTCGGACGGCGAGCGATTCATGGAGCGCTATGCGCCGCATGCGAAGGATCTGGCGGGGCGCGACGTCGTGGCCAGGGCGATCGCCATTGAAATACATCAGGGCAGAGGATGCGGCAGGAACAGGGATCATGTTCTGCTGAAGCTCGATCATCTGGGGCGCGAAAAGATACTGGAGAGGCTTCCCGGCATACGCGAGATCGCCATCAAGTTCGCCCATGTCGATCCGCTTTCTTCCCCGATTCCCGTCGTTCCGACCGCGCATTACATGATGGGCGGCATCCCCACGCATTACCATGGGCAGGTTGTCGTTCCTGCAAAAACGGGACCCGAGGAAACGGTTCACGGGCTTTACGCCATAGGCGAGTGCGCCTGCGTTTCCGTCCATGGCGCGAATCGCCTCGGCGGAAATTCGCTGCTCGACCTGCTCGTTTTCGGCCGCGCTGCAGCCGACCAGATCGTCGAATTCCTGAAGGAGAATCCGACTTCCCCCGGGATTCCTGAAGGCGGAACGGAACCTGCAGCGTCGAGGCTCGCGCGCTGGGAAAGAAGGAAAGGAGGCGAGCGCGTCGCTGATGTCTACAACGAGATGCAGGCCATCATGCAGTCCCATTGCGGCGTATTCAGGAAGGCGGAAGTGCTTGAAGAAGGCCTGCAAAGACTCGAGCAGGCGAAGACGAGGCTGGATAGCGCGGCGATAGATGACCAAAGCAAGATATTCAATACGGCCAGAATCGAGGCGCTGGAACTGGAAAATTTGATGGAAGTCGCTTTCGCCACGATAAGGTCGGCCATCGCCAGGACGGAAAGCAGGGGGGCGCATGCGAGGGACGACTATCCTGAACGAAACGACAGGAACTGGCTGAAGCATTCCCTTGCCTACCGCGATGGCACGATGGATTACAAGCCTGTCAGGCTGAAACCGCTCACCGTGCCTTCCTTTCCGCCGAAGGCGCGCAGCTATTGAGGAAACCATGCGTTTTTCGATATACCGATTCGATCCGGACACCGACGCCGATCCCTGCATGAAGGATTACGATCTGCAGATCGAGGACAAGGACATGATGCTCCTCGATGCGCTCATCCTGATCAAGGCGCAGGACGATTCGCTTTCCCTCAGAAGATCATGCAGGGAAGGAGTCTGCGGCTCGGATGCGATGAACATCAACGGCAGGAACGGGCTCGCCTGCATCACGCCGCTCGCAGGGCTCAAGGAGCCTGTCGAGATCAGGCCGCTTCCCGGGCTTCCCGTGATCAGGGACCTGATCGTCGACATGGCGCCCTTTTTCCGCCAGTACCATTCCATCAGGCCTTATCTCGTCAACAACGATCCGCCGCCGGAGACGGAGCGCCTGCAGTCTCCGGACGAGCGCGCCGTGCTCGACGGACTTTATGAATGCATCCTCTGCGCATGCTGCACCACTTCCTGCCCTTCTTTCTGGTGGAATCCGGAAAAATTCGTGGGCCCTGCAGGGCTTCTTCAGGCATGGCGATTCATCGCCGACAGCAGGGATCAGGCGACGTCGCAGCGTCTGGACGATCTCGAGGATCCCTTTCGGCTTTTCCGCTGCCGCAGCATCATGAATTGCGTCGATGCCTGTCCGAAAGGATTGAATCCGACTGCTGCGATAGGAGAAATCAAGCGCATGATGGTCGGAAGAAAGGTATGAGCCTGATCCGATGGCGTTCTCGCAGGGGGATGCTGGAACTCGACATGCTGCTCTGTGCATTTCTGGATAAATACGATCTGGATGAGGCGCAGCAGAAGGCCTATCTCGCCCTTCTCGAATACCCGGACATGCAACTCTGGGATATCATATCGGGAAAAGGGGTTGCAGATGCGGCTGAATATGCCATCGTCGAGCTCATAAGAACATTGAATCCATAGGAAGAATCATGGAAAAAAAGCGCATCGCCACGCTGTCGTTGGAGGACGGCACAGAGATCGAATTGCCCATCATGTCCGGAACCCTCGGGCCAGATGTGATCGATATCAGGAATCTCGCAAAAACCGGGATGTTCACCTACGATCCGGGCTTTCTTTCGACCGCGAGCTGCAGTTCAGGCATCACCTACATAGACGGAGAATTGGGCTGTCTCTATTACAGGGGGTATCCGATAGAGCAGCTCGCAGAGCAATCGAGCTTCCTGGAAGTCTGTCATCTGCTGCTCTACGGCGAGTTGCCGATGGCGGCCGAGAAGCAGAAATTCGAGAGCGAAATCAACCGCAGGACCATGGTTCACGATCAGCTCATGAGCTTCTACAAGGGCTTCAGGCGGGATGCCCATCCGATGGCGGTGATGGTGGGGGTGGTGGGGGCGCTTTCGGCCTTTTATCACGATACGCTCGACATCACCAATCCGGAGCACCGTGAAGTCTCGGCATTGCGCCTGATCGCGAAGGTGCCGACCATTGCGGCGATGTGCTACAAGTACAACATCGGCCACCCCTTCATGTATCCGGACAACAGGCTAGGCTATGTCGAGAATTTCCTGCACATGATGTTCGCGACCCCCTGCGAGCAGTATGTGGCCAACCCCAAGCTCGTCAGGGCGCTCGAGCGCATATTCATCCTCCATGCCGATCACGAGCAGAATGCCTCGACTTCGACGGTCAGGCTTGCAGGCTCTTCCGGGGCCAATCCTTTCGCCTGCGTAGCAGCGGGGATTGCTGCGCTCTGGGGGCCTGCCCACGGCGGGGCGAACGAGGCCGTGCTCAAGATGCTGGAAGAGATAGGCGACATTTCGCAGATACCGAAATTCGTCGCGAGAGCGAAGGACAGGAAGGACAGCTTCAGGCTGATGGGGTTCGGCCACAGGGTCTACAGGAATGTGGATCCGAGGGCCAGGGTGATGAGGGAAACCTGCTACGAAGTCCTCGCAGAACTCGGACTCCAGAACGACAGGATGTTCGAAATGGCGATGGAGCTAGAAAGGGTGGCATTGCAGGACGATTATTTCATCGAGCGCAAGCTTTACCCCAATGTCGATTTCTATTCTGGAATCGTCCTGAAGGCGCTCAATGTTCCGCTCAACATGTTCACGGTGATCTTCGCGATTGCGAGGACGATAGGCTGGATTTCCCAATGGAACGAGATGATTTCGGATTCGGAGCGCAAGATAGGCAGGCCCAGGCAGCTCTATAGAGGTCCCGAAAGGCGGGATTTCGTCCCGATCTCGGAGCGAACGAAGAGATGAAGGAAAGCTGGCTCTCCGGGGCGAACGCGGCTTATGTCGAAACCCTTTTCGACGATTTTCTGGCAAACCCGGAATCGGTTGCCGAAGCATGGCGCAGCGCCTTTTCGGTGCTGCCTGAAAGCGCGCCTGAAAAGGGTGCCGACCGGCGGCAGATTGCAGTGCTCCAGCTCATCAATGCCTATCGCTTTCTCGGATTGCGCAAGGCGAATCTCGATCCATTGAATCGCCAGAAAGCGGGACAGCCGGAAGAACTCGATCCTGCCCATTACGGCCTCGATGATTCGGACATGGACGTGATCTTCGACACGGGATCATTTGTCGGACAAAAGGCCGCGTCTTTGCGCGAAATTCTGGATGCGCTGAAAAAAACCTACTGCGGATCCATAGGCATCGAATACATGTACATCAGCGAAAACGCCCAGAAGCGCTGGATACAGGGAAGATTCGAGGGCAGGCGCTCGCAGCCCGATTTTCCGCCGCAATTCCGCAAGCATATATTGCAGAGGCTGACCGAGGCGGAAACCTTCGAGCGCTACCTGCATGAAAGATATGTCGGGCAGAAGCGATTTTCCCTGGAGGGAGGGGAAAGCCTGATTCCCCTTCTCGATCATCTGCTGCAGAAAGCCGGTTCGGCGGGCGTGCAGGAGGTCGTGATCGGCATGGCCCACAGGGGAAGGCTCAACGTGCTCGCCAACACACTCGGCAGGATGCCTGCGGAACTCTTCTCGGAGTTCGAGGGCAAGGAAGCGGGGGCGCTCTCTTCAGGAGACGTCAAATATCATCAGGGATTCTCGTCCGACATCAAGACGTCGAATGGGGCCATGCATGTCACCCTTGCGTTCAATCCTTCGCATCTCGAGATCGTCAATCCCGTGGTCGAAGGCTCGGTCAGGGCGCGTCAGCACAGGAGACGCGACTTCGATGGAAAGCAGGTTCTGCCAGTCCTGATCCACGGGGATGCCGCCTTTTCTGGCCAGGGCGTGGTGATGGAGACCCTCAATCTTTCCAAGACCAGGGGATACGGCACGGGCGGCACGGTGCATGTGGTTATCAACAACCAGATCGGCTTCACCACGTCGGACCCGAGGGACACGCGCTCCACGCTCTACTGCACCGATGTGGGCAAGATGGTGGAAGCCCCGATTTTCCATGTCAACTCGGATGATCCGGAGGCGCTGCTGATGGTGACGGAAATCGCCCTGGATTTCAGGAATTTTTTCCAGAAGGATGTGATCATCGACATGGTCTGCTACAGGCGCCATGGACACAACGAGCAGGACGAACCGCTCGTCACGCAGCCGCTCATGTACAAGATCATCAACGCTCATCCGGGGACGCGAGAACGCTACGCGAAAAAGCTGGAAGAGCAAGGGGTGATCGAAAAAGGCGAGGCTGAAAGGATGATCGAGGCATTCAGGTCGGCCCTGGACAGCGGACAGCATCCCAATGCCAACTTCCTGAAAGAGGCAAAAAATCCGTTTTCCTCCAACTGGTCGAGATTCAGGGAAACGAAGTGGAGCGACGAGGCCGATACCGCAATCCCGATCGATGCGCTCAAGCACCTTGCCGAAAGGTTGACGGACATTCCGGAAAAATTCAGGCTCCATCCCAGAGTCGAGAAAATCATCTCGGACAGGCGCGATATGGGGATGGGAAAGCTCCCGATAGACTGGGGCATGGCGGAGAACCTCGCCTATGCATCGCTTCTCGAGGCGGGTTACCCTGTCAGGATTTCGGGACAGGATGTAGGTCGGGGCACTTTCTTCCACAGGCATGCCGTGCTCCATGACCAGAACAGGGAAAAATGGGACGAAGGCATCTACATTCCGCTGCAGCATGTTGCTGATGGTCAGGCGGATTGCGCCATCGTCGACTCCGTGCTTTCGGAGGAAGCCGTGCTCGGCTTCGAATACGGCTATGCGACTGCCGAGCCCGACGAACTCGTGATATGGGAAGCGCAATTCGGCGATTTCGCAAACGGCGCGCAGGTCGTCATCGACCAGTTCATCACCTCGGGCGAGGCGAAATGGGGAAGGCTTTGCGGACTCGTGATGATGCTTCCTCACGGACATGAAGGTCAGGGGCCGGAGCACTCGTCGGCCAGGATAGAGCGCTATCTTCAGCTCTGCGCAGACTACAACATCCAGATCTGCGTGCCATCCACCCCTGCCCAGATGTTTCATCTGCTTAGGCGCCAGATGATCAGGCCGTACCGAAAGCCCCTGATTCTTTTTACGCCCAAAAGCCTGCTGAGGCACAAGGATTCGGTATCGACGCTCGACGAGCTTGCAAGCGGGAAATTCCTGCCCGTGACCGGGGAAGAAGACGATTCGATCGAAACGGAAAAGGTGAAGCGGATCATATTCTGCGCAGGGAAGATCTATTTCGAGCTTGTCAGGGCAAGGAGGGAGAAGGGCATTTCGGACGTGGCGATCGTGCGCATCAACCAGCTCTATCCTTTTCCTCATGACGACTTCAAGGCCGAAATCGATCGCTATCGCCATGCGAAGGAGATACTCTGGTGCCAGGAAGAGCCGAGGAACCAGGGCGCATGGCGCCAGATCGAGCATTATCTCCTGAGGCATATCGGGGAAAAGAAACTGCTTTCTTCCATGCGATCCTCGTCCGCTTCCCCCGCAGCGGGCTATTATGCGAAATATCAGGCGAGACAGAAGGAACTTGTCGACGCCGCTTTTGCCTAGGAGAACCCATGCTGATCGAAGTCAAAGTTCCGCAGCTTTCTGAATCCGTATCGGAGGCAACCCTGCTTACCTGGAACAGGAAGGAAGGCGAATATGTCGAAAGGGGGGAAAACCTGATCGACATCGAGACGGACAAGGTCGTGCTCGAAACGCCTGCGGTACAGGCAGGATTGCTTTCCAGGATATTGAAGGAGGAAGGGAGCATCGTCACCAGCGGGGAAGTCATCGCGATGCTGGATACCGAAGGCAAACCGCCCGAAGCAAAGGCGCCGGCGCCGGCGCCGGAGAAGCCAATCCTGATGCCTGCTGCGAAAAGGCATGTCGAGGCGCTGGGGCTTAATGCAGAAGAAATGAAGGGCAGCGGAAAGGGGGGGCGCATCACCAAGCAGGATGTGATTGCCCATGCCAAGCCTGAAGGCGAAAGAGGCACAAGGCGCGTTCCGATGTCGCGCGTCAGGGCAAGGATCGCGCAAAGGCTGGTGGAATCCCAGAGAAATGCCGCTATCCTCACCACCTTCAACGAAGTCGACATGCATGCCGTCGTCGAGTTGAGAAGCCGATATCGCGAAAGATTCGAGAAGGAGCACGGCGTCAAGCTCGGATTCATGTCCTTTTTCGTCAAGGCAGCGGTTTCCGCGCTGCATCATTTCCCGATGCTCAATGCCTCGATCGAAGGAAACGACATCGTCCATCACGACTATTTCGACATCGGCATTGCAGTGGGGACCGAGCGCGGACTGGTCGTTCCGGTGTTGCGGGATGCAGACAAGCTTTCCTTCGAGGACATCGAGAAGCGCATCGTGGATTTCGGCAAGCGCGCCAGGGAAGGCAAGCTTGCGCTAGACGAGCTCGAAGGCGGGACATTCTCGATCACCAATGGCGGCATTTACGGGTCCATGCTTTCCACCCCCATCATCAATCCTCCCCAGAGCGCGATACTCGGGATCCATGCGATGAAGGAGAGGCCGGTTGTCGAGGACGGCAAGATCGTCATCAGGCCGATGATCTATCTTGCGCTGTCCTACGATCACAGGCTCATAGACGGGCGGGAGGCGGTGCAGGCGCTGGTTGCGATCAAGGAGGACATCGAGGATCCGACCAGGCTCTTGCTGGAGATCTGAGATGTACGATGTCGCCGTGATAGGTGCAGGCCCGGGGGGGTATGTCGCAGCGATACGCTGTGCGCAGCTCGGCTTGAGGACAATCTGCATCGACGACCGGGAAAAGGACGGCAAGGCGGCCCTGGGCGGGACCTGCCTGAACGTCGGCTGCATCCCTTCCAAGGCATTGCTCGAATCCTCCGAGCATTTCGAGAAAGCGAAGCTCGATTTCGCGCTCCACGGAATATCGACAGGTGAAATGTCGATCGATCTTGCCGTCATGCAGAAAAGAAAACAGCAGATCGTGGATGCCCATACTTCCGGAATCGCTTTCCTTTTCAGGAAGAACGGGGTCGAATCGATGCTGGGGCGAGCGCGCATCGCCTCTGCTGGCGAAAGCTGCAGCATCGAGGTTTCGGGAAAGAGGATCGAAACTGCGCATGTCATCATCGCCACGGGATCCAGCCCGCGGACAATCGAAGGCATTCCTTTCGGCGAGAAAATAGTCGACAGCACCGGGGCGCTCGCCTTTAGAGCCATACCCGAAAAACTGGGGATCGTCGGCGCAGGCGTGATAGGCCTGGAACTCGGCAGCATCTGGAGGAGATTGGGGAGCGACGTGACCCTGTTTGATGCGCTCCCGGATTTCCTTCCTCTGGCGGACCAAAGCATTTCGAAGGAGGCGTTGAGAATTTTCAGGAAACAATCCGGATGGCGCATCCGTCTCGGAACAAGGCTGATTTCAGCCGAGGAGCATGAAGATGGGGTCGCAGTGAAATTCGAGGAAAACGGCAAAGCGGTGGAAGAAAAATTCGAAAGGCTGATCGTGGCTGTCGGACGGACGCCGAATTCGCAAGATATCGCCCATCCTTCGCTGAATCTCGACATCGATGAGCGCGGTTTCATCGCCGTCGACGAGCGCTGCAAAACAAGTCTGAAGAACGTCTACGCCATAGGAGACGTGGCCGGTGGAGCGATGCTCGCCCACAAGGCTTCGGAAGAAGGCGTCATGGTTGCGGAATCGATTGCCGGATCGAAGCCGGTTCATGATGCCTCGCTCGTGCCGAATGTCATCTATACGGATCCCGAGATAGCCTGGGTCGGGAAGACGGAAAGCCAACTGAGAAAAGAGGGGATCGAATACAGGATAGGCCAATTTCCCTTCTCTGCAAACGGCAGGGCCCGGGTGATCGGCAGTGCGCAGGGTTTCGTCAAAATGCTGGCTGAGGCCGACACCGACAGATTGCTCGGCGTGCACATCATCGGGCCTCAGGCGTCAGAGCTGATCTCGGAGGCCGTTTTGTCGTTGGCGTTTTCCGCGTCGAGCGAGGACATCGGGTGCACCATCCATGCTCACCCCACGCTTTCGGAAGCGCTCCGGGAAGCGGCCCTGGCCGTGACGGCGCGGGCGCTACACATTTGATTTGCCACCTGTTAATATTGAAGTTTTCGGCATAAAGAGATGCAGTCTTTCACCTGGCAGGAATTGCTGATCGGCGTGATCGTCGCCCTGGCGTTTTACGTCACGGAACTGCTCGTATTTCTCGGTGCATCCGGAAGGAAGAAAGAAATCCGTTTCGATCGAGGAGAGATCGAAGACCTGAAGGAAGCGCTGGCCGAATTGCGCGCCCAGCAGGGCCTCATGCAGAAGGAAATCGAGCGGCTGAGGGATGCCTCCGATACGCCTGCGCCTTATGCCCAGGCGATCAGGATGGTGAGGCAGGGCATGGGGCCGGCAGAAATCGCTGCAGCCTGCGACATTTCCAAGGGGGAAGCAGAACTCATCGCATCCCTTCACAGAGGAAAGAGCTAGCTCAGACGACTTCGTCTATGGCAGTCGTGACGTCGCTCTTTCTCTGATTCTTCCTGCGCCTATCCGTCCCCGATCTCAGGTCGTAGAGCACGGGCGTGCTCTGCAATCTCCTGCAGTATTTTCGCCGCTCATCCTCGCTGCGCTCGTGAAAAACCTGTTCCTGCTGGACGGGGTTGCGGGGAACAGGCTTCCTGACTGGCTTGAAGTTGAAAGGGATAGTGGCGGGCGCTTCGGAAGCCGCTTCAGCCGGCTTCGGCGCATAAACGCGTTTGACTTCATGCTCTTCCCCGGTCTTTATCGGGGGGCTGTTCACCGGAACGAACTGCATGGGTTCTCCTTCAAGGAGATTATAGACAAAAACGTTTTTGAATGCGCTCCGATTTGATATGATTGGGGCTGCCAAATGAACGCCAATCCATGCCAAATATCGACCTGCATTGCCATTCCAACATCTCTGACGGTGTCCTTTCTCCAGGCGAACTGGTTCTGCGTGCCGCCGGAAATGGCGTCGATATTCTTGCCCTGACCGACCATGACGACTGCGACGGCCTCACCGAGGCGAGGCGCGCTGCGCGCTCGAGCGGCATCAGGCTCTTGAATGGCGTCGAGATTTCAGTGACCTGGAGAGGCAGGACCCTGCATATCGTCGGGATAGAAATCGATCCTGAAAATCCGGATCTCGTTCAGGGCCTGGAATCGATCAGGAAGGGGCGGGCGGAGCGCGCGAGACTGATTGCGGAAGGCCTGTCCAGGGCAGGGATTTCGGGAAGCCTCGAAGGGGCCTATGCATTCGCCGCCAACAAGAACCTGATCGGCAGGACGCATTTTGCCCGGTATCTTGTCGAGAAAGGGTATGCAAAGGATGTTCAGGGCGTTTTCAGGAAATATCTGGTGAGCGGCAAGCCTGGATATGTCGCTCATCAATGGGCCGAACTGGGGGAAGCCGTGGGCTGGATAAGAAAAAGCGGCGGGCTCGCCGTGATCGCCCATCCCGGGCGCTATGAATTGAGCGCGGGGGCATTGAATGCGCTGCTTTCGGAATTCAGGGAAGCAGGCGGGATCGGTCTGGAAGTGGTGACGGCCAGTCATACCCTCGACGTGGCGATGCGATTTTGCGAGTTGGCAAGGCGTTTCGATCTTTTCGCATCGCTAGGGTCCGATTTTCACAGCCCTCAGGAGAGCAGGATGGATGTCGGCAAGCTCCCCCCTCTGCCCTCAGGGTGCAGGCCGATCCTGGAGGCGCTTCACTGATGGCGCAGTTTTTTTCCGTTCACCCGAAGAATCCCCAGCAGCGCCTCATCAGATTGGCAGTGGAGATATTGAACGAAGGCGGCGTCATCGTCTATCCGACCGATTCCTGTTATGCCCTGGGCTGCAGGATAGGCGACAAGGAGGCCATGTCGAGAATACGCGCCATCAGGCAAGTGGACGAAAAGCATCACTTCACGCTCGTCTGCAAGGATCTTTCCAGCATCTCCCATTATGCGCAGGTCGACAACAGGCAATACAGGCTCCTCAAATCTTCCACGCCGGGAAGCTATACTTTCATTCTCAAGGCGACAAGGGAAGTGCCGAAAAGGCTGCAGCACCCGAAGCGCAACACGATAGGCATCAGGGTTCCGGACAATGTGGTGGTGCAGCATCTGCTCGATGCCCTGAATGAGCCGATCTTGAGCACGACCCTGCTCCTTCCGGGAGAGGATATGCCATTGAACGACGCCGAAGTGATCAGGGAAAGGCTAGAAAATCAGGTCGATCTCGTCATGGATGGCGGCCCATGCGGGATAGAAATGACTACCGTGGTCGATCTGACAGAAGATCCGCCGGCTTTGCTGAGGAAAGGGGCGGGTTCGCTGGCTCCCTTCGGGATATCATGATGGATGCATCGAATTTCATACAGGCGGCAGCGATTTATGCCATTCCCATCATATTCGCGATCACCTTCCATGAGGCGGCGCATGGCTATGTGGCGAAGCATTTCGGCGACATGACGGCCTACATGCAGGGCAGGGTGAGCCTCAACCCCTTTCATCACATCGATCCGATCGGCACCATCGTCATCCCCCTTGTTTCCCTCGCCTTGGGCGGATTTCTATTCGGCTGGGCAAAACCCGTGCCAATCAATTTCGGCGCATTGAGAAATCCGAAGAAGGACATGCTCTGGGTTGCCATAGCGGGACCCGGATCGAATCTCATCATGGCGTTGTTCTGGGCGTTCATGCTCAAGATCGCAACCATGATGCCCGGCAGTTATTTCGCTTCCCCGCTTACCGTCATGGCCAACATGGGCGTGCAAATCAACATCGTGCTGATGATGCTCAACCTGCTGCCGATTCCGCCTCTGGACGGCGGCCGGGTGATGGTCAGTCTGCTTCCTGCAAGACGGGCCTACCAGCTTGCCAAAATCGAGCCATACGGCATAATCATACTTGTCGTACTGCTTTTTTCAGGCATTCTCGGCGGAATCATCGGGCCCCTGATCAATATCACCAGAGGCCTGATCTTGCAACTGTTTGGCTTATAAAAAAGGTATAAAATGTTTGCCGACCGAATCCTGTCAGGAATGCGTCCAACCGGGCACCTTCATCTTGGTCATTATCACGGCGTGCTGAAAAACTGGGTCAACCTGCAGCACGAGCATCCCTGCCTTTTCTTCGTTGCCGACTGGCATGCATTGACCACCCATTACGACATGCCCGAAGTGATCGAGGAAAGCGTTTGGGACATGCTGATAGACTGGCTCGCTGCAGGGGTCGATCCGGCGCAGGCCACGCTGTTCATCCAGTCGAAGGTGCCGGAACATGCGGAATTGCATCTTCTTCTCTCCATGATCACGCCGCTCGGCTGGCTGGAGCGCGTGCCGACCTACAAGGACCAGCAGCAGAAGCTTGTCGAGAAGGACCTGGGTACCTACGGATTTCTGGGCTACCCGCTCTTGCAGAGTGCGGATATCCTGATCTACAGGGCGACCCATGTGCCGGTCGGAGAGGATCAGGTTCCTCATATCGAATTCACGAGGGAGATTGCAAGGCGTTTCAACCATATTTTCGGCCGCGAGATAGGGTTCGAGGAGAAGGCCAGAAGCGCCGTGAAGAAGCTCGGCTCGAAAAAGGCGAAACTCTATACGGAACTCAGGTCGCGCTTCCAGGAGCAGGGCGACGTGGAGGCGTTGGAAGCGGCAAAATCGCTTCTCGACGAGCAGCAGAACCTCAGCATAGGCGACAGGGAAAGACTCTACGGCTACCTGGAAGGGGGGGGCAAGATGATCCTTTCCGAACCCCAGGCCATGCTGACGAGCGCATCCCGCATGCCCGGGCTCGATGGTCACAAGATGTCGAAATCCTATGGCAACACCATATCGCTCAGGGAAGAGCAGAAGGATGTCGAGAAGAAGATCCGGACGATGCCGACCGATCCTGCAAGGGTGAGGCGCACCGATCCCGGAGACCCTGAAAAGTGCCCGGTCTGGCAATTCCATATTGTCTATTCGACCGAGGAAACCTGCGACTGGGTGCAGAAGGGATGCAGAAGCGCGGGAATCGGATGCATCGAATGCAAGCAGCCCGTGATCGACGCCGTGCTGAAGGAACAGGAGCCCATGAGGGAAAGGGCTCAGCGCTATCTCGACGATCCCCTGCTTGTCCGCAACATCATCGCGGACGGCTGCGAAAAGGCCAGAAAGCTTGCCCAGGAAACCATGAGGGAGGTCAGGGAAGTCATGGGGCTCGATTACAGTTGATCACGGCGAAGATTCATGGGGAGGCAATGCTAGAATTGCCTCAGGATCTTTACATACCGCCTGATGCCTTGGAGGTCGTTCTCGACGCCTTCGAAGGTCCGCTCGACCTGCTTCTTTACCTCATCAGAAAGCACAATCTCGACATTCTGGATATCAGCATGTCCGATCTCACCCGGCAGTACATGGCTTACATCGAAGCTGCCAAGGCGCGTCACGAGCTTGCCGCAGAATACCTGCTGATGGCCGCGCTGCTGATCGAAATCAAGTCCCGGATGCTGCTGCCGAAACCTGCCGAAATGGACGGCGAAGTCGATCCCAGGATGGAACTGGTGAGGCGTCTGCTCGAATACGAAAAAATGAAGCTCGCCGCCGCGGCAATCGATGCGCTCGATCAGGCCGGGCGCGATTTTTTTCTGCCCGCCATCGAGCAGGACCGGGACGATATTCCCGAACGGCAGGAAGTCGATGTCGATGAGCTGAGGCGGGCATGGCTCGATGTCGTGGCGCGCGCCGGGGTGCAGCATCCCCACAAGGTGAAGCGGGAGGAACTGTCCGTAAGGGAGCATATGTCGAGAATCCTGAAAGGGCTCAGAAACAGGGATTTCGCCGAATTCTTCGAATTGTTCGATATCCATGCCGGCATTGCCGTTATGGTCGTCACTTTTCTCGCGCTGCTCGAGCTCGTTCGTGAAAGCCTGGTCACGATCGTTCAGGTGGATCCCTTTGGTGCGATATACGTGAGAGCGGCCAATGAGTCCTGACAAAGTGGTCGAGGCGGTGTTGCTGGCAAGCGAGGAACCGCTTTCAGTCAAGACGCTTGGCAGACTGTTCGAGGAGAGGATGAGTGGCGCTGCAATCGAAAATATCCTCTCCGATCTGCAGGAAAAATGGAAGGATTCCGGACTGCAGCTCTCCGAATCGGCCGGGGGGTGGCGTTTCAGGACAAGCGCGGAGATGAAGCCCTATTTCGATCGTCTCCATGCCAAGAAGGCACCGCGCTATTCTAGGGCTGCGCTGGAAACACTGGCGATCATCGCCTACAGGCAGCCCGTGACAAGGGGGGATATCGAGGAAATCAGGGGAGTCGCGGTTTCAGCCCAGATTCTCAAGGCCTTCGAGGAGAGGGAATGGATCGAGGTCGTAGGCCACCGCGAAGTCCCCGGAAGACCTTCCCTTTATGCCACAACCGTCAGATTTCTCGACGATCTCAACCTGAAATCCCTTTCAGACCTGCCTCCTCTTGAGGACATCGGTTCTGTCGCATCTTGACAAGCATTGAAGTCGCTCAAAATCTATCTATAAAATCGATAAAATTAAGAGAATCGAGGCTTGACCTCCGAAGCGCCGCGTAGTTATACTGCCTGAAAATAAACGCTGGCCGACATAAAGCGAGTGCGGCGAACAATACAAAACAGATTGAACGAGGAGGGTTCATGAAGGCCAATATCAAGCGCGGTACGCGTATTGCCATGGAGAGGAGCGGCCCTTTCATCAAGGGGCCGGCCCTCTTTTCGTCTTGTCTTTCATCGATCTTCGATAAAACGGGTTGAGCCGGCAGCCTCGGTCCAGGGACTGCGGCTCCCGCAAGCCAAATAGTGATAAGTATCATTATCATTATTCTTTCCATTAACAATACGGGTTTCGGTCTCGATGGCGGTGAATGTCGAGTGGTCAATTTGATTGGATAGATCTTATGGTATGCATTTTCAAGTCTGGAGCAGGGAACATGATCCATCGATTGCTGGCAGCAATGTTTTTCGTCTTCGCTTTCTCTGGAATGGCAAATGCCGAGCCATTCAAGTGGGGCGGGCCGATCGGTTCGCAAACGTCTGACGGTTACAACGCCCTTGGGCCTGTCGTCCAACAGCCCATCGAGTTTCCCCATTACAGGCATGCGCGGGATATGGGGATCAACTGCATGTACTGTCATACCGGGGCAAGGCGGGGTTACGTATCGGTGATCCCCAGGATCGACAAGTGCATAGGGTGTCACCAGAGCATCGAGTCGGTCAGGAACAAGCCAAGGATCAAGAAGCTTTTCTGGTACTGGGATCACAAGGAGCCCATTCCGTGGAAGAAAGTCAACGATCTTCCTGACTATGTCCGCTTCAACCATGAGCGTCATATCCAGCGTTTCTATTTCAGGCAAAACAGACCCGTCAGGGAAGTCTGCGGCTATTGCCACGGCGATGTCGCGAACATGACGGTCGATAGAAGGGTCAAGGCCCTTTCCATGGGCTGGTGCATCAGCTGCCATGAGAAGGATCACAGGGAAAATGATGTCAGCATGAAAACCAGCCATGGGCCATATGAGTGCTGGCAGTGTCACAAATGAGCGTTTGCGAAATCAGTCGCGGACGGGTTTTCACCCTAAATATTGCTAAGGGATGATCGAGTTATGAGTGAAAGTGGCATTAATCGCAGGGATTTTCTGAAGGTGCTGGGATTGGGCGGAAGTTCACTGGCGCTCACCGGTTGCGGCAACACGGATATCCGTTCGGGTGACGAGGTCATTATGCCGAACGTGCAGCCTGAGGATTTCGTCGTGCCTGGTCTCAGCGTCTACTACGCCTCCACTTGCAGGCAATGCGGTTCCGCCTGCGGCGTCATGGGGCGCGTGAGGGAAGGGCGGGTGCTGAAAATGGAAGGCAACCCCGCATCGAGAATAAGCGGCGGAAAGATCTGCGGCCTCGGGCAGGCCGCAGTGCAGGTCCAGTACAATCCAGACCGACTCACCCAGCCGATGATGAAAGTCGGGAGCAGCCTGCAGCCCATCAGCTGGGACAAGGCCATGGCGCTTCTGGACGAAAAGACGGGGCCCAAGAGCGGCATCAAGGGCGAGGAATTTGGCTTCCTGACGGGGGCGATGAGCGGCCACCTCAATGTGCTCACCCAGAATTACATGGAAAGCCTGGATTCCAGGAACCATTATGTCTATGAGGCGCTTTCCCCTGCCATCAGTCTTGCCGCGAACAGGCGGGTTTATGGCGTCGATCAGCCCAGGCTTCATTTCGACAAGGCGAAGCTGATCGTTTCTTTCGGGGCGGACTTCCTCGGGACAGGCGCTTCTCCAGTTCATTTCGCGGCCGAGTATGCGAAATTCAGGAAGGCGCCGCGCGGCACCCTGGTGCAAATCGAACCGAAGATGACCATGACCGGGGGCAATGCGGACCGATGGATCGCCATCATCCCCGGCACGGAAGGCGTATTCGCGTTGGGAATCGCGAACCAGCTTTTGAAGCACAGCGAATTCACCGGCACGGTTCCAGCCGATATAGTCGACCTCGTTTCAAAATACGACGCAGACACCGTAAGCCGCATCACCGGCGTACGCTCCGAGCTGGTGGGCCATGTCGCATCGCTCCTCTGGGAAAAAACGCCGAGTCTCGTCATTTCAGGCGCTTCAGTGGAAGGTCATGCCCATGGCGTGCAGAATGCGGTGGCTGTCCAGCTCCTCAACCAGATTCTCGGCAATGTCGGCAAGACCATAGACGGTCAGGCGCAATCGCCCTTTCCCCAGCTTTCTCCCGCGGCAGGGAGCTTCTCGGCATTGAAGGCCATGAACGAGAAAATGGGGGCGGATGAATTCAAGGCGGTATTCATCCATGGCGCAAATCCCGTATTCACGGCACCAAGCTTCATGGGTTTCCGGGACAATCTTCGCAAGGTCCCATTCAAGGTCGCTTTCGTCAATGCGCTCGATGAAACGGCGGAGGAATGCGATCTCGTCCTGCCCATCTTCACGGCTGTGGAGGAATTCGGTTCGAATGTCGCCTGGTACCAGCCCGAAGGGGTGGAGATCACCATTCAGCAGCCGTTGATGAATCAGCTTTATCCGGATACCCGGTCCATGGGCGACATCATGCTGAACCTCGTAAAAGCGCGCAAGGCGGACGAATACAAGGCGTGGCCTGATTTCTTCTCCTATCTCAAGACTGCAATCATCAACATCAAGCCAGTCGTGAAATATACCGATACGGACGAACACTTCTGGTACGACACCCTGAGCAATGGCGTCATCCATGTCGACGGCGCCCCACAGCAGGTTTCGGCGAAATTCGCGGCAACGGATCTTCGTCTGCCGGCCTCTGCGAATGCACAGGATCCCGTTTATCCGTTCTATCTGGTTCCCTCTGAGCGCCATTATTTCAGGGACGGACGTCATGCCAATTGCGGCTGGCTGCAGGAGTCCCCTGATCCGATGACGACCATCGTCTGGGATTCGTGGGCCGAGATTCATCCCAAGACCGCAGCGAGCATGGGGATCAAGGAAGGGGACTGGCTCGAGATCGCCTCGCAAAACGGCATGCTGAAGGTGAAGGCCTATGTCTTTCCCGGGATTCATCCTGATGCGATTTCGATTCCGCTCGGACAGGGCCATGAGTCGCTGGGGCGGTATGCGAAAGGCGTGGGAGTCAATCCTTTCAGGATCCTGAACCCCGTTTTCGAAAAGGATACCGGGGAGCTCGCCCTGTATGGCACCAGGGTGTCGGTCAGGAAGACCGGAAACAGCGAGATCGTCGTCAAGGACGAAGGGCCCGTCAATACCCAGATGGGGCGCAAGCTTGTCGTGACGTTACCGGCTGACGTGGCTCAGCTTTCCAAGGAGATTTAAAGTGTCGATTACGAATCTTTTGAACAACTGGTCATTCTACAGGCAGAAACGCCCTTTCCGGGGTCAGTACGACCTCAACAAGCAATACAGCGAATACAAGTGGGCGATGGCGCTCGATCTCGACATCTGCACCGGCTGCAATGCCTGCACCACTGCCTGCTACGCTGAAAACAACCTTCCCGTGGTGGGGAAGGAAAGATACCAGCATGGTTATGCCATGCACTGGATCAGAATCGAACGATACTGGGATGAAAACATGGGTGAATTTCCGGAAAGCGGCACTTCGTTCCTGCCCATGATGTGCCAGCAATGCGAGGAGGCCCCTTGCGAAACGGTCTGTCCGGTCGGCGCCACGAACCATACCAATGACGGTCTGAATTCACAGAATTACCACCGCTGCATCGGTTCGCGCTATTGCTCGGTGAACTGCCCGTACAAGGTGCGCTACTTCAATTTCTGGAACTACCCCTCGACCGCCTGGCCTTCGCCGCTTCAGGATCAATTGAATCCCGACCTGACCGTCCGCACGAAAGGGGTGATGGAAAAATGCACTTTCTGTGTCCAGCGCCTCAACGAGGCGAAAAGCAGGGCAAGGACGGAATACAGGCTGGTGAAAGACGGCGAAGTCGTTCCTGCCTGCGTCCAGGCCTGCCCGACGAATGCGATCACCTTCGGCAATATTGTCGATCCAAAATCGAAAGTGGCGAAGATGTGGAAGAACCAGCAGGTTGATCTTTACAAGGATGAACAGGAGAAGGACAGCAGCATGAGGGGATACCGGATTCTGGAGGACCTGAGACCGTTCCCCTCGGTGATGTACATGGAACGTGTAAGGGATATGGAAGCATAGCGTTGATGATCCCGTATGGACGATGTTTCTAATTCAAGGAATTTTGTAATGGTCAATACTTACGAAGAAACAGAAGTAGCGGTAGAGAAGAAATTCGTAAAGAAGGAACATGATATCAATGCAGATATCGAATGGGCCAAAATCAACAAGGACATCCTGCGCAGCCTGGAACGGCCTAGGGCCATTTTCTGGGTGATATTCGTGGCTTCCTTTGCGCTCTTCATGGTCGGCGTATCCTGCGAAGTCTACCAGTATCAGACCGGGTTGGGCGTTGCGAATCTGGATAACCCGCATGTGTGGGGGCTTTATGTTGCCACATTCATCTGGTGGATCGGCATGGGGCACTCCGGGACGCTGCTTTCCGCGCTGCTCCACATCATGCACGCGGACTGGAGAAAGCCGATATACCGGTATTCCGAGGCGATGACCACCTTCACCCTGTTGACCGCCGCGATGTTCGTTCTCGTTCACTTGGGCAGGATCTGGCAGTTCTATTATGTCGTCGCCTATCCCAACGAACGGTGGACTTGGCCCAACTTCCAGTCTCCCCTGGTTTGGGATGCGACTGCCATCGGCACATATCTCACGTCTTCGTTGATCTTCCTCTACATCGGGATGATTCCGGATCTGGCCATCTGCCGCGACAACGCCATTGGATTTCGCAAGAAGATCTACCTCTTCTTGTCTCTCGGATGGATGGGAACGGACAGGCAATGGGCGAACTTCAGGGTCACCTATCTGACGCTCGCCTGTTTCCTGATGCCGCTTGCAGTCTCCGTCCATTCCATCGTTTCCACGGACTTCGCGGCGTCCCAGCAGCCCGGCTACCACATCACTTCCTTCCCGCCCTATTTCGTTGCGGGCGCGATCTATTCCGGACTGGCCGTGATCATCACGTTGTTCATCGTGCTGAGATACACGTTCAGGTTCGAGGAATACATGACCATTCCCATTCTCGAGAAGCTCGCCAAGCTGACTTTTGCTGCCGCCATGGTCTGGACCTACCTCAACCTGATCGAATATGCATCGACGTGGTATGGCAACGACATGTATGCCAAACAGGCGTTGATATACAGGGCGACGGGAAACTTCGCGCCTTTCTGGTGGATGATGAATTTCCTGGGTTCGGTGCTGCCTTTCGCGCTCGCCTTCAAGAAGGTGAGGACGAATATTCCGGTCATGCTCGTCCTTTCCATCTTGCTTAATTTCGGCATGTGGCTGGAGCGCTGGATGATCATTTCCCCGACGCTCGCGCACGGCATCTATCCCTGGACATGGGATCACGACCAGTGGCCGAGTTTCGTCCAGTGGGGGATCGTCGCGGGCAGCTTCGGATGGTTCAACATGCTGTTCATGCTCTACTGCAAGATATTCCCCTCGATCTCGATGTACGAGGTGAAGGAAATGCTTTACGAGCGTCGCTCTTTCAAGACCAAGAAGGTCGCGGAAGAGGTCAGCAATCCTGAATTGGCGGTAGAAGGGGGGCTTGCATCATGAGCAAATCACATGTGATGGCGTTGTTTTCCGATTTCGATCAGGCAAGCGCTGCGATCAGGGATCTGAAGTCTGCGAATCTGGAAGGATTCAAGCTGGATGACGTGACGCTCAAGTCGCCGATCGAGCATCCTGAAATCGAGGAATTGCTCGGCAAGCGACCGGTCTATGTGCGGATATTCACTTTTTTCGGTGCGCTCTTCGTCCCGCTGCTCGGTTTCCTGTTCGTGGCTTCGTCCCAGGCGACCTTCCTGCTGCAGCCCAAGGGCGGGAAGGCTGTCATCCCGCTTCCTCCAAATTTCGTCCTCACCTACGAATTTTTCATCCTGGGGGGCGTTTACATGACTGCGCTCGGATTTTTCATCTGCGCGAAATTGCCGATGAAGCGGAACAAGCTCTACAACGCCCATGTTTCGGCTGATCAGATCGGCATCCTGATCAAGGCAGAAGACGCCATCATGCCTGCCATCAAGGATCTTTTTACGAAGCACAAGCCGCTCGAAATCATGTGGGGGGAGAATTAAATGGTGAAAATGAGCAGGTGGTTGGCCGGTTTGGCCATGATCGTTCCTTCGGTCGCCATGGCATGGCCTTGGTCCACGGACATGATGGATCAGATCAGCATCAAGCCCCAGCACGGGCCGATGGGCGTTCGTCCCTTTCCCGAGCATTCTGTGCCGATACCCGGCACCAAGACCTCGACGAGAATCGCCGATATGGACCAGGCCGATGCGGCGCCGAACCCGGTTCCGGCTACGCCTCAGTCCATTCACAACGGCATGAAGCTTTTCGAGATCATCTGTACGCCCTGCCACAACTATTCAGGGAAAGGGGATGGGCCGGTCGGCATGAAGCTGATACTTCAGCCATTTGACCTCACTTCGGACAGGATTCAGCATGAAGTGCCGGAAGGGCACATATTCGGCTACATGACTTTCGGCGGTGCGGTGATGCCGTCGTACGCCAACGACCTTTATCCCAACGAGCGCTGGGACATCGTCAACTTCGTTCGTCACGGCCTGGTGCAGTATTCGAAGAACTGGCTCAAGACGCATTACAGCACTGACAAGGGCAACATCAACTATACGGTCAATGGCAATTTAAAGTAAGGGAGTGAACTGATTATGATTTCTTTTGCCAGCTGGTCCGTCCTGACGGTCGATTTTCTGATTGTTTTCTTTCTGGCTTTCGGCGGCATCACGCTTGCCGCATTGCTGCATCTCGTCAATGCGAAATGGCGCTTCGATGTCAGATTCCTGACGGTTTCGTTCTTTTCGCTCTATCCCCTGGCATTCGTGCTGCTCTTGATTCTTCTCTGGGGCGGGAAGACGACTTTCCCCTGGGTGACGTCTTCCGAACCCAGGCCGTTCTGGAACAATCTCCTTTTCCTCTCGATACGCGACGTCGCTGCATTCATCGTCATCGGCGTGCTGGGCACGGCCTTCGTCAAGCTGCAGTCGATAGCGGATCGGGATCCGGAAAGCAAGGCAGCGTTCAGAAACGTCGCGCTGCTGATACCGTTTGCCTATGTGCTGTTCGGAACGATGTTCTCATGGGACTTCGAAATGACGCTCGTTCCCTACTGGGAAAGCTCGATCTATTCGATCTATTTCTTCGTCAGCAACTTCGGCATGTTTCTTTCCGTATGCGTCTCCACCATTTATTTTCTCAACAAGTCGGGGTCATTGACGAAGCCGGTGGGGGAATATGTCTATAATTATTTCGCCCAGATGATGCTCGGATTCACCATACTCTGGATCTACACCTTCTTCGCGCAATACCTGATCATCACCTACGCCAATCTGCCCGAGGAAACCGGCAGGATCTTCCACATGCAGTACGGCAATTACGGCGGACTTTTCTGGACCTTCTTCTTCATGAAGTTCGTGTTTCCTTTCGCCATGCTTGTTTTTCCATACAACAGGCACAATGCAGGGCCCATCCTGCTGGTTGCAGCGAGCATCACGATAGGGACCTGGATAGAGCGTTATACCTGGATTTCAGGGACCTCCAATTCAGCCCATATGCCCATGACTTCGCCTTTCGACATCGGCGTCACGGCGATTGTTTTCGGCCTTGCCTTCATGATCGTCAGGACGGCGATGAAGCGATACAAGCTGATCAAGGCCTGATCCGGATTGAAATTGCCCGACCACTTTTGAGTGGTCGGGTTTTTTTTCGCCCATCTATCTGATATCATTCGCTCGCCTCAGGTGTCCGGCCGCTCAAAGTGGTCGGGTGAAACGGGAAACAGGTGAAATGCCTGTGCTGCCCCCGCAACGGTAAGAGTGCATGGGCCATCGAATGCCACTGTGATGATTCATGGGAAGGCGATGGCTTTTCTCGAGCCCGGAGACCGGCCTGATGCATGAGAGGATGTCGCGGGGATGCGGTGGATCCGGCTTGGGATTTCCTGCGCCCGCGATTTCCATTTTTGGTTGTACGCGGGGTCGCGTACGCGAGGAGATCCAGATGAAGCGCTTTTTTCTTTTTTTTCCCTTTCTTTCCCTGCCTGCCTGGGCAGATGACATGTTCGACGGCAACGAGATCGTCGTCACGGCAAGCAGAATGCCTGAGCCGATATCTTCGGCGGTAGAGGACGTGACGGTCATCACTCATGAAGAGATCGTCAGAGGTGGTCAATCGACGCTCGCCCAGCTGCTGCAGTTCCAGACCGGAATCGAAATCACGTCAAACGGTGGCATTGGGCAGCCGAGCGCGGTGCAGATCAGGGGATCCGGAAGCAGCCATACCCTTGTTCTTGTTGACGGCATGCGGATCGATTCGGCGACGACCGGCACCACGGCCATCGAAAATATCCCGCTCGACCAGATCGACCATATCGAGATCGTGAAGGGACCTGCAAGCGGCCTTTACGGCTCGGAGGCGATAGGTGGCGTCATCCAGATATTCACGAAAAAGGCCAAGGGGAACGGTTTCACGGCGTCAGCCGGCTACGGCGGCTATGACACGAAGAGCTTGAGCGCAGGACTCCAGGAAGTATCGGGAAAAAACGATCTGAGCCTCAATGCCGGATATCTTCAAAGCGGGGGTTTTCCGGCCACTCGTCCGGGCAATTTTTCGTACAACCCGGCGAATGATGCATACAGGAATGCCAATGCGAGCCTCGATTACGCGCTTCATCTGACGGCGGAGGATGAGGCGGGAATCAGATTGTTTCAGAGCGCAGGCAATACCCAGTTCGCAGATACCCAGGTCATCGGGCTCAACCATGACGTGCTCTCAAGCTATTCGGTCTACAGCAAGAACAGGATTACGGCTTCATGGGAGAGTCTGCTGACTGCGGGAAGCGGTGAGGACCATCTTGTTTCATCGGGAAATTTTCCAGGCTATTTCACGACGAACCAGAACCAGCTTTCATGGCAGAACGATTTTACCCTCGAACATGGAAAGATCATGGCCGGGCTTGAAGAGCTCGATCAGCATGTGACGAGCGATACCGCGTATCTGCTCACCTCCCGCAGCATCAGCTCCGCCTTTGCAGGTTATCAGGGCAACCTGCAAGATCGTCATTTCATGCAGGCCGACATCAGGGTGGACAAGAACAGTCAGTTCGGCACCTATCGCACCGGCAATGCCGGCTACGCCTACCGGTTCGATTCGGGATACAAGGTCAGGTTCGACATGGGAACGGCATTCAAGGCGCCGACCTTCAACGATCTCTACTATCCGGGCTTCAGCAACCCCAATCTGCTTCCTGAAAAATCGACAAGCCGCGAAGTGGGGCTCGATTATGTTTCAGCATCGAGGCATCTCGGATTGACCTATTTCGACAACCAGATCCGCGACATGATCATCCTCGACCAGTTTTTCGTTCCGCAGAATATCGATTCCGCCCGGATACACGGCGTCGAGGTTTCCTATCAGGAATCGTTTTCAGCCTACAGGCTCGATTGCGGGCTCACCCTCCAGAACCCGGTCGACAGCCAGACCGGCTACCTGCTGCAGCGCCACGCCAGGCAGTTCGGCAGCGTCAAGCTCTCGCGCGAGCTCGATGCATGGCGCGCCGGTCTCGAATGGTTCGCAAGCGGCTATCGCTTCGACTCCGCCAGCCAGAATCCGGCAACGCGCCTCGGCGGCTACAATTTCCTGAATCTCACCGCGAGTCGGGATCTTTCCAAGTCATGGCGGCTGGACGCGAGATGGAACAATCTCTTCAACAAGCATTACGAACTCGTCCAGTATTACAATACGCCAGGATCCAATCTCTTCGTCAGCCTCACCTACAAGATGTGATGAGAAATCTTTCCTTCTTGCTGCTCCTCTGCCTTGCCTTTCCGGCATGGGGAGGGGTGGCCGAAAGAGACGATGCGGGGAAAACGCTTTTTCTCGATAAGCCTGCGAGAAGGATCATCAGTCTTGCTCCCAGCATCACCGAACTGCTTTTCGCGGCTGGCGCGGGAAAGTTCCTGGTCGGAGCAGTCGAATACAGCGATTATCCAGCGGGAGCGGTGACGCTTGAGCGGGTGGGGAATGCCGGTGCGATCGACATCGAAAGGATCGCAGCGCTCCATCCCGATCTCGTCGTGGCATGGAAAAGCGGCAATCCGCTTCTTCAGCTGAGAAAGCTGGAAAGTCTCGGTATACCAGTCTTTCGTGTCGATCCCGAGCATTTGTCGGACATTCCGGATGAAATCGAAAAGCTCGGATTCCTGTCAGGCACTGAAGAAACAGCCAGACAGGCCGCTCATGCTTTCAGGCTTCAATTGGAGAGGCTGAAGAAGCGCTATTCAGGAAAATCGAAAGTGAAAGTCTTCTACGAGATCTGGAACGATCCGCTGATGACAGTCAACAAGCATCACTTCATTTCGGACGTCATGACGCTTTGCGGCGCAGTGAATGTCTTCGGAAATCTTCCATCACTCGTGCCGACGGTGAGCGTCGAGGCGGTCATCAAGGCTGATCCTCAAATCGTCATCGCAAGCGGGCAGGGATACCGCCGGCCCGTGTGGCTCGACGAATGGAAGAAGTGGAAAATCAGCACCGGCTTCATTCCTGCAGATCTCATCAGCAGGCAGAGCCCGCGCATCCTGATCGGCGCAGAGCAGCTCTGCAGGCAGATCGACGCCATCAGAGACAGGTAGTTCGATTGTGAGCACCCCCCTTTTCGGCTATCATATTGCATTCCCGTAAATGCAGAAGATTCATGACAAAATACATATTCGTGACCGGGGGCGTCGTCTCATCGTTGGGGAAGGGCATCGCTGCAGCTTCTCTTGCAGCCCTTCTCGAATCCAGAGGCATCAATGTCACGATGCTGAAGCTCGATCCCTACATCAATGTCGACCCCGGAACGATGAGCCCGTTCCAGCATGGCGAGGTTTTCGTCACTGAAGATGGCGCGGAGACGGATCTCGATCTCGGTCATTACGAGCGCTTCATCAATGTCAGGATGAGCAAGCGCAACAACTTCACGACAGGCCAGATCTACGAGAGCGTGATAAAAAAGGAGAGGCGCGGGGATTATCTGGGCGGAACGGTGCAGGTGATTCCGCATATCACCGACGAAATCAGGCGCTTCATCGAGATAGGCGCGGCCGACACGGCTGTGGCGATCGTGGAAATCGGGGGCACGGTCGGCGACATCGAATCGCTTCCATTCCTCGAGACCATCAGGCAGATGGGCATAGGAAGCGGAAGGCACAATACCTGCTTCATCCACCTCACGCTCGTGCCCTATATTCCTTCTGCAGGCGAAATCAAGACCAAGCCCACCCAGCATTCGGTCAAGGAGCTTCGCTCAATAGGGATACAGCCTGATATCCTGCTTTGCCGGGCGGATCGGCCCTTGCCCGAAGACGAGCGGAGAAAGATCGCGCTGTTCACGAATGTGGCGGAAGAAGCGGTGATTTCGGCAGTCGATTCGGACAGCATCTACAAGATTCCAGAGCTGCTGCACGAGCAGAATCTGGACGACATCGTCTGCAAGACGCTCGAAATCGAAGCGCCCCCTGCCGATTTGTCCAGCTGGAACAGGATTGTCTATGCGCTGCAACATCCCGAAAATGTGGTCGACATCGCGCTGGTCGGCAAATATGTCGACCTGACGGAATCCTACAAGTCGCTCTCCGAGGCGCTGATCCATGCCGGCATCCATACCTTGAGCAAGATCAACATTCATTACATCGACTCCGAGGATATCGAGGCCCATGGCGTGGGCTGCCTCGAAGGTATGGATGCCATCCTGGTTCCAGGCGGTTTTGGCAAGCGTGGCATAGAAGGAAAGATTTCGGCCATTCAGCATGCCAGGGAAAACAATGTGCCTTATCTCGGCATCTGCCTCGGGATGCAGCTCGCGGTGATCGAATATGCTCGCCACAAGGCCGGGTTCGCCGGCGCAAACAGCACTGAATTCGACAGCGATACGGCTTTTCCCGTGATAGCGCTGATCAGCGAATGGATGAATGCAGACGGGAAACTGGAAACAAGAAGCATCCATTCCGATCTCGGCGGCACGATGCGGCTGGGCGGACAGGAATGCAGGCTGGAAGAGGGCTCTCTCGCGAGGAAGATATATGGGGATGAGCGCATTGTCGAGCGGCACAGGCACAGATACGAGGTCAACAACCGCTATCTTCCGGAACTCAGGAAAGCGGGTCTCAGGGTGAGCGGCATATCGACCCGAAATGAACTTTGCGAAATGATCGAGCTTCCCAATCATCCCTGGTTCGTCGGATGCCAGTTCCATCCGGAATTCACGTCCAATCCCCGCTCAGGTCATCCTCTTTTTGAGTCCTTTGTCAGGGCGGCGCTCGATTACAAGGAAAAAGCATGAAGCTTTGCGGTTTCGAAACAGGGATCACACAGCCTCTTTTTCTCATAGCCGGACCCTGCGTCATCGAGTCGAAAGAGCTTGCCATCGATACGGCCGGAATGCTGAAGGAGATCTGCGAAGCCCTTTCCGTTCCTTTCATCTACAAGTCTTCCTACGACAAGGCGAACAGGAGTTCGGGAAAATCCTTCAGGGGACTGGGGATGGCTCAGGGACTGAAGATACTGGATGAAGTCAAGAGCCAGGTGGGCGTTGCCGTTCTGACGGATGTCCATGCCATCGAGGAAATCGATGAAGCTGCAGCTGTCGTGGATGTGCTTCAGACGCCTGCATTCTTGTGCCGCCAGACGGATTTCATCCAGGCTGTTGCCGCATCGAGGAAGCCTGTCAACATCAAGAAGGGGCAATTCCTCGCGCCCTGGGACATGAAGCAGGTCGTTGAGAAGGCAAGGGCGGCAAGCGGGATGGACAATATCATGGTCTGCGAAAGAGGCGTGTCCTTCGGCTACAACAATCTTGTCTCGGACATGCGCTCATTGAGCGTGATGCGAGACACGGGTTGTCCTGTCGTTTATGATGCCACACATTCCGTTCAGCTTCCTGGCGGGCAGGGCGACAAGAGCGGCGGGCAGCGCGAATTCGTGCCGGTATTGGCGAGAGCTGCCGTCGCAGCAGGCATTTCAGGCATTTTCATGGAAACCCATCCCGATCCTGAAGCAGCACTTTCTGACGGACCGAATGCCTGGCCTTTGCAGAAAATGAGCACGCTGCTCGAGACATTGAAAGAATTGGATGCCCTGGTCAAGGACCGGGGTTTTATAGAACAGAATCAATAATAGAAAGGTTGTACTAGCATGAGTGCCATCATCGACATCATCGCACGCGAGATCCTGGATTCGCGAGGCAATCCAACGGTCGAAGCGGATGTATTGCTCGAATCGGGTGTTCTCGGACGCGCTTCCGTTCCTTCCGGTGCCTCGACCGGAACAAAGGAGGCCGTGGAACTCAGGGACAATGACGCTGCCCGTTTCAATGGACGCGGCGTTCTGAAGGCAGTCGAGAACGTCAATACCGAAATCTCGGAGGCGATCATCGGGCTGGATGCCTCGGAACAGTCCTTCATCGACAAGACCCTGATCGACCTGGATGGAACCGAAAACAAGTCACGGCTCGGCGCGAATGCAATACTCGCCGTATCCATGGCTGTTGCGAAGGCCGCCGCGGAGGAATCGGGGCTTCCGCTCTACCGCTATCTCGGCGGGGCGGGATCGATGGCGATGCCCGTCCCCATGATGAATGTCGTCAATGGCGGGGCGCATGCCAACAACAGCATCGACATGCAGGAATTCATGATCATCCCCGTGGGGAGCCAGAGTTTCAGGGAAGCATTGCGGTGCGGCGCCGAGGTTTTCCATGCCCTGAAGAAGCTCATCGACGGGAAAGGCATGCCGACCACGGTCGGCGACGAAGGCGGTTTTGCACCCAGCCTGAAGAGCAATGAGGAAGCGCTTCAGCTGATCGTCAAGGCCATCGAGAATGCCGGTTATCTTCCGGGATCCGATGTCGCGATCGGAATAGACTGCGCAAGTTCGGAATTCTACAAGGATGGAAAATACCATCTCGAATCGGAAGGACTGAGCCTCAGTTCCGAGCAGTTCTGCGATTATCTTTCGGCCTGGGTGGACAAGTATCCCATCATCAGCATCGAGGATGGCATGGCGGAGACGGACTGGGACGGCTGGAAGATCCTGACGAAAAAACTGTCGGGTTCGGTCCAGCTGGTCGGAGACGACATCTTCGTCACCAACACCAAGATCCTGAAGGAAGGCATCAGGCAGGGAATAGCCAACTCTGTTCTGATCAAGGTCAATCAGATCGGAACCCTGACGGAGACCTTCGCCGCGATAGAGCTGGCGAAGCGATCGGGATACACTTCGGTGGTATCTCACCGCTCGGGGGAAACGGAAGACACAACGATCGCCGATATCGCCGTCGCGACAAATTCCATGCAGATCAAGACGGGTTCGTTGAGCCGTTCTGACCGAATGGCGAAATACAATCAGCTGCTGCGCATCGAGGAAGATCTCGGCGACATGGCGTTTTATGCCGGACGAGAGGCTTTTTTCCAATTGCGTTAGATGCGCATCCTGCTCCTGATTCTGCTATCCCTCATTGCCCTCGTGCAGTATTCGCTTTGGCTGGGCAAGGGAGGATGGCTTCAGGTATGGGATCTTGATCGGCAGATCAGTGTTCAGCAGGCCAAGAATACGGCCATGCGGGCCAGGAATGCGGCAATCGAAGCCGACGTGAAGGATCTCAAGCAGGGACACGCTGCGATAGAGGAGAGGGCGAGGCATCAGCTCGGCATGATCAAAGATGGCGAAATATTCTTTCAGGTGATCAAGCCGGCGAAAAAATGATTTCGGTCGAACTCAAGCCCTCTTACATCCTGGCTTTGCTGCTTGCTGCAGCGCATTCCGGCGCGATTTTCCTGATCCTCGCGCTGCCCATTTCCTACCAGCCCATTCTTGTTCTGCTGCTCCTGGCAAACATGATCCATTCGATCATGCATCATGCGCTTCGCCTTTTTCCTGCATCGCCTTCTTCCTTGAGGATAGGCGAGAAATCCTGCACGCTTTACCTTCGAAACGGCAGGGAAATCGATTTCTCGTTCGCAGGAAACACTTATGTTTCTCCTTCCCTGACCGTGCTCAACTTCAGGGAGGCAGGATCGCATTTCATCAGGTCCGTTGTCATCCTGCCTGACTGCATCGAGAGGGAATCCTTCAGGCGACTCAGGGTACGGCTCAAATGGAAATGATCACATCATCTTCCAGCTGCCGTCCGCCTGCCGGCATGCCTTGCCATAAACGGTTTCCTGCTTCCCGCCTATGATGGCTTTGGTCGTGAAATCGCGGCATGGGCCGCTTTCCGTCTCGTATGTTTTGGTCGGGGTGACGGTATAGGTGTTTCCGGTATCGGGATTGCGCCAGGTCGTTGATTGTCCTGTGCGGTCGGTTTCCATGGCGCGAGCCGTTTTCAATCTGTCCGTGTCATCCATGGATTTGCCAATCGCGCTGCCGAGATAGGCGCCGGCCAAGGTTCCGGCGATGATCGCGACATTTCGCCCTGTTCCCTGCCCAACCTGTGAACCAAGAACTCCGCCCAGGACGCCTCCTGTAATCGTACCGACATCCTGCTTGGTGGGCTGCTCTGAGCAAGCGGCAAGGGCAATGGCGAGCAGGGCGACCTTGATCCGATTCGATTCCATTTTCATGCTCCCTGAATGATCTGATTCGATTATAGGCAATGGCCAGCATCATTCAAGGCATCAGCTGAAGGCGGTTTCTTCTCCTATGTCTTCCGCTGCATCGATGACGATGGAATGAAGTGAAACGTCGAACCATTTCCAGAAAAGCTTGAGGCTTCTGTCGACAGGCCAGGTATTTTCCTCGTCCGACCATTCGGAAAGCTCGGCTTCGAAGATTCTGCCGTAGATATGATCTATCGCCGCGAGCGCATCCTCAATTTCATCGAAATCGGGGATGAGATAAACAGTCGAGTCGGCCCTCAATTGTTCCAGCGTGATGTCTATTTCCGATCCCGGGAGATTCCTGATCCAGTCCAGGAAAGGTTCCTTCGGCTTGACGATGGCGACGCTGCGATCGACTGCATACATTTTTTCTCCTTCAAGCGATGATGCTTCATTGTATAACATCCAAGATGACAGCATGAAGAAGGGGAATCCTCCCGGGGTCCCGGGAGGAGGGTATTACGGATGGTAAGGCTTGAAGCCGTATCTTTGGAAAATCGCCAACGCCTTGGGGGACTTCAGAAATTCGACCCATGCCTTTGCCGCTTCAGGATTTGGTGCATCCTTCACGACGCCAGCAGCGTAGATCGCCGTCGAATTCTGATTGGCGGGAATGCGCACGAAACTGATGGGATTGTTCGCATACTTCTCCTGGAAGACTGCTTCCGAACCCCAGGTCACGCCGGCATCGGCCTTGCCCTGCATCAAATACATCGGGCTCTGCCTGTGATGGATATGGGTCAGGATGGCCTCCCCATTCTTCACCTTGGTCTCGTAAACCGTTTTCACGAGTTCGTCTCCGCCGGCCTTCTTGAGCGCAGCCTTGATCTGCCTGCCGATGCCTTCGAATGCGGGATTGGGCATGACGAGGCGGACGCCGGGCTTGCCGAGATCCTTGAGCGAAGTGATGTGGGCAGGATTGTTCTTGGGAATCATGATCGCGAGGTCATTGGTGGCGTACGGTTCGGCAGAATGCACATAGCCCTTGTCGACCATCTGTTTGACCCGCTTCATGCCTGCCGCATAGACATCGGCTTTCACCGTCCAGGTCATGTTGCCGACCGTGATGGTGCCGCCTTTCTCGATTTGCGCAGCAACCAGTCCGGGAGGAATGGTTTCGTAATAGATCTTGCCCTTTAGTTCAGGATGGGCCTCTTCGAAAGCCTCGACAAGCGGGGCCATGGCGAAATAGTAGTTTCCGCCGACGAAAATCGAGAGCTTGGCGTTGAAGGGATTGCCGTGGAAATCCGGCAGGTTGTCCACCTCGGGAACCGTGAATTCAAGTCCCCTTTCCTTGACCGGATTGTTCTTGTTGTCGCTCCAGGGCGGGTATACATCGGCGACGGCCTGAGCCGTCGCCAGAATGATCCCCAACCCTGCCAGCGTCGAGAATGATTTCTTCAGCATTGAAACACCTTTATCTTGCATACTGGAATCCGTGGGATCCCAGTTCAGGAATGGTTCCGACGATGCCGGGGGTGAGGATCACGCCGGGGATCAGATGGTTGGTGAATTCCGCGACCATTTGCGGAACGGTCAGCTTGTCGGGGTTGACGCCCTTCTTGTGAAGATTGTGCGAGACTTCGAAAATCGCATTGTGGCAGCCCAGGAATACAGCGCCCCTTGCCTGCAGGACAGCAATCGAATTGTCCTCGGGAGCAAAAACGCCGCTCTCGTCTTCGAAATTCTTCGGATCGGCATGCGCTGCTTCAGGAATCTTCAGGAACACGTTTTCCTTGAATTTGTCCCCGGTGAGCTTGGAGAGCTGATACTTGTCCCAAAGATACTGATCGTAGAGCGCGAGATGGGCGGGGCCGTGGGTAGCCGATACGCAAAGGAAATCGGGGTGTTTGTACGCCCAGATCTGGCAGTTCATGGAATTGCGCATCAGGTTGAGCCAGGGGCCGGCGATGTCCGTGTTGTCCCAGACCTGCTTCGTCTTGCCCTTGTATTTCATCAGGATGGTGAGCGCTTCATGATCCCACTGATCCGGGGTCGTCAGGATCATGGGGACTTCCTTGAAATCACGGCGGCGGGGAGCCTTGGCCAGCGCAGCAGTCAGTTGCTTCAGCGATTTTGCTCCTTCCTGCACGAAAGAGGGAAGGGCTTCTTCGGCAGCCTGTGCGACTCCGCTTCCTGCGAGCGCAACCCCTGCGATGCTGGATTTTGCCATGATGCCCAACATGTCTCTGCGCGAAATATCCATGATCAGGTTTCTCCTTTCTATTGGTCAATTGTGCCGCTGATGTGCGGCCTGCTGATACAGATGCAAATTAGTCCTAATTATCAGGCCACTGAAGCATAAACACAAAGCCGATAGATGCATAACAGATTATGCGGGTATAATCGATTCAAATAATAGTTGAGGAACGGAGTCGTAATGCGGATCACCCTGAGGCAGTTGCAGATTTTCGTAGCCGTCGCTCGCACATCGAGCACGACTGAAGCAGGAAAACATCTTCCCTTGTCGCAATCGGCAACCAGCGCAGCGATCAATGACATAGAGAGCCTCCTGAATACCCAGCTTTTCGACAGGGTAGGAAAAAGGCTCGTGCTCAACGACAATGGCAGGCTGCTCTTGCCCAATGCGCTTTCGCTGATCGAGAGCGCCATGGATCTCGAGCAGCAGTTCTCGGAAGCGCATTCCAGCCAGCCTTCGCAGCTTCGCCTCGGGGCGAGCACCACCATAGGCAATTATATCCTGCCAGGACTGATATCAGGCTGCAGAAGGCAGCAGAATTTGTCCGAATGCGAGGTGGCGCCCAACATGCTCCTGTCCATCGCAAACAGCCCCAAAGTGGCTGAAGCGGTGGCCAATTACGAAATCGACGCGGGCTTCATCGAGGGGCAGTGCAAGGAACAGAGCCTCGATGTGATTCCCTGGCTGCAGGACGAACTGCTGATCGTTGCTTCCCCGCATCATGCATTGGCAGGAGTGGGAAAAGTGACGCTCGATTCTTTGCAGAAGGCGTTCTGGCTGATGCGGGAATCGGAGTCGGGCACGAGGCAGGTGGTCGAATATGAACTGCTTCGTCATTTGAATCATCTCAATATCGGCATGGAATTCGGCGGAACGGAGGCCTTGAAGCGGGCTACCGTGGAAGGGCTTGGCATCAGCTGCGTATCGAGATGGGCGGTCGCCGACTATCTTGCTTCCGGGCAGCTTGTCGTGCTCGATACGGAATTGCCCAAGCTGACCCGGAAATTCCATATCATCCTGCACAAGCAGAAATTCCTTTCCGACAATCTGAAGCATTTCCTTAACCATTGCGCGGGAAGCGAAATGTTCAAGACTGCCGTGAAGTCGAACGGCATCAACCGCCTGTCGCCGACATGAATCGGATGATCTTTTCCGGAGATTCCCTGAATTCATGGCGCTCCGGTTTCAGTTCCATCGCTGTCGCCAATGCATGCTGAAGCGCGTCTTCATTTGCGCCTGACCTCAGAAGGGATCTGAATTCGAATTTATCTTCCTGGCCGAGGCAAAGGTAAAGCGTGCCATCCACGCCGAGTCGAACCCTGTTGCAGCTTTCGCAGAAATGCTGGGAAATCGGGGTGATGAAACCGATGCTGAATTTTCCGTCCAGGCTTTGCAGATAATGGGCAGGACCTCCCCCGGGAAGCACGGCGGGAACCAGGCCGAATTTCTCTGCGAGCGACTGCCTGACGGGCTGGAGATCGAAAAAGCCCTGGCGCCTTCCCGTTTCTCCCATCGGCATCCGTTCAATCAGCCGCAGCACCAGTTCCCGATTAATGCAGAAATCGGCCATTTTCTCGATCTCATGTTCGTTGACGCCGGCAAGGACGACCATGTTGATCTTGATCATGTCGAAACCCGCCGCCCTTGCAGCATCGATTCCGGAAATGATTTTCCCCAGTACATCCCTTCCGGTCAGTTCCCTGATGCGCGCGGAATCCAGGGAATCGAGGCTGATGTTGATTCGATTGACGCCTGAGGTCTTCAGCTTTTCGGCATGCTGATCGAGCAGCGTCGCATTGGTGCTGAGGGAAAGATCTTCCAGTCCGCTCAATTCGGAAAGCCTCGCTGCGAGATCCTCGAGGTTTCTTCTCATCAGGGGTTCGCCGCCCGTCAGCCTGATCCGCTTCACGCCATTATTGACGAAAAGTCTCGCCAGTCTTGCCGTTTCATCGAAATTCAGCCAGCTTTCCGGTTCCTTGAATGATTTGTGGCCTTTCGGCAGGCAGTAGCTGCACCTCAGGTCGCACCTGTCGGTCACGGAGAGCCTGAGATACTCTATTTTCCGCCCGAAGCGGTCTTTCAAAGTGGCTTCCACGGCTTTCCTTTCGGCGTTATATCTGAAAAAATATAACACCGTGGGCAATGACAAAGAAGTACCTGATGAAAATATTCGGATTCGCCGGCTTCTCCGGAAGCGGGAAAACGACCCTGATCGAAAAGCTGATCCCGATCTTCAATGAAGATGGATACGCTGTTTCGACGATCAAGCATGCCCATCACGACTTCGATATCGATATCCAGGGAAAGGATTCCTGGCGGCACAAAAGGGCGGGCGCCAAGGAAGTGCTAGTCGCTTCGGGGAAGCGATGGGCGCTGATGCACGAGCTGGGCGAAGAGAATGAGCCTTCCCTTTCGGCCCATTTGGCGAGAATTTCACCATGCGACATCGTCTTCGTGGAAGGCTGCAAACATGACCCCATCCCGAAGCTCGAAATCCACAGAAAGGCAGCGATGAATCCCTATCTTTTTCATGAAGACCCAAATATCGTCGCAATAGCCTGCGATACGTTCATCGAAACCAAGCTTCCCGTTCTCGATCTTGATCGCGTCGATCTGATCGCCGCATTCATCAAACAATATCTCTGGATGGCGCGATGAGCATCCTGTCAAAGGAAGAAGCGCTCGGTTCTCTGCTCTCTGAAGCGAGGGGCGTTCGCGAGACCGAGCGCATCGCTATTGAAACAGCGCTCGGGCGGATACTCGCCGAGGATCTGGTTTCTGGAGTGGACGTCCCGGCGTTCGACAACAGCGCGATGGACGGCATCGCGATTGCGCTCGATGGTCAAGAAGAGTTCGAGATATCCCAGCGCATCGCTGCAGGGGAGGAGCCTGCTCCCCTGCGAAAAGGAACGGCAGCCCGGATCTTCACCGGCGCAAAGATCCCGGAAGGGGCGCAAGCCGTCGTCATGCAGGAGGATGTGGTGTTCGATGGGGACAAGGCGCTGCTGCAAAGGAAACCGCAAGCGGGCGAAAACATCAGGAGGAGGGGGGAGGATATCGCAAGGGGAAGCGTCTTTCTGCGTGCGGGAACGAAGCTCAGACCCCAGGAACTCGCCCTCGTTGCATCTGTCGGCATTGCGGAAACGAGGGTCTATCGGAAGCTGAAGGTCGCCCTGTTCTTCACGGGAAGCGAGCTTGTCATGCCGGGCATTCCGCTGCCACCCGGGAAAATCTACAATTCCAACCGCTATGCCCTGATCGCCCTCCTGGAATCACTGCATTGCGAGATACTCGATCTGGGCATCGTTCCTGACGATCTCGAAGCCACCGTTTCCATGCTGATGACGGCAAGGGAAAAGGCGGACCTCGTCATGACCTGCGGGGGCGTATCTGTCGGGGAAGAGGATCATGTCAAGGCCGCGGTAGAAAAGCTCGGCAGTCTCACCCTCTGGAAAGTCGCCGTGAAGCCGGGCAAGCCTTTTGCATTCGGCGATCTTTCAGGCATCCCTTTCATCGGGCTTCCCGGCAATCCCGTTTCGGCTTTTCTGGTTTTCTGCACTTTCGCCAGACCCTATCTTTTGCGCAGTCAGGGAGCAGCGAAATGCCTGCCTTCCGGCACCCTGCTCGATGCGGAATTCGAAGCGAAGGCAGGGAAGAGGCTTGAATGGCTCAGGGCCCGACTTTCGGAGGAATCCGGCGTCGTCGTTCACGAAAACCAGGGTTCGGCCGCATTGTCGCCCCTGTCATGGGCGGAAGGGATCGTCGAGATCCCCGCAGGCACAACGATATCGCGGGGGCAGAAAGTGCGTTTCTATTCCTTTGCGGAGCTCCTTTCTTGAAGATACGCTATTTTGCAAGGCTGAGGGAGGCTTTCGGAGAATCCGAGGAAATCAAGCTGACGGCAGAAACCGAAGTTTCAGAAGTCGCGGCGCTTTTGAAGGAAAGGGGCGGGCAATGGCTTGACGAGCTTTCCAGGCCTTACAGGGTGGCGATCAACGGGAAAATGGCGGCGATGGATGCCAAAGTTTCCGATAGCGATGAACTCGCCATTTTCCCGCCTGTGACAGGAGGATGAGATGAAGGTCGTGATCCAGCAAAGCGATTTCGATGTGGCTCGGGAAATGGCGGAAATCAGGAAAAGCCATCCTGAGATCGGCGCGATGGTGAATTTTGTCGGACTCGTCCGCGATTTCGGAGAGGCCGGAAGGGTCAGGGAAATGATGCTCGAGCATTATCCGGGCATGACCGAAAGATGTCTTGAAGCGCTTCTGGTCGAGGCCAATGAGAGATGGAAAATCGTCGATGCGACGGTGGTGCACAGGGTGGGGAGCCTGCTTCCTGGCGACCAGATCGTGCTCGTCCTTGTCGCGAGCCATCACAGGAAGGAAGCATTCAGGGCTGCGGAATTCCTGATGGACAGGCTTAAGACCGAGGCGCCCTTCTGGAAAAAGGAGCATACCGTGGAAGGCTGGCGCTGGGTCGATGCGAAAGCATCCGACGAAGCCGCGTCCTCAGAATGGATGTGAGTTCAATTCCTCGCTCATTCTCGCCAGGAAATGCTCGTGCTCCGCTTCGATTTTCCTGTAAAGGGCGATCAGCTCAAAGGCTTCCCTGGTGAGCTTCGATCCCCCTCCGCCTTTGCCGCCGGAGGCGCATTCGACGACCTGGAATCCGGCATTCCTGTTCATGGCGTCCACCGCATCCCATGCCGATTTGTAGCTCATCTTCATCAGCCTGGCAGCTTTCGCGATCGAGCCAGTCTCTGCGATATGCAGCAGCAGCTCGACTCTACCTTTTCCCAGGAAATTCCTGCCATGCCTCGTCAGCCATATCCTGCCGTGCACTTTCGTCAATTTGATTTCCCTCCGGAGTCGCGTAATATGCCACCGGATGGCAGGATGGTCAACGAGGGGGCAGGATGGGGGAACTGACGCATTTCGATTCGAAGGGGGATGCCCATATGGTCGATGTATCGGGAAAGAGCGAGACCGCGCGGATCGCGATCGCAAGCGGCTCGATCAGGATGAAGCCGGATACGCTTGAAATCGTCAAAAGCGGAAAAGGCAAGAAGGGCGACGTGCTCGGCGTGTCGCGGATAGCCGGCATCATGGCGGCAAAACGAACATCGGAACTGATCCCGCTCTGCCATCCCATTTTTCTTGCCAGCGTCTCAGTCGAATTCGAATTCGGGGAAGAAAGGCTTGTCTGCACGGCGCAGGCGGAGACGGTAGGGAGAACAGGGGTCGAGATGGAGGCATTGATCGCAGTTTCCGTTTCCCTCTTGACAGTCTACGACATGTGCAAGGCTGTCGACCGCGGCATGAAAATAGGGGAGATTTCCCTGCTCGAAAAAAGGGGCGGGACTTCGGGCGACTGGCATGCATGAAATCACGGCAATCCTGCTTTCAGGCGGAAACGGGAGCAGGATGGGCGGGATCGACAAGGGATTGCTGATGCTCAGCGGCATGACGCTGGCCGAGCGGGCAGTGAAAAGGATTTTGCCTCATGTGGAAGAACTGCTGATTTCAGCGAACAGGAACATTGGATACTATTCCCGGTTCGGGAGAGTGTTTTCGGACGAAGGAGACGGCCCGCTTTCAGGCCTGAGGGCCGGAATGCGTCATGCAGCATCAGACCTCGTGCTTTCGATTCCCTGCGACACGCCTTTCTTTCCCGAAGATCTTGTCGAGAAACTGAAAGACGCCGTGATCGGACGCGGCGCTCAGATCGCCCTGCCTGAATCGAAAGGAAAAACCCATCATGCCTTCATGCTTTGCAGAAGAGCGCTTCTTGAAGATCTTTCGCAGTTTCTGGACTCCGGAGGGAGGAAGGTGCTCGAATGGCAGAAAAGGCACGATTGCGTGCAGGCGGATTTCCCGGATGAAGGCGCCTTCTTCAATATCAATACGCCTGAAGAGTTGAGGATTGCCGAAGCTATTTGTTCGGGCGGAAAGCCGTGATCACGTCCACCCTGGAATCGATGAAGGGGCCGCCTATGAGATCGATGCAATAGGGGATTGCAGGGAAAATCCCGTCGAGCGTCTCCTTGATGGCCTTAGGCTGGCCCGGAAGATTGAGGATAAGCGCATTTTTCCTGATCACCCCTACCTGCCTCGAAAGGATGGCGGTCGGCACGTATTTCAGGCTGATCGCCCTCATCTGTTCCCCGAAGCCATCCATTACCCTGTCGGCAACGGCAAGCGTCGCTTCAGGCGTCACATCACGGGGCGCAGGGCCGGTCCCGCCTGTCGTCAGCACCAGCGAACAGCCTGCCTTGTCGACGAGTTCGATGAGCGCATTCTCGATCAGTTCGCGCTCGTCCGGAATCAGCCGGCAGACGGCTTCCCAAGGTGAGGAAAGGGCGTTTTCGAACCATGCTCTGAGCGCAGGAATGCCCTTGTCTTCGTATATTCCTTGTGATGCCCTGTCGCTGATGCTGACGAGACCTATTCTTGCTGCCATGCCGCTTCCCAAAAAGAAACCATTTTACCATCAGACCGGATTGCCTTCCTCGTCGAGATAGAATTCGTTCAATGCGCGTTCGACTTCAGCCATCAGGGTCAGCACCGGACCGCCTCCCATCATGATCGCGACAGCGCAGATCTCCATGATCTCATCAAACGTGACGCCGACCTGTCTGCAGTTTCGGATGTGCAGCGCGATGCAGTAATGGCATTGCTGGGTGAGCGCCATGCCGAGCGCAAGCCTTTCCTTTTCCTTCACGCTCAATACCCCTGCCTTCATGGCCTCGTTCATGAAAGACTGGATTTTTCCCATGAGCTTGGGCCTGTATTCCGTGAAAAGCTGCAATCCTCGCTGGGCGTGTTCGAGAATGTCTCTTTCGCTGTCCGATCCCTTCGGCTTTTTTTCCATCGCTTTCTCCCTGGTTCAAACTATCATTTAATATAATTGGTTAAAAACAATTTCAAGGAGACAGTGTTGAATAAAGCCGGTGTGCTTCTGCTTTTCCTTCTTGCAGCCGCAACTGCCCATGCCTTCGATTTGGGCAACCTGATCAACAAGAGCCGGGAGATCGGAAAATCGATTCAGGGAAATCACGACCTTTCCGGGATCAGCAGCAAGGACCAGATCGGGGGGTTGAAGGAGGCGCTCATCCAGTCCGCCCAAACAGCAGTGAAATCCCTGGGCAAAAAGGACGGCTATCTTGGAAACCCGAAAGTCCGCATTCCGCTTCCGGAAAAGCTGCAGAGGCTGGACGATCTGCTTTCCCGCGTCGGAATGGGAAAATACGGGGATGACCTGAGAACGTCGATGAACCGGGCAGCAGAAGCCGCGGCGCCGGAAGCGAAGGATTTGCTCATCGGGGCAGTCAGGAATATGAGCATCGAGGACGCGACGGGCATCCTGACCGGCGGCAGCGATGCAGCAACGCAGTATTTCCGGAGCAAGACCGAGGGCCAGATCGCCGCCAGATTCAGGCCTATCGTGGAGAAGGCCATGAAAAAAGTGAAGCTCGCCGAGAAATACGACGAATTCGCAGGGAAAGGCGCGAGACTTGGCCTGATCGACTCGAAAAGCGCGAGCCTCGAGGATTACGTTACCGGGAAGGCGATCGACGGGCTTTTCCTGGTGATGGCAGAAGAGGAGCAGGCGATACGTTCAGATCCCCTGAAGGCGACCGGCGCGCTTGCCAGGAAAGTCTTCTCCGCAGTCAGGTAAAGACGCCAGGTAGTCCGAACGGATCAGAAAATCCGGGAACGGATTCGAAGTGGGGCAATATTCCTGCCTTAGCCTTACCCTTATTTCGAAAATCCGTCCCTATAATGAAAAAGATTCTTTTCCTGATGCTGGTCATTCCGGCAGTCGTTCGGGCAGCGCCCTTCACGCCCGCTGGTGTCGCTGAAGGTCTGGCTGCAGGTCAGCCCCAGGAAGTGATCGTGGAATACGACAGCAGCGCTGTAGAGCGCGAGATTTCCGGCCTGAAGGCGAAAGCGCGCCTGGTGAAGGATGACAGCGGCATTCTAGCCCTTCGCGAAAAGCGCTACGGGAAACTCAGAAGCGACGTGGATGCATCCCTTCCCCAGGGACAATACGATGTCCTGAGTGCTTATAGCCATCTTCCGATGAGCTTCATGCGCATCAAGACGCCTGCCGCCCTGGATGCATTGAAGAAGAATCCGATGGTGAAGGCCATATTCAGGAACACCATTCTCCATCCGATTGCCACTTCCAACCTCAACCTCATCAATCAGCCTGCCGTTCAGGCGGCAGGCGAAACCGGCACCGGCTCCACCACGCTCGTCATCGATACCGGCGTCAACTATACCTTGCCGGCATTCGGGTCCTGTACTTCCCCCGGCGTGCCATCGGGCTGCCTGGTCAGTTATTACCAGAATATCGCCGACACCAGCACTTCGCTCGATTCAAGCGGCCATGGCACGAACGTGTCGGGCATCGTCGCGCTCGTCGCGCCGACCGCTCATATTGCCGCCATCAATGTTTTCGGCGCCTCGTCGACGACGACGAGTTCGCTCATCATCAGCGCAATCAACTGGGGCATTTCGAATCAGGCGGCATACAACATCACCGCCATAAATATGAGTCTTGGCGACGGCTCGGACAACACTTCCCCCTGCAGCAATCCTCAGCTCAATCCCTATGTCACGCCGGTGGCGAACGCCAAGGCGGCAGGCATCATTTCCGTTGTGGCAAGCGGCAACGATGCCTATACCACCGGCATAGAAGGACCTGCGTGCACGCCTGGCGCCGTATCCGTCGGTGCGGTTTACGACTCGAACATCGGCGGCGTCACCTATTCGATCTGCTCCGATTCGACCACTGCTGCTGACAAGGTGACCTGCTTTTCCGACAGTGCGAGTTTTCTGACCATGCTTGCACCCGGTGCGAAGATCACTGCTGCAGGCTATACCATGTACGGCACTTCCCAGGCAACCCCGCATGTTTCAGGGGCGATTGCCGTGCTGCGTTCCATCTATCCTTCTGAAACGGCAGATCAGATCGTCGCGCGGCTCACTTCGACCGGGGTGCCTGTCACGGATCCGAGAAACGGCATCACGACGCCGAGGCTCAATCTGCTTGCCGCGGCGACACCAGCGAACGACATGTTCGCGAACAGGACGGCGCTTTCAGGGGCTTCCGGAACGGATTCGACGGACAACAATATCCTTGCGACAAAGGAGGCGGGCGAGCCCAATCATGCAGGGAACGCCGGCGGGAAATCGGTATGGTGGAAGTGGGTCGCGCCTCTTTCCGGGCAGGTTTCCTTGGACACGCATGGCAGCACTTTCGACACGCTTCTTGCAGTGTATACGGGAACCAGCGTCTCGGCACTTGCGCCGGTTGCGTCGAACGACAACGACGGCAGCCCGAACAATACCAGCGGCCTGTTTTTCCAGGCAACGGCAGGCGTGGAATACGAGATCGCCGTCGACGGCTACAACGGCGCGTCTGGCGACATCACGCTCAATTATGGCCTCAACACTTCTGCTAGCGCTGATCTTTCGGCCGGATTAACCGGCAGCGTGACGCCTGCCGGCCTGGTCTATACTGCGATGGTCACAAACAACGGGCCACAGCCTGCGACCAATGCCGTTCTGACGATCACCCTCGATCCCGCCCTGAGCTTCGTTTCGGCATCCGGTTGCGCAGCTTCAGGATCGGTCGTCACCTGCAATGCGGGCACGCTCTCTAGCGGCGCATCGGCTTCCTTCCAGATCACTGCCACTTCATCAACGACTGGAAAGTTCGTCACCTCGCTTAGCGCTTCCTCCGATCTGCCTGATCCCGACACATCCAACAACTCGGCATCCCTCGCCATCACAACGGCAATGCTCGCCAATGATGCCGATGTGCCCATGCTTCCTCCCTGGGGAATCGCGCTGATGGGGACATCACTCGCTCTTCTGGGCGCGAGGCTCTCCAGGAAGTGAGAGGCAAAGCGCAATCGCGCTTCCGATCGAAAGGGCAAGCCTGCCTCCGCCATTCATGAAATTCATCCAGCCGACGAGGGAAGTATCCGCGCCGGGACCGAGGTTGGCGGCAACAAGATCCTGAACACTTCCCAGGAGAACGAGCGGAACATCCACGCATTCAAGGAGAAGCAGGCAGGGAAGGGCGAGCAGAACGCGGATCATGCGCACCGATGCCGATCCTGCCGGCCATGCGAATGCAATGGGGAATATCAGCAAGGCGTGCTGAAGAGCCTGTCCGACGAGCGTCGATGCGGAAATGCTGGTGCCGGGATAGAGGACGCCGCGCCCGACCAGGTAATCGCCGACAGCCAGGGAAAGCGCGACGACATTTTCTCCATGAGATTTCGCGATCGTCAGGCTCTGGATCTGGAAATCCTGCGCTGCCATGGCGATTTCCCATTTGTAGAGGGGCAGGAAAAAAACGGCATAGCGGTTGCCGAATAGGATGGAAAGCGCAAGCAGAAAGAGGTAGGAAAGGGCAAACAGGAAGATGGGTTCAATCAGCCGCTTCATTTGCCCACCAGAGAAAATAAATGGCGCTGAGCGCAATGATGAGCGTAGGGGCGACATATCCGTGCAGCAGATCAAACCATTCGTGATTTTCCCTTGCGGCGAAAAAAAGGGAAATGATCCGGCATTGGTTGAGCAGGTATACGACAATGAGGCCTGAAACGATGCCGCTCATCTTTCTTTTCCATCCGGCGGAAAATGCGAGCATCGCGGCAGACAAAAGAAAGAATGTTTCGGTGCCTTCGCATCCGTTGAGTATGGAGAGCGAACCCTGCGGGGAGACGATGCGGTGCCCTGCCGGGACAGCGTTTGATTCCGGGTCGATCAGGTCGATGATCGCGGCACTCGGCATCACGGTCAGAACGTCGATCACGGCATGCCTGGCCGCGCTGCTTGCCGAATAGGCAGTCTGCAGCAGGAAGAAGACAAAGAGGAAGAGGGCGGCAAAACGCAGGCCGGTTTTTCTGGCGATCATTCAGGCATTTTGCAGAACCGACGTTGCGCTTTTGTGAAAGATCATCCTTCCTGGACGATGACACCTCCGCCTCTTGTCTTCGCCTGATACATCACCGCGTCCGCGTGCCTCAACAGCGTCTCGATATCCTCGCCATGATGGGGATAGACCGCTATGCCGATGCTCGAGGATATCGTGACGGATTGTCCGTCAAACTCGAAAGGCGCATTGAGGGCATGCAGGATCTTCTTGCCAACCTCCACGGCGTCATTTCCCGTTTCGATGTTCTGAAGCAATACGACGAATTCGTCCCCGCCCATTCTCCCTGCAGTATCCGACTCGCGTATGCATTGCTCGAGGCGCCTGGCCGTTTCAGCGAGAAGCATGTCGCCTGCGTGATGCCCCAGCGTATCGTTCACTTCCTTGAACTTGTCGAGATCGATGAACATCAGCGCGAACTGCTCGTTTTCCCTTCTGGATTGGGCGATGGCCTGTTGAAGACGGTCCGAGAAGAGCGATCTGTTGGGAAGATTGGTGAGGATGTCGTAATGCGCCAGATGGAAAATCTGGCTTTCGGCCATTTTCCTTTCGCTGATGTCTGAAAAGAGAGCGACATGGTGAGTGAGATTGCCGTCCCTGTCTCTCACCTGGTGGATGGAAAGCCATTCGACGTAGATTTCTCCGTTCTTTCGCCTGTTATGGATTTCCCCTGACCAGCTGCCCTGTGCCGTCAGCTTGTCCCGCATTGCCCGATAAAAGTCATCGCCATGCAGGCCGGAAGAGAGAACATGCGGATTCCTGCCGACCACTTCTTCTTCCGAATAACCGGTGATGACCGTGAAAGCCGGGTTGACCGCCAGGATATCGTTTTTCGGGTCGGTCACAATGATGGCTTCGTCCACCGTTTTGAAAACCATTGCTGCGAGGAGCTGAGCTTCCTCCGCTTTCTTGCGCTCGGTGATGTCCGAAGATATCCCTATGACGCCCAATGCCTTGCCGGACTGGTCGCGCAGCCCGACCCTGGTGATTTCGAGCAGATGGGAACGGCCATCGGCAAAATCGAGCTTTTCCTGGGAAGTATGGGAAGGACTATCACAAAACTTCAGGTCATTGACGGCAGGGGACATCTTTTCTCCGATGGCATCGGAAAGCGTCTTGTTCATGAATCCCAGCCCTCCGTCGCACTCGGTGAGCCATATTCCGATAGGCGCATTGTCGAGAATGGCCTGCAACCTCGCACCGCTTTGCAGAATCTTCTGCCGCGAGTCGGCGAGCTGCTGCACCAGCGGGTTCATCAGCCAGTAAAGCAGCAACCCGCCGAGAATCAGCAGGAATGCGATGAGCATGGCGATACGGGCCAGCTGCCCGGTTATCGGCTTGTATAGTTCGGCCCGATCGACCTTGAGCACCATGCCGAGGCCCAGCTTGGCTAACGGGGAATAGGCAGCCACGACTTCTTGTCCCCGGTAATCCTTGGCCAGTATGATGCCGGTCTTGCCTTCAAGGGCATAATTCATCGGCAGGGCACTGTCATCGATCACGCGATCGACACGCTGGAACTTCTTCCCGAATGTCCCGCTCAGGAAGCAGTCCATCTTGCCAGGATTGCTTCCGATGGGCGCGCAAAGGGCGAATTCGCCTGTTCTGCCTATGGTAGCCAGATTGGAAAATGCCTTGCTCAAGGGCCGAAGTTCGGCTTCCGTGACGATGGTCCCTATTTTGCTTCCATTCGAATCCTCGATATTCATCCTGGCGCGCAGCCTGAATTGATCATTCCAGAGCAGCGCCAGGCTGTCGTCCGAATTGAGCGAGACATTGAAATCCGGATGCTCGGAAAAGCGCCCTGCGCTCGCAATCGGGTCGTCTTTTGCGTCGTAGAAGGATATGGCCCCGAATCCATGCGTTAGAAAGGAAAGAGCGATGCGCTGAAGGTTGATCCTGCTTTTCGAGTCTTCCGGATTCGATTCGACTGCTTTCAGGCTGTCCAGGACGAAAGGCCTCGTCGCGATCATTTTCGTACCGGCCAGGCCCTGTTCGAATTGGCTGTCGATGAGATAGGCGCTGTTTTCGAGCGAACTGGCGAAGCTTTTGCTCAGGATCGATTCGGTCCGGTGCAGCATCACGGCATAGACCGAAATGCCGGTTGCCAGGGTCAGCGCCATCAGGATCAGGAAGCCGATGAGACTGATGATATGTTCATCGCGTTTCAAACGGGAATCCTTTTTAAATGAGATATTCTCTCATTCGCTAATGGAGACGGCAATCGAGTTCGAGTATCATGGCTGTTTAGAGGAGGAGGATATGGACGAGGTGATCGCAATCAAGAACCGGTACGGGAGCGCTTCCATTGCCATGCAGGGCGCGCAGTTGCTTTCATGGGCGCCGGAAGGAGAAAAACCCGTGATATGGCTTTCGAAAGAGGCGAAGTTCGTGAAGGGGAAATCGTTCAGGGGAGGGATCCCGATCTGCTGGCCCTGGTTCGGCCCCCATCCTTCCGATCCGGCTCTTCCTGCGCACGGCTTTGCCAGGAATCTGGATTGGCAGCTCAAAGACAGGCGGGAGACAGAAGCAGGAACCCTCGTCGTCCTGGCGCTTGCTCCGAACGAATCATCCTGGCCGCATCAAGCGGAGCTCGAATACAGGATCAAGGTTGGGAAACAACTGGAACTCGAGCTCGTCACCCGCAACAAGGGAAGCGACTCATTCGTTCTGGGTTGCGCCTTGCACACCTATTTTCACGTGAGCGATGTCAGGAATGTGAAGGTCCTGGGGCTGGAGGAAACGCAGTATGTCGACAAGGTGAAAGGCGGCGAAAAAATCCAGGAAGGCGCGCTGACCATCGATTCCGAAGTGGACAGGATCTATCTCGACACGGATTCGAGCTGCGTGATTCAGGATCCGGGCATGAACCGTTCGATCAGGATAGCCAAGTCGGGGAGCCGTTCGACCGTGGTATGGAATCCATGGGCCGAGAAATCGGAGAAACTGGGGGACATGGGCGCCGATGGCTATCTCGGCATGCTCTGCGTGGAAACCTGCAATGCCCACGACGATGTCGTGACCGTACCGGCTACAGGAGAACATTGCCTCAGAGCCGTCTATTCCCTGTGCGACCTGAGCATCCTGTAGGCTGAGCGTTTGATGAAATCGTTGAGGATGAGCCAGGAGAGGGCGTAGACCCATATCCACAATGCATGCTTCCAGCCTATCGGTTCGACCATGAAGCCGTAGACCACGACGAGCGTCCCTGCCAGGGCAGACCAGAAGCTCGCGTGGAGCAGAAGAGGGGAAGGGTAAGGCTTCTTCCAGAACCATTCTTCCGTTCTCGTGATGAAGATGGTCGCATGCCCAGCCACGACGAGCTTCAGGAAGATCATCGATTGTATCGCCTCTTTCGAGAAACCCGTTTCGAGCAGGATGTAGAAGAGACCGAAAGAGGCGACCACGCCGGTCAGGCCCAGAACAGTGGAAACTGTCAAAAGTTCAGGCATGCTCCACTTCACGGGTGTTTTCTGGATCTTCGTTCTGTCGTAGGCGATGGTGAGGATGGGAAGATCGTTGAGCAATGCAAGCAATATGATCATCAATGCCGTGACGGGGTAGAAATCGAACAGCACGATGCTGAGCGTCATGAAGAGGATCACGCGGATCGTCTCGGCAATCCTGTAGATCGAATAGCTTTTCATGCGCTCGAAGGTGATTCGCGCTTCCTTCACGGCTTCGTTGATCACGGATAGGCCGGGTGCAGTCAAGATGATGTCGGCTGCAGCCCTTGCAGCATCTGTGGCATTTGACACGGCAATGCCGCAGTCAGCGCGCTTCAGTGCAGGGGCGTCGTTCACGCCGTCCCCCGTCATGGCGACGATATGCCCGCCTTTCTGCAGCGTGTCGACGATCCTGAACTTGTCTTCAGGAACCACTTCGGCGAATATCGTCACCTTTTCGATCATCTCGATGATGGCCGATTCATGGGTGTGGATGAATTCGCGCTCGAGCAGGCTCGTGTCGTATAAGCCTTCCACTGTCTCCATGACTTCCTTGGCGAAATGAGCGGCATCAGGCATCGCAACATCGGGATTGAGCTTCTGGTAGATGGCTTGGGCAAGCACTTCTGCAAGCGAGAGAAGTTCATTCTTCGCGCTCCCAGTAAGCTGGGAAGATTTAAGGGCGTGCTTGGGAAGACCCAGTATCCCGCCTATTTCCCTTGCAATCGCCAAGTTGTCCCCAGTGACCATCTTCACGCCCACGCCATGCTCGGAAAGCTCCCTGATCACTTCCCTGGAGTCTTCCCTGGGCGGATCGTAGAGCGGAATGAGGCCGATCAGTGAAAAATTTTCCGTCTTCTTCCCGACCGCGAGCGTCCTGTATCCCTTCGATGCAAGGAGATCGACCATCCTGAGGATATTGATTGCCTGGTCTTGGGAAAGATTGGCTAGCCCGAGCAAAACCTGGGGCGCACCCTTGATCGCAACGAAGCCTTCGTCGTTTTTTTTCACCGTGGATTCAGTTCGCTTTGCCACTGGGTCGAAAGGGGAAAAAGAGGATTGATGCCAGGATTGCCAGTCGAGATCCGGGAAATGCTCGGCTATGTAATGAAATATCGGCATTTCTATGGGATCCCGGTTCTCGATGCGGGAAGCAAGGGCTGCGGTCAGGAACAGGGCGCGCTCGTCGTAGCCGTCGAAAGCGATGGGCTCCGCAACCTGCATCTCGTTTTTCGTCAGCGTCCCCGTCTTGTCGGAACAGAATACGTCTACGCCGGCAAGTTCCTCGATTGCCGTGAGCCTGGAGACGATGGCTTGGCGCCTCGCCAGATTCACAGCACCGACAGCCATGGTCACCGAAAGCACGGCTGGCAGGGCGACAGGAATCGCTGCGACAGTGAGGACCAGGGAGAATCGCGCGATTTCCAGAAAATGCTGATGCCTGAATAGCGAAACGAGAACGATCAGGGTGACGAGGGCGATCGTGACCAGGATCAGGAAGTTGCCTATCCTGATCACCATTTTCTGGAAATGGCTGCGCTCTTCCAGACTCGCCCTGGCCACAAGCGAAACCACGGTCTGGAAATTGGTGTTGTTTCCCGTATTCAGCACCACCGCCAGCATTTCGCCCTGCTTCACGATGGTATTGGCATAGGCGAGTTCGCCCGTCTTCTTGCTGACCGGCAGCGACTCCCCGGTGAGGGAGGATTGATCGATGAGGAGATATTCTCCTTTCATGAGCTGCATGTCGGCAGGAACGATGTTGCCTATCCTGAGCTTGACGATGTCGCCCGGAACAAGTTCTCTTGCGGGCATGCCCCTGAAAATGCCTTTCCTCAGAACGATCACTTCATTCGCGAGCCGGCTTTTTAGCGCCTTCAGCGCGTTCAGGGCGCGGTGTTCCTGGAAGAAATCCAGCCCGGCATTGACGAGCAGCATCACCAAGATGATGATGAAATCGTCCCATTTCTGAACCAGCGCAGAAAGGAGCGCGGCGATTTCGATCATCCATGGAATCGGGCCCCAGAGCCTTCGGAAGACGCGGTGCCAGAGCGGTTCCTCCTTTTCTTCGATTTCGTTGTAGCCGTATTGATCGATTCTTTTCTCTGCCTCTTTCCCATCCAGCCCCATTTCGGGATCCACTTCCAGCCTTGCAAGGGTTTCTGGCACCTCGCTGTTTGCATAATCGTCCGTTTTCATTTCGATCCTTACTTATCGGGAAAGCGCGTCCACGCTCAGCATGATCACCTCGATCTCTTCGGTGATTTCCTCCTGCCTCAAGAGATTGTAGTGCTGCTTGAGCCTTTCTATGCGCTTGTCCATCTGTCTGATCGCATTTTCCATATGGTCGAGCCTGTACCTGTTTTCGGCCATCAGGCTGCTGCAGAGGGCTTCGTGCAGCGCCGCGTAGAGGTAATGGCCGGAAAGCTTTTCGTAGAATTCAAAAGGTTCGAGATAGAGCAGCGGCTCGTAAGGATAAGCTGCTTCGGCCGTCTTCTCGGGAAGGGGGAGCAGCCTTCTCTTTGTCACCGCTTCGTCGCCGTGATAGTAGGCGGTGATGCCGAGGGCTTCTTTTTCGGGGAGCGCACCCTGAAGCATGGCGAGGCGATCGACGATCTTCGTCAGAACGGATTCCACCTCCTCGGCGACATTCGGCCCTTCGATCAGGGCCAGTCTTTTTTCCAGCCTTGAATCCAGTTTGCTCCCTATCGCAATGACAGGGATTTCATGGTCGCTTGTTTCGACCAGCCTTTCGTTGAAGTCACCGCAAAGCCCTCTTTCGGAACCGATCAGGAGCGCCGTCTCAACCAGTTTGCGCTTTCGCTCGACGCCGTGGAAATGCATGAAATCTGCAGCAGCCCGCTCTATCGATTTGACCGCGAGCTGTTGCGCCGAAAGGAATCCTGAAAGCTTCCTGATTTCCATGAAAGCGAGATTCTTCATTGCGGACATGATGCCTCTTATCTCGTCCAGGCTTGCCAGCGTTGCCTGGAGATCGAGCTGTTTGCTCATTCCCCCTCCAGTGCGGATCTCACTTCCGTCAGCCAGCTCTCGCGCGACTCTGAAAGAGAAAGTCCGGGCAGCTTGGTCATGCGCTTTCCGTTTTCGTTCAGGTCGTCACGCTCGATCAATCCTTCGTTGTAGGCGACGAGCCAGGCGAGCTGCTGCTCGATCGGCATGGGCGCGAGCCGCTCCTGCTTCAATAGTTCCCTGAGAAGCTGCCCTTTCCTGATTCTTTCTTCCATCCCGGCTTCCAGTTTCGACCCGAACCTCGTGAAGACTTCCAGTTCGAGAAACTGAAGATAATCCAGCTTCATTCTTCCCGCTTCCCGTTTCACTGCAGGATGCTGGGCATTCCCTCCTATCCTCGAGACGGATTTCCTGATGTCTATCGCGGGAAGAAATCCTTCCGCGAAAAGCTTCGAATCGAAATAGATCTGACCGTCGGTGATCGAGATCAGATTCGTCGGAATATAGGAAGCGATTTCTCCCTGCTCGGTCTCGACGATGGGAAAAGCCGTCATGCTTCCGCCGCCATGATGGGATGCGAGGCATGTCGAGCGCTCGAGCAGCCTCGCATGAAGATGGAAGATGTCCCCGGGGTAGGCTTCTCGGCCCGGCGGGCGCCTGAGCAGAAGGGAGAGTTCCCTGTAGGTTCTGGCATGGGTGGTCAGATCGTCGTAGATGACGAGCGTGTCCATTCCGCTCCACATCCAGGATTCGGCGAGCGTGCAGCCTGAGAAGGGGGCAAGATACTTCAATCCGGGCATGGCCGTCGCTTCCGCCACGATGACTGTGGTATAGGAAAGCGCGCCATGTGTTCTCAATGTCTCTATGGTGTTGACCACAGCCGAGCGCTTCTGTCCGATGAGAACGTAAACGCAGCGCGTTTCCTTCTGGTTTATGACGGTGTCGAGCGCGATGGAACTCTTTCCCGTGCCGTTGTCTCCTATCAGGAGCTGCCGCTGTCCGCGGCCTATCGGAATCAGCGTATCGATGATCCTGTTTCCCGTGTAGAGCGGTTTTTCGACGAAATCCCTGCTGAGTATGGGAGGGGAGAGCACATCGATCTGCCTTCTCGCCTGAAGATCGGGCATGGGCATGCCGTCAAGCGGAAGCCCCATCGGGTCGATCACGCGCCCGAGAAGGGCGTCGCCCACCCCTATCGACAGCCTTCTTCCTGAAAGAAAGGCTGATTTCCCGGCCGTCAGATTTTCCGTCTGCCGCAAGAGGATCGCGCCTATCCTTGATGCGGCAAGATGGAACACGAGCGCCTCGCTGCCATCCTCGATTTCGATTATCTCGTCCATGCTCGCAGAAGGCAGCCCGGTGATCCAGATGATGCCGTCGCCCACCGAAATGACTGTGCCCTGTTCGGAAATCCTGAGGGCGAATTCGTAATCAGGAAAGCGGCTCATTTCTGAAAATCTCGCCGAAATGGGCGAGTTCCTCCTTCAGATTGGCATCGAGCACCCAGGGGCCCAGGCTGACCTTCAAGCCGCAGACGAGTTCGGGATTTTCGCGATATGTGGCTGACAGGGGATGACCCAGCAGCGCTTCCATTTTTCCCTTGAGAAGGGTCCTTTTTTCTTCGGGAAGGGGAAAAGCGCTCGACACATCGAGTGTCCCTTTTGCGTCGATCTGAAGATTCGAGGCCCGTCCCAGATCTTCCATGAAGACATCGAAGAGCAGGGATTCGAGTTGAGGGGAGGCGAGCCTTGCCAGAAGCTTCGAAGAAAAGGCTGCGCCGAGGAGCAGGGCCTTTTTTTCCGTTGCCCGTTTCAATTCATCCGCATCCCTGGCGGCGATCGCAATCCGTCTTGCCTTTTCCTTGCTCAAATCGCTATCGAGTTGGACGAGAAGTCTTTCCCTTTCCGCTTCGATATCCGCAGAGAGTTGCGATTCGAGCGATTGCCTGTGCGTTTCCCATTCCTCGAATTTCCTTTCGTTTCGCTCTTTCAGGCGCTCAGCTTCTTCCCTTGTTCTTCTCGCTTCGCTGAGGGAAGCTTCTATCGCTTTTTTCCTTGCCGCAATGGCATTGACGATGGGCAGATAGAGGAACCGCTTGAGGATCCAGACCAGGATCAGGAAATTGACGATTTCGAGCAGGAAGGTGCTCCAGTCGAGTTCCATGGCCATCCCCTATTTGTGCAGCAGGTATGCCAGAAGCGGATTCCTGAACAGCACGATCAGCACGATCACGAGGACATAGATGGCAAGCGACTCGATCATGGCGAGCCCGATGAAGAGCGTTCTCGTAATCGATTTTTCTGCTTCCGGCTGGCGGGCGAGCGCATCGAGCGCCTGGCTGATGGCCCGCCCCATGGCGATGGCAGGGAACATCACGCCTATGGCGATGGCCAGCACTGCTCCTAAAGTCGAAAGGATGGTAAACCAGGTCATTTCACTCATTTTTCTTCCTTTGCTGGGAGGCGATCGCGCCCGAGACATAGATCAATGCTAGCATGCCGAAGATGTAAGCCTGGACGACGGCTTCGACGATATGCAGCATCAGGAGCGGGATCGGCACGAAAAGTCCGCCGACGAGCAGAACGAGGAGCGCCGCCATCTCGAGGCTCATGATGTTGCCGAACAGCCGGACGGCCAGGGCAACAGTTCTGGAGATCTCGCTGATCAGATGGAAAGGCAGAAGGATAGGGCTGGGGCTCATGTAATGAAGCAGGTAACGCTTCACGCCTTCGCTCTTTATGCCGTACCAGTGCACGGAAAGGAAAACCAGGAAAGCCAGTGCTGCGGTGACGGATAGGTTCCCGGTCGGCGCCGAGATGCCGGGAATGATGCCTGAAAGGTTGGCGACAAGGATGAATATCCAGAGTGTGCCGATGAAGGGAAGCAGCATTTCCGATTTTCCGGGAAGCACTTCCTCGATGGCATCCATCATGACCGTGACGGCGCCTTCGAGTATGGTCTGGGTCGGGCCGGGCTCCTCCGACAGATGCCTCGTCGAGAGCCATGAAAAAAGGAACAGCAGGGACATGATGCCCCATGTCAAGACGATGCTCATCGCGATTGAGATCGGTCCGATGTGGAATGACAGTTCCGGGTTCATCCATGCTCCCTGATGAAAAGATAGACGTTGAGGCTGCCGAGGGCGACGCCGAGCACGATGAGGCTGATGCTCCATCTGAAGGAATAGCCTGGAAGCTGGTTATCCAGCCAGTTTCCGAGATAGGCGCCAAGGATCACCGGAAGCACGAAAAGCAGGGCCAGCGTGCCGAGATAGATGGTCTGGGCGAGAAGCGAAGGGCGCTCCCTTTCGGCTTGTTTTATCCGCCTTGCCTGCTCTTCGACCCTTCTTTTCAGCTTGTCGTCCATCATCTTCCCCGTTCGATCTGCCAGAGCCTTCTGAGCATCTCCTGTTCCAGTCTCAGGATGTTCTCCTTCACGGATCTCAGTTCTTCTTCTTCGGCAAGAAGCGCATCGAGCAGCGAAGTGCTGATTTTTTCATAGTCCTTTTCGAGAAAATAGCGTCTGGTCACGATATGGAGTTCGTTTTCGACGAAATAGATGAGGCCGCCTGGGACGGCCAGGTAAGTCCAGCTGCCATCCTGCTTCATGAATCTCGCAAGACCGTATGAGAGCACGCTCATCATCCTTGCATGATCAGGGAAAAGGCCGAAGCTTCCGGAATCGTCCTGCCCAACGAAGGAAGTCACATCGGGGATTTTCAGGTATTCGGGAGCCCCGAGGAGATGGAGGACGAAACGCTTCATGGAAGCGCCCCCTTCATGTAGAAAGACTCTTCAGGAGAAGCATCGTGATCCCCGCGCAATATGGATTCGCAGTCTGAAAGCGTGGATGAGAGGGGAACGGAAACACCGGGAATGCCGGTATGCGCTTTCACCGCGTGGAAAGGCTGGGTGAGGTAGCGCTGCAGCCTCCTCGCCCTCAGCACGATCCGCCTGTCTTCATTCGAAAGCGCCTCCAGACCCAGCATCGCGATGATGTCTTCGAGTTCACTGTATCGCGCGAGATGAGACCTGACGCCGGTGGCGACCTCGTAATGGCGCTGCCCGACGAGGGATTTGTCCAGAATCCTGCTCATCGACTGCAGGGGATCGATTGCGGGATAGATGCCCTTCGCCGCCTGGTCCCTCGACAGGATCACGGTGGTTTCGATGTGAGAGAGAATCGCGCTCACCGCGGGATCGGTCATGTCGTCGGCTGGCACGTAGACCGCTTCGACGGCGGTGATGTTGCCGCCTCTGGTCGAGATGATTCGCTCCTGGAGTTCGGCCACTTCGCTGATCAATGTGGGTTGATAGCCGACTGTCGCCGGCATCCTTCCAAGCAGGCCTGAAATCTCGCTTCCGGCCTGGACGAAGCGGAAAATGTTGTCCATGAGGAAGAGCACTTCAGCCGAAAGCCTGTCCCTCAGATATTCCGCGTAAGTGAGTGCGGAAAGGCCTATTCTGAATCGAACGCCAGGCGATTCGTCCATCTGCCCGAAGACCATCAGCGTGCGAGGCATGACCCCGGCAGCCTGCATTTCATGCCAAAGCTCGTGGCCCTCCCTGATCCTTTCCCCCACGCCTGCGAAAACCGACACGCCCTTGTGGAGATGGACGATTGCGTGCATGAACTCCATGATCAAGACGGTTTTTCCCACTCCTGCGCCGCCGAAAAGGCCGGTTTTGCCCCCCTTGACGAAGGGGCAGAGGAGATCGATGACCTTGATCCCTGTCTCCAGCATCCCTGCGGATGAACTGGTTTCTGAAATCGGCGGAGGGTCGGAGATGATGCGCCTCATTTCTTCCCGGGAAAGGTTTTCCCTGCCATCGAGCGGGGTTCCGAAAAGATCGACGAGGCGTCCGAGGCAATCGGGCGTGACGGGCACTTCGAGCGGGCCGCCGGTATCGAACACCGGCTGCCCTCGCCTGAGACCGCTCGTTCGATGCAGCGTGATGGCGCGAACCCGCTTCTCGTCCAGGTGCTGGTGCACTTCGAAGGTAAAGCGCTCATGGTCGAAGACCGCATAAAGCGCCCGGTGAAGAGCGGGCAGCCTGCTGCAGGCTATGTCGACAACAGGGCCGTGGACTTCATCGACGAAACCGACTGGATCATGGGTGCTCATGATTCATTATATGACCTGCCTCGTGCACTCGAATGAGGCACAGTGCACCGCGATCGATGGGAAACATCACAAAAGAATCTAAACCAGTGTGAAATATTTTTTAAAATCAATGAAATTATCCTGGCATGATGGTTGCTTGTCGGTCAGGGGAAAACTCGGGGGATTTCATGGATACCTGGATCGGGATCGGCGCAGTGGCGCTTGAATTTTTCGTGATATTTTCCTTCATCGTGGTGGAGGAAATCATGGCTGGAAAGAAGTGAAGCGATGCGGAATGAGCTTGCGGACGGAAAAAAATGAAAACAGAGACGATAGGGATGCCGGCCAGGCTGCCGCTGGAGGAAATTTCACAATTCGTTCTTGAGGAAAAGAGCAGGGTATCCGGGAGATTCGGCGAGATCCTCGTCAGGAGCGCTTTCCAGCCGATCTACAGCCTCGCGCACAGGCGTCCTGTCGGCTTCGAGGCGCTCTTGAGACCCTATAGCGAGGAAAGGCTGCTCTCCCCGCTCGCCCTGTTCAGCACGGTAAAGGAAGATTCGGAAAGCGTCATGCTCGACAGGCTTTGCAGGCTTGTACATGTCCGCAATTTCCTTCTGCAGGGGGATGAAACCAGCTGGATCTTCCTCAACATCAATCCGAAAGTGACGGTCGTCGGAAGAAGATACGGGGAATTCTTCGCTTCCCTCCTGGAGGAAAACTGCGTTGCGCCGCACCGGGTCGTCGTTGAAATACTCGAGAGCCAGATTCAGGACGAGGCGCTGCTTTCGGACGCAGTCAGCTATTACAAGGAACTCGGCTGCCTGGTCGCGATAGACGATTTCGGTTCGGGTGAATCGAATTTCGACCGGCTCTGGCGAATCGGCCCGCATATCGTGAAGCTTGACAGGAGCATCATTTCACAGGCCGCCACCAACCTCAAGGTGAGGCGCGTTGTACCGAATCTCATCAAGCTGATCCATGAAACGGGAAGTCTTGCCCTGATGGAAGGCGTGGAAAACGAGGATGAGGCGATGATATCGATGAATTCAGGCGCAGATTTCGTCCAGGGATACTATTTCGCAAGGCCTGCGGAGATGCTTTCCGAAGCTTCCAAGGGGGTGGCGGCCTTGCTCGGAATTTGCGAGAAATTCAAGCAGGTATCGGTAAGGGAGCAGGACCAGTACCAGAAAGAGCTGGGGCCCTACATCAAGGCGTTCGAAGGAATGGTTCGTTTGCTTTCAGCCTCGATTGACATGAAGAAGGCGAGCGCGGATTTCCTCCAGCTTGCAAGGGCCGAGCGCTGCTTCGTGCTTGACAACGAGGGAAGGCAGCTCGGAAGCAGCTTCGTGTCCGACAAGACCCTGTGCACTGAAGATCCCCGGTTTCTGCCGCTTCATGACGCAAAGGACGCCATATGGCTGCGCCGCCATTATTTCAGGCGGGCGATAGCGAAACCCGGAGAGGTGCAGATCAGCCGGCCTTATCTTTCGATAGCAAGCGGAAACATGTGTGTGACGCTTTCGATTGCACTCGAAGGCGAAAACGCCAGGCTCGTCCTCTGCGGCGATATTTTCTGGGATGACTGAGATCCTGCTCCCCTGAAAACGGCAAGCTGACAACCCAGTTTCATTTCAACATTCCCAGATCCCGGCGCGTAAAGGGCCTTATGGATTCCCATGGCGAAAATTCGCTGTCAAAGTCTTTATGGATTTATCAGATAGATAAGGCCGGAAAATTAAGTAGAAGTTAAGCAAAATTTGAGTAAAATTCCGGAAGCGATTCGGGGCGTGGACACAGGGATTCTCGAAATAGCGATACAGAGCCGCCCGATCTAGACGAGATAACATGGAGAAAACAAATGAATTTGGGAACAGCCTCGCTGAAGTTGTTGGGTGCCGCATTGGCGGCGATGGTCGCAGGCTCCGCACTGGCTGATGCGCCTTCGTCCGACCTCGCCCTGGTCAAGAAGGGCGAATATCTGGCTCACCTGGGCGACTGTGTTGCCTGTCATACTGCGCCTGGCGGCAAGCCGCTCGCCGGCGGGCTGGAAATGAAAACGCCCTTCGGTGTCATTCATTCCACCAATATCACGCCGGACAAGGCGGACGGCATCGGCGCCTATACTTTCGAAGAGTTCGACCGCGCGATGCGGCGCGGCGTGGCGCGCGATGGCCACAATCTTTACCCGGCCATGCCCTATCCTTCATTCGCGAGAATCGCGCAGGATGACATGAGGGCCCTCTATGCCTATCTCATGCATGGCGTGGCGCCCGTATCCGAGCCCAACAAGCCCAATGACATGAAGTTCCCGTTCAATATCCGCCTGGGGCTCGCAGGCTGGAACATGGTCTTCCTGGATAAAGGCGCCTTCCGCTATGATCCTGCCCACAGCCCGCAGTGGAATCGGGGCGCCTATATCGTCCAGGGTCTGGGTCACTGCGGTTCCTGCCATACGCCGCGCGGACTGGGTTTCGAGGAGAAGGCCATGAGCGATTCCGGCAGCGACGGCAGGTACTTCCTGGCAGGAGCGGATGTCGAGCACTGGCGCGCCGTCAATCTGCGCAATATCTGGACCGGCCCCGAGATCGCACAGTTCCTGAAGACGGGTGAGAATAATCGCGGTACGGCCTACGGCGGCATGGCCGAAGTGGTCCACTTCAGCTCTCAGCACTTCACGCCTGGGGATCTGGCCGCGGTCGGCGAGTACATTCATTCGCTTTCACCCAATCCAGATGAAGCGCCGGGAGCTAACGCCGTGTCGGTGGACGTTGCACAAACCAGCAAGGAGATCTATGCCACCCGCGGCGGCCTGGGCTATGTGCAGTTCTGCGCCACCTGCCACCAGAGCGACGGCAAGGGCGCGACCCGCTTCTTCCCCACGCTGGCAGGCAATACTTCCATCCAGGCAAACGATCCGGCTTCCCTCATCCACGTCATGCTGACGGGCTCCGCATCGCCTCAAACCCTCTCGTCCCCGCATGTTTTCTCGATGCCTTCCTATTCCGTGCTGAATGACCAGGAACTCGCGGAAATCGCCACTTTCGTCCGGACGCACTGGGGCAACAAGGGAAGCCCTGTGACGGCGGAAGAGATTCACAAGATGCGAAAGGCTTTGGAACTGAAGCATGTTGAACCGCCGAAATTCAATCCGCCTCGTTATGCAGATATGCTGAAGAGCGCCAATGCAAGCCAGCTGATCTACGGCATGCAGCTGATGCGCGATACCAAGCGCCTGCTGCCGAACTATGTGGGAGGCGGACTGAACTGCGACAGCTGCCATATCAATGGCGGAACGATGGCGCTTGGCTCACCCTATGTCGGGGTCGCGGCCCAGTTTCCGAGCTACAATCCCCGCGCCGGCCGCATCATCGACTTCAAGGATCGCGTCAATGGTTGCATGCTGCGTTCGATGGCAGGAAAACCGCTGGACAAGAACTCGAACGAGATGAACGCGATGATTGCCTACATGGACTGGATGCGAAATGGCTATCAGATGAAGCAGAAGATCCCTGGCCGCGGCGTCGGGAAAATCAGCAAGAGCATCGTGCCCAACGCGGCGAACGGGAAGGAAGTCTACAATCATTCCTGCGCCGTCTGCCACGGTAAAAACGGCGAAGGCATCAAGCGCGCCGATGGCAGCTACCTGTTCCCGCCGCTTTGGGGCAACGACTCCTACAATATCGGCGCAGGGATTGCCAAGACCTATACCGCAGCTGCTTTCGCGAAGAACGTCATGCCGCTTTCCAACACCTTCTCATTCCCGATTGGCCAGGGCGGTCTGACGGATCAGCAGGCGGTGGATGTCGGCGAGTACTTCAGCCATATGCCCCGCAGGGATTTTCCAGCCAAGGTGAAAGACTGGCCGAATGGCGGCAAGCCGAGCGACTCCCGCTATTGATCGGGCTTCGATGAAAGGGCTGCCTGTCGGATCGAAGATGTGAAATTTTCATGGCGGTCAATGGGTATCGTTCTCTTGCGGGCACCTTCGGGTGCCCGTTTTTTTGTTGCCCTGAAGACGCCATCATTGGCTTGATCGCCTGGAAAAAGTTGCGCCATCCACATGGCGCTTCGATTCTCGTGAAGTCTGTTCTTGATCCGGAGCATTTCGGTTGCTGCGCCACGACTCGAACGGATCGATGGGTATCATTCCTGCTTGATACCCCGGAATGCTGGATTTTGTCGCAAGCGTGACAATTGCGGCGACGGGGCCCGGAAACCATGGAGGAATGATGACTGACATGTCGGAACTCATACGGCGTAAAAAGCCGCTTAACCTTGCCATCGTCCATGTTGACCCGGACGCATTCCTGGAACACTACCGGGGCTGGCTGGAGATTACCGCTTTCATCAAGGCCCAGCTGCGCACCGGAGAACTGGACTGCGGGGTTGCGCTCCCTGGCACGGCGCGACTGAGTTCAGGCCTCATCTTCGATCTCGCCGAACCTGATCTCCTGCCTTCGGGTTACAAACCACAAGGAACAGCCATGGCAAGTTTCATTCCATGTAAAGGCAAAACCGCCTGCCACGATGACGGCACGAGCTGTCTTGCCTGCGGCCGCAGCCTGAATGAAATTGAAGAAACACGCCGCCTCATCGACGCCCTGGCGGAACTCGCCATCGCGCAGCAACATGAAAACGTCGAGGAATTTGTCTCCTATGTCGCCCGCAAGGTGGAAAGCAAGGTCAACTACCGGAACGGGAAAGGAATTGCGCCGCGCTGAAGCAATCGGAGTCGGCCCTGTCGCTTGGCGGCGGCCTTTTCAGATGATTTCGACGCCTTCGTTCTTCAGCATGTCTATGAGCGCGATCAGAGGAAGGCCTATCAGCGCATTCGGGTCTTCGCCCTTCATCGACGAGACAAGGACGATGCCCAATCCTTCCGATTTCGCGCTGCCTGCGCAATTGTATGGTTCGTCTAGCTCGAGATAGCGCCTGATCTGGTCATCCGTATAGCGCCTGAATGTGACTTCGCAGGGGACGATACCGGACTGCATGCGGTCATTGCTGCTGTTGTAGAGGCAGAGAGCGCTGTGGAAGATCACTGTTCTGCCCCGCATCGCTTTCAATTGTCCGAAGGCATTGTCGAAATTGCGGGGCTTGCCGATCTGCAGCCCGTCCAGCACGGCGACCTGGTCGCAGCCTATGATCAGGGCATCCGGATAATCCCGTCCGACCTTCCTCGCTTTTTCCATGGCAAGCCGCAATGCCGTCTCTTCAGGGGCTTCGTGAGCGGCAGGTGTTTCGTCTATTTCAGGGGAAACGATGTCGAAAGGCATGCGCAGCCGCTCAAGCAGCATTCTTCGATAAGGGGAAGAGGAGGCGAGTATCAGGCAGTTCATTTTGACAGAAAAAACAAAAAAATATACAATTAAATGCTTATGTCCGAGCAGACTGCCATCGATGGATTCGAATTTGCCCGCATGGGCAAGTCGCTTCATGGGAAAATGGAAGTCTCTCGTTTTGAAAGGCTGGCCGACCTATTGTATTCGAATTCGGGTCAGGTTGACTACGCGATTTCCGGCGAAATGGACGAAGAAGGCGGTCATTTGCTGCATATCGCCATAGCCGGCACGCTGCATCTGCGCTGTCAACGCTGTCTCGGAGACATCGAATATGCTCTGGATCTGAATGCCAGCCTGATGCTTTTTAAGGATGAGTCCGACCTCGTCAGCATAGAGGAAGAGGATCCGGACGTGGACGGCATAGTCGTCAAGGACAAACTGGAAATTCTGTCCATGATCGAGGATGAAATCCTGCTCGACCTGCCATTTTCCCCAAGGCATGAAGCATGCGAAGGGAAGGTCGAAAGGGAGTCGCCTTTCTCGGTCCTGAAGGGCAGAATTTGAGCTTGAAATTTATTATTTAGGAGTCGAAATATGGCTGTCCAACAAAACAAGAAATCCCCCTCCAAGCGCGGCATGCACAGGGCGCATGATTTCCTGACCAACCCGCCTATTGCAGTCGAGGCATCGACCGGCGAAGTGCATCTGCGCCATCATGTCAGCCCGAACGGCTTCTATCGCGGCAAGAAAGTGACGAAAGGCAAGGGCGAGTAAAAGCCTGCTGATGGTTTTCGTCCTTCGTTTTCCGGGTTGAACCGGGCATGGAAGCTACGGCTATCACGGTTGCCATCGATTGCATGGGCGGCGACCATGGTCCTGAAGTGACCGTTCCGGCGGCGCTGAGGTTTTTGCAGGAAAATGCTGAAGCCAGCGTGATCCTGGTTGGTTTTCTGGATGCAATCGAAGCGGAGCTGCAATCGAGGAAAGCGGGCGCAACTCCCCGTCTCGTCATCCAGCCCGCCAGCGAAGTGGTCGAAATGCACGACCCTCCCGCTGCCGCGCTCAAGAACAAGAAGGATTCCTCGATGAGGATCGCCGTCAACCTCGTCAAGGAAGGACGGGCTCAGGCCTGCGTCAGCGCCGGCAATACCGGTGCGCTGATGGCGATATCGAGATTCGTCCTGAAGATGGTTTCAGGAATAGAGCGGCCTGCCATCATCACGACCCTGCCGACGCTCAAGGGAAGAACCTACATGCTCGACATGGGAGCGAACGTCGATTGCAGTGCGGAACACCTCCTTCAATTCGCCATCATGGGTTCAGTGCTCGTTTCATCAGTCGAGAAGCTTGATAGGCCGAGTGTAGGGCTGCTCAATGTCGGGGAAGAGGAAATCAAGGGCAACGAGGTGGTGAAGCGCGCATCGGAACTCCTCAAGGGAAGCGGACTGAATTTCATAGGCAATGTCGAAGGCGACGATATTTTCAAGGGGACTGCGGATATTGTCGTGTGCGACGGATTCGTCGGAAATGTCGCGCTCAAGACTTCCGAGGGACTCGCGCACATGCTCGCGACTTTCCTCAGGCAGGAATACGGCAGGAGTCTCCTGACCAGGCTGGCTGGTCTCATTTCCCTTCCCGTCATCAATGCCTTCAAGAACAGGGTCGATTCACGGCGATACAACGGGGCGAGCCTGCTCGGGCTGAAAGGCATCGTCATCAAGAGCCACGGATCAGCCGATGTCTATTCATTCAAGTTCGCACTCGATCGCGCGCTGGAAGAGGCCAGAAGCGGGATGCTGAACGAACTCGGCAAGCGCATGGCGGGAGCATTCTGATGTATTCCAGAATTATCGGTACCGGAAGCCATCTTCCGGAAAAAGTGCTTTCCAACCAGGATCTGGAGAGGATGGTCGATACCTCCCATGAATGGATCGTGACGAGGACAGGCATCGTCGAGCGGCATATTGCCGGAGAAAACGAACTGGCCAGCGACCTTGCGCTCCATGCGAGCCGAAAGGCGATCGAGGCGGCGGGAATAAGTCTGAACGAAATCGATCTCGTCATCGTCGCGACGACCACGTCGGACATGCTTTTTCCGAGCACTGCGGCGATTCTCCAGTCCAAGCTCGGGCTCGCCAATCATTGCGCCGCCTTCGATGTACAAGCTGTCTGCACGGGTTTCATTTATGCCTTGTCCACAGCGGACTGCTATCTCAAATCGGGCAGATACAGGCACGCGCTCGTGGTGGGGACTGAAGTGCTTTCCAGGATCATCGACTGGACAGACCGCTCGACCTGCGTGCTCTTCGGAGATGGCGCAGGTGCGGTCGTTTTGAAAGCGGACAGCGAGGCGGGCATCCTTTCTTCCCATCTTCATGCCGACGGCAGCCAGAACCCCATCCTGGCCGTGCCGGGGCGGGTCTGCAACGGGAAAATCGAAGGTTCGCCATTCGTTTACATGAGCGGGAACGCCGTATTCAAGATCGCAGTCAATGTGCTCGAACAGGTTGCGGAAGAGGCCATGCATGCAAACGGCATGACGCCTTCCGACATAGACTGGCTGGTTCCCCATCAGGCCAACATCAGGATCATCGAGGCGACTGCAAAGAAGCTTTCGCTCGACATGGCGAGGGTGGTCGTCACGGTGGATAGGCACGGCAACACTTCCGCCGCATCGATCCCGCTTGCGCTCGATGAGGCGGCAAGGGAAGGAAAGTTCAAGAAAGGCGATACACTCCTCCTGGAAGGGGTGGGAGGAGGCATCACATGGGGTGCGATACTGCTCAAATGGTAATGAAATGAAATACGCATTCGTTTTTCCGGGACAGGGCTCCCAATCCCTGGGCATGATGAATGGATACGAGGGCATCCAGGTCGTGCGCGATACTTTTTCCGAAGCGTCGCAGACCCTCGGTGAGGATTTGTGGGAAATGGCGAGTACCGGTCCTGCGGAAATCCTCAATCAGACCATCAATACCCAGCCGCTGATGCTGACGGCAGGCATTGCAGCCTGGCGCGCCTGGACGAGCCATACCGGTTCGCGGCCTTCGTTTCTGGCAGGGCACAGCCTTGGGGAATATGCAGCACTCGTCGCATCGAATGCGCTTTCCTTCAAGGATGCCCTTCCGCTCGTCAGATTCAGGGCGAAATGCATGCAGGAAGCCGTTCCAGAAGGGCAGGGCGGTATCGCTGCGATACTGGGGCTCGATGACGAGACGGTAAAGAGGGTATGCATCGAGGCGGCCCAGGGCGAAGTGGTGGAAGCGGTGAATTTCAATTCTCCCGGACAGGTCGTGATAGCAGGGCAAAAGGACGCCGTTCTGAGGGGAATGGAAAAAGCGAAGGAAGCGGGGGCGAAAAGGGCCATCATGCTGCCGATGAGCGTGCCTTCCCATTGCTCGCTGATGAAGCCTGCCGCCGAAAAGCTCAGAGAATATCTCGGGAGTGTTGCGATAAACAGGCCGGAGATCCCCGTTCTCCACAACATCGATATGGCGCCCCGCGAAGAACCGGATGAAATCAGGCAGGCTCTCGTGCGGCAGCTCTACAACCCGGTCAGATGGGTGGAAACCATACGCGTATTTTCGCAGGAAGGAGCCCAGGCCGTCGTGGAATGCGGACCTGGAAAGGTACTCGCCGGGCTCAACAAGCGGATCGAGCCCGAGATTGCTGTTTTTGCTTTGACGGACGCGAGCGCGCTGGAAGAAGCTGCTGCAAACATGGAGGAAACATGCTGAAGGATCAGATCGCGCTGGTGACAGGGGCAAGCCGCGGGATAGGCAAGGCTGTTGCCCTGGACCTCGGGAAAAACGGTGCAACGGTGATCGGAACGGCGACAACCGATTCAGGTGCGCAAGCGATTTCAGAATATCTGAAGGAATCGAACATCAATGGCAGGGGATTTGCGCTCGATGTCAACGATGGCGAAAGAATCGATGCCCTGATCTCCGAGATCAGGAGCGGATTCGGCGAGATTTCCATTCTCGTCAACAATGCGGGGATCACGCGCGACAATCTGGTGATGCGCATGACCGACTCGGAATGGGACGACATCATGGCGACCAACCTGAAGTCAGTGTTCAGGATGAGCAGGGCGGTCTTGCGCGGCATGGTGAAGGCGAGATACGGCAGGATCATCAACATCTCATCCGTGGTAGGCGCGATGGGAAATGCCGGGCAGGCCAATTATGCAGCCGCGAAAGCGGGCATTTTCGGCTTTTCCAAGTCGCTGGCAAGGGAAATCGGCAGCAGGAACGTGACCGTCAACAGCATCGCGCCCGGCTTCATCGATACAGACATGACCCGTGCCCTGTCTGAAGCGCAGAGGGAGGCGCTGATCCAGCATGTGCCGTTGAATCGTCTCGGGCAGCCTGAGGATGTCGCGGCAGCCGTGACATTCCTCGCATCCCCAGCAGCTGGCTACATCACCGGCAGCACGGTTCATGTCAACGGCGGGCTCCATATGGAATAAATTTGCCCATGCACTTTGCAATGGGGACAAATTTGGTAAAATAATGCGTTTTTTCTGTAAATCAACATAAAAAGGTTAGAGGCAACAATGGAAAACATCGAACAGCGCGTCAAAAAGATAGTCGCCGAACAGCTCGGGGTGAGCGAAGCCGAGGTCAAGAATGCCTCGTCATTTGTTGATGACCTTGGGGCCGATTCCCTCGATACGGTGGAACTCGTCATGGCGCTCGAGGAAGAATTCGAGTGCGAAATTCCGGATGAGGAAGCCGAGAAGATCACCACTGTCCAGCAGGCTATCGATTACATCATTGCGCACCAGAACTGACTTTGCTGGAGCGAATTTGAGTAAACGCAGAGTAGTAATCACCGGCCTTGGCATCGTTTCGCCGGTCGGTATAGGCGTAGACGAATCCTGGGCGAATCTGAGCGCGGGGCGTTCAGGGATTACGCGCATCACCCGCTTCGATGCCTCCGCCTTTTCCTCCCAGGTCGCAGGCGAAGTCAAGGGCTTCGATGTGACCAATTATCTTCCGGCAAAGGATGCGCGCCGGATGGATGTTTTCATCCATTACGGCATTGCGGCCGCGATGGAAGCGTTCAAGGATTCGGGGATAACGGTGACCGAAGAAAACGCCGAAATGATCGGCGTCAACATCGGTTCGGGAATCGGGGGATTGCCTGCGATAGAGGAAACGCACAACACCTATCTTGCAGGGGGCCCTAGAAAGATTTCCCCCTTCTTCATCCCCGGAACCATCATCAACATGATTTCCGGCCATCTTTCCATCATGTACGGGCTCAAGGGGCCGAATCTCGCGATGGTGACGGCCTGCACGACAGCCACGCATTGCATAGGCAGTTCTGCCAGGATGATTGAATACGGCGATGCGGATGTGATGATAGCAGGCGGATCGGAATCCACTGTCTGTCCTCTTGCCGTCGGAGGGTTCAGTGCGGCGAGAGCATTGAGCACGAGAAACGACGATCCTGCGACCTCTTCGAGACCATGGGAGATCGGGCGGGACGGTTTCGTTCTGGGAGAGGGGGCGGGCGTGCTCGTTCTGGAGGAACTGGAACACGCCAAGGCAAGGGGCGCGAAGATTTATGCCGAGCTATCCGGTTTCGGGATGAGCGCCGACGCCTATCACATGACCGCGCCTTGCGAAGACGGGGAAGGCGCTGCGAGGTGCATGAAGCATGCGATCAGAAATGCCGGGCTCAATCCCGAAGACGTCGATTATGTCAATGCGCACGGCACTTCCACCCCGCTGGGGGATATTGCCGAAACGGTTGCACTCAAGCGCTATTTCGGTGACCATGCCAAAAAAGTGGCGATCAGCTCGACAAAATCCATGACAGGCCATCTGCTCGGGGCGGCAGGAGGGATAGAGGCTGTCTTTTCAGCGCTCAGCATCCATCATCAGGTTGCGCCGCCAACGATCAATCTATTCGAGCAGGACCCCCAGTGCGATCTGGATTTCGTTCCCAATACCGCGAGAGAGATGAAAATCGATGTGGCGATTTCCAATTCTTTCGGATTCGGCGGCACCAACGGAACGATCGTCTTCAGGAAATACTAGCTTGCTGGTGAACGGTGTATTTGCCGATGCTGTGAAGGCGAATGACCGGGGATTGATGTATGGGGACGGGGTATTCAGGACTCTGCTCGTGAGAAAAGGTGTTCCTCAGCATTGGGATAGGCACTACCGTAGGCTCTCCCTGGATTGCGAAAGGATAGGCATTTCCCCGCCCGCCATGGAAACCCTGACCGAAGAACTGCTGCGCCTCGCAAAGGGGGATTGCGTGGCGAAGATCGTCGTCACGAGAGGGGCGGGGGAAAGGGGTTATCTTCCCGACGCATCCGTTGAACCGACCAGAATCATCTCGAAAAATCCGATTCCGGACCATCGTATTCTCAATGAAGTCAATGCGAGATTCTGCGATCTCAGGCTTTCCCATCAGCCTCGTCTCGCAGGCATCAAGCACCTCAACAGGCTGGAAAATGTGCTGGCCAGAATGGAGTGGCGCGATCCTGCCATTGCCGAAGGACTGCTTCTCGACATCAACGATCATGTCATAGAAGGCACCATGAGCAGCCTGTTTCTGTACCATGAAGGCTGCCTGATCGCCCCTGACCTCGCTTCCTGCGGCGTCGAAGGCGTGCAGCGGGAGCGGGTGATCGAGTATTCGATGGCGTCGAACACCCCTTTGCAAATTCGGCGTTTCGGACAGGATGAATTGCTGAAGGCCGAAGAAGTCTTCCTCGTCAACAGCGTGATCGGCCTCTGGCAGATCGTTTCTATCGGCGAAAGGCGCTGGGAAAAAGGCGGATTCTGCGGAGAATTGAGGAAATGGCTGCAATGAAGAAGCTCATCCTGCTCCTTTCGATTCCAGTTGCAGCCGCCGCATTCTATCTCCTTGCGCCCATTTCCTTGCCCCCCCTTCCGCTCTCCTTCACGCTGGAAGAAGGAAGCCTGACCCATGCCGCGGGGCAGATGCAGAAGGAAGGCATTCTCAAGCACCCCTTTCCTTTCGTGCTGCTTGCCAGGGCGATGGGCAAGGCATCGTCGGTCAAGGCCGGAAACTATGAAATCGATCATGTTCTGAACCCGATCCAGCTTCTTTACAAGATCACCGGAAGCGATTTCACGCAGAGCAGGATCACGCTTGTCGAGGGGGCGACCTTCGGCGAAATCAGGAGAGAGCTTGATCAGGATCCCGATCTCGGGCATGATGCCGGGAAGCTCTCCGACAAGGCCATTCTTTCGATGCTTGGCGCGCCCGAATCCTCGCCAGAAGGGCTTTTCTTCCCGGACACCTATTATTTCGCGAAAGGCCAGAGCGACTTATCCATCCTGAAACGATCCTATCTCATGATGCAAAAAAGGCTTGGGAAGGAATGGCAAAACAGGGCGGCCGGCCTTCCCCTTTCTGATCCGTATCAGGCCTTGACGCTTGCATCAATAGTGGAAAAGGAAACGGGAAAGGAAAGAGCGATGGTTGCGGCAGTCTTTTTGAACCGCCTGAAGATAGGCATGAAGCTTCAGACCGATCCTACCGTGATTTACGGGCTGGGGGAGCGCTACGACGGCAATCTCAGGAAAAAGGATCTGCTGGAGGATCAGCCCTACAATACCTATACCCGGCCCGGGCTTCCGCCCACGCCCATTTCGATGCCGGGATTGAAATCTATCGATGCGGTGCTCCATCCCGCCGATTCGAAAGCGCTTTATTTCGTGGCGAAGGGGGACGGCACTTCCTATTTTTCCAATTCTCTCGCCGAGCACAACAAGGCGGTCAACCGTTACCAGAGAAAATGAGGAAAGCGAGATTCATCACGCTCGAAGGCATAGACGGCGCGGGAAAAAGCACCCAGATGCCGAAAATAGAAGCGGTGCTGAAAAGCCATGGCGTGGAATATGTCATGACCAGGGAGCCTGGAGGAACTCCTGTCGGCGAAAAGCTCAGGGAAATTCTGCTTCACCAGGCCATGGAGCCTGAAACGGAAGCGCTGATGATGTTCGCTTCCCGCGCCGAGCATATCGCGACCGTCATCAAACCGGCGCTCGAGAAAGGCAAATGGGTCATTTCAGACCGTTTCACGGATGCGAGCTTCGCCTATCAGGGCGGAGGAAGGGGAATCCCTTTTGACAGGCTCGAAAATCTCGAACAATGGGTTCAGAAAGGATTCCAGCCCGACCTCACATTGCTGTTCGATGTGCCTGTCGAGATCGCAAGGAAAAGGCTTTCGAAAAACGAAAGCCTTGACCGCTTCGAGCATGAAAGGGAGGCCTTCTTCGAGAGAGTGAGAAAGGCCTATCTGGACCGCGCTTCGCGCCATCCCGAAAGATTCCTGGTGATGGATTCCAGCCTTTCAATCGAAGCGATCCATGCCGGAATCGAGCAAGCGATCTCAAGCCTATGCCCCTGAATGTCTATGCCTGGCAGCAGCCGCTCTTTCGGAGTCTCCTGGGAAATCGGGAGAAGCTGCCTCATGCGCTCCTTTTGAAGGGAAAGAGCGGCACAGGCAAGCTGCATTTCGCGCAGAGTCTGGCAAGGGCATTGCTTTGCGAATCGCCTCGCATGGACGGCAGCGCTTGCCTTTCCTGTACCGCCTGCAACTGGTTCGATCATGGCATTCATCCTGATTTCAGGCTGCTGGAGCCGGAAATTGACGAGAACGGAAAGAAAGCTGCCCAGATCACCATCGATCAGGTCCGCTCGCTCGTCTCGTTCATGAACATGACGACGCACAGGAACGGCTACAGGATCGTGCTGATCCATCCGGCTGACGCGATGAACGTTCATTCCGCCAATGCGCTTCTGAAGACGCTCGAGGAGCCTCATGGAAAGACGCTTTTCGTGCTCGTCACCCACAAGCAGCAAGCGCTCCTTCCAACCATATCGAGCCGATGCAGGATCATTTCCATGCCTTTCCCGAGAAGGGAAGAGGCACTTGCCTGGCTGAAGGAGAAAGGCATTGCCGGATCGTTTCTCGCCGAATCGGGGAATGCGCCGCTCGCCGCCCTCGATCTTGCCGGCCGGGACCGCACGCTTCTCGATCATGTCCTCGAAAAATTAGGCAATCCGGCAAGCCTGGATGCAGTCGAACTGGCCGAGATCTGTCAGAAAACGCCCCTTCCCGAATTCATTTCATGGCTGCAGAAATGGTGCCATGACCTGGCGAGCCAAGCTTTTGCCGGAAAAATACGCTATTTCCCGGCTTTATCGGATAGAATCAATGCAGTATCAGGAAGGGCGGATAAAATCGAATTGTTGAAACTCATCCGCAAATTGAGTCAGGCACAGAGGATATCGTCCCATCCTGTCAATGCCAGGCTTTTCATCGAGGAGCTCGTTTTGAACTATCGCAACATGGCGGGAAGATGAAGCCGAGCAGCGTCCTTTCCTTCAACATCAAGGACAAGCATGCCCTTCATTCGGCCTACATGCCTCACGTGACAGGCGGGGGATTGTTCGTGCCCACCGACAGGCCTTACAGGCTGGGCGACGAGGTTTTCATCCTGCTCGTCCTGCCCGACAGCCAGGACAAGCTCCCTGTCGCAGGAAACGTCGTCTGGATCACCCCGCCAAACGCAATGGGAAGCAGAGTCCAGGGAATAGGCATCCGATTCAAGGATGACGAAAATGGCAGGCTTGCAGGTTCGAAAATCGAAGCCATGATCGCGGGCATGCCTGCCCGCCCGACCCATACGATGTGAACATGCTGGTCGATTCGCACTGCCATCTCGATTTTCCAGAGCTCTCCGAGAACCTCGGGTCGCTTCTCGAAAACATGAAACAGAACGATGTGGTCGCTGCGCTCTGCGTCGGTGTCAATCTCGAGGATTTCCCGAGGGTGAGAAGGATAGCTGAGGATCATGCCAATATCTACGCATCGGTCGGCGTTCATCCCGATTACGAAGTGGAAGAGCCGACTGTCGAGGAGATCACGGCGCTTGCGGAACACCCGAAGGTGATCGCGATAGGCGAGACGGGGCTCGACTATTTCAGGCTGAAGGGCGATCTTGAATGGCAGAGGACGCGTTTCAGGAACCACATTCGCGCCGCCAGAAGAACAGGAAAACCGCTCATCATCCATACCAGGGAAGCGTCCGATGACACCCTGCGCATCATGGAAGAGGAGGGGGCGATCGAGGTCGGCGGCGTCATGCACTGCTTCACCGAGAGCTGGGAAGTCGCAAAGGCTGCGATGGAAATGAACTTCTACATTTCCTTTTCCGGGATCGTGACCTTCAAGAAGGCGCTGGAACTGAAGGAAGTGGCAAAGCAGGTGCCGCTCGAGAAGATGCTCGTCGAGACGGATTCGCCCTATCTCGCCCCTGTCCCTTACAGGGGAAAGACCAATCAGCCGGCCTACGTGAGAAACGTGGCGGAAGAAATCGCTTCCCTCAGGGGAATCACGCTCGAGGAAGTGGGAAGCGCGACGACCGAGAATTTTTTCAGGCTTTTCCGCCTGGAGAAATTCTAGTTCATCAGCTTCTCAAGGACATAGGGAAGGATGCCGCCCTTCCTGTAGTATTCGACCTCTATCGGCGTGTCTATCCTGAGCAGCAGAGGGACACTTTCTTCCCGTCCGTTTCGGCGCCTGATCACGAGCTTCACTTCCTGCTGCGGTGCGATGTCTTTGCCGATGATCAGGTCGAAGGCTTCCGTTCCGTCCAGATTCAGGCTTTTCGCAGTGGTGCCCGCCTTGAACTGGCAGGGCAGGACGCCCATCCCCACGAGATTGCTGCGATGGATGCGCTCGAAGCTCGCTGCGATCACGGCCTTCACGCCGAGCAGCCGGGTTCCCTTTGCAGCCCAGTCTCTCGACGAACCCGTCCCGTATTCTTCGCCCGCGAAGATCAGGGTCGGCATGTTCACCGAGATGTAATTCATCGCCGCGTCATAGATGCTCATTTCCCGTCCGTCATAAAGCGTGATGCCGCCTTCCGAGCCTGGAATCATCAGGTTCCTGATCCTGACGTTGGCGAAAGTGCCTCTCATCATCACTTCATGGTTGCCCCTTCTGGCGCCATAGCTGTTGAAGTCCGAAACCCCCACGCCATGCTCGGTCAGGTACTTGCCTGCAGGGGAGGAAGCCTTGATGCCGCCGGCAGGGCTGATATGGTCTGTCGTCACGGAATCGCCGAAAATGCCGAGCGCCCTGGCGTTCAGGATATCGCCGGTTTCCTGGGCTTTTTCCTTGAAGAAAGGCGGTTCCTGGATATAGGTCGACCGGGTTCCCCATTCATATACTGCGCTTTTTGAAGAGCCGATTCCCTCCCAGAGCGGATTGTCCTTCAGGAAGTCCGCATAGAGCGCCCGATAGACCGCAGGATCGGTCGCATAAGGCATGACTGCCGAAATTTCCTCCTGGCTGGGCCAGATTTCCCTTAGATAAACAGGGCGCTTTTCCCTGTCGAATCCTACCGGGTCATTGGCAAGATCGACGTTCACCGTTCCAGCTATCGCGAAAGCCACGACAAGCGGCGGACTCATCAGGAAATTGGCCTTGATGTTCTGGTGTATCCTGGCTTCGAAATTCCTGTTGCCCGAAAGAACGGCGCAGGCGACGATATCGTTCCGGACGACGGCTTCCTCTATATGTGTTTCCAGCGGTCCCGAATTGCCTATGCAGGTCGTGCAGCCATAGCCGACAAGCCTGAAGCCGAGATCGTCCAGATAGTGCTGAAGGCCTGCGTTTTCGAGATAGCGGGTGACGACACGGGAGCCCGGGGCAAGCGAAGTCTTGATCCTGGGATCGACCTTGAGCCCTTTTTCGACTGCTTTCTTGGCGAGCAAGCCCGCAGCGAGCAATACCCCCGGATTCGACGTATTCGTGCAGGAAGTGATCGCAGCGATCAGCACATCGCCATGCCTTATCGTCCCGTCTCCCTCGACCTCGTATCGATTATCGAGATCATGCTTGCCGTATCCGCCGTCGCCTGCAGGTTTCGTGACGAGGGAAGCGAAGGATTTCCCGAGATCGGAAAGATTTATCCTGTCCTGAGGGCGCCTCGGGCCGGCGACGCTGGGCGAAATGCTGGAGAGGTCGATCTCTATGACCCTGGTGTAATCGCATTGGCCTTCGAGGGGGATGCCGAAAAGGCCCTGCGCCTCGTAATAGGATCTCAGGAGATCGATTTCGTCCTGGCTTCTTCCGGTTGCTTCGAAATAGCTGCAGGTCGCCTCGTCCACGGGGAAAAAGCCCATCGTCGCGCCATACTCCGGCGCCATGTTCGCGATCGTCGCGCGATCCGGAACCGAAAGGGAGTGCGCGCCTTCTCCGAAAAACTCGACGAATTTCCCCACCACCTTTTCCTGTCTCAGTCTTTCTGTGACGAAAAGGACGAGATCGGTCGCCGTCACCCCGGCATTCAGTCTTCCCTTCAGGTTCACGCCTATCACGTCGGGCGTCAGGAAATAGACAGGCTGTCCGAGCATTCCGGCTTCCGCTTCGATGCCGCCCACGCCCCAGCCTACCACCCCGATGCCGTTGATCATGGTGGTATGGGAATCGGTCCCGACGAGCGTGTCCGGAAAATAAACGCCGTCCTTCGAGAGCACGCCTCTCGCTAGATATTCCAGATTGACCTGGTGCACGATGCCGATTCCAGGGGGCACGACCTTGAAGGTCTCGAAGGCCTGCATCCCCCATTTCAGAAACTCGTAGCGCTCCCTGTTCCTTTCGAATTCGAGAGACATGTTGCGCTCGAGCGCCGTGGGGGAATTGTAATGGTCGACCTGAATGGAATGGTCGACGACGAGATCGACAGGAACGAGCGGCTCGACGATTTTAGGATTTCTTCCTATGGCCTTCGCGGCATTTCTCATCGCTGCAAGGTCGGCGAGCAGGGGCACGCCCGTGAAATCCTGCAGCACGATCCTGGCGACAAGGAAGGGAATTTCGTCGATTCTGGGCGCTTCAGGCTGCCATCCTGCAAGTTGCCTGACATGGGCTTCCGTGACCCGCTTGCCGTCGACATTTCTCAGGACGGATTCGAGCACCACCCTGATCGACACCGGAAGTCTTGAAATCTTGCCGAGCCCGGCCTCTTCGAGCGCCGAAAGGGAATAGTAATGACCCTTTTTCCCGGACCCGAGCGAGAATTCCCTGAACGAATTGTAAAGATCGTGTCCCATCGAAGCCCCCGGAATCAAAAATCGATAATCATACCTTTTGAAGCTGCCTTGCGAAAGTCTAGGACAAACACCGATCGCTTTATTTCCGATATTCCACATCGATATTAAGAGTGGCACTCATTCCTTCCCAATCGGGCGAAAATCATAATAAAATATATCAATAATGATCATTAGATAGATTCTAAATATATAGAGGAGAGTTCCATGACTGCCTATATTGAAGACGAATTTGCGCAAGGCGCCAATCTTCCAGGAGAGGAAGAGCAGCAGGAGTCCTATGTCGAAGAAGGGGGATACGACGTCACTCAATTGTATTTCAATGAAATCGGGCAGAAGGCGCTTCTGACCGTCGACGAGGAAAGAATGCTGACCCGGCTGGTCAGGCAGGGTGATTTCCAGGCAAGACAGAAAATGATAGAGCACAATCTCCGACTCGTGGTCAACATCGCAAAACGCTATGTCAATCGCGGCGTGGCATTGCTCGACCTGATCGAGGAGGGCAATCTCGGCTTGATCCATGCCCTGGAAAAATTCGATCCTGAGCTAGGATTCAGGTTCTCCACCTATGCGACATGGTGGATCAGGCAGAATATCGAACGCGCGATCATGAATCAGTCGAGAACCATAAGACTTCCCGTCCATGTCGTCAAGGAACTCAATTCCATCCTGAAAACGATGCGGGACATGGAGAATACCCAGGACGAAAAGAACGCGGCCAATATCGCGAATCGCCTGGACATCCCGGTCGAGAATGTCAGATGGGCCCTTCGCCAGAACGAAAGAATGGTTTCACTGGATGCGCCGCTCGACATCGATCCCATGCTTTCCATAGGAGAATCGATACAGGACGAGCAGAATCTTCCGCCGGACATGATGCTCGAGCAATCGGAAATGCAGAAAATCGTGATCGAATGGATAGAGGATCTCGGTCCCAAGCAGCGAGAAGTGATCGAAAAACGATACGGTTTCAACGGCGAGGAATCGATGACGCTCGAGCAGCTCGCGAAATGCCTCGGACTCACCAGGGAAAGAATAAGGCAGATCCAGATCGAAGCGCTTCAGCAGCTGAAGAAGCGCTTCATGGCAGAAGGCATCTACAAGGAAATGCTGCTATAGCTTTTTCATGCTGTAGAGGAGTTCGAGCGCCTGTCTTGGCGTAAGCTCGTCAGGATCGGTCTCTTCCAGAAGGAGAAGCGCGGGATGGATTTCAGGCGGCTCGCTTCTCGAAAATAGATCACCCTGGGCCTGAACCGATTTTTCCTCGATCTTCTGCAAGAATTGCCTGGCGTTCCTGATCACCCCCTGCGGAATGCCCGCAAGCGCAGCAACCTGAAGGCCGTAGCTCTGGCTCGCAGGCCCTCTTTCTACGCTGTGCAGAAAAACGATGTGATGCTTGTGCTCGACAGCCGCAAGATGCACGTTGACGACCCTTTGAAATTCCTCTTCAAGCTGGGTCAGCTCGAAATAATGCGTGGCGAAAAGGGTCAGCGACTTGTTCTTCTCGATGAGGTGTTTCGCGATCGATCTCGCGAGCGCCAGTCCGTCGAAGGTCGATGTGCCTCGTCCTATTTCGTCCATCAGCACGAGACTCGACTCGGTCGCATTGTTGAGGATATTCGCCGCTTCCGTCATTTCGACCATGAATGTGGATCGTCCTCCCGCAATGTCGTCCGATGCGCCTATCCTCGTGAATATCCTGTCCAGCACGCCGATCGTGGCGCGTCCGGCCGGGACGAAGGAACCCGCATGGGCGAGCAGGGCGATCAGCGCCACCTGCCTCATGTAGGTCGATTTCCCGCCCATGTTGGGTCCGGTGATGACGAGCATGCTGCGGCCGGCATCGAGCAACACATCGTTTTCCACGAAATTGTCGATCTGGCTCTCGACCACGGGATGCCTTCCCCCTTCTATCCTGATCAGGGGTTCGTCCGTGATGACAGGCTCGGTGAAATTGAGGACGAGCGACTTTTCCGAAAAGGATGCGAGCACATCCGTTTCAGCAACGGCCGAGGCGATTTTCTGCAATCTCGGGACATAGAAGACGAGCTTCTGAAGCAGCTCGTCGTAGAGCATCCTTTCCCTTGCCAGCGCCTTGTCATTGGCTGAGAGTGCGCGGTCCTCGAATGCCTTGAGTTCAGGGATGATGTAGCGCTCGGCATTCTTCAGCGTCTGGCGGCGCCTGTAATCCTCCGGAACGTTGCCTGACTGGGCGAGAGAAACTTCGATGTAGAAGCCGTGAACCTTGTTGTATTCGACTTTCAGCGTCTGTATGCCTGTACGCTCGCGCTCCCTCGTTTCCAGGTCGAGAAGATAGGTTCCGCAGTTTTCCTGTATTCCCCTCAGCTCGTCGAGTTCTTGATCGTATCCTGCCCTGATCACGCCGCCTTCCCTCAATACCGAAGAAGGCTCGTCCATGATGGATTCCTTCAGCAGGGAAAGAAGCGACTCGGGCGATTCGAGTTCTTCCGAGAGCTCGCCAAGGCGCACGGACTCCCTGTTCTCAAGCATGGCGATCAGTTCGGGAAGCAGCATGAGGCTTTCCCTGAGCCCTGAAAGGTCCCTGGGCCTTGCGCTCCTGAGCGCTATTCTCGATGCGATTCGCTCGATGTCGGCGCATCCTTTGAGCAGCTTCAGCAGGGCCCTGCAGTCTCGTCTCAAGTCGGACACTGCCGAAAGTCTTTTTTCTATGCCCTTTTTGTCCGTCAGGGGATGATGAAGCCAGTGCCTCATGAGCCTGCTTCCCATGTTGGTGGAACAGGCATCCATCAGCGAATGCAGAGTGGGAGAGGGTTCCCCCCGCAATGTTTCGGTGATCTCGAGGTTTCTTCGGGTCGACGCATCCATCCCGAGATAGGTTTCATCACGCTCCACATCGAGGCTGACGATATGCGCGAGATCGGATCCCTGCGCCTGTTTCGCATAATCGAGCAGGGCGCCTGCAGCCCTGATGGCAGGATCGTGATCTTCGCAGCCGAATCCCTTCAGATCCATCGTGCCGAACTGTCTGGAAAGCGCCTTCTTCGAATTTTCGAGGTCGAAATGCCATTCCGGGATGCGCCTCAAGCAGAACCTCGAATCATCGAAGTCCATGCCTTCCGGGACGAGGATTTCGGAAGGCTTCAGCCTTTCGAGTTCGCTCTGCAGATTCGTCTGCTCGGTTTCCAGGATGCAGAATTTCCCGCCTGCAAGGTTAAGCCAGGCAAGACCGAGATTCTTGCCCGAGAGATGGCAGGAGAGCAGGATGCTTTCCCTGTTTTCGTCGAGAAGAGCGGAATCGGTGAGAGTTCCAGGCGTCACGATCCTGACGACCTTGCGCTCCACGGGCCCCTTGCTCGTTTGAGGGTCGCCGATCTGCTCGCATATCGCAACCGATTCCCCCATTTTGACGAGCCTGGCGAGGTACTGTTCGGCTGCGTGATACGGGACGCCCGCCATCTTGATGGGTTCATTGTTCGATGCGCCGCGCCGGGTGAGGGTGATGTCCAGCAGCTTCGCCGCCTTTTCCGCGTCGTCGAAAAACAGCTCGTAGAAATCTCCCATCCTGTAAAAGAGCAGCATATCCGGATGATCGGACTTGATCTTCAGGTACTGCTGCATCACTGGGGTGTGCTTCGTTATGTCTTCCAATTCAGCGGTTCTTCGAGGGCTTGAGCGAATGGGGCTGATTTTACCGCAAATCGCGGATTCGGGGAGCAAGGCGGCGATGTAACCTTTCTTCAGTTTTCCGCGAATCAGCTTGCAGGATCAGCATTCAACCTGGAAGGAGAAGCGATGGAAAAATTGCTGGCAGGTTTTCTTCTGCTCGCCATGTCCGCGGCGCAGGCAGGCGGCGTGACGAAGCAGGAAGCGCTCGGGAAACTCAATTCCGAGCAGTATTACGTCACGCAGCAAAACGGGACGGAGCCCCCGTTTCACAACGCATACTGGAACAATGAGACCGACGGGATTTACGTCGATGTCGTCTCGGGCGAAGCGCTCTTCAGCTCGCGGGACAAGTACGATTCCGGAACAGGCTGGCCGAGCTTCACGAAGCCGCTGGAGCCGGGCAACATCGTGCTGAAAAAGGACGGCAGTCTTTTCATGGAGCGCGTCGAAGTGAGAAGCAGGCACGCCGATTCGCATCTCGGACATGTATTCGACGACGGCCCGCAGCCGACAGGAAAGCGCTATTGCATGAACTCGGCTGCGCTGCGCTTCATCCCGGTGAAAGACCTGGAAAAAGACGGCTACGGCAAATACCTGAAACTTTTCAAGTAGCCCGCCCCTTTGGCGTTCCCAATAGTGCTGGGGTCCTGCTGCGTCGCGGGGGTGTGCTTCGTTACGCCTTCCGATTCAGCGGTTCTTCGAGGGCCTGGGCGGATGGGATTGATTCTACTCCGTCAGCCTTCTTCGAGGTCAGCAGGCTCGAAAAATTGTACCCGCCCGCGCCCAGCCTGTTTCGCCTTATACATTGCCTGATCGGCAACCCGAAGAAGATCGTCTCCTGTTGAGCCGGCCTCGGGGAAAATAGCCACACCGATGCTTGTCGAGATCCCGACATCATGGCCGAGGATATGAAATGGCTGCCAGATTGCATTCATGATCCTGTCGATCATCTGACGGCATTCCGCTTCATCAATGATGCTCGTGAAAATAAGCACGAATTCATCGCCGCCAAGACGCGAAACTGTGTCAGTGATGCGGGATGTCGCAAGCAGTCTTTGCGCGACTTCAACCAGCAAAAGGTCTCCTGCTTCATGACCCAGATTGTCGTTGACCGGTTTGAATCCATCGAGATCCATGAAACAGACAGCGAGCTTTTCTCCTTTGCGTTGCGCTTGAGCAATGGCCATGTCAAGCCGATCGCCGAGCAGATTGCGGTTGGGCAATCCAGTCAGGGCGTCATGATGGGCCATGCGCTCGAGCTCTTGCTGCTGCCTCTTCAGATCCGAAATGTCGGAGAAGAGGCCGATATAGCGTATCGTTTCGCCTTCCTCGTTCTTGATGGCAGAGAGCGTCAATCTCTCGGGATAAATTTCTCCATTCCTGCGCTTATTCCATATTTCGCCAGACCAATGGCCCTCCTCAATGAGCTTGCGCCACATGGTTTCGTAGAAACCTCGATCATGGCGCCCTGAACGCAGGATGTTCGGGTTCTTGCCCAATGCCTCTTCTCGTTCGTGCCCCGTAATCCGGGTGAAGGCAGGGTTGACTTCCAGAATGGATGGCTCCCTGTCGGTGATGACGATGCCTTCGTCGGCATAATGAAATACGCTCGAAACGAGCCTCAGGTGTTCTTCAGCATTCCTGCGCTCGGTGATATCGTTGATGATCCCAAGGAAATGGGTCAACTTGCCGTTTTCGTCCAGGATCGGGGAAATGTGCAAATTGTTCCAGTAAAGCGAACCATCCTTGCGGTAGTTTCGCAGCGTGGCTGTTCCGCTCCGTCCTTCCTTCAGCGCTGCACGAATCTGGTCGAGTTCTGGTTGATCCTGGTCATCAGATTGAAGAAAACGAACGTTTCTGCCGATCAGTTCCGTTTCGGCGTAGCCTGTGATTTTCTCAAATGCGGGATTTACGTAGATCAGAGACAAATCAGGAGTCGAAGCGTCGGCTATGGCGATGCCGTTCGTGCTGGCGTTCAATGCATTCGACTGGATACGGATGAGCGATTCGGCCTCCCTGCGATCCGTGACATCGATGCCTACTGTAAGCAGATAGGACGCTTTTCCTTCCTCGTCGAGGATCACCGTATTAGCCCAGTCCAGCACGCTGGCTTTCCCTCTTTTCGATACCCAGGTGCATTCATATCGCGTTTTTGAATTTCCAGAGAACGTGGCTTTAAAGATGCTTTCCGCCTCTGCCTGCTGCTCTCCCAAAATGAAATTTTTCCAGAAAAATGGCTTGCCTTCGACTTCGACGAAGGAATAGCCCGATATTTCTTCCGCTGCGCGATTGAATCTGACGATGCAGCCATTCCGGTCGATCGCAAGGATGGGGGAGCCTGCGGATTGAAAGAGCGCATCCATGAAGTCTCGCTCGTGGCGCAAGGCTTCCTGCAACTGCATGCGTTCTGTCACATCGTCAAAGATGGCGACTACCTCTCCGCTTTCTATTTTGTAAAGATAAATGTCGCGCCATCCGGAGATCCGCTCGTCGCGGTAAAAAGAAACGGGAAAATGTTCCGGATTCCCGCTTCTCCAGACTCTGCAGATTGCTTTGAGCAGCCCGATTTCCACTACACCGGGAAACACTGCCGTCAGCGTCTTGCCTGTCAGCTCTTCACGCCCTATTTTGTTGATGCGCTCGAATGCCCGATTGGTTCGGGTGAACTCGAAATCCGAGCCGTCCTGGATTGCCTGATACACCGCCACGCCGCTGCTCATGTTCTCGAGCAATTCTTCAAGCCGTTTCCTGCTCTGACGAAGCGCTTCGTCCTTGGCCTTGCGCTCGCTGATATTTCTCGAAGAACAGAAGAGTACGGGGTGGCCTTCCAGTTCGAGCGGATAAACGCTGATCTCGACGTCTATGATCTTGCCATCCTTGCGCCGATGCCGGGTTTCGAACTGGCTTCGCCCTTTTTGGGCCAGCCGAAGCTTCAAGTTTGTGCGAATTTCGGAAGGGGAATACGTGGCATCCCATCGCGACACATGCATCCCTATCAATTCGTCCCGCTCGTAACCCAGCATCTTGCAGAATGAATCGCTGCATTCTATGAGATTGCCCTCCACTCCCAGGATATAGATGCCGTCGCTGGCATTGCGGAGGAGCGCATAATTCTTCTCGTTGACCCTTTGCAGTTCCTGGTTGCTTGAGAGAACAGCTTGTCTCGATTCGATCAGCTTTCGAACAAGCGGGGCGACCATCAGGTAAAGCAACAGTTCGCCCAGCAAAACCAGGGTGGTCAATAGCACCGCGACCTGCTTCAGCTGCTGGGTGGCGGGACCAAACAATTCACGCCGGTTTATCTTCAAAACCATGCCGAGCCCGGTATCATCCACCGGCGAATAGGCAGCGACGACTTCCCGCCCTCGATAATCCTTCGAAAAGGCGACACCGGCTTTTCCATCAAAAGCGTGATTGATAGGCAGCATGTTGCCATCGATGCTGCGATGAAGTCGCTCGAATCGGGCGCCTGTATCCCTTTTCAGGTAACAGTCCATGTCATCTCGCTCGACTGGGGCGCACAAGGCTACTTCACTGGTATGTCCTGCCATCTCCATCTCGCTGAGCATTTTGTTCAGCGAAGCGAGAGAAGATTCGGCTACTATGTGGCCAATTCGCTTTCCCTGATAATTTAGAACGTCGCTCTCGACATGCAAAACGAACTGCTTGTCCCAAGACAGGTATGCGCCATGAGAGGCATTCAGCGCAATGCGCTGATCGGAGATGGTCGAGAAAGTGCCGGCTGCCGCCACCTTTGCACCCTGTGCATCGTAGTAGGCCGCGCCTACGAATCTCTGCGAGGAAACGAAGGATTCCGCGATCCGGTTCAGATTGGCAACGGCTTTCGCGTTTTGGGAATTTGCATCAAGTTCCGTCAGGCTGTCGACGATGAAGGGCCGGGTTGACATCATTCTTGCATCTGCCAGGCCGTCACCTATACTGGATCGGAGCAATGTCACGCCGCTCTTGAGGGAAAGCTGGAGGCTTGTCCTCAATATCCCCTCCGAAGCATTCAACATGATGAAATAAACAGAAACACCGGCTGCAAGAGTCAGCGTCATCAGGATCAGGAATCCGACTATGCTTATTCTTCGCTCATCCGACTTCACTTGTGCCTCTTTCGCGTTTCAACATCTTATTCTAGCTCATCAGAGGTCCATATTATTTGGCGCAAGGCCATATGGTCGCCAAAGTGGGGCTACGTTTCAAGGGGGCTTTATTATCCTGGAATGCCCAATAAACCAACTGGCTTCCAATATCCGCCGCGCTCTTGAGGGTGGCCTCCAATCGAAAAGCCGGGCTTTTCGGCGGAATTCAAGGTTCAGCGAAGGGCTGAAAGCGCCTTTTCGTAATCTGGCTCCTCTTCGATCTTGCCGACCAGTTCGACATGTCGAACGATGTCATCTTTGTCGAGCACGACGACCGCGCGCGCGGCAACGCCTGAAATCGGCCCGGTCTTGATCGCGACGCCGTAGTTCTCCAGAAATTCCCTACCCCTCATCGTCGAGAGGGTGATGACATTTTCAAGCCCTTCTGCTGCGCAAAAGCGGCTCTGGGCAAAGGGAAGGTCGGCTGAAATGCATAAAACAAGGGTATCTGGATGGGCGCTTGCGGTTTCGTTGAATCGCCTGACTGAAGCCGCACAGGTCGGCGTATCCAAGCTTGGAAAGATGTTGAGGATTTTTTTCCTTCCCTTGAAGCTGTCCAGCGTCATGTCCCTGAGATCCTTACCGACAAGGGAAAACGGAGGGGCATGTTCTCCGATTTCGGGCAATTTTCCTGAAACCTCGATTGGATTTCCGCCAAGCGTTACAGTCGATCCCATTTTCGCTCCTTTTTTGTCAGACATGCATAAATCATAGGAAATGGTTCGATGCGGGTAAAGAAATCACGTTTCACATTGCCAAAATTGATATTTCGAAGAACAGGATGCAGAATTATCTTATGATGAAGTTTTACGTTGCGCCATAAAACAGGCATGGATGATTCCCGGGAAATCGACAGGAAGCGCCTCGAGTTCGCACTCGAAGCAGCGGGTGTCGATCTTTGGGAAAACGATCTCGTCTCGGGCAAGGTCACGCGCAAGGCGAGCAAGATCTTCTCCGAACTCGGCTACAGCGAAGAGGAAGCCCATTCCCATTTGGACGATCTTTTCTCCATCATCCATCCGGACGATGTCGCATCTGTCAAGGCGGCGATAACAGACCATCTCAACGGAACGACGCCGCAATACCGGAGCGAATTCAGGGTACGCTCCAAGTCTGGAAAATGGGTCTGGTACGCCAACTACGGCAAGATCATGGACCGCGAAGGGCGGCGCTTCATCGGCGTGACTTTCAGCATAGACGAGAGCAGGCGTTCCGAACAAAGACTCCGCATCATCATCGAGGCCATCCCGGTTCCCCTTGCGCTGAACGACGATCATGGCAATATCGTCTACCTCAACAGGGCTTTCGTCGGGACGCTCGGCTACACCCTTTCCGATATACCCGATCTCGAGAGCTGGTGGCCGAAAGCCTACCCGGATCCGAAATACAGGAACGAGGTGTCGGAAAAATGGCAAAGGAACATGGAGGAATCCAGGCTTTCAGGAAAGCCGTTCCAGCCTATGGAAGTCGATGTGCGCTGCAAGAATGGTGAAATTCGCACCCTGCTGACCAGCCCTTCTTCCCTCGGTAAAGGTTTCGAAGATGTCCACCTGATCGTGCTTTTCGACATCACCGAGCGCAAGATCTACGAAGCCAGGATAGAACGCCTGGGCAAGCTTTACAGGGCATTGAGCGAAGTCAATCAGGCGATCGTCAGGATGGAAACGGAGGAAACGCTTTTCCCCCTAGTCTGCAGAATGGCTGTCGATTTCGGCGGATTGAAGATGGCATGGGTGGGACAGTTCGAAGAAGAATCCGGCCTGATAAAGACGGTGGCGAATTACGGAAAAGGGGCTGAGTATCTCGAAAATGTCACCATTTCCGCCAGCGAATCGCTTCCTGAAGGAAGGGGACCGACAGGAAAGGCATTCCGGGATAACCGAAGCGTGATCGTGAACGATTACCTGGAAAACGATTTCACCAGGCCCTGGCACAGACAGGCCAGCCGTTTCGGATGGAAGAGCAGCGCGACTTTCCCGATCAGGCGAGGAGGAAAGCCTTTTGCTGTGATGACTGTATATCATGATGAGGAAGATGCTTTCGACCAGGAGACGATAGAGCTGCTCGAAGAGATGGTCACGGACGTATCTTTCGCCCTCGATGGCTTCGATCGGGAAAATTCGAGAAGGCAGGCTGAAGCCGATCTCGCCTCGAGCGAGCATCATTTCAGAGCCTATTTCGAGCGATCCATGGTCGGAATGGCTGCCACAAGCCCTGACAAGGGCTGGATCGAGGTCAACGACACCCTTTGCAGGATACTGGGCTATTCCAGGGAAGAATTGCTGAAGATGAACTGGGAGGATGTCACCCATCCTGAAGACATGAATGAAAGCAGGGAGGCATTCAGGCGGATTTCATGCGGGGAAATCGTGGAATTCGAGCTCGATGAGCGCTTTCTCAGGAAAAACGGCGATATCGTCCATGCGCATGTTGCTGTTCGGGCTGTCTACAAGGAAAAGGGGAGGGTCGATTATTACGTTGTCCTTGTCGAGGACGTGACCGACAAATGGAACCAGCAGCGCCAGCTCGAAAGACTGGTTCATTACGATACGCTGACCGGCTTGCCCAACAGGGTTCTGCTCAACGATCGTCTCGACATGGCGTTTGCACAGGTTTTGCGCTCAGGCGGCAATCTTGCCGTATGCTTCATGGATCTCGACAACTTCAAGCCCGTCAACGATACATTCGGCCATGCAGTCGGCGATCTTCTGCTCATCGAAGTGGCCAAACGTATGGTTTCCCTGTCCCGGGGCACCGATACCATAGCCCGCCTCGGCGGGGATGAATTCGTGTTGATCTATGTCGACATAGAAGGCGAAACGGAGTGCCGCCAATTGCTCTCGAGGATCATGGAGGCGATATGCGTGCCGTTCGAGATCAGCGGCCACCAGATCCGGATTTCGGCCAGCATAGGGGTCGCCATCTATCCGCACGATATCACCGACGGGGGGGGGTTGCTTCGCCATGCAGACCAGGCGATGTACATCGCGAAGCAATCCGGAAGAAACAGGATTCACTTCTTTGATACGGTCAACGATTATCTGGCGCAGGTACGCTCGGAAGGGCTGACGCGCGTGGAACAGGCGCTCGAAAACGGGGAGTTGACGCTTTATTACCAGCCCAAGGTCAACATGAGAAGCGGGAAGGTGATGGGGATGGAGGCGCTCATACGCTGGCAGCATCCGGACAGAGGTCTCGTCACCCCGGGGGATTTTCTCACCTTGATCGAGAACAGCGAGTTCGAGATCAGGCTCTCGGAATGGGTCATCTCACGGGCGATGAAGCAGGTTGCCGACTGGCGAAAAGAGGGGCTGATGTTGAGCGTGAGCGTCAATCTTCCCGCGCGCCACCTTCAGTCAAAGGGATTCACCGATTTCATCTCGTCCGTCGTTTCGGAATACCCTAATCTCGAAAAGAATGCGCTCGAGCTTGAAATACTGGAGACGGCGGCACTGGGGGACATGGGCTCGGTCATACACAAGATGGAAGCCTGCATCGGCATGGGCGTTTGCTTTGCGATAGACGACTTCGGAACAGGTTATGCTTCTCTCGCCTATCTCAGACGCCTTCCTGCGGACATCGTCAAGATAGACCAGGTTTTTGTCAGGGACATGCTCGGTGACACCAACGATCTTTCCATCGTGAAAGGCGTGATCAGCCTTGCCGACGCCTTCCAGAAGGAAGTCATTGCAGAAGGCGTCGAGACCGTGGGGCATGGCGTGGAATTGCTGAAAATGGGATGCGAAGTTGCGCAGGGCTATGTCATTGCCCGCCCGATGGGCGCAAAACGGGTTCCAGAGTGGGTGGGCAATTTCAGGATCCCCGGTGAATGGGCAAATGCAGGTCTCTAGAATCGTGATCTAGTGATGGTACCCTCGACAGGAATCGAACCTGTAACTGGCCCTTAGGAGGGGCCTGTTATATCCATTTAACTACGAAGGCATCCAGGAAATGCAATTTTACAGGAAAATTGTGCCTTTATGAACCGAGTTTGGAGAAATTGTCGTGATTCGGCGATCCGCATTGCTGATCTTTTTTGTTTTTTCAACGTTTTTGCAAATTGAAAATGCGCGGGCCGGAGGCGGCCCGCTCGGCATCGATCAGAGATGGAGCTATGACGACAGCGGCATCTACAAGCGTTCCATCCAGAAGAATCTGCTGACGCTCCTGGTTGCTGGCGACTTCGCCGGCGCGCTCTGGGAAGGAGATCAATCCAGGCTGGGCAAAACGATGTGGCAGTCTGTCGACTCGACCATCCTCGCCTCCGGTTCCGCTGCAGTGATGAAGGCCGTCTTCACCCGATCGAGACCGATCCAGGGCAACGATCCGAACCAGTTCTTCCAGGGAAGCGGGCATTACAGCTTCCCCAGCGGCGAGGTGGCGGCGATGAGCGCGCTCGTCACGCCCTTCGTTCTCGAATACAGGCAGGACACGCCATGGGCCTATGCACTGGAAGCCCTTCCGGTGTACGACGGGGTGGCGAGGATGAAGGTTCAGGCGCACTGGCAGACGGACGTCCTCGCGGGATTCGCTCTCGGCACGCTTTCAGGCTATTACGCCCATTCGAGGAAAAAATCGTTCACCCTAGCACTCCTTCCGGGCGGTCTTGCGATAGGCATCAAGCGGCAATTCTGAGCTCATGCTATCATCTGCTGCTCAAATCGGAGCAATGCATGAAATGGATTCTACTCTTCGTCGCCATGATGGCCATGGTGGCGCTTTTTTTCTGGTATCAGATCGAAAAGACGGGCGATCAGCCGAAAATCGGCCAGATGGCGCCCCCATTCGATCTTCCGGACCAGAACGGGAAGATGCGCAAGCTGGAGGATTTCAAGGGAAAATGGCTCGTGCTCTATTTCTATCCGAAGGACGACACCCCGATCTGCACCAAGGAAGCCTGCGCATTCAGGGACAATTACGCGAAGATCAGGGCGGCAGGCGCGGAAATTGCGGGGATCAGCGTCGACAACACGACCAGCCATGCGAAATTCGCAGCCAAGAACCATCTTCCCTTTTTCCTTCTTTCGGACCAGAGCGGACAGGTTGCGAAGGCATACGGCGTGCTCGAAAACCTCATCCTCTTCAAGCTCGCAAGGCGCTATACCTTCCTGATAGATCCGAAAGGGCATGTGGCTAAAGTCTATGACAAGATCCAGGTCTATGCCCATGTGGGAGATGTGCTGAACGACCTGAAATCGATACGCTGATGCCGCTCATCACGCTTGAGAAGGCAAGCCTGGCCTTCGGCCATCATGCGCTTCTCGACCAGGCCGAATTCCAGATCGATACGGGTGAAAGGGTGGGGCTCATCGGCAGGAACGGTGCCGGGAAATCGAGCCTCCTCAAGGTGCTCTTCGGAACGGCCACGCTGGACGACGGGAAGGTATGGCGCTCTCCATCCATCAGGATGGCGCTTGTCGAGCAGGAACCCGAATTCCTTCAGCAGAACACGGTCTTCGACGAGGTCTCCAGGGGACTCGGCGAGCTGAGCGGCACGCTTGCCGCCTATCACGATGTTTCGGCAAGGCTTGCCGAAAGGCAGGATCAGGCGCTTCTCGAGCAACTCCATGAAGTGCAGGCCAAGCTCGATGTGCTGGACGGATGGCGTGCCGAATCGAGGATAGAAACCGTGATTTCCCGCCTCGACCTTCCCATGGATGCCAAAATCTCTTCGCTCTCCGGCGGGCAGAGAAAGCGCGTCGCCCTCGCAAGGGCGCTCGCAAGCGAGCCTGACATCCTTTTTCTCGATGAGCCGACCAATCATCTCGATTTCTCTTCCATAGAATGGCTGGAGGAATTCATTTCCTCCTTCCAGGGAAGCGTATTCTTCATCACCCACGACAGGCGATTTCTCGATAATGTCTCGACGAGGATAGTCGAACTCGATCGGGGAAAGCTTGCAAGCTTTCAGGGAAACTTCTCGAATTATCAGAAAAGGAAGGCGGAACTTCTCGAGGCTGAATCCGTTCAGGCCAGGAAATTCGACAAGCTGCTTGCCCAGGAAGAGGTCTGGATAAGGAAGGGGATAGAGGCGAGGAGGACCAGAAACGAGGGCAGGGTGAGGAGGCTGGAGCGGCTGAGGGTCGAACGCGCGGGGAGGAGGGAAGCGGCTGGGAGGGTGAGCTTCAATCTCGAGGAGAGCGTGAAATCGGGAAAGCTCGTCGCAGAACTCGAACATGTCGCGAAATCCTTCGGCGAGAGAAAAATCATAGACGACTTTTCCTGCAGGATCATGCGGGGGGACAGGATAGGGATTCTGGGGCCGAACGGGGCCGGAAAAAGCACGCTCCTGAAGCTGATCCTGGGGGAGATCAAGCCTGATTCGGGAACAATAAGGCTGGGGACGAAGCTAGAAATCGCCTATTTCGACCAGATGAGGGAAAAACTCGACCTGGATGCCAGCCTTTCCGACGTCATCAGCCAGGGCAGCGATTTCATCGAGATAAACGGCGAAAGAAAGCATGTCATCAGCTATCTTGGCGATTTCCTCTTTTCCCCGGAAAGGGCTCGCTCTCCCGTGAAAAGCCTCTCGGGGGGGGAGAGGAACAGGCTGCTTCTCGCAAGACTCTTCACCAGGCCCGTCAATGTGCTCGTTCTCGACGAACCGACCAACGATCTGGACATAGAAACACTGGAACTGCTGGAAACCTTGCTTCTCGACTATTCGGGCACGCTCTTCCTCGTGAGCCACGATCGGGCTTTTCTCGACAATGTCGTGACCCAGGTCATCGCCTTCGAAGGACAGGGAAAATGGCTGGAATATGTTGGAGGATATGAGGACTGGACAAGACAGAGAAAGCCGGAAGAAGCAAGACAGAAGCCGGTTCCCGCCGGCAAGGCTGCCCCCAGGCCAGCCCGGAAGAAGCTGGGCTACAACGAATCGAGGGAGCTCGATTCGCTTCCAGGAAAGATAGAGAAGCTGGAAATCGAGCAGAAATCCCTTGAAGAAAAGCTTTCTGACCCGGATTTCTACAGGGAAAATCCGGAAAAAATAAGGCAGATCCAGTCGAGGTTCGAGTCGATCGAGTCTGAACTTCTCGATCTGCTTTCGAGATGGGAAGAGCTGGAAGCAGGAAAAAATGCTTGAAATGCTTTCGAACAGGATAGCCAAGAATGCCAGGCACCTCTCCAAATGGGGAAAGAGAAGGGGCATATCCTGCTACAGGCTTTACGACCGTGACATCCCCGAATTTCCCTATGTCATCGATTATTACGAGGGGAAAGTGCATCTCCAGGTACTCTCCGGGGAAATGAAACGGGAAGTGGCCGAAGCCGTTGCAGATGCGCTGGAAATTCCCTTCGAATCGGTGAGAATGAAGAAAAGGGGAGGCCAGAAGGAAGAGCAATACGAGAAGACAGGCGAAATGGGGGAGGATTTCGTCGTCTTTGAAAACGGCTACAAGTTCCTGGTCAATCTTGACGCCTATCTCGATACCGGGCTATTCCTCGACCACAGGAATATGAGGAAAATGGTGGGGGAAAGGGCGAATGGTAAGCGATTCCTCAATCTTTTCGCCTATACCGGAAGCTTCACCGTCTATGCGGCAAAAGGAGGCGCCCTGTCCTCAAAAACAGTCGATCTGTCCAATACCTATCTGGATTGGGCAAAAAGAAATTTCGATCTCAACGGAATAGATCTCAATAAAAACATATTGGTGAGAAGTGATGTTAAGGCGTTTCTTGAAGAGGAGAAGCGCATTTACGACCTCATCGTGCTTGATCCCCCCACTTTCTCGAATTCGAAGAAAATGACGGGGAATTTCGACGTGCAGCGCGATCATGCGCAGATGATCACGCAGTGCATGTCTCTTCTCGCGCCAGGCGGAGAACTCTTCTTTTCATGCAACCTCAAGCCCTTCAGGCTGGACGAGGAATCGCTCTCCGGCTTCGATCGCAAGGAAATTTCTTCCATCACTGTTCCAGAGGATTTCAGGAACAAGAAAATCCACAGGTCCTGGCTTTTCAGAATTCCTGCTTGAATTTCCTATACTTGGATCTATAAAAAAGTAAGGAGGCAAGCTCATGGACATGAAAATCGATATGGCCATGCTTGAGCGGAATGGCGCGGCTGCGATCGTCAACAGGATTTTCAGGGATTACCGCGATGCGCTTTCGGTCAAGCTTTGGAATGGCGAAAAGATGGATTTTGGAAAGGGAAAGCCCGAATCCACCCTGGTATTCAAGAGGGCGAAGCCTTTCAGGGATCTGATTCTCCACGCCGATCCCATGCGCCTTGCGGAAAGCTATTTCAAAGGATCGGTCGACATCGAGGGAAGCATCTATCCGGTGATCGAATTGAAGGATTATCTGAAGTCGGTCAATCTTTCTCTCGAGGAAAAGCTTTCCTTTCTCTTTACTGCGTTGAGGCTCAAGGACGAGGAGGACGAAAGCGAAAAATGGGCCTCCTGGAGGTGGACGAGATCCCTGCCCAGATACAGCAGGGAAATGAACAGGGAGGCGATAGGATTTCATTACGATGTTTCGAACGAATTCTACAGCCTCTGGCTCGACGAGAAGATGGTCTATTCCTGCGCCTATTTCAAGGACGAAGCCGAATCCCTGGAAAAGGCTCAGGAAAACAAGCTCGACCTGATATGCAGGAAGCTCAGGCTCGCCCCGGGCGAGAAGCTTCTCGACATCGGATGCGGCTGGGGCGCCCTCATCCTGTGGGCGGCGGAGCATTACGGCGTGACGGCGCACGGCATCACGTTGAGCCGCAACCAGTTCGACCATGCCAGAAAAAAAATTCATGACAACGGGCTCGAAGATCAGGTCACCGTGGAACTGAAGGACTACAGGGACATCGAGGGGGAGGCTGTCTACGACAAGGTTTCGAGCGTCGGCATGTTCGAGCATGTCGGGCTGAAGAATCTCCCTGTCTATTTTTCGACGGTATACCGTCTCCTGAAACCAGGCGGACTGTTCCTGAACCACGGCATAACGCATGACGAGGACGGCTGGCACAGGAGCATAGAGAAGGATTTCATCTCGAAATATGTCTTCCCCGACGGGGAGCTCGACTGGGTCAGCAACATCCAGAGAGAGATGGAAAAATGCCTTTTCGAGATCCACGACGTCGAGTCGATGAGGCCCCATTATGCGCTCACCCTGAGGGAATGGGTGAATCGCCTCGAAGCAAGGCACGCCGAAGCGCTTCAGCATGTCACCGAAGGCATATACAGGGTATGGCGCCTTTACATGGCGGGATGCGCGCTGCAGTTCGAGCAGGGGTACATGGGCCTCTACCAGATCCTTGCGGCGAAAAGGGTAAAGGGGCCGCTATCGCTGCCCCTCACGAGAGCCGAGCTCCTCTCTACTTGACCGTGAAGTCGACCTTGCTCTGCAGGCCTGTCAGCACATGCGAGGCTGTCGCTTCCTTGACGAAAATCACATGTTTTCCCGGAGAGAGATCGGGAAGGTCTATGCTGCACGGGCATCCGCTGACGTTCCTGTCGACGATCGGATCCTGGTTGTCCACATAGACATGGAGATGGTTGCCGTTCGGCCCGAGCGTCACGTTGTATTCGAGCTTGTCGCCGCTTCCGCTTGAAAGAGCAGCCCCTTCCTTGGGGGAGAGGATGGTGATCGAGCCCGCTGCGAAAGCAAGCTGGGGAACGAGCAGGGAAAGAATGATCGCTTTTCTCATGATTTCTCCTTGATGGGACTGATTCTCATTGATAGGCCTCGGCAGCCGTATTGTCAAGGCGTTTGTGCATGCTTCTCCAGCATCTGCAGGAAAGGCTTCACCAGGTCGATGGGAAGCGGAAAGATGATGGTCGAATTCTTTTCCACAGCCACCTCGCTCAATGTCTGCAGGTATCGCAGCTGCATGCCGCCGGGCGTCTTTGCAAGGATTTCCGCGGCATTGACGAGCGCCTGCGCCGCCTGGAATTCGGCATCTGCATGGATCACCTTCGATCGCCTGTCGCGCTCGGCTTCGGCCTGCTTCGCGATCGCCCTGATCATGTTTTCAGTCAGTTCTATGTCCCTGATCTCGATATTGCTGACCTTGATTCCCCAGGCTTCCGTCTGGGCATCCAGTATGCTCTGTATGTCCGAATTGATCTTGTCGCGCTCGGAAAGCATTTCGTCGAGTTCGTGCTTTCCGAGAACGGATCGAAGCGTGGTCTGGGCGAGCTTGCTCGTTGCTGCGAAGAAATCCGCAACCTGGATGAAGGCCTTTTCCGGATCGACGATCCTGAAATAGAGCACTGCATTGACCTTGACCGAGATATTGTCCCGCGAAATCACGTCCTGGGGCGGAACCTCATGGACCACCGTCCTGAGGTCCATCCTTGCCATTTTCTGGATAACCGGGATGACGATGATCATGCCCGGCCCCTTCACTTTCCAGAACCTTCCGAGCTGGAATACCACCGCTCTCTGGTACTCGAATATGATCTTGATCGAGGAGGCAAGAAACAGGATGGCGACGACGAAAACAAGGAGGAGGGGGGAGATCAGCTCAATATTCATTTCATTTCCTTTCGTTCCGAATCGGCTCCACAGTCAGGGTCAGGCCTTCCATCCCTGTGACGACAAGACTTTCTCCGCGATGAATCGGGGTTTCGGAGCGCGCCTTCCAGATTTCTCCCCGCACCCTGACATTCCCCGTTTCGGCAAAATCGTCGATCGCCTCGGCGCGGCTTCCCATCATGCCTTCGATTCCGCTGACAATCCTCTTTCTTCTCGCCTTCAATGCCATCCTGACCATGCCGTAGACGAGCAGGGCGCTGATCAGCGATGCGGCGAGTATCAGCGGCCAGGATATGGATAGCCCGGTTCCCGCCTTCATCAGGAATATCGATCCCAGCATGAATGAAATGATGCCGCCGAATCCAAGCGAACCGTAGCTCGGAACGACTGCTTCGGCCGAAAAGAGCAGGATGGCGAGCAGGATCAGGGCGAGTCCCGCATAATTCACGGAAAGCGCCTGGAAGGCGAAAAGGGCAAGCAGGAGGCTGATTGCGCCGGCAACGCCAGGAAGACCGAAACCCGGATTGGCGAGCTCGAATCCGATGCCGTAGAAGCCCACCACCATCAGGAGATAGGCGATGTCGGGATCGGTGATGACGGCGAGGAACCTGTCACGCCACCCCTCGTTGAATTCGACTGTCCGGGCATTGTCGGTATGAAGGGTCTTCTCCCCTGCAGAAGTCATGATCTTTTTGCCTTCGAGATCATGCAGCAGGTCTTGCAGGCCAGGATCGACATAATCGATGACATGGAGCGTAAGCGCCTTTTGCGCCGGGATCGATTCGGCGTTCCTGACAGCGCTCTCCGCCCAGTCCGCATTTCTCCCCCTGATCTCCGCAAGCGACCTGATATAGGCCGCCGCATCGTTCGTCATCTTGTGCTTCATTGTTTTTCCCACCGTGAAGCCGATTTCGACAGGCGTCGCCGCGCCGACATTGGTTCCCGGGGCCATCGCGGCGACATGGGCGGAATAAAGGATATAGGTTCCCGCGCTTGCCGCGCGTGCACCCGAAGGGCTGACATAGACTGCGACGGGAACATCGGATTTCATGATCTTCCTGATGATCTGCCTCATCGCGCTGTCGAGCCCGCCTGGCGTGTCGAGCTCGATGACGACGAGCTGGTATCCTTCGTTCTCCGCCTTTTCTATCCCCCTCGAGACATAATCGCTCGCAGCAGGGCCGATTGCCCCGTCCACGGGCATGACGAGCACCGGTGCTGCGCCCAATGCGCAGGATGAAAAAAGCATCAATATCAGGAATAATTTCATGTCACTTCTCATATAGCAGAGATAAACGAAACTGGAGCGAATGAATGAAATCGAACAGGCTGGAGGCATTCAGCGACGGCGTGCTCGCCATCATCATCACCATCATGGTGCTGGAACTCAAGGCGCCGAAAGGGGAGAGCCTGCTCGCCTTGCAGCCCATGATTCCCGGCTTCCTGAGCTACGTGCTGAGCTTCGTCTACATAGGCATATACTGGAACAACCATCACCACATGCTCCATACGGTGGAAAAGGTGAGCGGGGCCATGCTCTGGGCGAACCTCCATCTTCTTTTCTGGCTTTCCCTTTTTCCCCTCGCAACGGCATGGATGGGGGAGAATCATTTCGCCACCATTCCCGTCGCGCTTTACGGGCTGGTTCTGCTCATGGCCGCGATCTCCTACTGGGTGCTCCAGCGGACGATCATTTCGAGTCAGGGCGAAGATTCGATACTGAGGCGGGCGATAGGAAAGGATTACAAGGGCATCTCATCCCCGCTTCTCTACCTCGCCGCCATTCCCCTGTCTTTCCTTTCGCCGTGGATTTCGGAGGGGATCTATGTCCTCGTCGCATTGCTCTGGCTCGTTCCCGACAAGAGAATAGAAACGATGCTCCGAGACTGAAGCTCAGCGATGAAGCTGCTCCCTGACGGAAACGGGCGGTTCTATCGGCATGTATTCCCCGTAGGGATCGCCCGAGTGACCATAGGGACGCCCTTTCCCGGTGTCGAAAATGCCGTCGACCATGTGATAGGCGGCGATTGCCTGGGCCGTGAAGGGAGATGTGGCAACCAGGAGAGGATCGATGCTGTTCGGGATGGCCTGGGCCGCTGCAGGCGTGGCTGCAGCGCCTGCCGAAAGCCCTGCAGCCGCTGCCTGCAAATTCTGCGGAGTCGTCGCCGAAGTCCCTGTTGACGTCGTTGCAGGAGTCATTTCTGCCGTTGCAGCCTGGGGGGCTGATGGCGCAGCGGCAATCGCGACTGAAGCAGCGGCTGTCGCCTGGAATGCGTTGCTCGTAGATGCCTGGGCGGCTGCTGCAAACTGTTCCGCAACACTCAGCTGTTCGCTCGCTGCAAGCGTTGCGAGCTGCTGAGAAGTGGAAAGGGGCGTGATTCCTGCAAACAGGGAGTTTGCCTGACCGGCTGCATTCAAGGCGATCGACGTGAGCGTTTGTACGGCATTGCCGACGACGGACTGGGCAACCGAAGCGGATTCGCTCGAAGGGATCGTCCCTTGCTGCGCAGGCACAAGGGCGAGATTCCCGGCGATTCCACCGGCAATCTGGCCGATTGTCTTGTCGGCTTCGGAGAGCAGGGAAAGGGTTCCCGCCCGGTCGCTATTGTACGCGGATTGGAGCTTGTTGATGTCCACGGTCACGGTGCCTGCCGGATCTTCGGCCACCGGCTCTTGATACTGGATGCCGATCGATTGGAGACTCGCCATCAGAGTCTGGCCTGAATTCGTCTGCTGGGCATTGAAAGCCTCGGTCAGCATGCTTCCCGGCGACAAGCCGGATGGGTAATAGCCGTTCAGGCCGTAGCCGTACTGCAGCAGTCCGTTGAACGCATCGGCGAAAGTTTTCGCCTCCGACACGGCAATGGAAAAATTGCCTGTCCCGGAGTTGACGCTCGAAGCCGCATAGAGCGCCTTGGCTGCCACCGAAAGCGCAACGATGCTCGAAGGGTCATTGGCTGACTGGATCCGTTTGCCATTCGGAAAGACCAATGGAACGGTCGATCCGATTGGAGGCGACATGATGGGAGAGATGTTCATCGCCGGTCGTCCTTGCTGCTCGGGGGAGTCCCCTTGATTCCATTATAGTAGCGCCCCCAGCATTTTCCCGTTATTCGCCATGATTCGTATAATGTATATTATGTTAAATAGTAAATGGACAGGCACAAGACAGGCAAACAGGAACAAAAACAACGGGATCAGGAAAGCAGCCCCACCCAGCAGACCTGTGCGGCGAGATACCCCTCACCTGGGCGGAGGTTTTCGAATGGATCAGAGAGAACGTTGCCAAGATGATCAGGAACAAGGCGCAACCTCTGCTACATCCACAAGGTGATCGAGAGAGTGATTATTTCGATGAATACCTCGGGAAATTTGTGGTGACGCGGGCCAGGAAAAGCTCTAAGATAGTTCCAGGTGAGCTTTGCTGAACGCTTTGAAAATTAGAACTTTCGGAGATGAATCGCGAGTTTGTTGTAAGGGTGTGCTAAGCATGTCTGGGCTATAATCGGATTGAACGGATCCGTTTCGGAGCATGAGATGAAAAAATACATTGGGGCGATGCTTGTGTCGATGTCCCTTGCGGTGGGCAATGCGTTCGCGCAACTCGCGGTCCCGCCCGAAGAAGATCGCATCATGGACCTTGCTTCAACCTTGAGCCAGATCCAGATGCAGTCGCTTTACGACAAGATCGACAATCTCGACGAGGTCACAGGCGCCCAGATCGACATCGTGGTCGTTCCGAGCCTGCAGGGGGAGCGCATTGCCGATTACGCATCCCGTGTGGAGTCCGTCTGGTTCCCGGAGGAAAATGCGATTGACAAGCATGTCCTCTTCATCGTCTCTCCGGCCGACAAGAAGGCTTATGTCATCGCAGGCGAAGGGCTTGCCAACGTCATTTCAGCTTCCGACTTCAAGTCCATCATTTCGCTCAAGGTGATCCCCCAGCTGAAAACCGGGAAACCGGTAGCCGGGATATCGGATGGCGTGGATGCCATTTCGGCCAAGATAGAGGAAGCGAAAGTAGACGACATCACCCCGCCCCTGCGCAATGTGCTGATCAAGCCTGCAACGATCGATCAGGCCACCTACTACATCGCGATCATCGCGGGCATCGCCCTGGTGCTCGCCATTCTGGTCCATCTCGGCAAGAAGATGGATTTCACCGAATATCTGAAGAGCAAGAAGAAGCGCGTCAGGCGGGGAGATCGCCGCCACCCTTCTTCATGACCTTGCCCTCTTCCGCCCGCTTCTTCCTGACTTCCTTGGGATCGGCGATCAGCGGCCTGTAGATTTCTATCCTGTCATTTTCGCGAACGATCTGGTCGTTCTTGACCAGTCTGCCGAAAATCCCGATCTTGTTTTTCCCGATGTCGATTTCGGGATGCTTTTCCCTGATGCCGGAGCGTTCCACTGCATCGATCACGCTTGTTCCAGCGGGTACCTTCACCTGCACGAGCGTCTGCACATCGGGAAGCGCGTAGACGACTTCGACACTGATTTCTTCGGTCATTTCTTGTATACCTTTTCCGCACGCTTCGTGAATGCATCGACGAAGCTGTTTGCGATCATGTTGAATATCGGCCCGACAAGGGTTTCCAGCAACTTGCTGGAAAACTCGTAATGGAGCCTGAAATCGATCTTGCATGCCGATTCCGCGAGCTCGATGAATCGCCAGCTTCCTTCCAGGATCTCGAAAGGGCCGTCCACGAGCTTCATCTCGATGAGATTCGGCGCCTGCCTTCGATTTTCTGTGGTGAATGATTTCTTCACGTGATGAAAATCGATCATGACAGTAGCATGGATTACCCCGTCCTCATCCCTGGACGCAACCGTAGTGCCGCCGCACCAGGGAAGAAAGGATGGGTAGGATTCGATATCGTCAACCAGGGAAAACATCTGGCTGGCTGAATGGTGGACAAGTACTGTTTTTTCGACTAAAGCCATGGCTTGATTGCTGTTAAAATGGCATTTTATCCCATTTTTGCACGATTCATGAGCATCGCCCAGAACAAAAAGGCATTCCACGATTATTTCATCGAGGAGAGATTCGAGGCGGGGATCGCCCTCGAGGGTTGGGAAGTCAAGTCGATCCGGGAGGGAAGGGTCAACCTGAAGGAGTCCTATGTCGTCATCCGGGGGCAGGAGATATTCCTGATCGGATCGCACATCAGCCCTCTCCCCACCGCTTCCACGCATATCCAGCCTGATCCCTTGAGGACCAGAAAGCTCCTGCTTCATGCGGAGGAAATCAGGAAGCTGATAGGCAAGGTCGAACGCGCCGGATACACGCTTGTTCCGCTCGACATGCATTACAGCAAGGGCAGGATAAAGCTCGAAATAGGCCTTGCCAAGGGCAAGAAGCAGTACGACAAGCGGGAAGCCGAAAAGGAGCGGGACTGGGAAAGGGAGAGGCAGCGCCTGATGCGCTCCAAGTGAATAGGGCGTGTTAACGCCTTAGTCGTTCAGCCCGTTCTGGATTGCGTAAAGGGTCAGCTCCGCGTTGTTCTTGAGCTTCATCTTGTCCAGGATATGAGTTCGGTGGGTGCTGATGGTCTTCACGCTGAGCGACATCGCATCCGCCACTTCTGAAACCGTCCGGCCCGAACCCAGCATCCTGAACACCTGATATTCCCTGTCAGTCAGCCTCTCGTGAGGCTGCTTTTCAAAGTCTATGTCCAGTTCGTTCAGGAGCAGTTCGGCGAGCGTCGGGCTGATGTATTTCTTTCCCAGCGCGATGTTCCTGATGGCCTCGACAAGCTCCTCAGGCGCGGATTCCTTGGTCATGTATCCTGATGCGCCCGCTTTCAGCAATCGGACTGCATACTGATCCTCTGGATACATGCTGAGTATCAGCACCTTGACCGCGCGCTTCTCGCTCATGATCTGCTTCAGGGTGTCCACGCCGTTCCTTCCGGGCATGGAAACGTCGAGCAGGACGACATCCCACTCCCCTTCCCTGATCTTCTTGAGGGCCTCCACGCCGTTTTCGGCTTCGCCCGCGACGGTCATGTCCGTCGTTTCGGCCAGAATCCTCTTGAGGCCCTGCCTGACCAGCGTGTGGTCGTCAGCTATGAGCACCCTGATCATGCTGATCTGGTTTCAAGTAATTCATTGGATCGACGGGTTTCCCAAAACGCCTGATTTCAAAATGAAGCATGACCTGGTTCGCATCGCTGTTCCCCATTTCGCCGATCTCCTCACCCTTGTTGACTTCCTGCCCTTCCTTCACGAGAATCTTACTGTTGTGGGCATAGGCACTGAGAAAGGTCTTGTCGTGCTTGATGATGATCAGCTTGCCGTAGCCTCGCAATCCGCTTCCAGTATAGACGACTTTTCCTGGCGCGCTAGCGACGACGGGTTCACCCATCTTTCCGGCAATGTCTATTCCCTTGAGGTTGGCGGTTTCGCTGAAAGTCGAGATGACCTTTCCTTCGGCAGGCCATCCCCAGTCAACCTCGCCCGCCTGCTTCGGAGGCTGCTGAACAGGCGGTACAGGAGCGGCTGCAGGGGCCTGGGCGGAAGGCTGCAGCGCTTCGAGCGCCTTTTCGGAATAGGGGATTTCGATCGCCAGAGGTTCGCTTTTCAGCATGCCTGATGATGACGAAGGCGTCGGGGAAGCGAGGCTCTGGCCTGAAACGGGCGTAGCCGATTGCAGCGGAGAAGTGACTTCTCCGGGGGCTGCCATCTGAAGCGGGGCCGTCACCGCAGTTTCAGATGGCGGCGTGAGCCTCAGCTGACGCCCTGAAACGATCCTGTTGATGTTGGTGATGTTGTTCCATTGGGCAAGCTCACGATAATCGAGGCCGAATTCGAGCGCGATGCCGAAAAGGGTATCGCCGTTCTTCACCGTATAGACCTGGGGGCGCCAGTCCTTCCCTATCTGCACATTCCTGGAAACCGGAGGAACTGCGTTTTGCTCGACTACAGGCGCCCTGTTCGGCTCTGTCGCACAGGCTGCCAGAAAGAGCGAAAAAAGAATTAGCCATTTCATCAGCTTGGATCCTCAGTTGATGCCATGAAGAAGGGGCACGAACTTGACCTCGTCCATGATCGTTTCGACAAAACCTCTTTCGTTGCGCTCGACGACGCAGAGACGCTGCTCCTGTCCGCCCAGCGGCAAAACCATTCTACCACCCACGGCGAGTTGTTCCAGGAGCGGCTTCGGTATCTGGGCAGCGGCAGCAGCCATGACGATGCCGTCGTAGGGCGATCCATCCCTGCACCCGAGATTCCCGTCGGCATGCCTCAGCCTGACATTGTGGATCTTGAGCTCCCTGAGCGAATTCCTCGCCTTCGAAAGAAGCGGCGAAATCCGTTCGACAGAGTAGACCTCCTTCGCCATTTTGGAAAGGACTGCCGCCTGGTATCCGCAACCTGTTCCGACTTCCAGGACTTTTCCAAGGTCCCCGGATGAATTGAGCAGTTCGAGCATGCGAGCCACTATCCTGGGGTTGGAAATGGTCTGGCCGAATCCGATGGGCAGCGATACTTCGTCGTAGGCGCGGCTCGCCAGTGCCTCGTCCACGAATATATGCCTGGGCACCGAATTCATCGCGGCGAGAACGGCTTCGTCCCTTATCCCCTGTTCGCGAAGGCGCTCGACCATCCTGGCGCGAGTGCGCTGGGAAGTCATGCCTATGCCGTTGTGCCTTTTGATCAGGTCAGCCATTTCCTCACGGCATCCATCTGTCCGAAATGGGTGAGATCGATCTGAAGCGGCGTGATCGAGACATGCTGATGCGCAACGGCATAAAAATCAGTATCTTCGGCGACGTCCTGGGCCGCACCCGCAGCGCCGACCCAGTAGACCGTCTCCCCTCTCGGGTTCCTCGTCTTCACGACAGGCTCGGCCTTGTGCCTTTTCCCCAGGCGGGTCACCCTGATTCCCTTGAGGTCATCATAGGGAAGATCGGGCACGTTGACATTGAGGAGCATGGGCCCTGAAGGGCGGTCCTTCGAGCAGCGCTCGACGAGCTGCAACGCGATTTTCGCTGCAGTGTCGAAATGCCCGCCTTCGTGGCCGACAAGGGAAATTGCAATGGACGGGATGCCGAGCAGGAATCCTTCCGTTGCCGCAGCGACCGTACCCGAATAGATGGTGTCGTCTCCCATGTTGGCGCCGTGATTGATGCCCGACACCACGATGTCCGGCAGTTCTTCGAGCATGCCTGTCACGGCGAGATGGACGCAATCGGTGGGCGTGCCATTGACGTAATGGAATCCGTTGTGCGCGCGCGACAATTTGAGCGGGCGGTCCAATGTGAGCGAATTGCTCGCCCCGCTTCTGTCGCGCTCGGGCGCAACGACAGTGACCTTCCCGGCCTTCGAAAGCGTTTCGGCAAGGGCTGCGATACCCGGGGAAAAATAACCGTCGTCGTTGCTGATCAGAATGCGCATGGGGGATCCTGGAATTCCGAGATTGTGATGAAAATGGGAGGATAAATCAAGCTATCTCACAAGCTGATTCATGTCTATGATGGGCAGCATGATCGCCAGCACGATGAGCAGGACGATTCCCCCCATCACCACGATCAGGATCGGCTCCATGAGGCCGGTGAGCCATGCCGTCCTGCCCTCCATCTCGGCTTCCTGCTGGCGGCTTGCCCGATCAAGCATGACGGCTAGCCTCCCGCTCGCCTCCCCGCTCGATATGAGATGGATCAGGATGGGCGGGAATTTCCTGCTTTTGGCGAGCGCCCGGCTGAGCGCCGCGCCTTCGCTCACCATCTTCAGCGCATCCTCTATCGATTCCCTGAGAACGAGGTTCTGCACGACCATTGCCCCAGCCTGGAGCGACTTCAGCAAGGGCACGCCGCTTGCCGAGAGGATCGCCAGCGTGTTGGCGAACCTGGCCGTATCGAGCCCCTTCGTCAGCTTGCCGAAAATCGGCAGATCGAGCAGGAAGCCGTGCCATTTCTTCTTCAATGAAGGCCTGGAGAGCGCAGCATAGCCTGCCCATATTCCTGCAACAAGCGGCAAAAGGAGGTATGGCCCTGTCTTCCTGAGGAAATCGCTGGATGCGATGAGCGCGCGGGTGAGGAACGGAAGCGCCTGATGGCTCTGCCTGAAAACCCCGACGACCTGCGGCACCACGTAAACCAGCAGCCCCGTTATGACGGCCGTTGCGACCAGGCTGACCGCTGCAGGATAAAGGAAGGCGAGCATCACCTTCTGCCTCAAGGCATGGCGATTCTCGACATAGTCTGCAAGCCTCAGCATGACCTCGGCTAGTTCCCCGGATTCCTCGCCCGCATGGACGAGCGCGCGGTATATTTCAGGGAAAACCCTACCGTATTGCGAGAGCGCGTTCGAAAGCGTCTGCCCGGAAAGCACTTCCGCCCTGACGCCTGCGATGATCTGTCTCGAGTAATCGTCTTCGGATTGCTCGACAAGGGCGTCCAGCGCATTTTCCACGGTCAGCCCTGCGGACAGAAGGGTGGAGAACTGCCGGGTGAAAAGGCTCAACTGGTTCGAACTGAACCTTCTTCGCCAGGAAAAACCGTTGTCCGAAAGCGCTTCCTGTGAAACGGGTTCGACAGAGACAGGGAAAAGCGCCCTCTCCCTGAGATGTGACCTCACCTGCCTGGCCGTATCGACTTCGACGACCCCTTTCACGACCCGCCCTTCCCTGTCCACTGCCTCGTAGCGGAAAGCGGTCATGTCAGTCCTTCGTCACCCGAAGCAGTTCCTCGAGCGAAGTCTCCTTGTTTTCGACCCACCTCATGCCGTCCTGCCTCAGATTCATCATGCCTTGAGATTGCGCGTGTGTCCGGATTTCCTGTTCCGATCTGCCGTCGTGGATGAATTTTCGCAGGACTTCGTCTATCGAGAGAAGCTCGTAGATGCCTGTCCTTCCCTTGTATCCGCTCATGTCGCAGGAAGGGCATCCCGCGCCCATGCATTGCCTGCAGAATCTTCTCACCAGCCTTTGCGCGAGCACGCCTATCAGGCTGGAAGAAAGAAGAAAGGGTTCTATCCCCATGTCTATCAGCCTTGTCACGGCGCTTGCCGAATCGTTGGTGTGCAGGGTGGCGAGCACCAGGTGCCCTGTCAGGCTCGCCTGTACCGCGATCTGCGCAGTTTCGAGATCCCTTATTTCGCCTATCATGATGACGTCGGGATCCTGGCGCAATATGGCTCTCAGCGCCTTGGCGAAGCTCATGTCTATCCTCGAGTTCACCTGGGTCTGGCCGATGCCGTCCAGATCGTATTCGATCGGGTCCTCCACCGTCATGATGTTCATGACGGCGGAATCGAGCCTCGAAAGGGCGGCATAAAGGGTTGTCGTCTTTCCCGAACCCGTCGGACCGGTGACGAGAAAGATGCCGTGAGGCTGGGATATCAGTTCGTTCACGCCTGAGAGCGTCTCCGCGCTCATGCCCAGCCTGGAAAGATCGAGCCTTCCCGCCTCCTTGTCGAGAAGACGCATCACCACGCGCTCGCCGTGGCCTGTCGGGAGCGTGGAAACCCGGACGTCTACAGGTCTCCCCGCCACTCTCAGGGCGATCCGCCCGTCCTGCGGAAGGCGCTTCTCGGCGATGTCGAGCTGCGCCATGATCTTGATCCTCGATACGAGCGCAGCATGGAGGGTGCGGTGCGGCTCGACGATGTCTTTCAGCGCGCCATCCAGCCTGAAGCGCACCACGGACCTATTTTCGAAGATTTCGAAGTGGATGTCCGATGCATTTTCCCTCAGCGCCTGGGTGAGCAAGGCATTGATCATCCTGATGATGGGCGCATCCCCTTCGGCTTCGAGCAGATCCTCTATCCTTGGCATCTCCCCTATCATCTTGGAGAGATCCAGATCGAAATCGTCTGCAAGCACGGACGAATCCCCCCTTGAATAGCATTCCGAAAGGGATTTCTCGAACTGCCCGGCTTCCATCGTCGTCACCTTCAGCGGCACGCCGAGCACTCTTCTCGCTTCGGAAATGACTTCGATTCCTGCCCCTTCCCTCAGGCAAATTTCGGCATGCTCGTTGGAGAAGCCGGAGACGAAGACCCCTTTTGCCTGGGCATAGGAATAGGGGATCAGCTTTTTCGGCTGCATGGCTTCAATGCTTGAGCGGAGGAAGAACGGGCGTCTTGGTGTCGGGAAGCATGAAACTCTGCGCCGGCTGGGAAGCTTTCTGCACTCCCCTGACGTAATCGTAACGCGCCCTGGTCAATTCGTCATAGGACTTTGCATTTCTCAGGATATGGGGACAAAGGAAAACCATCAGATTGGTCTTGTTGTGGGTTCTCGATTTGTAGCTGAAGAAATTCCCGACGAAAGGAAGATCGCCCAGAACCGGAACCTTGCTGACGTTGTCCGATACGGAATCCTGTATCAGCCCGCCCAATACGATGATCTGGCCATCGTCCACCTCGACCGTCGAATCGATGGAGCGCTTGTTCGTGGTGGGACCGGCGAGATTGTTGAGCGTCGTCGGATCTACGCTCGACACTTCCTGATAGATCTTGAGCCTAACCAGATCCCCTGCGGAAATCTGCGGCTTGATCTTCAGCTTCAGACCGACATCCTGGCGCTCGTATGTCTGGAAAGGCGCAGTGGTGGTCGTCGTGCCCGTCTGCGCATAGGAGCCCGTGATGAAGGGGACATTTTGGCCGACGACGATCTTGGCTTCCTCGTTGTCGAGGGTCAGGAGATTGGGGGTGGAGAGGATGTTCGCATTTGCATCGGTCTGCAACGCGCGCGCCAGGACCCCGAGGTTCAGCACCTGTCCTATGCCTGGAATGTCGACCTGCCCCCTGATGATGCCGATGTTGAGCCCTTCTCCTGCGGAGCCGATGTTCGTCGCCGTGCCGATGATGTTTGCCCCGCCCGTCTGCGTGCCGAAATTGGTCCCGCCTATGACGTTGACGGAATTGCTGTTGATGCCGTTGAGATTCTGCCACTGTATGCCGAATTCAGCAGCCCTGTTCGCGCTGACTTCGGCAACCAGCGCTTCGACATAGATTTCAGCCTGCCTCACGTCCAGCTTCTCGACGACGGCGCGGAGGTTGTTGTAAATCGCCTCGGGCGCAGTGATGATGAGCGCATTCGATGCTTCGTCCGCCTGGATCATGCCGCCCGAAGGCGAGCTTGCCTGGGCGGAGGCGCCATGCGGCGTGGCCGACGAAGGCGTCGAAGGAGCGGCAGGCTGGCCCGTGACCACTGATTCGAGCATTTTCGCAAGGCTCTTCGCCGAGGCATTCCTGAGATAGATGACATGAATGTTCCCGGTATCCCCTGTTCCGATGTCGAGCTTCGCGATCAGGTTCCTGGCCGTAGCCTGCATCGCCGCATTCCCGGATCTAAGGATCAGGCTGTTCGTTCTTGCATCCGCCACGACCAGCAGGCGCTGCCCGGGGTCGGTCACCCCTTCGTTCATCAGCTTGTTGATGCTCTGCGCGACATCCAGCGCAGAAGCGTGATGGAGTGCCACAATGTCGGGGCTTCCAGCCTGATCTATGGCATCGATGATGCTGACGATGCGCTTCAGATTGTCAGCGTAATCCGTGATCACCAGGGCGTTTCCGTCCGGATAGGCGCTGATCGCGTTGTTCGGCGCAATCAGCGGACGAAGAACCGGAACAAGCTTGGAAGCCGACTGGTTCTTCAGCGAATAGACTTGCGTGACGACTTCCCCGCCCTGTTCCGGCTTGACGCCTATCAGCAGATTTCCGCCGTTTTGCTTGGCATCGGCCTCCGGAAGGATGCGGACGACGCCGTTCGATTCGACCGCTGCGAAGCCCTGCAGGCGGAGCGCGGAAAGCAGGATGGGATAGATCAGGGATCTCGATACCGGTTTGGACGAAATGATGTTGACCGATCCCCTGACACGCGGGTCGATCAGGAAATTCCTGCCGGTGATCTTGCCTACCGCCTTGATCACCGAATCGACATCGGCATTGACGAAATTGAGCATCACCTTGTCGTCTTCGGCCATCGCACTGGCTGAAATCAAACAAAGAACGAAGAGGATGTTCCTCAAATACCTGATCACTGATGTTTCCAGAATGAAAACCGCAATCCTATCATCACTTTGCCCGCAGATCGAGTTCAGGGGCTATCTGTCTCAGGTTCACCGTCGTTCTGCCGCCTTCGTGACTCAATACGACATGGTCTGCTGCGACTTCATCGAGATAGACCCCGGGAGAAACGGCTTCCTTCAGCAGGACCACCCTGCTTTTCTTCCCCGCTTCGGAAAATATGGCCGCGGGTTCTCCCTGTTTCGATGCGAAAACCCCTTCCAGCGAGAGACCGGGTGGAAGCGCCGCATTTTCGGTTGTCTCCCCGCCGCCGAAAACATGATATGAAGCGATGGTTTGCGTGACGCGCTGCTCAACCATCTTCGAAGATTGCGGAACAAGCTTCAACTGCTCCGGACTGAAGAGCGACCATGTCCAGTAGGCGGCCTGCGCGCAGAAAGCGGCCAGAAAGGCGAAATTCACCGCCCATATCGTCTTCCGTTGCAGGGACCCAAACATATGCCTCATAATGAAGGCGATTCTAACCCATCGTGGAAATCACCGCGATAGATTTACAGGATTGATGAAATGAAACTTGCTCAGCGCGGATTCACCCTGATCGAAATCATGGTGGTCATCGTGATCATAGGCATTCTGGCCGCATTGATCGTCCCCAAAATAATGAGCAGACCGGACGATGCGCGGATCGTCGCCGCAAAGCAGGACATCGGTTCCATCATGCAGGCGTTGAAGCTCTACAAGCTCGACAATCACGCCTATCCGACGACCGAGCAGGGTCTCGATGCGCTCGTGAAAAAACCGGCGACGCCGCCCATTCCACAGAACTGGAAGTCCGGAGGATATCTCGAGAAGCTTCCTGTTGACCCATGGGGAAAGCCCTATCAGTATCTCAATCCGGGACTGCATGGCGAAATAGACGTATTCAGCTTCGGCGCTGACGGTATGCCGGGCGGGGAAGGAAATGACGCCGATATCGGTTCCTGGGAACTCTAATAGCCAGCAAGGCGGATTCACGCTCCTGGAAATACTGGTTGTTCTGCTCGTCATCGGCATCATCTCTGCGGCCGTCGCGCTCGGCGTCTCGATGGACGACAGGAGAACAACCGCAATCGAGGCTTCCCGTCTTGCAGACCTCCTCGAAGAAGCCGAAGAGGAAGCGATGAGCCGTGGGGAGAAGCTCGCCTGGTCGGGGGCCGGGGATTCCTACCTGTTCTGGAAAATGGATGAGGCCGGAAAATGGCAGCAAATCGCTGACGACGATCTCTTCAAGGGCCATGTTTTTCAGGATGGCATCAGCATCGATGCAGTCAACCTGAACGGCCTGCCGTCCGACAAAAAAATCGTTTTCAACCCTTCAGGCGTCAATACCCCTTTCAGGATTGTCCTCTCCGGAACCGAATCGAAGATCGGCATTTCAGGCGACGCCATGAATCGGGTAACGGTCGAGTCGAATGAATGAGGAAAAGGGCTTCACGCTCTTCGAAACGTTGATTGCGCTTGCCATCATCGCGATCGCGCTGACCGCCGTATTGCGCGCGTCCGCCCAGGCTGGCGAAAATGCCTATGATTTGAGACAGAGAATGCTCGCGGACTGGGTTGCTCAGAACAGGATGGCCGAGATCACCGCCCTGCAGATCTGGCCGGATTTCGGGAACCTGTCAGGAACTGAAACCGAAGCGAACGAGGATTTTTCATGGGAAGAAGAAATCACCTCGACGCCCAACCCTCTTTTCAGGAAAATCGTGATTAGCGTATATGACGGGCAACAGCACATGCTGCGCCAATTGACAGGCTATCTGATTCGCCCCATGCCATGAGGAAAGAAAAAGGCTTCACGCTCGTCGAAATCCTGATCGCCGTCTCGATACTAGCCCTGATCTCCGTCATGGCTTTTAGGGGGCTTTCCTCCGTGATCGAAACGAGGATGCATGTTTCCGAGGAAACCAGGAAATGGCATGATATTTCCCTTTTCTTTTCCAGGTTCGGCGAAGATCTGTCCGGCCTGATACACCGTCCCGCCACGGATCAATCCGGGCTGGTTCTGCCCGAATTCGAAGGCAAGACAGACTATTCGGGTCCACTCGACGCCAACATCCTTTTCACGAGAATGGGAGATGAAGACCGGAACGACGAAAGGGTGGGCTATCGACTCAATCAGGGAAAGATAGAGGCCCTGCTCTGGGCGCATGTCGACCAGGCGCCGGGAACGAAGCCTGATATCTATCCCCTGCTCTCCCATGTCAGGTCTTTCGAATTGCGCTATCTCGCAATCAACAATACCTGGGTTCCCTTCTGGCCGCTTCCGGGGCAGATTCGGCCGAAGGCAGTTCAGGCCAGCGTGACGCTTGAATCGGGAGAGAAAATCGTGCGAACCTTTTCGCTGTTATGAAAGAGAAAGGGGCTGCCATCATCATGGCGATTCTGATCGTCGCGGTTTCGGCCACGCTCGCTGCCTCCCTTGCGTGGCGCGAGGGCATCTTCGCCAGAAGGCTCGAAAACGACGAAGAAAGGACAGATGCGAAATGGCTCGCCCAGGCTGGGACGAATTTCGCCGCAGCGGTGCTGAACGACGATGCAAGGCACAACATCGTGGATTATCAGGGCGAGGCATGGGCCACCCAGTTGCCGGCCATGCCCGTCGAAAACGGGGAAGTCTCAGGCTTCATAACCGATCAGCAGGGCCTTTTCAATCTCAACAATCTCGCCCTCAATGGCAAAACCGACGTCGCACACCTGATGCAGTTTCGAGCGCTTCTCTCCCTGCTTGGAATCCAGCCCGATCTCGCGGAAGCGGTTGCAGACTGGATCGACTCGGACAGCGCGGTCCAGAGTCCGGGTGGCGCTGAAAATTCCTATTATCTCGGATTGCCTGATCCTTACCGTGCGGCTAATATGCCGTTTGCGGAAATCGATGATCTCTCCCTGGTCAAAGGTTTCGACGAGGCAACCATGGAAAGATTGAAGCCCTACGTGACCGTTCTGCCGAACACGACTCAAGTAAACGTCAACACGGCGCCTCCGGAAGTGCTGGCCGCGATTCTGCCCGGCCTTTCGCTGTCACGCGCCAACGAACTGGTGAACAGGCGCAATCAGCATTATTTCAACGACGTGGCCGATTTCAGATCGGCGATTCCTGATCCCAACGTCATCATCCAGGACAATCAAGTCGAAGTGGCCAGCCAGTATTTCCTGGTGACGGTCAATGCCAGGCAGGGAAAATCCAGGGTCACCATGGAGACGCTGCTCGATCGTGAAGGCACGGCTTGGCCGAGAGCGGTATGGCACAGATCATGAATCGTCTCAGGATCTATCCGGTTTCCGCAATGGAATGGGCATTGATCGAAAACGATCAGGTCATCGAATCTGGCAGCGGGCATTCCTTCCCGAATGCCGACGAATGCGAAGTCGTCGTGCCGTTTTCGCTCATTTCCCTGGCGACGGCGAAGCTGCCCAAGGTCAACTCGAAACGGCTCCTGGAGATCGCGCCTTACGCAATCGAGGATGCGGTCATCTCCGAGCCTGAAAAAAACCTCGCCCTGCCTTTGAAGAAACTTCAGGACGACACCACATTGCTCGCCGTCATAGACAGGGGCTGGATGGACGGGCTTCTCGCCGAACTCGGAAAATCTGGGCTGGAGCCAAAAAGAGCTGTTCCCGAGCTCCTTCTTCCGTCATTGAAGGCGGGCGAATGGGCTCTCGTCCTCCTGGGTCCCGAAGGATTTCTGAAGACTTCCGAAGAAGCTGCATTTTCCCTGGATTGCCATGGACAAGAACCGCCGGTCGGCCTCAAGCTTGCCCTCGAGAGGGAGCGGCCCGAGAAAATACTGGTCTATTCGAAGGATTATCCGGATCTCGAGCAGTGGGAGAAAATGCTCGGCATTCCCTTTAGACAAGCGGGAGCATGGGACTGGAAAAAGGCGGAATTCCGACGTGAAATCAACCTGATCGGGCGATCTGCCTCAAGATCCTTCGAAATCGACTGGCGGCCTTTCAAGCCTGCGTTATTCATCCTGTTCATGATGATTGCGCTGCAGTTTTCAGGAACGGTTTACGAGTGGATCCACCTTTCCCGGGAAAAAAAGGCGATCTTCACCGAGATGGACAGGCTATTCAGACAGAGCTTTCCCGAGGCCAGGGTGGTCGTGGATGCGCCTCTCCAGATGAAAAGGAAGCTCGAGGAGCTTAGGCGTTCAGGCGGAAACAGGCAGCCGGGGGATTTCATTCCGCTGATGGCATCGCTCTCGGGCGAAATCGCATCCCTTCCGTCGGGAAGCCTTTCGAGCATCGATTATTCAGCAGAAGGCCTCGATCTTTCAGCCGGATTTCCAGGCAAGGATGCGCTCGACATGTTCAGGAAAAAACTGGAATCGGGAGGATTGAAAGTCGAGCTGAAGAAGGTCGAAGAGAAGGATAACGGCGTGCTTGCAACCCTTCATGTCGGTTCGGGAGGAAGTTGATGGAAGCGCTCAAGCGATTCTGGATCGAGCGAAACGAGCGTGAAAGGAAGGTGCTCCTGTTCGCCTTCTTCTTCGTTTTCTCGGCGCTCGCCTATGCTTTCGTCCTGCAGCCCGGAGAAAAGGAAAGGATCAAGCTCAGGAGGGAGATCCCGCAGCTTAAGGAAAAGCTTGCAGAAATGCGCATGGAAGCATCCGAAATCGAGAGATCGACCAAAGCCCCTGGGAGGGACGCAGCCCGGGACATCAAGGGTGAAATCGAGGCATCTGCGAATTCGGCCGGAATGGGACTGAAGAGCATCGAGAAGGACGGTGACGGTCAAGTACACGCCGAATTTCCTTCGGTTTCATTCGACAGATGGGTAACCTGGGTGGAGAAGGTCGAGAAGGATGCCCATGTCAGGCTGGTGTCTGGGCACATCCAACGGCTCGACCAGATCGGCAATGTCAGGATCAATGCGGCATTCGCGCCATGGGGAAAATCTTGAGAAGCCATGTCTTTTCGGGGATATTGCTCTATCTCGCCTTCCTCGTTGCGACCATCCCCGCGAGCATGATGGATGTCATTTCGAATCGCCTTTCCAGCGGAAAAATCAGGTTCAGCGACGCGGAAGGTTCATTCTGGAAAGGTTCAGCCACGCTGGGCGTGCTCGGGCGCGAAGGCGAAAGGTTTTCGTGGAAGATCTTCCCTGGAGAAATGCTGAGAGGTAAAGTGCATGCTTCCGTAATGGAAGGCGGAAGAAGGATGGACGTCATTGCTTCGCCCGACATGCTTCAATTGAAGGATGTTTCTCTCACGCTTCCCGCATCCATTCTCGCCCTTACAGGCAAAGGGATCGAATCGATCGATCCAGGCGGGGAATTCCAGATTGAAGCTCGCGACTTCGTCGTCTCCAAATCGATGAAGGGATCGATAACCGGGAAATGGATGAACGCAAGCTCGTCGGTGAGCTCGATCAATCCTCTCGGAAGCTATGTCTTTTCAGGCAAGGGAAAAGATCGAAGCATCGAGCTTTCGCTCGACACGCTGAACGGCCCTTTGATTCTGAAAGGAACGGGGTCATGGTCGGAAAAGGAGGGATTACGGTTCTCCGCAATGGGGGAATCGAAAAGCGAGGGCGTTTCCGATCTGCTCAGGGTGTTGGGGACGCCGGTCGGCGATGGCCTCTATTCACTGAAGCCGGTGAAGTTTTGAAGAGAATCGCCCTCGTCGATGCCGCGAGAGGCATGGCCGTCATGCTGATGATCGCCTATCATTTCTCGTTCGACCTCAACTATTTCGGCGTCATCCATCATGATTTCAATCACGAGGCTTTCTGGCTGACATCCCGAGCGATCATCGTAAGCCTTTTCCTGACCCTGGTCGGCATCAGCCTCGTTCTCGCGTCGAGTCAGGATGCCATGCAATTCTGGAGGAGGCAGGGAAAGCTTTTTCTGGCAGCCTTGATCGTGACTTTCGGAAGCTGGATGATGTTCCCCGAAAGCTACATCTATTTCGGCATACTCCATTTCATTTTCTTGGCGAGCCTGATCGGCAGATTCCTTGTCGATCGGCCCAACGCGAGCCTGATTTCAGGAATCCTCGTGATCGCGACAGGATTGAGCTATTCCAATCCTTTTTTCGACAGACCTTACATGCAGTGGATAGGCCTCATGACCCACAAGCCCTATACGGAGGATTACGTCCCGCTCTTTCCCTGGCTGGGCGTCGTGCTGATAGGCATTTTCGTCGGCAACTTCCTTTTCGCCAAACACAAGCCTTCCCGGATTTACCGGAATAACCCTCAACTGAAATTCTCATCCTTTCTCGGCAGACACAGCCTGCTCATCTATCTCGTCCACCAGCCTTTGCTGATCGGCATGCTCTATCTTGTTCTGAAGCTCGCCTGAATCAGAACGCGACATAGGGGCCGGTGCCGTAAGGGGTGACAGAACCGTTGATCGCGAAATAAACGCTTCTGCCGAAGAAGAAAGGAAGTCCCCAGTCGAAGGATGTCGGACCCACAGCGCTTCCCGCCATATTGCTGAAAAGCAGATTTCCGGTAGATATGAGCTGGTCTGCGTTGGCGACAGAAAAATTCACCGTGATGGCAGAGCCCAATGTCGCAGAAAGGGACTGGGTCGAGGAAGGGCAATATCCGCCGACGACATAAGTGCATGCCGGGGTTGTCCCGTCCTGGAAGAAGAACATGTTGGATCCGCTGTCGATGAAGCTGGTGGACAGGGACTGCCCATTGAAGGTCGTCGTGAAGTTCCCGTAACCATCGAGCGGCAATACTTTTGCCTGACCCAACGCATTGTTCGACCGGGTGCCTATGCCGAAGATCAATGAGCCTGAAATGCCGGCTGCGCCTGAAGAAGGAATCTGGGGAAGGACGACGACAACGCCGTTGTTGTCGCCCGAAAAGTTCGGAACAGGGTTCTGGATCTGCACATTCAGGGGTTCAGCATGGGAAGCGCAGCCTGATGTTGGGCATTCGAAATAGATATTGTTGCCGGGGGTATTGACGCAGTATTGCCCGCAATCATGCAGGAAAACGCCTATGCCTATCACCCCGTTTGCATTAAGCCCCTGAACGTTTCCTATGAACGGGCCGGGGCATGCTGCAGGTATGGCGGGATTCTGAGTCGTGCTGACATCGTCTATCACCTGCACGGGAAGGCCGTATGCAGTTTCGCCGCTCATCTTCACATCCGCAGTTTGCACGCTTCCCCAGGTATAGCCCGAAGCGAACTGGGAGCAATCGTAAAGCGGGTTCCCGCCGCTTCCGGTGACGGGGCTGAGCTGAAGGGCGGAAGGCATGGCCGACTTCAAGAGGCGTATGCCGTAAGAGCCCGTATCGACGAGGAGATTCGGGATCGTCTGGCAGTTCGAAGTGTTGGGCGTGCAGAAAGTGACGCTCGCGAGCAGGATATTGACATTGACGGATGCAGGCGCGGCATAAAGCGTCATGACATTGCTGCCGGGCGCGACATTCGTGCTCACCGAAACAGGCGCCGAGGGGGCAGCGCCCCCTCCCCCCCCTCCCCCCCCGCAGCCTGAGAGGAAGAGGATAAAAAGGAAAAACAGATATTTCATTTGATGTCGGACGGCAGGAAACCGGAAGGAAGCTGATCAGGAAGATAGGCCTGCCCTGAAAATGCGCGCATGTGCCCATCGGACCTGACGACAAGGCCGGGAATGTCGACATGGGCAGGTCCTGTCCCGGCATGCGCCGCGGTGACGTAGGCATTGTAATGGCTGCCGAGAAGCTGCCTCAGGTCAGGCATGAACGGCCCCTGCCATGAAATACCGAAAATGATGGCGCCGTGCGAGAATTCCTTCACCACGGTCCCTGAAGGAAGCGTCAATGTGCTCACGGTATAGGAAGCGTGAGTCGAGGACTGCATGGAAGCTTGAAAGGCGCCCGCATCTGCTGACACGGAGGCCGGATTTCCGCCCAGATCGGCCCACGATCGAAGGGGAATAAGCAGGAGCAGCATGAAAAAAATCCTCATTTCAATACCTCGAATAGAATTCATCGATTTCCTTCGCATATCTTTCGATCACCTTGTCCCTTTTAAGTTTCAAGGTAGGGGTCAGCAGCCCGTTTTCTATGCTCCATGGCTCGAGCAGAAGCAGCACCCTCGATATTTTCGCATAGCCCGGAAACTCCCTGATCTGGCGCGAAATCCGCTCCAGCACCTTCCTCTCGGCAGCCCTGTCCCTTAGCGCATCGGGGGCGAATCCGTTTTCGTCGGCGAATTTCATCCAGCATTCCGGATTGAGGACTGCAAGCGCGACGAGGCATGGCCGGCCTTCCCCGCAAACCATGACCTGGTCGAAAAGCCTGTCCCGGAGGATAGCATGCTGCATGTCGGCAGGGGGCACTTTTTCGCCATTCGACATGACGATGATCTCCTTGAGGCGCCCGGTGATGTAGATGTGCCCCGTTTTTGAAATCCTTGCGGTATCCCCGGTATTGAGCCATCCTTCAGAAGAAATCATCGCTGCCGTCGCTTCCCTGTTCTTCCAGTAGCCCATCATGTTGCAGGGCCCTTTCACGAGCAGTGCATCGTTTTCTCCTATCTTGACTTCAATATCGTGAAGGGGAAGCCCTGCGCTCGCAGGAAAGTTGCTGTTTATCTTGTTGGCGCTGACGATGGGGCTTGTTTCGGTGAGCCCGTATCCCTGAAGGAGCGGCAGACCGAGGGACACGAAAAGCTTAGATATGTCGGGCTGCAGGGGGGCGCCGCCGCTGATCGAAAGCCTGAGCCTGCCCCCGAACCTGCCCAATACCTTGTCTGCAACGAGACGCTTCAGGATGGGCCACAAAATCAATGCAGGATGCCATGCCGCCCTTTTCTGCAGGTATTCGAATCTTCTCCAGCCGGTTTTTTCCGTCAGTGAAAAGAGCATCCGGGAAAAAGCGGAGCCCTTTTCGAGATTCACCCGGATCGAATTGTAGATGCGCTCGTATATCCTCGGGACGGAAACGAGGACGGTCGGGCGGACGATCTGCATGTCTTCAAGAAGCAGCTGGATGGATCTCGAAAAGGCAATGGTCGAACCCGCCATGATGCTGATGTAGTAGCCTACGGTACGCTCGAAGGAATGAGAAAGGGGAAGGAAGGAAAGCATGACGTCCCCCGGTCCTATCGGGAAATGAAGCAGGCCAGCATAGGCATTGGACACGATGTTGCGATGCGAAAGCATGACCCCCTTGGGATGTCCTGTCGTGCCGGATGTGTAAATGATGGTCGCCAGCGCTTCCCCGTCCCTGGGCAGGGCTTCGGCCAGCTCTGCATTTTTTGGCAACCATTTCGAGGCGGGCGCGAGTCTTTTTTCTTCCTGATCCTCGACATCAGAGAGGCTCACGAAGCGCCTGACGCAATCCAGTTCGTCCTTCACGCCCTTGAGCGACTTCCACTGATTCTCGAAAAGAAGCAGCCTGATTTCAGCATTTTTCGAGATATAGGCGACATTCTCGGCCCGATCAACGGTATAGAGGGGGACGACGACAAGCCCGAGAGACATGGCTGCCTGGTCGAAGAAAACCCATTCAGGGCAATTCCTGAGCATGATCCCGACCCGATCCCCGGGCGACAATCCTTCCGAAACAAGCGCTGCCTGCCAGCGCGCGACTTCGTTCCTGGCTTCGTTCCAGGTGATGTCGCGCCATGCATTGTCGTCGAAATGACGGTAGGCAACGGATTGAGGAGAGCGCTTCGCACGCTCGAGAAAAAGGCCGTGAAGGGTCACGGCCTCTTCGGGTCTGACAAGATGGTCGGTATTGTGGCTCATTGGCCCATTATAAGGCCAAAAGCGCTGCTACCTACTTCTTTCCCTCGCGAAACGCTCCCCTCCCCCCCTTCGCGGCTGATAATCCCGCTTCGGAGGACGCCTCGTCACCACCGGCTTGTTCCTCAATTTCGGCTCCAGCCCCTCGATCACATGGGTTGCGATGGTCTGCCCGGTGAATCGCTCTATCTTTTTGACATGCAGGGTATCCCGGCCCGAAGCGAAGGAAATCGCTATTCCTGAAGCGCCTGCTCGTCCCGTCCTGCCTATCCTGTGAACATAATCTTCCGCGAATTTGGGAAGATCGAAATTGAAGACATGGGTGATGCCTGCTATATCGATGCCGCGGGCTGCGACATCGGTTGCGACGAGCACCTTGATTCCGCCCTGCCTGAGTCGGGCAATCGTCCTGTTCCGCTCGCGCTGGCTCATGTCTCCATGCAGTGCCGCAGCGTCATATCCCTTCGCGGCCAGATCGTCGGCCAGCATGTCCGCGTCGCGCTTCGTGGCGGTGAAAACGATGGCCTGATTGAGTTTGATGTCGCGGAGCATGTGGTCGAGAAGCCTGTTCTTGTGATGCATGTCGTCGACGTAATGCAGGCGCTGCTCGATGTTTTCGTGCCTGGCTGTCTGGGCGGCGATCCTGATGAGCTTCGGCTCCTTCATCATGGATGAACCCAGCTTGCCTATTCCGCCTTCCAGCGTTGCGGAAAAAAGAACAGTCTGGCGAGTCTTGGGCGTTGCATCGGCGATCCGCTCGACGTCGTCGATGAATCCCATGTCGAGCATCCTGTCGGCTTCGTCCAGGATCAGCATTTCAAGCCTCGAGAAATCGATCCTGCCGCGCTCGATATGGTCTATCAGCCGCCCTGGCGTTGCAACCAGGATGTCCACATGGCGGGAAAGCAGCTTGTTCTGGACGGGATAGGGCATGCCGCCGAGTATCGTGACGACGCGGGCATTGCGAAGATATTTCCCGTATTTCTCGGCAGCAGTACTGACCTGCTGGGCGAGTTCCCTGGTCGGCGTCAAGACGAGGATCCTTGGCCCCTTGGACTGTACTTTGGGCGGTTCCGCCAGCCTGTTGAGCGCGGGCAGCATGAAAGCAGCGGTTTTACCGGTGCCTGTCTGGGCGGAAGCCATCACGTCCTGCCCTGCGACGAGTTCCGGAATGGCTTTTTCCTGTACTGGAGTCGCCTCGGTGTAACCCGCGTCATCGAGCGCCTTGAGGATGAGCGGATGGAGATTCAGATTTTGAAATGACAAGTTTATTCCTAGATGAGGTGAAAACAAAAGCGCAGGCAGAAAGCCTGAAAGGGCCGAACAAAGCCGCCAGCGCACAGCATCGTCGCTAACCGGCAATATTCGTTTTCCGTCGGGAAAGGAGGGTCAGGGAACGATGAAAAAGCGGCCCATGCCGCCAAATCCAGGAGATTATAACGTCATTCTGAAAAATTTCATAGTATCCTCTGTGATATAATCCGTGCTTTTATCTTCCGAGTATCCCTGACATGTCCCGCGCATTGAGAAACATCGCCATCATCGCCCACGTCGATCATGGCAAAACCACCCTCGTCGACAAGCTTCTGCACCAGGCAGGCACCTTTTCCGCACACCAGGTCGTATCCGAGCGTGTCATGGACAGCAACGATCTGGAAAAGGAGCGCGGCATCACCATCCTCGCCAAGAATACCGCCATCGATTACCATGGCACCCGGATCAACATCGTCGACACCCCCGGGCATGCCGACTTCGGCGGCGAGGTGGAGCGGGTGCTGGGCATGGTTGATGGCGTGGTGCTGCTGGTCGATGCGGTCGAAGGTCCGATGCCGCAGACCCGCTTCGTGACCAAGAAGGCCCTCGCCCTGGGCCTGCGGCCCATCGTCGTGATCAACAAGGTCGACCGGCCGGGCGGGCGCCCCGACTGGGTGGTCGATCAGACCTTCGACCTTTTCGACAAGCTGGGCGCAACCGACGAGCAGCTCGACTTCCCGATCATCTACGCCTCCGGCCTAAACGGCTGGGCCTGTCTCGAACTGAAGGATGCGCCGTCCTCGGGTGGCGCGGCGAGCGACATGAAGCCGCTGTTCGATGCGATCCTTGCGCATGTGCCGGCCCCTGCCGGGAACCCCGACGCGCCGCTGCAGCTACAGATCGCCGCCCTTGACTACTCGACCTACACCGGCCGCATGGGCGTAGGCCGCGTGCTCAATGGCCGAATCAAGCCAGGCCAACAGGTTGCGGTGATGAACCACGAGGAACAGGTCGCCACCGGCAAGATCAATCAGGTGCTCGGCTTCAAGGGCCTGGAGCGCGTCCCTGTGGACGAGGCCGAGGCCGGCGACATCATCATCATCTCGGGTCTTGAGGACATCGGCATCGGCGTCACCATCTGCGACAGGGACAATCCCGAGGGCCTGCCCATGCTTTCCGTCGACGAACCGACACTGACCATGGATTTCATGGTCAATTCTTCGCCGCTGGCAGGTACGGAGGGCAAATTTGTCACCAGCAGGCAGATCCGCGATCGCCTGCAAAAGGAGCTGCTGACCAATGTCGCCCTGAAGGTCGAGGACACAGGCGACGCCGATATCTTCCGGGTCTCAGGCCGCGGTGAGCTGCATCTCACCATCCTCCTGGAAAACATGCGGCGCGAGGGCTTCGAGCTCGCCGTGGGCAAGCCCAGGGTGGTGTACAAGGAGATCAACGGCGAGAAGTGCGAGCCGTACGAGAACCTCACCATAGACCTCGAGAATGAGCACCAGGGTGCCGTGATGGAAGAGATCGGCCGCCGCCGCGGCGAGCTGACCAACATGGAGGCCGACCCGAATGGCCGTACCCGCCTGGAATACCATATTCCCGCCCGCGGCCTGATCGGTTTCCAGTCCGATTTCATGACCATGACCCGCGGCACCGGCCTGATGAGCCATGTGTTCGACGACTACGGCCCGATCAAGGCCGATCTCCCTGGCCGCCACAATGGCGTCTTGATCTCGCAGGAAAATGGCGAGGCGGTGGCCTATGCGCTTTGGAACCTGGAGGAGCGCGGCCGCATGTTCGTCAGCCCCGGAGACAAGCTTTACGAAGGCATGATCATCGGCATCCACAGCCGCGACAATGATCTTGTTGTCAATCCGATCAAGGGCAAGAAGCTGACCAACGTCCGTGCATCAGGCACGGACGAGGCGGTTCGATTGACGCCTCCGATCAAGCTGACACTGGAATCCGCCGTCGAATTCATAGACGACGACGAACTTGTCGAAATCACGCCCAAGACCATCAGACTGAGGAAGCGGTATCTCACCGAAAACGAAAGAAAGCGCCAGGCGAGGGGAATTTAGAGAACCGAATATTCTCCCGGATCGAGCCCTTTGACATTCCATTTGCCGACCGCATAGCGAACCAGCCTCAACGTGGGATGACCGACTTTTGCGGTCATCCTTCTCACCTGCCTGTTCTTTCCTTCGGAGATCCTGATTTCAAGCCATGAAGTCGGGATGGCTTTGCGGTATCGGATGGGCGGGTTTCTTTTCCAGAGCCACTCGGGCTCTTCTATCGATCTCGCCTTGGCAGGCCTGGTCAGAAAATCGCCGAGGTCGACCCCTTTTTCCAGCATGTTCAGCGCCGCTTCATCCGGTATCCCCTCGACCTGGGCAAGATAAATCTTTTCCGTTTTGGCTTTCGGATGGGCGAGATCATGCTGCAGCCGTCCCTCGTCGGTCAAAACGAGCAGCCCCTCGCTGTCAGCATCCAGACGTCCTGCAGGATAGACTCCCTGAATCGGGATGAATTCCTTCAGCGTCCGGTGGGAACCCTCGAGGCTGAACTGGGAAAGCACGCCGTAAGGCTTGTTGAAAAGAACAATCACGATTTCTGCCTGACCCGCTCGAATAGGCAGATCGATGCAGCCTGCGCGGCATTCAAGGATTCCATCATGCCGGGCATCGGGATCTTCGCCCTCGTCTTGCACAGTGAAAGGATTGCTTCCGAAATGCCTGCTCCTTCGTTTCCGATCACGAAACCCACGCTGCCCGCAAGATCGAGGTCGAAAAGCGATTTCTCGGCGTCAAGCGTCATGGCAACCGAATTCCCCGGGAAATCTTCCAGGATGGCCGCGATGTCCGCATCTTCATGGATGCGCAGGGCGAAATGCGCGCCCATTCCAGCCCTGAGCGTTTTCGGCGACCATGCGTCCGCACAGCCCTCTGAAAGGAAAGCATCCCTCAACCCGGAAGCGGCGGCGGCGCGAAGGATGGAACCGATGTTCCCTGGATCCTGAATGGCTTCCAGAAAGATGCAGAAATCCGCGTGAGCGGTTTTTTCAGGTCCGGGTATGTCGAAGAGCGCAAGGATTCCGGTCGGACTTTTCACAGGGGAAATCCTGTCGAAAAGCGCATCGCTCATCGAAACAGCATGCCGATGCGCCGTGAAGGGAATCATCTGCGGATTCTCGAGGCTGGACTCCCTGATCACGATGAGCTCGGGATCCGATCCGCTTTTCATGCAGGCGTCCACAAGATGGATGCCATCCAGCAATGCCTTCCCTGTATTTCTTCTTTCCCTCGACGAGCTTTCGAGTCTCAAAAGCTGCCTGAAAACAGGGTTGTCTTTCGACGCGATCCGCTTCATGAATGCCCGGGAAGGACGATCCTGATCGGATTGACCGGCTGATAGAAATAGACAGCCATCAATACCATGCCTATGAGCAATGCGATGAACAGATAGACCATCCAGGTGCTTGCCTTTTGCGGCTCGAAGATGGCCGCCCGCTGATGTCTCGATTCCCTGATGTCTTCCGATTCGTTCATGCGCCGCTCCTGTTTTCTCGTGTCGTTTTCCTTCTCGACCGATTCGGAACGGCGCTCCTGGCTTCGCTCCTCGGAAAAACGCCTGATCGCGGCAAGCTTCTCTTCATCGCCGAAGAGCATCAGCTTTTTTGTCGATTCGAGTTCCTGACATTCCCTTATCTTCATCCAGGGGGAAGCGTCTTTCCTGACTTCGTCGTTGAGAGACAGGCGGCCCAGGATGACATAGCGCGCTATTGCCTGAAGCGGGACGGGGCCGACGATTTTGCGCGATCTGCGGTAATACCAGAGATGATTCATCTAGAATTCGCCTTGACCGGGGAAAAGCTTCTCCTGTGCACGCCGGAAGGACCGTATTTTTTCAGCGCCTCGACATGGTCCTTCGTCGGATAACCCTTGTGCCTGTCGAAACCGTAAACAGGGTAAAGTCTGTGCAATTCTAGCATGAATGCATCCCTGGCAGTCTTTGCAAGGATGGACGCAGCAGAGATTTCCCGGACCAGGCTGTCTCCCTTCACGATCGCGCGGGAAGGAATGGAAAGACGGTGAACGCCGTCGACGAGGATTTCTCCTGGAACAAGGCAAAGCCCTGCAATCGCGCGCTCCATCGCCAGCAGGCTCGCCTTCAGGATATTGATCGAATCGATCTCTTCGACGGAAGCAGTGCCTATCGCCCAGGAAAGCGCATCCCTTTTGATGGCGATCGCAAGTTCTTCCCTTCTTCTTTCCGAAAGCTTCTTGGAGTCTGCAAGGCCGGAAATGGGCCTGGAAGGATCGAGTATGACCGCTGCGGCATAAACAGGCCCTGCGAGCGGCCCCCTCCCCGCTTCATCCACGCCGCAAACCAGCATCATCTCAGCATCGGCAGGATGGCCATCGTAGCCTTTTCGGCGGTTTTCTGCCTGAGGTTTCGATGGATTTCGGAAAAATGACGCTCCAGCTTGCCGATCACGTATTCGTCTGAAACCTGGTTCATCAGCGCATTGGCGATATTCTCCGGCGTCGCCTCCTCCTGGAGCAGTTCGGGAACCACGAATTTTCCTGAAAGGATGTTCGGCAGGCCGACATAAGGTTGGTATTTCTTTTTCTTTTTCAGCCTGTAGGTGAAAGGCGCCATCTTGTAGGCGATCACCATGGGCCGATTGAGCAAGGCTGCTTCCAGCGTGGCCGTGCCGGATGCGACGAGCACGGCGTCGCAGGCGATCATGGCGTCGACGGCATGGCCGAAAAGCAGCGTGAAATCGACTTCCTCCGCCTGGTTCCTGTATATCGCTTCCTCGAACAGGGTCCTCGTTTCCCGGCTCGTCAATGGCACGAGGAACCTCGATTGCGGCCATTCTCCCTTGATCAGCATCGCCGTCCTGATGAAGGTGTCCGCCATGTATTGCAGTTCGCTCTGCCTGCTTCCAGGAAGAAAGGCGAATATTTTCCCGTCCAGAGGAAGCTTCATCATGCGCCGCATGGCTATCCTGTCAGTCGATTCCGGAATGAGATCCGCAAGCGGATGCCCAACATAGTCGGAATCGATGCCAGCGTCATCGTAGAGTTTCTTCTCGAAAGGAAATATCACCAGCACCTTGGAGCAGGCGCGTGCGATTTTCCTGATGCGCTCACGCCGCCAGGCCCATATCGAAGGGCTGACATAATGAACGGTCGGAATTCCCCTCTTCCGGAGCGCGAGCTCGATGTCGAGATTGAAATCGGGCGCATCCACCCCAATGAAGAGGTCGGGAGGATCCGAGCTGAAATGCCGGATCAGCTTCCGCCTGATGGCGGTGATCTGGAAATAGCGCTTCAATACCTCCGCATAGCCCATCACGGCGATCTTTTCCATCGGGAAAAGGCTTTTCACGCCTGCGGCGACCATCTTGGGGCCGCCCATTCCGACGAATTCGGCATCAGGAAGTTTCTCCTTCAGCGCCTTCACGAGGTGGGCTCCCAGGAGGTCTCCTGACGCTTCGCCCGCGACGATGCCTATCCTTTTCACCATTCAGCGTATAATCCCGCGGTTCGATGCGCTGATGAACTCGAGCAGCGGAAGAAGCTCGGGGCAGCTTTCCGCCTTTTGCGAGATTTCCGCTTTTGCCTCATTCAAGCCGAGCCCGGATTTGTAAAGCGTCTTGTAGGCCCGCTTCACTTCCAGGATGGATTGCGCAGAAAATCCCCTGCGCTTCAGCCCTTCCGAATTGATGCCATGGGGCGCTGCGGGGTTGCCCGAAGCGGTGACATAGGGAGGGATATCCTGCAGTAGGATGGTGCCCATCGCGGTGATGCTGTGCGCACCGATGCTGCAGAACTGGTGCACGACTGTGAATCCGCCGAGGATGGCATGGTCTTCCACTTTGACATGGCCTGCAAGCTGGGCATTGTTGGCGAAAATGGTATGATTTCCGACCTGACAATCATGCGCCAGATGGACATAAGCCATGATCCAGTTGTGATTTCCTATCCTCGTCACCCCCTTGTCCTGAACGGTTCCGATGTTGAAAGTGCAGAATTCCCTGATCTCGTTGTTGTCGCCTATTTCCAGCCTTGTCGGTTCGTCAGCATATTTCTTGTCCTGCGGCACTTCGCCCAGGGAAACGAACTGATAGATCCTGTTGTTCTTTCCTATCCTGGTATGCCCCTTTATGACGGCATGGGGTCCGATGATCGTTCCCGAGTCGATCTCGACGTCCCCCCCGATGATCGAATAGGCGCCGATTTCCACGTCGCTGGCGATCTTGGCGCCCGAGGCCACGATGGCTGTGGGGTGTATCATCAGACCGACCGCAGCGTGCACATCAATTGGGCTTCGGTCACCAACATGTCATCGACTTCAGCGCGCACCGCATATTTCCAGAGGCCTTGCGCATGCCGAACGATGGATGACTTGAGAATGAGCTGGTCCCCCGGAAGAACAGGCTTCTTGAACCTGACCCCGTCTATGCCGACGAAATAGTATACGGCGTTTTCATCAGGAAGATTTTCCATGGTCTTGAACGAGAGGATGGCCGAAGCCTGGGCCAAGGCCTCGACGATCAGCACGCCCGGCATCACAGGATGGTGCGGGAAATGCCCAGGGAAAAAAGGCTCGTTGATCGTCACATTCTTGAGCGCGACGATTTCCTTTCCCGGTTCCAGGGAAATCACCCGGTCGACAAGCAGGAAAGGGTATCGGTGCGGCAGGTATTTCAGTATCTCGTGGATGTTCATCAGCTTTTTTCCCTTCCCATTGATTCGATTGCCTTCTCCATCTCTCGCAGCCTTTCGGCCAGTTCGTTCAAATGCCTCAGCTTTGCGGAATTCCTGAGCCATTCCCTGTGCGGAGCGAAAGGATAGATTGCGGTATAGGCGCCAGCCTCGTCTATCGATTTGGTGATCATGGTTCCCGCGGAAATGTCGACATGATCTGTTATGTTGAGATGCCCGAGTATCATCCCGCTTCCCCCTATCTTGCAATATTTCCCTATTCTGGTGCTGCCTGCGATGCCCGTGCAGCCCGCTATCGCGGTGTGGTCGCCGATCACGACGTTATGGGCGACCTGAACCTGATTGTCTATCTTGACGCCTCGCCCTATGATCGTATCGTCGAGCGCTCCCCTGTCTATGGTGGTGTTCGCCCCGATTTCGACATCTTCTCCGAGGATGACCCGTCCTATCTGCGGGATCTTGAACCAGCTCTCCCCGTCCATCGCGATGCCGAAACCGTCAGCCCCGATCACCGCGCCCGAATGGATGATGCAGTTTCTTCCTATGATGCAGCCGTGATAGATCTTCACCCCCGGATAGATCCGTACGTTGTCTCCTATCTCGACCCCTTCCCCTATGAAGCAGGAAGCGCCGATCGAGCAGTGCTTGCCGATAGTTACATGCTTCTCGATGGAACAGAAGGGACCGATCGATGAGGTCTTCTCTATTTTCGAATCCCGGTGAACGACGGCGCTTCCATGAATCCCGGGTTCGATTTCAGGTGCAGGATTGAGGAAATCCGAGACTTTCGCGAAGTACAGATAGGGATTGTCGCAGATTATCCTGGGCTTCTCCGTGGCATCCCTGTCAGCCTTTCCAAGGATGAACGAACCCGCAGCCGAACCGGCCAGATGATGCCTGTACTTGCCGCTTGCAAGAAAGGAAATATCAGAAGGACCGGCGCCGACGAGCGTCGCAACCCGCGAGATCATGGTATTCCCGTCACCCAGGAGCTCCCCTCCGAAGCGTCCGACGATTTCCGAGAGCCGGTAACTTTGGCTCATGGAATCATTTCTCGTTGGCGAGAGCCTTGATCACCTTGTCGGTAATGTCTATCTTCGGGCTCCTGTATACGGCCTCCTGCAGGATCAGGTCGTATTTTTCGGTTTGCGCGATCTTGGTGATCGCCTTGTTGGCTTTCTCGATGACAGCCGCCAGTTCCTCGTTCTTCCTGAGATTGAGGTCCTCCCTGAATTCACGCTGCATGCGCTGGAAGTCGCGGTTCAGGTTCGCGAGATCGCGCTCCTTTGCCGTCCTGTCCGCATCCGACATGGTCATGCCTTCCCTGTCGAGTTCAGCCTGTAGATCCTTGGCCTGCTTGGCCATTTTCTGCAGATTCTGGTCCCTTGTCGCAAATTCCTTCTCTATCCTTTTCTGGGCCGCGATCGCAGGAGCAGACTCCCTCAGCACCCGCTCCGTATTGACGATGCCTATCTTGATTTCATCGGCAAGCGAGACAGATGCGCCCGCCGCGAGAACCATTGCCAGCAATACTGCATAAATCCTTCTCAATTTAATCTCCTGATCAGAAAATTAAAATACGTTGCCAAGCATGAACTGGAACCGCTGGATGTTATCCAGAGGCTGGGGATTGATCGGCTGGGCAATACTGAATTTCAGCGGTCCGACAGGAGAAATCCATGTCAATGCCACCCCCGCAGCATACCTCAAACCGCCGCCCTGGAGGGGGACCTGGCTGTCTCCGTAAACCTGTCCGCCGTCGACGAAGGTGGAGAGCCTGACGGAATTCTTGTCCTTGATGCCCGGCATCGGGAAATAGATTTCGCCGCTGACCGTGACGACCTTGTTGCCGCCTATCGGTTCATAATAGATGTCTTTGGGGCCCAGCGAATTGATGTCATAACCCCTGACCGAACCCACCCCGCCGGCATAGAAATTGTCGAAGAAGGGCAATGGCTTGCCGCCATATCCGCCGCCCACCCCGACCATGCCGTTGAGCATCAGGGTGAAATCCTTGTAGAGCGTATGGAACCACATGTCCTGGGTTGTGACCTTGTAATACTTCAGCGAACCGCCGGGTAGCCCCATTTCGGTATAGGCGCTCACCATGCTGCCCTCAGTCGGGAAGAAGGCGTTGTTCCGGGTATCCCTCGACCAGCCTATGGTTCCCTTTACCGTGGTGTTGTAGCTGCCGAACTGCTGGATGAACTGCGAGTAGATCGGCGAGGTGTAGATCGGATAGAGCGCGGTGTAATACGGATAGAGGGCCGCATAGTTGGTCAGGACGATGCTCGTTTCCTCCAGCGCCAGACCGTAGTGGATCACATCGTTGTCGGTCACGGGAACGCCAAGCCTCACCCCTGCGCCGGTGGTGCTGGTCTGATATTGTCCCAGCATCAGGGCGGAAGGATTGATGTCTCGTTTGTAAAGGTCGTATCCGAGGCTGGTTCCTGCATCGGTGTAATAAGGATTGGTGAAGGACAGCGAAATGATCCTGTTCAATATGCTGGTATTGACCGATATCGAGGCCTGGTTCCCGGTGCCGAAGATGTTGTTCTCGGAAACGGAACCGGTGAGTATCAGGCCCTCGGCGCTGGCGAAGCCCGCCCCGACCGAGATGTTCCCGGTCGGCCGCTCGGTCACGCTCATGTTGAGATCGACCTGATCATTCGTTCCGATCACTGCAGGCGTTTCGATATTGGTTTCTGAAAAATAACCCAGCCTGTCCACGCGGTCCTTCGATTCCTTGATCTTCTGACCCATGTACCAGCCGCCCTCCATCTGCCTGAATTCGCGCCTGACGACTTCGTCCCTTGTCCGGGTATTGCCGCTGATGTTGATTCGCCTGACATAGACCCTGTGTCCGGGATCGATCGAGAAGGTGAACGTCGCGGTGTGATGCTTCTTGTCGAGATCCGGAAGCGCATTGACATTCGCAAAGGCATAGCCTTCGTCCCCAAGGCGGTCGCTGATATGCTTGATGCCGTCTGTCACCTTCTCCCTGTTGAAGATGTCTCCTGCCTGGATGTCGACGATCTTCCTGAGATCGGCCTCGGGAATCAGCTTGTCTCCTGCGAACTTGATGCCGCTGATCGTGTATTTCGGCCCTTCGGTGATGATGATGGTGATGTAGATGTCTTTCTTGTCAGGCGTGATCGAGACATTGATCGAATTGATCGCGAATTCGAGATAGCCCCTGTTCTGGTAATAGGCGCGCAGCTTCTCCTCGTCGGCAGCAAGCTTGTTTCTGGAATACTTGTCGTCGTCGGTGATCCAGGAAAGCCAGTTGGGCGTGGAAAGGGAAAAAAGATTGAGCAGGTCCTTTTCCCTGAAATCGTGATTGCCGATGATCTCGATTTTGTGGATCTTGGCCACCTCCCCCTCCGTGATGTTGAAGCTCACCGCAACGCGGTTGCGCTCCAGAGGCGTCACCGTGTCCTCGATCTTCACCGCGTAATGGCCGCGGCCGACATATTGCCGCTTCAGTTCCTGGACTGCCTTGTCGAGCAGCGACCTGTCGAGAATGCGGGATTCGGCAAGCCCGATCTGCTTCAATCCCTTCTTCAGGTCATCCTTCTTGATTTCCTTCGCGCCGTTGATCTCGATCGAGCCGATCGCAGGGCGCTCCTCCACCACGACGATCAGGGTATTGCCTTCGGCCTCGATGCGGATATCCTTGAAAAAACCGGTGGCATAAAGCGCCTTGATCGCCTGAACGGACTTCTCGTCGTCCATGGTATCGCCGACCTTGACAGGAAGATAGCTGAACACCGTTCCGGGCTCGGTGCGCTGTATGCCCTCGACCTTGATATTCTTCACGACGAAAGGCGTTATCGCAAATGCCGAGCTTGCGTAAAGACCTGAAAGAATTGCCACCAAGTATTTTAATTTCATTGTTCAGCCGGTAATCAGACGGTGTAGATCATTGTATATAGCCAGGGCCATCAGCGAAAAAAGCAGAACTATCCCAACCTGCTGACCGACCTCCATGGCCTTTTCCGGAAGGGGCTTGCCTCTTATGATTTCGGCCATATAATACATCAAATGCCCCCCGTCCAAAACTGGAACGGGCAACAAATTCAATACCCCCAGGCTGATGCTGATGAGTGCGAGGAAGCTGAGATAGGCGAAAGGACCTATTCTGGCCGATTGTCCGGCATAGTCGGCGATCGTGATCGGACCGCCTATGTTCTTGACCGAAATTTTCCCCAGGAACATTTCCCCAAGCATTTTCAGTGTCAGAGCCGAAGTCTCCCAGGTCTTGTCGACCGCGTGAAGCATGGCGTCAATCGGGCCGTATCGCACTACTGTGAAAAGCTTGTCCATCTTGCTTTGGTCGATTCTCGCCGCGATGCCGATCTTGCCGACTTCCTCGCCTTTCTCCCTTGCTGTCTCCGGCAAAACGGTAAAATGCACGAGAGATCCCTGTCGCGAGGCTTCGATATCGAGCGGTCTCGAACCGTTCTTCCGTATGGTTTGCGCCAATTCATCCCATGTTTCCACGCTCTTGCCGTTGAGCGCGACGATCCTGTCGCCCGCCTTCAATCCGGCGCGATCGGCAGGGCCGCCCTGCACCACTTCGCCCACGACAGAAGGCATGGCAAACCTGGGGGGCTCGAAACCGAGATCCGAGAGGAAATCCTTGCTGTCTATATCAGCGTGGCCGAGATCCAGCCTGTGCACCACGATATGTCCCTGATCGCTTGCGGTGATCGGGATTTCTCCCTTTTTCATGGCCTGACCGATCAGGATCCAGCGTGCTTCGTCCCAGGTTCTGACGGCTTGATGATCGACCTCCAGAAGCGTCTCGCCTGCCTTGAATCCTGCGAGTGCTGCGGCTGTTTCAGTCTTGACGGGGCCCAATACCGGCTTCATGCCCGGGATGCCGTGCATGAAAAGTATCCAGTAGAGCAGCACCGCGAGCAGCAGATTGGAAGAGGGACCGGCGAGCACGACAGCGAACCGCTTGTACACGGATTGCCTGTTGAAGGCGCGGTCAGCCTCTTCGGCTGCCACCTCCCCTTCCCGCTCGTCCAGCATCTTGACATAGCCGCCTATCGGAAATGCAGCGATCGACCATTCCGTGCGATCTTTTCCTATTTTTCTGGTGAAAAGGGGCTTTCCGAACCCGACGGAAAAGCGCAATACCTTGACCCCGCACGATATCGCGACGAGATAGTGCCCAAGTTCATGGACGACGATGAGAATGCCCAATGCGAGCACGAATGCGAAAAGCGTGAAAAGCATGCTCATGAAAGTTGCCTTTCCGCAAAAGCCCTCGCCATGCCATCCATCTTCAGCGCATCCTCGAGCGAATTCATGGGATTCGAGCCAAGCTCATCCAGCGTGCCCTCGATCAATCCGGAAATGTCTACGAAGCGTATCTTTTCCTCGAGAAAAGACTGGACGGCGATCTCGTTTGCGGCATTCAATACCGTGGGCGCAGCGCCCCCCGCCTTCAAAGCCTGGAATGCGAGTCCGAGACAGGGAAATCTGGAAAAATCGGGTTCCTCGAAATGAAGGGCACCTGTCCTGCAAAGATCGAGCGGCATGACGCCAGACGAAATCCTTTCCGGAAATCCGAGAGCGTGCGCAATGGGCGTGCGCATGTCCGGGTTGCCGAGCTGCGCGATGATCGAACCATCTATGTATTCGACCATCGAATGGATGATGCTTTCCGGATGGACGACTACCCTGATCTGATCGGCATCGGCATTGAAAAGCCAGTGCGCTTCGATCACTTCCAGCCCCTTGTTCATCATCGTAGCCGAATCGACAGAAATTTTCCTGCCCATCACCCAGTTCGGATGCCTGCATGCGTCGTCAGGCGTGACATGCTCGAGCTCTTCGATCGAACGCTTTCTGAAAGGGCCGCCCGAGGCTGTCAGCAGCAGGCTTCTTATTCCCTTCATGTCCCGCCCGTAGCCTGCCGGCAGAGACTGGAAAATGGCGTTGTGTTCGCTGTCTATCGGCAGCAGCACGGCATTGTTTTCCCTCACCGCATCCATGAAAATCCTGCCTGTCATAACAAGCGTTTCCTTGTTTGCGAGCAGTATTCTCTTTCCGGCTTTCGCCGCCGCCAGCGCAGGACGCATGCCCGCAGCCCCGACGATGGCCGCCATCACCGTATCCACTTCGGGCGCCGATGCGATCGCTTCCAGTTCGGAGATGCCGCATCCCACTTCTGTTTCAAGCCCAGCCTCCACGACTTTCCGCTTCAACATTTCAGCGCCATATTCGTCGAGCATGACTGCATGCCTCGGCCTGAATGCCATGCACTGGGCAAACAGCGCATCCACGCTGGTATTCGCGCTCAGCGCATGAATATCGAATCTTTCCGGGTGGCGGGCGATGACATCCAGCGTGCTCTGCCCGATGCTGCCCGTGGATCCCAGTATCGTGATTTTCTTTCTCATGACATGAATTGCGTGAGCATCAATCCAAGCGCTGCAAGGGGAAGCGCTGCGGTCATGCTGTCTATTCGGTCCAGGATTCCCCCATGTCCGGGCAGGATGTTCCCGCTATCCTTGAGGCCCGCGTTTCGCTTCAGCTGGGATTCGAAGAGATCGCCGACGATGCTGAATCCCATCAGCAGCAGCGAACAGGGAATCAGCCAGAAGGGTCCGATAGCAAGCGATGCGGTATCGCCGAAGAAGATCAGGGCCCAGGCATAAACCGCCACCGCAGCTGACGCGCCTGCCACCCCTTCCCAGGTCTTTCCCGGGCTGATCAGGGGAGCGAGCTTGTGCTCTCCGAAAAGCCTGCCGCTGAAATAGGCGGAAGTATCAGCGATCCAGACTACCGCCATCACGCCAAAGAGGAGCCAGGGCCCATGCAGCCTCAAATCGATGAGAGCGAGCCAGGTCGGCATCAGCACTATCCATCCCACCATCGCCATGACAAAAGGGTTTCTTACATGCCATCCGAGCGCGAGCCAGAGAGGCACGACGATCAGCCAGAACAATGCGGAGGCGAGGTAGAAGTAGAGTATGTTGGAAGCATCCGTATGGATCAGCCAGAGCATGAATACCGAGAGCAGAAAAGTCATCATCGGATAGACGTCGGCATAGCCTTTCGGGAAACCGGCCAGTCTGACCCATTCCCTGGAAGCAAGGATGGAAACGGCCATCGTCACGGCAATCCATGCCGGATCGGGAAGAAAAAAAAGCGCGCCCAGGAAAAGCGGAATCAGTACGATCGCTGTCAGTATCCTGGTTTTAAGCATTGTTGGGCAGAGGATGAAGCTGCTCGCTGGTTCTGCCGAATCTGCGCTCTCTGGACTGATACGACTTGATCGCGAGATCGAGGGCAGGTGAATCGAAGTCAGGCCACAAGGTGTCGGTGAAATAGAGTTCGGCATAGGCAAGCTGCCACAGCAGGAAGTTGCTGATCCTCTTCTCTCCTCCCGTCCTGATGAAAAGATCGGGTTCAGGCGCGTAACTCATGGCAAGATAGGGGGAAAGATCGTTCTCGCCGAATCCCTTGGCCAGTTCCGGATGATCTTCGAGCATCCGCGACACCGCCTGCATGATGTCCCATCTCCCGCCGTAATTGGCTGCCATGGTGAAGGTCAGCCCGGAATTGGCGCTCGTGAGGGATTCCGCATCCCTGATGAGTCTCACCAGTTTGGCATCGAAGGGGGCGAGATCACCGATCACCCTGAATCTCAGGTTGTCCTTGTGGATCTGTTCGATTTCACGCTCCAGGGCGCTGTAGAAAAGCGTCATCAGGAACGAGACTTCGTCCTTCGGCCTTCTCCAGTTTTCCGAGCTGAAGGCAAAAAAAGTGAGGTATTCGACGCCCAGCTCGACGCAATGCCTGATGGTGTTGCGGACGCTTTTCACGCCGCGCTGATGTCCGGCGACCCTGGGCATCATGCGCTGCTTCGCCCATCTGCCGTTGCCGTCCATGATGATCGCGATATGCGACGGAACAGCCTTGACTACCGGAATTTCGCGAGTCGAACTTTGGAATTGGGCCATCAGACTGCCAGCAGATCAGCTTCTTTCGCCTGCAATGCCTTGTCGACTTCGGCGATATACCTGTCCGTCAGTTTTTGTATTTCTTCCTGTGCCCGCCTTTCCTCGTCTTCGGAAATGACCTTGTCCTTGACGAGATCCTTGAGCGAGGAATTGGCGTCTCTCCTGATGTTCCTGATTGCCACTCTGGCATTTTCCGCTTCCCCCTTCACCACCTTGATGAGATCGCGCCGCCGTTCTTCGGTGAGCATCGGCATGGGGACGCGGACGACTTCTCCGACTGTCGAGGGATTGAGGCCGAGATCGGAATCCCTGATCGCCTTTTCGATCTGGGCAAGCATCTTCTTTTCCCATGGCGAAACGCCTATGGTTCTCGAATCGAGCAGATTCACGTTGGCGACCTGGCTGATCGGCGTCGGATTGCCGTAATAGTCAACCATGACATGATCGAGTATCCCGGCATGCGCCCTTCCGGTTCTGACTTTCGAAAAATCGACCTTGAGGGCTTCCAGGGCCTTTCCCATTCTTTGTTCGGCAGATTTCTTGACTTCACCCAACATTTTCGCGCTTTCCTCTGCAGAAAATCAGCAGTATACCAGAGTCCCTTCGTCCTCCCCGAGCACAACCCGCTTCAGGGCGGAAGGTTTGAATATGCTGAACACATTCACGTTCATGTTCTGATCCCTGCACAAGGCCAGTGCCGTTGCGTCCATGACCTTCAGGTTCTTCACGATCGCCTCGTCGAAACTCAGTCTCTGGTAACGCATGGCTTCCGGATTGGTGACCGGATCGTCGGTATAAACGCCGTCGACCTTGGTCGCTTTCAGCACGATGTCGACATTCATTTCCATCCCCCTCAGGGCCGCAGCGGTGTCCGTGGTGAAGAATGGATTGCCCGTTCCTGCTGCGAAAACGACGACCTTGCCTTCCTCGAGGTAGCGCATCGCCTTGCCCCGGATATAGGGTTCGACAACCTGCTCGATGTTGAGCGCGGACTGCACCCGGCAGGCAAGACCGACGCCCCTCATCGCATCCTGAAGCGCGAGCGCGTTCATGACGGTTGCCATCATGCCCATGTAGTCGGCTGTCGCCCTGTCCATTCCGGCAGCGCCCAGGGCGACCCCCCTGAAAATATTGCCGCCGCCTATGACGACGCCCACCTGTACGCCGAGTTCGACGACTTCCTTGATCTCGGAAACAATGCGCGCAATGGTGGGACGGTTGATGCCGTAGCTGTCATCCCCCATCAGCGCCTCCCCGCTCAGTTTGAGCAGGATGCGCCTGTAGGCCGGCACCGTCAAGATTGCCCCACCTGGGCCATCACTTCAGCCACGAAATCGGTAGCCGCCTTTTCTATTCCCTCGCCCACGATGAACATCTTGAAGGCATTGACCTTGGCCTTCTTCGATGCAAGCAGCTTTTCGACAGTCTGATCCGGATCCTTCACGAAAGGCTGGCCAAGCAGGGTGATTTCGGCGAGATACTTGGCGATCCTGCCATCCACCATCTTCTCCACGATATTGGCCGGCTTGCCGCTTTCAGCCGCCTGCGCCGTATAGATCTCGCGCTCTTTCGCAAGAAGTTCCGCTGGCACTTCTTCCTTGGAGACGCAGACCGGCTTGCTCGCCGCGATGTGCATGGCAAGATCTTTGCCCAACTGCTCGTCTCCTCCTTCGTAATCGATGATCACGCCGATCTTCGATCCGTGAAGATATTGGGCGAGCTGTCCTGTCGTCTGGAAACGGCTCAGCCTTCTGACGTTGATATTCTCCCCGAGCTTCATCACGAGCGCCTGCCTTGCTTCCTCGACAGTCTTGCCATCCGGCATTGCGGAGCCGGAAAGCGCTTCCACGCCGGAAGGATTGGCGTTCGTCACGAATTCGGCGAGGGTCTTGGCAAAGGCGATGAAGTCCTGATTTTTCGCAACGAAATCCGTTTCGCAGTTGATTTCGACGAGCGCACCCGTCTTTTTGTCGGCAGAGACGAAAACGCCTATCAGCCCTTCGGCGGCCACCCTTCCTGCAGCCTTGGAAGCCTTCGCGCCGCTCTTGATCCTGAGCAGGTCCTCAGCCGCCTTCATGTCGCCGTCCGTCTCGGTCAGCGCCTTCTTGCATTCCATCATGCCGAGCCCTGTCATCTCGCGCAGTTCCTTCACCATTCCCGCGGTGATTTCCGCCATTTCCTACACTCCCATTCAATTAAAAGTTCCAAAAAAAGGGGCTGGCGCCCCTTGTTTTCAGGATTGTGCATTCTCCGGGTCGCTGACCTCGACGAATTCGTCGGCCACCAGCTCCTGGATGACCTGGCTGCGTCCTTCCAGGATCGCATCCGCCACGCCTCTTGCATAAAGCCTTATCGCGCGGCTCGAGTCGTCGTTTCCAGGAATCACATAGGCCACGCCGTCCGTTGAATGATTGGTATCGACGACCCCGATTACCGGGATGCCGAGCTTCCCGGCTTCGACGATGGCGCCCTTCTGGTAGCCCACGTCGATCACGAAAATCGCATCAGGCAGTCCGGGCATGTCCTTGATCCCGCCAAGACTCCTTTCGAGCTTTTCGTATTCGCGATGAAGCTCCAGCGCTTCCTTTTTCGAAAGCCTGTCCGTCGTTCCATCCTGCATCATGGTTTCCATGTCCCTGAGGCGCTTGATCGACTGCTTGACCGTCTTGAAATTTGTCAGCATTCCGCCCAGCCAGCGATGATCGACATAGGGGCTGCCGCATCGCGACGCCTCTTCCTTGACGATGTCGCGCGCCTGGCGCTTGGTGCCGACGAAAAGGATCGTTCCCTTGTTGGCCGCTATCTGGCGCAGATACTTCATCGCATCCTGATACATCGCCATCGTCTTTTCGAGATTGATGATGTGGATCTTGTTGCGATGCCCGAAGATGTAAGGGGCCATCTTGGGATTCCAGTAACGGGTCTGATGTCCGAAATGGACACCCGCTTCCAGCATTTGACGCATGGTTACAGACATTGAATTTCTCCACTAGGGTTATGACTTCCACCCGCCTCGACAACCCAAAAAAGGCACCCTGAAGGACGGATGTGCGAATTTCGGCCGTTCATTCGACCGAGATCGCAATTATATCATCCGGAACGCCTTTTCCTCAACAAAAACCGTCCGCCACGGATTGCCTTGGAGGCGACTATTCGATATCCTGAGTAATTTACAACGGTATAACATTGCAAATGACTGTCAGCATCAAAAGTCAGGATGAAATAGAAAAAATGCGCGTGGCGGGAAGGCTCGCCGGCGAAGTCCTGGATTTCATCGAGCCCTTCGTCAAGGCAGGCATCACGACAGAAGAACTGGACCGCCTTTGCCACGACTACATGGTGAACGTGCAGAAAACGATTCCCGCGCCGCTCAACTATGCCCCTCCCGGGCACAGGCCTTATCCCAAATCGATCTGCACCTCGATCAACCACCAGATCTGTCACGGCGTGCCAGGCGAAAAGGTATTGAAAAACGGCGACATCCTGAACATCGACATCACCGTTATCAAGGACGGCTACCATGGCGACACCAGCAGGATGTTCTGCGTCGGGGAGGTCGCACCCCATGCCAGACGCCTTTGCGAAATCACGCACGAATGCCTCTGGCTCGGCATCAACCAGGTGAAGCCCGGAAACAGGCTGGGGGACATCGGCTCGGCCATCCAGAAGCATGCCGAGAAGAATGGCTACAGCGTCGTCCGAGAATATTGCGGCCACGGCATCGGCGTCAATTTCCATGAAGACCCCCAGGTGCTGCATTACGGCAGCCCCGGAACGGGACTCACCCTGATGCCAGGCATGACATTCACCATCGAACCCATGGTGAATGCGGGAAAGCCTGGAATCAGGCATCTGGGCGACGGCTGGACGGTCGTCACCAAGGATCACAGCCTTTCCGCCCAATGGGAGCACACCATCCTCGTCACCGATACGGGCTATGAAGTGCTCACGCTGTCTGCGGGTTCCCCCCCGGGATTCCAGCCTTGAGCCTGACCGGCGAGATCAAGCGTGAGCTCGCGGAAGGAAAAGGAATCCTTCAGGAAAAATTCAGGCAGGACGGCCGTTCATCGCAGCTCTTGAGGAGCCTCAGCAATCTCGTCGACAGAAAGCTCGAATCGGCCTGGGAGGCAATCGCCCTTGAAAATGCCGCCCTGCTGGCGGTCGGCGGATACGGCAGGCGAGTGCTTTTCCCGCATTCGGACATCGATCTCCTGATCCTGCTGGACCGCGAGGCGGACAGCGCCACGACAGCCGGGATAGAGCGCCTGGTCAGCATGCTTTGGGATGCCGGGCTGGAAGTCGGGCACAGCGTGCGGACACTCGAAGAATGCCTGATCGAAGCGAAAAAGGACATCACCGTCCAGACCAATATGCTGGAATCGAGATTCTTGTCGGGCAGCATTGCGTTGTACGATGCTTTCAGGGAAAAGCTCTTTGCCTCGATAGACTGCGGCGCTTTCTTCAATGCCAAGTTTCTCGAGCAGCAGCAGCGCCATCTGCGCCTTCAGGGCGTCTCTCACAATCTGGAGCCCAATCTGAAGGAGAGCGCAGGGGGCCTGAGAGACCTGCAGATGCTGATCTGGATAGGCAAGGCCTGCAAGCTGGGGGCGTCGTGGCATGAACTCGCAGGAAACGGCATCATCACCGCACATGAAGCAAGGCGGATAGCGCGACATCAGGCCTTTCTCGAGAATCTCAGGATCAGGCTCCATTATGTCGCGGCGCGTCGGGAAGACAGACTTCTTTTCGATTACCAGGGCGTGCTCGCAAGGGAACTCGGCTTCAGCGAGCATCACTCGAGGCGGGCAAGCGAGCAGCTGATGCAGCAGTATTACAGGACGGCAAAGTCGGTTTCCCAGCTCAACACCATCCTGCTCCAGAACATGCGCGCCAGCATCTTTTCGCAATCCTGCATCGCAAAAAGAAACCTCAATGAGCGTTTCGAAGTCAGGGACGATCTCCTTGCAGCAAGGAAGGAAACGCTTTTCAGCGCCGAGCCTTCGACCATCCTCGAATGCTTTCTCATCCTGGAGCGCAATCCGGAACTGAAGGGGATCAGTTCGGAAACATTGCGCGCGCTCTGGCGAGCCACCCCCAGGATAGATGCCGCATTCAGGAAAGACGAAAACAACCGCAAGATCTTCATGCAGATACTGCGGGAACCCAAGGGCGTCACCCATGCCTTGCAGCTCATGAACCGTTACGGCATTCTCGGAAAGTACATCCCCGCCTTCGGACGCATCGTCGGCAGAATGCAGCACGATCTTTTCCATGTCTATACCGTGGACGAACACATCCTCAAGGTGGTCAGCAACCTGAGACGCTTCGCGACCGCGGAATATGCCCATGAATACCCCCTCTGCAGCCGCCTCATAAACGAATTCGAACATCCGGAAGTGCTCTATCTTGCGGGACTCTTCCACGACATCGCGAAAGGCAGGGGGGGCGATCATTCCAGGCTCGGGAAAAAGGATGCAGTGCTTTTCTGCAGGCAGCACGGATTGGACAAGGAAGACACGGCGCTTGTCGGAAAACTCGTCGAAGACCATCTCGTGATGTCCTCGACTGCGCAGAAAATGGACCTTTCCGATCCTGACGTCATCGCGGCTTTCGCCTCACGAATCGGCAACGAGCGGCAGCTCTCGGCCCTGTATCTGCTGACCGTCGCGGATGTCAGGGGAACCAGCCCGAAAGTGTGGAATGCCTGGAAGGAAAAGCTCCTGGAGGATCTTTTCCATTCCGCCCTGCGCTGGCTGAGAGGAGACAAGCCGTCCTCGATGAGCAACTTCCAGAAGAGACAGCTCGAAGCCGTCCGGCTCCTTCAGCTTTATGCCATGCCGAAGGAAAGCGAGCGAAAGCTCTGGTCGAAGCTGGAAATGGGCTATTTCCTTCAGCACGATGCAAACGAGATCGCCTGGCATGCAAGGAATCTCTACAACAAGGTGGATGCCGAAATTCCGGTCGTGAAGGCGAGACTCTCCCCGGTCGGGGAAGGACTTCAGGTGATGATCTATGCGAAGAACAGGCTCGATCTCTTCGCCCAGATCAGCGGATTCTTCGAGCGCATCGGCTACAACATCGCCGAAGCGCGCATCCATACCACTCGGCACGGCTATTCCTTGAGCAGCTTCCTCGTGCTTGATCCGGACAGAAAAGTCGATCAGTACCGCAACCTGATCAGCTTCATCGAATTCGAGCTGGGGGAGCGCCTGAAGGAGAAGAAGCCTTTCGAGGAACCCATCCAGAGCAGGATGAGCAGGCATTTGAAGCATTTCCCCATCCCGCCCAAAGTCGACATCGTGCCCGACGAAAAAGGCACATACCGCGTGCTTTCCATCATCGCCGGCGATCGCCCGGGATTGCTTTCGAGAATCGCCCGCACCCTGAAGAACAATGACATCAGCGTGCACAGCGCGAGGATCAATACGCTGGGGGAACGCGCAGAGGACACATTCCTGGTGTCTGGAGAACGGCTCGACAATTCGAAAACGCTGGTGAGAGTGGAAACGGAACTGATCGATGCGCTTCAGGCCTGAAGCCGCCTCATCATCCCTGAAAGCCTGGATATCGTCGATTTCAGCGCAGCGATAAAAGCCGAAACCTGCTCGTCGACGACCCCTTCCCCAAGGCTCACCCTGACCGCCCCCCTGGCGAGATCGGGATTCACGCCCATCGCAAGGAGCGTCGAACTGGGTTCGGTCGCGCCGCTCGAACAGGCCGAACCGCTTGCCACTGAAAAACCCGCCCTGTCCATTTCCGTGACGAGCGTGCCGCCATCCAGCCCTTCGAATGCGAAATAGAGCGTATTGGGCAGCGCAGGGACGTTGCGTGAAAAAAGCACTGCGCCCATCGCAGCAAGGGCGGACGCGAGCTTCCCGTTGAGCGAGGCAACAGCCTCCGTCAAGGCCGCCATCCTCGATACCGCGATTTCAGCGGCAGCCCCGAAACCCGCTATCGCTGCAACATTCTCGGTTCCCGATCGCAAACCCGACTCCTGTCCGCCCCCCTCCAGGATGGGCATCATGGGAAGGCGCCCGTCGACGATCAGCGCCCCCGCCCCTTTCGGGCCGTAAATCTTGTGCGCCGAAAGCGACATGGCATGAACCCCCAGCGCCTTGAAATCGAGGGGGATCTTGCCGAAAGCCTGGACCGCGTCGGTATGCATCCAGGTTCTTCCGGATTTCGCCATTTCAGCGATGCGCCGGATGTCCTGCACGACGCCGCATTCGTTGTTGGCGAACATGATGGACGCGATTCCCCCTTCCGAAAAAGCATTTCCGGCGTCATCCATGTCGAGCAGACCGTTTTCGTCCACTGAAATGGCATGAAGAGACCAGCCCGAACGGGTCAGGGATCGCGCGGGCTTCGCGATGCTGGGATGTTCTATCGAACTGATGCTGATTCTCGAAGGAGGAAGCGAAGAAGCGAGACCCTTGATGAAAAGATTGTTGGCTTCCGTGCCGCCGCTTGTGAAAATGACTTCCCGGGGCTCGCAGCCGACCGCATCGGCCACCCTGCTTCTGGCATGTTCCATGGCTTCCCTGGCGGCCCTGCCGAGATAATGGGAACTCGAAGGATTGCCGAAACCGGATCTTAGCCAGGGAAGCATTTCATCCAGCACTTCCTCCCTGACAGGCGTCGTGGCATTGAAATCCAGGTAAACCGACATCAGGCCGGAACGAGCCTCATCGCGGTTTCCTTGATGCCCGAATCTTCCTTGCCGTAAATCAGCTGGTCGAGTGTCACCGATTCGAGATAGCTGTAGATCTGGTCGGTCAGGTCTGTCCAGAGGTTATGGGTGAGACAGGGGCCGTTTGCCTTGCAATTCGCCTTTCCGCCGCATTTCGTCGCATCGAGGGGCTCGTCTACGGCCAGGATGATTTCGGCAACGGAGATCTTGTCGAGCGACCTGGCGATGCAATAGCCTCCGCCGGGACCCCTCACGCTCTCGACCAGCCCGTGACGCCTCAATCTGCCGAAAAGCTGTTCGAGATAGGACAGGGAGATCAGTTGTCTTTCGCTGACGCCGGCAAGCGTGACAGGCGCGCCATCGGAATGAATGGCCAGATCGACCATGGCTGTCACGGCAAAACGGCCTTTCGTGGTTAATCTCATGATTGACTCCAGATGAATTGATAGCCGGAAAATTGCATTCCCGATGCTTTCAGTCAACTATAAGAAATTCACAAATTTCAGTCAACTATTTTGTTGAGGTATTTCGGATCGAACTTGTCTGCGGTTGCCTTGGCCTCGTCCGTCGTCACCCCTATCTTTTCCAGATACTGCAGGATCAGATCGATCTTGTGGTCTGTCGCCACGCTGTGGTCAATCAGCCCGTGTATCGCCTTGGTGAACGGGTCGTTCATGTCGCTGCCGATGGCATAGGCTGAAAAACCCAGCTTTTCCGCCTTTTTTTCCCTCGCCTGCTGCTTCGCTTCGTCGAGTATCCTCGCGGGAATGCCGACAGCCGTCGCCCCTTCCGGGACATCCTTCACGACAACGGCATTCGACCCGATTTTTGCCCCGTCCCCTATGGTGATGGGCCCCAGGATCTTCGCTCCGGCGCCGACGATCACGCCCTTACCAAGGGTGGGATGGCGCTTTCCTTCGTTCCATGAAGTCCCGCCAAGGGTGACGCCATGGTAGAGGGTGCTGTCGTCCCCGATCTCCGCCGTTTCACCGATGACGACCCCCATGCCGTGATCGATGAATACCCTCCTTCCGATTTTCGCGCCCGGATGGATTTCTATTCCTGTCAGCCATCTCCCGAAATGCGCCACGAAGCGGCCAAGCCATTTCATCCCGCCATGCCAGAGGCGGCTCGAGAGTCTGTGGATCATGACGGCATGGAATCCGGGATAGCAGGTGATGACTTCCCAGGTGCTTCTCGCGGCCGGATCGCGCTCGAAAATGACCCTGATGTCCTCCTTCACCGATTCAAACATGTCTCGCCCCGTTTTCCAGACTGCTCAAAATGCCCCTCAGGATGTTGATCTCGTTCTTCTCCAGCCTGCTTCTCGAAAAAAGCCTGCGCATCCGCTGCATCAGCCTCTTGGGCTCTTCCGGGTCGAGAAAGCCGGTCCTGATCATGGTCTCTTCTAGGTGTCGATAGAAATGCTCGATTTCCTCGAAAGTTGCAAGCTCGCCCTCCCTCACCGAATTTTTTTCAGGTGCATTCGCTGTCCATAATTCGTAGGCCATGATCTGCACTGCGGACGCGAGATTAAGTGAAGAATAGACGGGATTGGCCGGAATGGTCGAGATGAGCGTGCATTTCCCGACTTCTTCCGTGGTGAGACCGGACATTTCCGTTCCGAAGACAAGGGCCACTTCTCCCGATTCGGCCTCGCCGAGCAGCATGCCAGCCGTCTCGCGGGGATCGTGAACCTCGTGGGAAAGATCCCTTCTTCTCGCCGTCACCGCAACGGCCAGCACCGTACCTTCGAGCGCCTGATCGAGCGTAGCCGAGACGACTGCCTGATCCAGAATGTCTTCCGCGCCTGACGCGCGCGCAGTGGCGTCACTATGCGGGAAATATTTCGGCGAGACGAGATGGAGGCGGGAAAGCCCCATCGTCTTCATCGCCCTAGCGGCCGCGCCGATGTTTCCAGGATGGCTCGTCCTGCAGAGCACGACGCGTATGTTTTCCAGACCTCTTTTCAATTCGGGCTTCCCACATCAAAACATTATCATAAATGAACTCGACTCCCCCATACAGTCCCGCTGCCATATCCATGCTAGAATTCGACCATTCAAAAGAAAGAGAAGCACCATGCATCCAATGCTCAATACCGCGGTAAAGGCCGCTCGCCGCGCGGGGTCCATCATCAACCGCGCCTCCCAGAACCTCGATCTCCTGAAAGTTGAGCACAAATCGTACAATGATTTCGTGAGCGAGGTGGACAAAGCCGCTGAAAACGCAATCCTTGAAGTCATTCAGGACGCCTATCCCAATCACGCTATCCTCGCCGAGGAAAGCGGCGCCCAGGGGGAATCCGAATTCATGTGGATCATCGATCCGCTGGATGGCACGACCAACTTTCTTCACGGATTTCCCCAATATTCCGTTTCCATCGCCCTTTCCCAGAAAGGCATCATCACGCAGGCCGTTGTGTTTGACCCCGTTCACAACGATCTCTACACCGCGACCAGGGGAAGCGGCGCATTCCTGAATGACAGGCGCATCAGGGTTTCGAAAAGGACCAGGCTGGAAGATGCGCTGATAGGAACCGGCTTTCCATTCAGGAATTTCGACAATCTGGAGACCTACATCGCCATATTCAGGGAAATGGTGCAGAAGACTTCGGGCATCAGAAGGCCTGGTTCGGCAGCGCTGGATCTAGCCTCGGTCGCAGCCGGGAGATTCGACGGTTTCTGGGAATTCGCCCTGAGCCCGTGGGATATCGCTGCCGGGACGCTTCTCATCACCGAGGCGGGCGGACTCATAGGCGACCAGACGGGCGGACCGGATTATCTCTCAAGCGGTCATGTCGTCGCCGGAAATCCCAAGATTTTCGTGCAGCTTTTGAAGCTCATCTCAAGCCATCTTGGCGAAATGCCTTGAGGGATGGCGCAACCCGCAAGTTTTCGTTATCATTGCTTGAAAAAATAATCATTGAAATGATCTATGCCCTTTTCAAGGTTCTCTGCTGAGCGATGCTGGTCATAATCGGTTACGTCGTCATCCTCGGAGCCGTTTTCGGCGGGTTTGCCGTTGCCGGCGGTCATCTTGCCGCGCTGCTGCAGCCCATCGAACTGCTCATGATAGGCGGAGCCGCAGTCGGCGCCTTCGTCGTTGGCAACTCGGGAAAAGCCATCAAGGCGACCCTCAAGGCGCTTCCAACCGTATTCAAGGGGTCGAAATACAACAAGGCCCTTTACATGGAGCTGATGGCGCTCCTCTATGAGATTTTGTCCAAGATCAGGAAGGAAGGATTGATGTCGATAGAGGGCGATGTCGACAATCCGAAGGACAGCCCGCTTTTCTCGAAATATCCCAAGATACTGAGCGACCATCACGCCATCGAATTCCTGACCGACTATCTGAGAATCATGGTCGGCGGCAATCTCAATGCCTTCGAGATCGAAAACCTGATGGACAATGAAATCGAAACCCATCATCACGAGGGCCTGGAACCTGCGCATATCATCGGAAAGATCGGCGAAGGGCTCCCCGCTTTCGGTATCGTGGCAGCCGTGATGGGCGTGGTTCACACCATGGAGTCCGTCGGCATTCCGCCCAAGGAGCTCGGTCTGCTGATCGCACACGCGCTGGTCGGCACATTTCTGGGCATTCTGCTTTCATATGGCTTCGTGGGACCGCTTTCGACCATACTGGAACAGAAGGTGAATGAATCCTCCAAGCTCCTGCAGTGCATGCGCGTCACCCTGCTTGCCAGCCTCAACGGCTATGCCCCTGCGCTGGCAGTCGAATTCGGCAGGAAGGTGCTCAATTCCACCGAAAGGCCCACCTTCAGCGAGCTCGAAGAGCACGTCAAGAAGACCAAGTCGAAGTAAGGCGGCAGATGAATGAGTGACGATTCCCAGCGCCCGATTGTCATAAAGCGGATCAAGAAGGGCGATGGCGGTCATCATGGCGGGGCATGGAAGATCGCCTATGCCGATTTCGTCACCGCGATGATGGCTTTCTTCCTGCTGATGTGGCTCCTGGGTTCGACGACGGAGGGCGATCTGAAAGGCATCGCCCAATACTTCAAGACCCCGCTCAAGGTGGCGCTTTTCGGCGGAAAGGGAAGCGGCGACAGCGCCAGCATCATCAAGGGGGGCGGTCAGGATCTCACCCGGTCAACCGGCCAGGTCAAGCGCGCAGACTCCCAGGTCAAGGAAAAGAAAATCAACCTGATGGATGCCAAGGCCGTGCTCGCCCATGAAGAAGCGAAGAAGCTCGCAGCGCTCAAGAGCCAGCTCGAGAAAGCCATAGACTCCGACCCCGAGATGAGCAAGTTCAAGAACCAGCTTCTCATCGACATCACCAGCGAAGGGCTCAGAATCCAGATCGTCGACGACAAGAACAGGCCGATGTTCGCGATGGGCAGCACGGTGCTCCAGCCCTATGCCAGGGCCATCCTCGACGAAATCGGAAAAACCTTGAACAGCGTTCCTAACAAGATCAGTCTTTCAGGCCATACCGATGCCACTCCCTATTCAGGAGGAGGAAGAAACTACAGCAACTGGGAACTCTCCGCAGACAGGGCGAATGCTTCGAGGCGGGAGCTGATCAGGGGAGGAATGGATGGGGACAAGGTGCTGCGCGTGGTGGGACTCGCTTCAGCCGTGCCTATCGACAGAGCCAACCCGTATAACCCCATCAACAGGAGAATCAGCATCATCGTCATGAACAAGAAGACCGAAGACGCCATCACCCAGGACGAAGGGGTGGTCAATGTCAACAACAAGGCGAATGTGACGAAGGAAACCGTAACCCCGGCGCCAAAGAAATAGCTATTCGTCAGGAAGGCGCTTTTCCGGAAAGAGCGCACTGCTGTAGCCGAAATTCCTGAGATCCCTGATCCGCATCGGGTAAAGCACGCCGAAGAGGTGATCGCACTCGTGCTGCACCACTCTTGCATGGAATCCCTCCACATCCTTCACGATCTCCCTGCCATAAATATCGAATCCGCTGTAATGGAGCTTCACGTATCTCGGGACGAGCCCCCTCATTCCGGGGATGCTGAGACAGCCTTCCCAGTCCTCCTTCATTTCGTCGCCTGTCGGGGCCAGAACCGGATTGATCAAGACGGTGAGCGGAATCGTCTCCACATCGGGATAACGCGGATTGGCGTTCACTTCGAAAACCACGACCTGCAGGTCAACGCCTATCTGGGGTGCTGCAAGTCCTGCTCCATCCAGTGCCTTCATGGTTTCGATCATGTTGCTCACGAGCTCGTGGAGTTCAGGTGTGTCGAAGGCTTCTATGGGCCTGGCTTTCCTCAAAAGCCTCGGGTCGCCCATCTTCAGCACGGTTTCAATCGCCATAGTGTTCCACCAGGTTTTCTAGGATGACCCGAACATCTGCCATGGCAGCCTTCAGCACACCGCTGACTTCTTCGAGCCTGACGCCATGCTCGCTGCTTCCTCTTCCGGCAGCATAATTCGCCACCACTGCGATCGCAGCATAGCAGAGCCCGGCTTCCCTCGCCAGGATCGCTTCCGGCATGCCGGTCATCCCGACCATGTCCGCGCCGTCCCGCTCCATCCTGTTGATTTCAGCCGCCGTCTCCAGCCTCGGCCCCTGGGTCGCGGCATAGACGCCGCCCTGGATCACCTTCTTTCCGCAGGCTTGCGCAGATCGGATGCACGCCTGCCTGAGCGTTTCGCAATAGGGTTCGGTGAAATCGGTATGGGTCACCGGCTTGTCCCTGGTGTCGAAAAAAGTCGACTGGCGGCCATGCGTGTAATCGATGAGCTGTTCCGGAATGGCAAGGCTTCCGGGGGTGAAATCGCTCCTGATTCCGCCGACGGAGGCAACCGACAACACATGATCGACATGCTGCGAACCCAGCGCCCAGATGTTCGCCCTGTAATTCACCTCATGCGGCGGAATGGTGTGAGCATACCCGTGACGTGCGAGAAAAATGACCTCATGCGCCCCTATCATGCCGAATGTCAGCGCGCCCGAAGGTTCCCCGTAAGGCGTGCGCATGACGAGCCGCCTCGTCACTTCCATGTTGACGAGCTGGGTCAGCCCGGACCCGCCGATGATAGCCAGCATCATTCCTCCTTCAGCGCATAGATGGCGGGCAGATTGCGCCATGCACCATGCACATCCATGCCGAACCCGAAAACATACCTGTCTGGCAAAGTCAGCCCGACGAAATCGGGTTCTATGGGCTTTTTCCTGCCTATCGCCTTGTCGCAGAATACGGCGCTGTAGAAGGCAGCAGCCCCTTCATTCATGATCCTTTGCTGGATCGCCGCCATGGTTTCACCCTCGTCAAGAATGTCGTCGAGGACCAGAATGACTCTTCCCCTGACATTCTCCCTGGGCACCACTTTCCAGTCGATCTTCCCGCCGCTTGTCCTGTGGCCGTAACGGCTGACATGGATGTAATCGAAATCGAGCGGAAAATCGAGCAGGGGCAGCAGTTTTCCCGTGAAAACAACTGCGCCGCCCATCACGCTCAATACCAGCGGGTGGGCATCACGAAGCTTTGCGTTGATTTCTCCCGCGATTCGCTTCAATGCGCCCTCCACCGTTTCTTCCGAATGGACCAGCTCTGCACGGTCTAGAATTTCGAGCGCCTCTTTCGGACTCAGCATCGCTTTGCGCTTCCCAGTACCTGCGAGCGAAGTACCTCATCCCATCCTTCGCCGAGTTCAGGATGCTTGAGCGCAAAAGCGAGCGTGGCCTGGAGATAGCCCAGCTTGCTTCCGCAATCGTATCTCGTGCCGTGGAATTGATAGGCCAGAACAGGTTCTTCCTTGAGCAGGGCCGCGATCCCGTCCGTCAATTGAATTTCTCCCCCCGCCCCTTTCTGGACATGCTGGAGATGACCGAATATGCCGGCCGTCAGGATGTATCTCCCGACGACTGCCAGTCTGGAAGGCGCCGCCGCAGGCTTCGGTTTCTCGACGATTCCAGAGATCGGCTGATGCCTCTCCGCAGACGGAGAGTCGACCTTCACGATGCCGTAATGCTCGGTGTCCTCGAGCGGAATATCCTGGACGCCCAGAACGGAGCAGCGATGCTCCTCGTAGACTTCCATCATCTGAAGAATGGTGGGCTTTTCGGAGTCGATCAGGTCGTCAGCCAGCAGCACGGCAAAGGGATCGTTTCCTATCACCGGCTGGGCGCATAATACGGCATGGCCGAGGCCCAGCGCATCGGACTGCCTGACGAAAATGCAGTTGACGTGTTGCGGGACGATGCTCCTCACTTCCTCGAGCATGGCGAATTTGCCCCTTTCCTCGAGCACCTTTTCGAGTTCGTAATTCTTATCGAAATGATCCTCTATCGCGCGCTTGTTGCGGCCTGTGATGAAGATCATGTCCGTGATGCCGGCCGCAATCGCCTCCTCGACTGCATACTGGATCAGCGGTTTGTCGACGATCGGCAGCATTTCCTTCGGATTGGCCTTCGTCGCAGGCAAAAATCGCGTCCCCATCCCCGCCACGGGAAAAACCGCCTTGGTGATTTTTTTCATTTTGACTCCTGAGATTGAACAGCAGAAACAAGCTCGATGAATTCTCCTTCGTTCAGCACCTTTAACCCGAGCGCCAGGGCTTTTTCGTATTTGCTGCCGGGATTTTCTCCTGTGACGACGAAATCCGTTTTTGCCGAAACGCTGCCGGCAACCTTCCCCCCCAGGGATTCTATTTTCGACCTCGCCTCTTCCCTGGAGAAGGCAGAAAGGGTGCCTGTCAGAACGAAAGTTTTCCCGCTCAGCCCCGTCCGCTCGCTCTGTCCGGATTCGGGCCAGCTGATGCCACGCGATAATAATGCATCGATGACTTCGATATTGTGACGCTCGGCAAAAAAGTCGATTATGCTCTGCGCCACCACCGGCCCCACATCCTGGACCGCGGTCAGGTCTTCGAGACCGGCATGCTGCAATGCCTCCATCGATCCGAAATGGCCGGCCAGATCCTTGGCCGTGCTCTCCCCGACATGCCTGATGCCGAGCGCATAGATGAATCTCGCGAAAGTCGTCTCCTTGCTCGATTCGATCGCGTCAAGCAGATTCTCTGCCGATTTTTCCCCCATGCGGTCCAGCCCTGCAAGCACATCCTTTTCCAGGAGGTAGAGGTCAGCAGGCGTATTCACCATCCCTTTCTCGACCAGTTGATCCACCAGCTTCTCCCCTAGCCCGTCTATATCCATGGCGCGGCGGCTGGCGAAATGCAATATGGCTTCCTTGCGCTGGGCGCTGCAATAAAGCCCTCCCGTGCATCTGGCCTGGACTTCTCCTTCGAGCTTCACGACATGCGAACCGCAAATGGGGCAGACAGGATATTTTTTCTGCAGGTCGAAAGGCTCCGAACCTTCCATGCGCTTGTCGAGAACCACGCCGACGATTTCCGGAATGACATCCCCGGCCCGTCTCACGATCACCGTATCGCCTATCCTGACGTCCTTCCTGTCTATCTCGTCCTGGTTGTGCAGCGTCGCATTGGAAACGATCACGCCGCCGACCGAAACCGGCTTCAGCCTCGCGACAGGGGTGAGCGCGCCAGTTCTCCCGACCTGTGCGTCGATGCCCAGAAGCTCGGTCAATGCCTCTTCCGGCGGGAACTTGTGCGCAACGGCAAAACGGGGTGCCCTGGAGACATACCCCATCGCCTCCTGCAGTTCGAAGCTGTTGACCTTGTAAACCACCCCGTCTATTTCGAAGGGAAGGCCCTTGCGCTTTTGCTGCATGGCATTGAAATAATCAAGCAGGCCTGAGACGCCTTTCACCACCCCCCGCTCTTTCGATACCGGAACATGCCAATCCTGCAGCCTTTTCATCAATCCGCTTTGCGTTCCCGTCATGCCCTGGAAGAGCGCACCGTAGGCGAAGAAACTCAGCCGCCTTTTCGCCGTGATCCGCGAGTCGAGCTGCCTGAGGGAGCCAGCCGCGGCATTTCTGGGATTGGCGAATTCCTTCTCGCCGCGATCCCGCTGCGCCCTGTTCAGCATTTCGAAATCGCTCTTCAGCATCAGCACTTCGCCCCTGATCTCGACTTCTCCCGAATGATTTCCTTCCAGCCTCAAGGGAATCGCCCCTATCGTCCGGACATTCAAGGTCACGTCCTCGCCCCTGAATCCGTCGCCTCTCGTGGCAGCCTGCTTCAACACGCCATCGACATAGGTGAGGCTGATCGCGAGGCCGTCGAATTTCGGCTCGACGGCATATTCGATTTCATCGAGCGCCAGCCTTTCCCTTATCCTTCTGTCGAAGTCAAAAACCTCGTCTTCCGAAAACGCATTGTTGAGAGAAAGCATGGGGGCTTTGTGCACGATCTCCCCGAATTCGGGAAGCGGCTGACTGCCTATCCTCAGTGTAGGGGAGTCAGGCGTCCGAAGATCGGGGTGCTCTCTTTCGAGCGCCTGCAGCTCCCTGAAAAGTCGGTCATATTCCGCATCCGGAATGCTCGGATTGTCGAGCACGTAATAGCGGTAATTGTGGAGATTGATTTCCTTCCTGAGGGAATCGATTTTTTCACTAACCGGGCTGCTCATCTTCAGGAAAAAAGTCTCGACGCGCGTTCGCTTCCCGGGGGGATCTGCCTGGCTTCCATCTTCGCCCTGATTTCCTGCAGGAGTTTCCTGATCTTGTCGAAACCTGCATCGTTGAGCATCAGCCGCTTGTCGTCGACAATCACGCCGCCGAGCGTGGCGGCGAAGCTTTTGGCAATCATGATCATCTGGTCGAAGGCCTGTTTCCCCTGCGCCACCCTCGGCACATCGAGAAGAAAAGTGATGCCGTGCGTGCTGAGATGTCTGATCCCGTCCGGAAGAAACACTGCGGGTTCGTGGTTGCAAAGGGAGAAAAGATGGTTGCCGTGCTCGTCGAAATATTTGAAAGTGCCGTCGGATTCGAGCTTGAAGCCCGCTGCTTCTGCAAGTCCCCTGATTTTCGTCCCGGCGAAGGTTTCCTCGCCGCGGCTCATGACGTTGATGCCGATCAGCATGTCCACTTCCGCACAGAACTTGTCGAGCTGGATCGCTCTCGAATGGGCTTCGCTGATGTCGGGGCAAAGGCTCGATGCCTGGAGACGAGAAGCGGTTTCGACGACGAGATCCCTGAATTCGGACAATTTCGCGAGATTCACCACGCCCGAGCGGTCAGCGAGCTGAAGGCCGACCTTGAAATTCCTGTATTTCGGCCTGGCATGGGGTTCCTCCCAGCAGCCGCTGTCTATGTTGAGTCCGTAGACGCCGATGGGTTTGCCGAAATCGAATTTTCTTCTGAAAAGCTCCGCAAGCTCTTCCGCGCCGACGGGATCCTTCACCTCGATCTCGGCGATGTAGTCCGTTTCCGCATCGACGAAATGACTTGATGAGGGTTTGATCGGCGCTTCTTCCTCGATGACTTCGGTCAGGACAGGCTCTTCTTCGGCAACGATTTGATCGCTCTCATCCGGTTCCGGATCGAGATCGACGAATTGATGCTCAACTCTTTCTTCGCGAAGCTGAACGGGCTTGAAGTCGTCCAGCAAGACATCGTCAGGCCTCGATTCGAAAAGCGATTCCGTCTTTCTTCTGTGATTGCGCTGCTGCCACCCGTTGAAAAGGACAATCCCGACGACGAACAGCGCACCGATCATGATCAAGCTGATTTGCAAATTGCTCATATCCACCTCATGAATGCCGGCCTTGCCGGACTAGTTTGCCATTATAACGCCGCTTTGCCTGGAGGCAGCCTCGACATCCACTGCGACGATGCGGGAAACGCCTTGTTCCTGCATCGTCACGCCGATCAATTGATTCGCCATTTCCATGGTGATTTTATTGTGGCTGATGAAAAGAAATTGGGTGTTTTCCGCCATTTTCCTGACCATATCACAAAATCGCTCGGTATTGCTGTCGTCGAGCGGCGCGTCGACTTCGTCCAGCAGGCAGAAAGGAGCGGGATTGAGTTTGAAAAGCGAGAACACCAGTGAGATCGCCGTCAATGCCTTCTCGCCCCCCGAGAGCAGGCGGATGGAGGCATTCTTCTTGCCGGGAGGCTGCGCCTCTATTTCCATTCCGCAATCAATGATCTGTTCGCCGGTCAATACGAGCCTCGCTCTTCCACCCCCGAAAAGCTGGTTGAAGAGCTCGTTGAAATGCGCGTTGACCGTCTCGTAAGTCGACAAGAGCAGCGCTCTGGTTTCCCGGTCAATTCTCCTGATCGCATCCTCCAGGGTTTCACAGGCCTCCCTGAGATCCGAAGTCTGCAGATCGAGATATCCTTTTCTCTCGGTCGCCATTTTCAACTCGTCGAAGGCCGCGAGATTGACCGCCCCCAGGCTTTCTATCTCGCCCGTGAGCTTCGTGATTCGGGCTGCAAGCTGTCGCTCCTCGGGCGCGTCCGGGAGCATGCCCAAGAGCACTTCCAGGTCGGCACCCGCTGCCCTCAATGAAGCATCGAACTGGTCGCCTGCGATCCTCGCCTCCTGCTCTCTGAGCATCACTTCGCTGATGCGGTCCTTCAGGGGTCCCATCTTCAACGCCGATTGATGCCTTTTTTCGTCAAGCTCCCTGAGTTCGGCTGACAGCGTATCGTTCCTTTTCCTTGCGCCAAGCAGCATTTCCTCGCGCTCGCTTCTCGCCAGAAGCGCCTGCTGCAGCCTTTGTTCGAGACCGAGGATGTCGATCGATGCGATTTCCTGCTGAATCGATTCCAGGCTCCTTGTCACCTGCATCTTCTTCTTTTCGAGAAAACCCGTCCTGCTGGCGAGTTCAGCAATCTTCATGGCGCAGGATTTCTCCAGGAATTCGGCCTCCCGCTTCCTTACCGAAGCCTTCTGGAGCATGCCGTTTTTTTCCTCGTAGCGTCTTTCGGCATCAAGCAGTTCCTCTTTCATCCTGCCAAGATGCGCCTTTGCCGATTCGATCGCGTCATGCGAGAAAGCCCAGTTCCTTTCCGATTCCGACTTCCGCTCGTTCTCGGCATGAAGCTGGACATCGATTTCACCCAATTCTGATTCGATTCTGCGCGCCTCCCCTTTCAGGCGCTCGTTCGTTTCGGAAAGCCTGATGCGCTCGAGCTGCAGATCATGCCTCTCCTTCTCGATTTTCGAAATCATCGCCGACGATTCCCTTGCCGCCTCTTCGAGCCGCGAAACCTCGAGCTGCGATGCCGTCAGGTTTTTCTTGGCCTCATCGAGCACAGCAACCGCCTCGCCTTCCGAAAGGAGCAGCCTTTCTATTTCCTTCTGCCGAAGAAGCACGCCCTGTGATCCCGATTCCTCGCCCTGGTAACGGATGCTGTGCTTCGTGACGAGATGGCCTTCCGGCGTCAGAAACGCTTCACCGCCTTCCAGCCTCGAGCGCATGGCAAGCGCTTCATCCAGATTCTCTGCGACATGGATGGACGAAAGCCATTCGGAAAGCGCAGCGCCGAAAGCGGAATCCTGCAGATCGAGAAGATGGAAAAGCGAATTCTCCGAAGGCATCTCCGATACTTCTCCGCTCTGCACAAAAACCGCACCGCCCGGCGGATTGCCACGAGGCGCTTCGACCAACAGGGCATTGACCCGCTCCTTCAGCACGGATTCGATGGCATTTTCCCAGCCTGCCCTGACCCTGATCGTCGATTTCAGCGTCAAGAAATCGCCATGGCCTTCATGGCTAGCCCAGGATTTCAGATCTGACGCCACGCCTTCCTGGATTTCCTGCAGCGCTGAAAGGCGAGCCTTGATCCCGGCAAGATTCTTTTCCTCTTCATTGCGGCGCGTCGCCCCATCGACCATCCTCGCCCTTGCCGCTTCCAGCCGGCCCGTCAGGCCTGCGGACTCCAGCTTCGCTTTTTCCAGCTGCTTCACGACGTCGTCCAGGGATTTCGCGATCCTGGAAAGACCGTCTTCGTCAGGTTTCCCAAGACGCCTTGCGGCGTCGGCGAGCTTTTCGCGGCGCGCCTTGAATTGCTGCAGCGTTCTTTCGATGTGAGAGAGACCCGCCTGCCCGATCTTTCCTTCGTTCTCCGCTTCCGCATGGGCAAGTCTCGCCTCTTCATGCGCACGCCTCGATGCCTTCACTTTTTCGCCTGCCTCACGCCATTGCCGTTCGAGGAGCTCGTGTTCGATGCCGCATTGCGCCTTTTGCTTTCCCACGAGATCGACCTCGTTTTCGAGCGCCGTCTTTTCGGCCGAGGCCTGAGCAAGCTGGAATTCCAGCGAATCCCTTTCCTTTTTTTCGGATTCGGCCCGCTTTTCCAGGCTCGCTCGGCTGCCCCTCAAATGATCGATCTGCTGCTGCAAGGCGGAAACTTCGGCATTGGCCCGGTACATTTCACCCTGGATTTCCTGGAGCCTGCCGCCTGCGGCATCATGTGCTTCCCGCATCTCGACGAGAAGACGCTCGACATGCACGAGGTTCGCCTTTTCGGCTTCCATTTCGTTCTCCAGCCTTTCGGCTTCATCGAGGCATTTTCTTCTCGATTCGCCGGCCTGGACTTTTTTTCTGAGCCAGAGCAGATTCTGCGCGGTCTTGAAGGAGGACTGCAGTTCATGATAGCGCTTTGCCACGGCTGCCTGGGTCTCGAGGTGCGCCATCCTTTCCGCGATTTCGCCCAGGATGTCCTCGACCCGCTTAAGATTTTCGCTCGTGGCCTTCAGGCGAAGTTCCGTTTCCCGCCTTCTTTCGCGGTATTTTGAAATGCCTGCCGCCTCCTCGAGAAACACCTTCAATTCATCCGGGTCGGCTTCGATGATCCTGGAAATCATGCCCTGTTCGATGATGGCGTAAGCCTGCCCGCCGAGCCCGGTACCGAGAAAGAGATCGGCAATATCCCTGCGCCTGACCTTGATGTTGTTGATGAAATAGGAAGATTCGCCGTCACGCTGAAGGACGCGCCTCACCGCGATCTCGCCATATTCAGACCATTGACCGGCCGCTCTGCCCAGGCTGTTGTCAAACACCAGTTCGACGGCTGCGCGGGCCACCGGCTTCCTGTTTCCTGAACCATTGAAAATGACGTCCTGCATCGATTTCCCGCGCAGTGCGGAAGCGCGCGATTCGCCGAGCACCCAGCGCAACGCATCGATGATGTTGGACTTGCCGCAGCCGTTCGGTCCGGCGATGCCGACGATCTGCCCGGGCGTGTGGATATTTGTCGAATCGACGAAGGACTTGAAGCCCGAGAGCTTGATCTGGGAAAGTCTCATTCAGGGTAAAACGTTATAATACGCATTTGAAATTATCGAAAGGCTTGAAGATGGCACTGGAATCATTCCCCAATCCGAATCCTGAACGCGATTACCATATCCACATGGAAATCCCCGAATTCACCTGTCTCTGCCCCAAGACGGGCCAGCCCGACTTCGCCACGCTTTATCTCGATTATATTCCCGACAGCCATTGCGTCGAACTCAAGAGCCTCAAATTATATATCGTCTCATACCGCAACAAGGGGGCTTTTCATGAAGCGGTCACCAACCAGATCCTGAACGATCTCGTCGCGCTGACGCATCCCCGTTTCATGCGTCTGACCGCAAAATTCTACGTGCGCGGCGGCATTTTCACAAACGTCGTGGCGGAACACAGGAAACCAGGCTGGGAACCCGCGCCGCTTGTCGATCTCGCGCGCTTCGAACCGCAATCGAATACGCGCTAGCTTTTTTCCATCTTCCCGGAAAAAAGGCTCGCAGCGACGATCAATGCCCCGCCTATCCATTCCTGCAGGGTCATGACTTCTCCCGCAATAAGATAGGAAGAGAAGGCTGCGACGACGAGTTCGAAAAGCAGGATGACGATGGCCCTGTTCGCGGGCGCATGGCTCAATCCGTATTGCATCACCATGTTGACGGCAAAAATCGCAACGCCCATGATCGCAAGCATCAGGAGCATCGTGAAGGAAAATGCCGTCCTGACCGGATGGAAAAAGGCGAAGGCGAGCCCTGCCAATACCACCCCTGCGGAAACGCTGGCCGCCCTCGCCTCGACGCTGCACGCTTTCGCCTCTTTCGACAAGACATTCGACAATGCGAACATGAATCCTGCACCGAGCCCGAGCCACTCGGCTTGGCCTTTCGGGAAGATTCCTGACGGGCTCCAGAGCATGGTCATGGCCCCAGTCACGGCGCAGAGGATCAGGATGTAGCCGTAAAAAGTGAGCTTCTCCCCGAGGATCACCCTCGAGAGCAGGACCGTCCAGAAAGGCGCAAGATAGAAAAGCAGAAGCACCCTCATGATCTCGCCCTGTATCGTCGCCATCACGTAGCCGAAATTGCAAAGCCCTGCCGAGAGTCCTATGCCCGCGAGCATCCAGGAGAATTTCTGGCAAACGATCCTTCTTCCGAAAAAAACGAGTCCGAAAACGAGCGCAGCGGCATAACTCAGGGTCAGGGAAATCAATCCGGGCATGCCGAGCATGGCAAGCGCGCGGTAGGGATACCAGAACAGCCCCCACACCGTTGCCCCGGTCAGGAGCGAAATCACCGGAATTTGTTTGGATAAGCTCTGCCGGAACATTATAATCAGCTATTTTGAGTGTCCGCATGAATCACGATCTCGATCGACTTCAGCCCTATCCCTTCCAGCGCCTGGCTGCCCTCTTCAGGGAACTGGCGCCAAACAGCGCATATTCCAGGATCAGGCTATCCATAGGCGAACCGCAGCACGAAACGCCGATGTTCATCCGCGAAGCGCTGACGCAGAATCTTGGCGGGCTTTCCCATTATCCCACAACATTGGGAAGCGATGCGCTGAGATCGGCCATCTCGAAATGGATAGAACGAAGATACGGCGTGGCGCTCGATCAACAAACCCAGATCATCCCGGTCAACGGCAGCCGGGAAGCCCTTTTTTCCTTTGCCCATGCTGCCATAGACAGAACTCGCGAATCGCCCGTCGTGGCGTGCCCCAACCCCTTCTACCAGATATACGAGGGCGCGGCTTTTCTTGCAGGTGCTGCGCCGCATTTTCTGAACACAAGCCCGGAAAACGGATACGCTTTCGATTTTTCGGGGGTCCCCGAGTCTGTCTGGAAAAACACCCAGCTCCTCTACCTCTGCTCGCCGGGCAACCCGACAGGCCATGTCATGAGCATGGCGGAATGGAAACAAGCATTCCAGCTTTCGGACGAATACGGCTTCGTCATCGCTTCCGACGAATGCTATTCCGAAATCTATTTCGACGAGTCGAATCCTCCCCTCGGCGCGCTCGAAGTCTCGAAAATGCTGGGCAGGACGAATTTCAGGAATCTCGTGGTGTTCAGCAGCCTCTCGAAGCGATCGAATGTCCCCGGCCTGCGCTCGGGATTCGTGGCAGGCGACCAGGCCATCCTGGAAAAATATCTGCTCTACCGAACCTATCACGGCTGCGCCATGAATCCCGCCGTGCAGAGCGCGAGCATCGCAGCCTGGGAAGACGAAGCCCATGTCGTGGAGAACAGGAAGCTCTACAGGGAAAAATTCGAATCGGTTCTGCCGGTGTTGAGCGGGAAAATGGAAGTCCAGATGCCGGATGCGGGATTCTATCTGTGGGCAAAAACCCCTGTCAGCGATACCTTGTTCGCAAGCCTGCTCTATCGGGATTATAATGTTCTCGTTCTGCCGGGAAGCTACCTCGGTCGCGAATGGAACGGATTGAACCCTGGCAGCGGCTTCGTCAGGATCGCCCTGGTTGCGTCGCCGGAAGAATGCATCGAAGCTGCCGAAAGGATCGGCAAACTATGTTCCAGCCTTAAGGATTAGAATAATGCATGAACTCCAGCCAATCATAGATGAAGCTTTTGAAATCAGGGCGGAAATCACTCCGCGCAATGTCGATCCCAAGCTGAAGGAGGCTATCCAGGAAGTGCTTCACCTGCTCGACAGCGGGAAGCTCAGGGTGGCCGAAAAAACCGGCGGCGACTGGGTCACCCACCAGTGGATCAAGAAAGCCGTGCTGCTTTCTTTCAGGATCGAAGACAACAGCTTCATCAAGGGAGGCTATACCAACTATTACGACAAGGTTCCCTCCAAGTTCGCCGATTACAATTCAAAGGATTTCAGGGATGGCGGATTCAGGGTCGTTCCGCCTGCTGCTGTCAGGAAGGGCTCCTTCATCGCGAAAAACGCGGTTCTGATGCCTTCCTATGTCAATATCGGCGCCTATGTCGACGAAGGCACGATGGTCGATACCTGGGCGACGGTCGGTTCCTGCGCACAGATAGGCAAGAATGTGCATCTCTCCGGCGGAGTGGGGATAGGCGGCGTGCTCGAACCGGTACAGGCCAATCCCACCATCATCGAGGACAACTGCTTCATCGGCGCGAGATCCGAAATCGTCGAAGGCGTGATCGTCGGGGAGGGAGCCGTGATTTCCATGGGCGTCTATATCGGGCAAAGTACCAAGATCTTCAACAGGGAAACAGGTGAAATCACATATGGGCGCATCCCTGCAGGCGCTGTCGTCGTTTCAGGAAGTCTGCCCTCCAGCGACGGAAAATACAGCCTGTACTGCGCAGTGATCGTCAAACAGGTCGATGCCAAGACGCGCGCCAAGACCAGCATCAATGAGCTGCTGAGAGGGATCTGAAATACATGATCCTTGACCCGCTGTTCAAGCTGATGGTGGAAAAGGAAGCCTCCGACCTCTATTTCTCGGCGGGGGCGCCGATCCAGATCAAGATCAGCGGGGTGACGCGTCCTGTCAACAATCAGATCCTCGATCCGGAGAAAGTCAGGACCTTCGCGTATGGCCTGATGAGCGAGCGGCAGATCAGGACTTTCGAATCGGAATGGGAAGTCAATTTCGCCTACTATCTCGAGGAATCAGGGACCTTCAGGATCAACGTCTTTTTCCAGCGCGGCAGCCTTGCCATGGTCATCCGCTACATCAGGGAACGCATCCAGGACATCGAAACCCTGAAGCTCCCTGAAGTGCTCAAGGAGCTGATCATGGGAAAACGCGGCCTGGTCCTGGTCGTGGGCGCGGCCGGCGAAGGCAAGTCGACCACGCTCGCCTCCATGATCGAATACCGCAACGAGCGCTCGACAGGGCACATTCTGACCATAGAAGACCCGATCGAGTACCGATTCACCCACAAGAAATCGATCATCAACCAGCGCGAAATCGGGACAGACACAAAATCGTATTCCAATGCCCTCGTGAACGCCATGAGGGAAGCGCCCGATGTCGTCATGATAGGCGAAATCGTGGACCAGGAAACGCTGAAGCATACCCTGCTTTTTTCGCAGGCGGGCCATCTCTGCCTTTCGACCCTGCATGCCAACAACAGCTATCATGCGCTCAACAGGATCATCACCTTCTTTCCCTACGAAGCGAGATCCAGCCTGCTTTCCGATCTTTCCATCAGCCTGAAATGCGTCATCTCGCAAAGGCTCGTTCCGGGCGTGAATGGCAGACTGGTTCCTGCCGTGGAGATACTGCCCAATACCAAGCATATCTCGGAACTCATCAAGCAGGGAGAGATCGACAAGATCAAGGAAGCCATGGACCAGAGCCTGGCTACAGGCTGTCAGACTTTCGAGCAATCGCTCTACGCGCTCTACAAGTCTGGGCAGATCAGTTACGAAGATGCAATGAACCACTCCGACTCCCCGAGCAACCTCTCTTCCCTCATCGAATATGCCGAGCATGCAGGACAGGTCGGCATCGAGGAAGCCAGGAGGACCGGCTCTTTCAACAATTTCCAAATCGGACATTCCGAAGAATAAGCATGAAACTCTACGGTATCGCAAACTGCAATACGGTCAAGAAGGCGAGGCAATGGCTTTTCGAAAACCATCGCGACATCCCCTTCCACGATTTCAAGAAGGACGGCATTGAAAGGAAGCTGATCGAGCGTTGGCTGGAAGGTGCCGACTGGCAACAACTGATCAACAGGAAAGGGACGACCTGGCGCCAGCTCGAAGAGACGGAAAAGGAAGCGATCGTCGACAAAGAGTCTGCAATCCTCCTGATGCTGAAGAAACCCAGCGTGATCAAGCGTCCCATCCTCGAAACGAAAAACAGGGTCACCATCGGTTTCGACGAAGCCGTTTTTGCGGAAACGATTCAAAATGAAGACGCTTGAACTTGCCAAGGAACTGATCGCGAGGCGATCCCTGACGCCTGACGACGCGGGATGCCAGGAAATCCTAATTGCCCGCCTGGAGAAACTGGGTTTTCATGTTGAGCGCATGCGCTTTGGCAATGTCGACAATTTCTGGGCGAGAAAAGGAAATGCATCGCCATTGCTTTGCTTTGCCGGGCATACCGACGTCGTGCCTTCGGGCCCCGTGGAGCAATGGGGAAGCGATCCTTTTGCGCCCCAGATAAGGGCAGGCAAACTCTACGGCAGAGGCGCTGCCGACATGAAAACCTCGCTTGCCGCCTTCGTCACCGCCATAGAATCATTCCTGGAGAAGCATCCCGATCATGAAGGTTCGATTGCGCTCCTCATCACATCCGACGAGGAAGGCATCGCGGTGGACGGCACGGTGAGGGTTGTCGAGGTCTTGAAGGAGCGGAACGAGCTGCTCGATTACTGCATCGTCGGCGAGCCGACCTGCGTATCGAAGCTCGGGGACACCATCAAGAACGGCAGAAGGGGTTCTCTTTCAGGCGCTTTGACGGTGAAGGGAATACAGGGTCATATCGCCTATCCCCATCTCGCCAGGAACCCGATCCATCTTGCGTCCCCTGCCATTGCCGAGCTCGCGGACATGAAATGGGACGAGGGCAACGAGTATTTTCCGCCGACGACATGGCAGATCTCCAACATTCATGGCGGAACGGGCGCAACCAACGTCATTCCCGGACGGGTGGAAATCCTTTTCAATTTCAGGTTTTCGACTGCAAGCAGCATGGATTCCCTGAAATCCAGGGTGCACGAAGTGCTCGACCGCCACGGGCTCGATTACGACCTCGAATGGTCCTTTACCGGAAAGCCCTATCTGACCCCGAAAGGCGCCCTGGTCGATGCGATCTCGGAAGCCATCAGGGGCGTGACCGGAAGCGATGCAGCGCTTTCCACTTCCGGCGGCACATCCGACGGCAGGTTCATTGCGGACATCTGCCGCGAAGTGATCGAATTCGGACCGCTCAACGCCACCATCCACAAGATAGACGAATGCATAGACGTCGAGGACATCGAGCCCCTCAGCATCGTCTACCAGAAAACCATAGCGAAGCTGCTGAAGGCAAAATGAACACCCACCTTTTCACGATCAGGGACTTCCTGCGCCATGCAGTCAGCCGGTTCAACCATGCCGGGCTTTCCTACGGCCATGGCTGCACGAACGCCTACGACGAAGCGGCCTATCTCATTCTCTCCGCCCTTCATCTTCCCCATGACAGCCTGGAAAATTTCCTCGACGCGAGGCTCTTTCCGGAAGAAAAGGAGATGATACTCGGGCTGATCGAGCGCAGGATCATCGAGCGAATTCCGGTGGCCTATCTCACCCATGAGGCCTGGCTTGGGAATTTCAGCTTCTATGTCGACGAGCGGGTGATCATTCCGCGTTCGTTCATTTCGGAACTGCTCTTGCACCAGCTTTACCCCTGGGTCGACGAACCGGAAGGGGTGCATAGGGCGCTCGACCTTTGCACCGGATCAGGCTGCCTCGCCATCCTGATGGCCCATGCTTTTCCCGATGCGCTTGTCGATGCCGCAGACCTGTCCCAAGGCGCACTCGAAGTGGCGAGACGGAACATTTCGGACTACGGCCTGGAAGATCGCGTGAACCCTGTCCACTCCGATCTATATGACTCCCTTTCAGGCAACACCTACGACCTCATCATCAGCAACCCGCCCTACGTCAATGCCGCCTCAATGGCGGTGCTGCCGCGCGAATATCGGCACGAACCCGAAATCGCGCTTGCTTCAGGACCGGACGGACTGGACGCGGTGCGAAGGATACTGCATGAAAGCGCAGCCCATCTGGAACACGACGGATTGCTCGTCGTCGAGATCGGTCATAATCGCGAAGCGCTGGAAGAGGCCTTCCCCGAAACCGAATTCGTATGGCTGGATACTGAAGGAGGAGACAATCATGTCTTTCTTCTCAAAAGGGAACAGCTCCTCTTTACTTGAACCGTATTCACTGCTTTACTTTGAATTGAAAGGGAAGCCATGTTCAAACATATCCTGCTGACCACCGACGGAAGCGAACTTTCTGAAAATGCGGCAAGAAGCGCGATTGCTTTCGCGAAATCGAATGGCGCCCGCGTCACGGGCCTGTACGTTCTCCAGGAATATTCCCCTATCCTTGCAACCGAAGGATTCGGTTACGTCGATCCGGCGACTGTCGAGCAATTCGAGAAAAGCGCTGAAAGCTACGCCAGGAACTGCCTCTCCTTCATAGAAAAGGAGGCAAAATCGGCAGGGGTGGAATGCGAGGTGCTCGTCGAAACCGGGTTTCACGTCTATGAGACCATCATCGACACCGCGCAGCAAAAAGGCTGCGACCTGATCTGGATGGCTTCCCATGGCAGGAGAGGGGTCACCGGATTTCTGCTTGGCAGCGAAACGACGAAGGTGCTGACCCACAGCCCCATTCCCGTTCTTGTCTACAAGTGATTCAAATATAGGTTCTCATCCAGCCGATCAGCGTGGGATAATCCATCGCCCCAGCCTGCCTCGCGATTTCCTGTCCGCCCCTGAAGATCACGAAGGTCGGGATGCTTCTGATGCCGTGCCGGGCTGCGACTGAAGATTCGGCTTCGGTATCGAGCTTGACGAGCCTGGCATGGGGTTCGAGATCGGCTGCCGCCTTTTCGAAGAGCGGGGCCATCATCTTGCAGGGACCGCACCAGGCTGCCCAGAAGTCAACGATCACCGGTATGGTATCATTCAGGATATGTCTTTCGAAGCCTGCAGCGTCAACCGGAACGGGGCGGCTCTGGAAGAGCTGCGACCTGCACTTTCCGCATTTCGGCGCCTCCTTCAATCTGGCATGGGGAACGCGATTGACCGATGCGCAATGGGGACAGATGATGAAACTGTATTCGCTCATTTTCTTATCTCGATGCTGATTCAAATCTAGCAGAAATCGCCTTCGATGACCAGCAAGAAGCTCCTTCCCACCCTTCTCCTCCTCGCCCTGGCGAGCTTGATTCTTTCCCTTTCGGCTGGCAGCGTCAGCATCGCCTGGGAAAAAGTGTTGTACGGTTCCGGACTCGATTACGAAGTCTTCATGCAGCTCAGGCTGCCGAGAGCGCTGAATGCCTTCACCACGGGGGCCCTCCTCGCCATGTCAGGCGGATTGATGCAGGTCATGCTGCGCAATCCGCTGGCCGACCCCTATGTCCTCGGCATATCGGGGGGGGCTGCCGTTTCGGCCCTGCTTGCCATGCTGCTGGGATTCGTCTCGCCGCAATTCGCCTCCTTTCTCGGCGCCATGCTTTCGATGCTGCTCGTCTTCGGCATTTCAGGCGTGGCAAAGCATACCCGCCTGCTGCTGACCGGAATCGTCGTCGCATCCGGATGGGGGGCGCTGATTGCGCTGATCCTGTCAGTTTCCCCTGACGCGCAATTGCGAGGCATGCTTTTCTGGCTGATGGGCAACCTCGACGATTCGGGCTCCCCCTATCCTGGCCTGTTTGCGCTTTTTTTCGGACTCCTTTTCGTCCTGCCCCTGTCCCGGGATCTCAATGTGCTCGGCCGGGGCGATCGTTTCGCCATGAGCCTCGGCGTGTCCGTGAAAACGCTGCAATGGAAAATTTACTTCATCTGCGCGCTGCTCACTTCCGTCGCAGTCATGACTGCAGGAAGCGTAGGCTTCGTCGGCCTGATCGTTCCTCACGGCCTCAGGAAAATGGGCGGCCGCGATCACCGGATCCTGCTCCCCGGCTCGGCGCTCCTCGGCGGAACCCTTCTCCTCCTTGCCGACACGCTGGCAAGAACGATCGCGGCTCCCCAGGCATTGCCGGTCGGCGCGATCATGGCGCTGATCGGCGTGCCGATTTTCCTTTATCTGCTGGCAAGACCATGATCCCCCTTCTCGAGGCAAATGGCATCTCGGTTCGCATAGGCGAGAAATGGGCAAGCAGGGACCTGAACCTGACGATAGAAAAAGGCGAGCGCTGGGGCATACTCGGCATCAACGGCTCGGGAAAGACTTCCCTGCTCCTTTCGCTGTGCGGCCTGAGAGAAATCGCCTCAGGCGAAATAAGAGTGCATGGAAAATCAATTTCGGCGATGGAAAAGCGCGAGATCGCCCGAGTCATCGGCATGCTCTTCCAGGACACCGAGGACCCCTTCCCTTCGACCGTGATGGAAACGGCGCTGATGGGGCTTCATCCGCGAACGGGTCCCTGGCATCGGGAGAGCGCGGCAGAAGAAGAAATCGCGCGCAGCGCCCTTCATGCCGTCGGACTTTCAGGCATGGAAATGCGTCTTGCCGACACCCTTTCAGGCGGCGAAAGAAGAAGGCTCTCGCTCGCCACCCTGCTGGTGCAGGATCCGGAACTCTTTCTGCTTGACGAACCCACCAATCACCTCGACATCGCGCAGCAGATCAGGATCCTGGACCTGCTGGGAAAAAGCGGGAAATCGCTGGTCATGGTGTTGCATGACCCGAATCTTGCGGAAAGATACTGCGACAAGGTGCTGATGATCTTCGAAAATGGGATCACGCTTGCAGGCGAAAGCGAAGAAATGCTGAACGAATCCAATCTCTCCAGCCTCTACCATCATCCCATCGCTTGCCTGGAAAGTCCGGGAGGGCGGTTTTTTTACCCGGCAATCGACCCGAATCAGAACAAGGTCCGCGCCCCGTCGAATCTCGAAGAGAAATAGCGTGAAGAGAGGTTGCTTATCCTGATCTTTCCGTCGCTGCCGGGCGCGTGAACGAACCTGCCCTTGCCGATATAGATGCCGACATGGGAATAGGGTCTGTGAAGCGTGTCGAAAAACACGAGATCCCCGGGCTTCAGCTCATCACGCCCGATTTTCCTGGATATCTTGGCGATCCTGTAGGCATTGTGAGGAAGCTTCATGCCCACTGCATTCTTGTAAATATAGCTCACCATGCCGCTGCAATCGAGACCGCTCGAAGGGTTCCCGCCGCCGAAACGATAGTCCACGTCCATCAATCCGAGCGCATAGAGCACCACTTCGTCGCGCTTGTCAGGCGGATTGACCGCCTCCTTCCTGACCGGCGCTTCCCCGCAGCCGGCAGCAAGCAGCACGATCAGGAATAGGATGTATTTCATCTCACCTTCACGATCGCTTTACCCTGATGCAATTGCCCGACCCGGGCGGCATGAAGAAAACCTTCATGCCTGAAAAGATCGAGCACTTCTTCTTCCGATTGGGGCTTGCAGGCGACCAGCAGTCCTCCGCTCGTCTGCGGATCGCAAAGCAGTCTCCTTTTCCATTCTGGCAATTCGAGCATGACATCCATGCCGTAACTCGTCCAGTTTCGCTCCGCGGCGCCCGGATAGATGCCGGCCCTGCAATGCGCCACCGCTTCGTCGAAAGCGGGGATGCTGTCGAAATCGAGCATGGCGCCGAGATTCGATCCCCTGCAGATCTCCAGAAGGTGACCGAGCAGCCCGAAACCCGTTACATCGGTAAGCGCATGGACCCCTTCCATCCCGGCCAGCATCATTCCGGGGGAATTCAGCTGCGTCGTGCTCCGCAGCATTTCCTTGTAGCCATCTTCGGACAATTTTCCCTTCTTCAGCGCGGCGCTCAAGACGCCTATTCCAAGCGGCTTGCCGAGGATCAGGACATCCCCCGCCATTGCCCTGTCGTTGCGCTTGATTTTTTCAGGATGAACGATGCCTATCACGGCAAGACCGTAAATCGGCTCGGGAGAATCGATGGAATGCCCGCCTGCAACCGGAATACCGGCGTCAACACAGACGGATTCGCCTCCTTTCAGGATTTCCTTCATGGTTTCCACGGGCAGCTTGCCGATCGGCATGCCGACCACTGCAAGCGCGAAAAGCGGCTTCGCCCCCATCGCATAGATATCCGAAATCGCGTTGGTCGCCGCAATTCTGCCGAAATCATGCGCATCATCGACGATAGGCATGAAGAAATCGGTCGTCGCCACGATCGCCTGATGGTCGTTGATCCTGTAAACAGCCGCATCGTCGCTGTTCTCCCTTCCCACCAGCAGATCGGGATAAAATGCCTGCGATTTGGAAAGGAGATCGCTGAGGATGGCAGGCGCGATTTTGCATCCGCACCCGCCTCCATGAGAGAATTCTGTGAGTTTAATCTGCATTTCCGGAAGATCTTGAAAATCCTGAGCAGCCCAACCCTAGCACAATTATCCGAATTTGACGAGATAGTCGATGTGCGCTCGCCTGCCGAGTATGCCCTCGATCATATTCCGGGCGCGATCAACTGCCCGGTACTGGACGACGAGGAAAGGGCGAGAGTGGGCACGATTTACGTCCAGGACTCCCCTTTTCTTGCCAAGAAAATCGGCGCGGCGATCGTCTCCCGCAACATCGCGCGCCATCTCGAGGAAAGCTTCGCAGACAAATCGAAGTCATGGCGCCCTCTCGTCTATTGCTGGCGGGGAGGAAAGCGCAGCGGGGCGATGGCTCATATTCTTTCCGAAATCGGCTGGAAAACGACGCGCCTCGAAGGCGGCTACAAGGCCTATCGAAAAAGCGTGCTCGAAGCCCTCGAAACATTGCCCGAAAAATTCCAATTCAACGTCATCTGCGGGGTCACGGGATGCGGCAAGAGCAGGCTGCTCGATGCGCTCGAAAAGACAGGCGAGCAGGTGCTCGATCTGGAGAAAATGGCTGCCCACAGGGGGTCCCTGCTCGGAAAAATGCCTGGTATCGAGCAGCCGAGCCAGAAATATTTCGAAAGCAGGCTTTGGTTTGCCCTCTCCACGCTCGATCCCGCCAGGCCTGTCTACATAGAATCCGAAAGCAGCAAGATCGGCAACCTGCGAGTCCCGAAGAAGCTGATGGAAGCGATGTGGAAAGGCAGATCGATCCGGCTCGAAGCGGAAATGGATGCAAGGCGGGAAATACTGTTCCAGGATTACCGCCATTTCTTCGATTTCCCTGAAGCATTGAAGGAAAGGCTGGAATGCCTCGCCGCATTGCACGGCAGAGAGACGATAGATGCATGGAAGTCCATGATAGAAAAAGGAGAATGGGCAATGCTCGTCGAGTCGCTGCTGCTCAGGCATTACGACAGCGCCTACCTGAAATCCCTCTCCAGCCATTACGGCGCGGACGCGCCCGTCTATCCTGTCTCGGATGGTTCGGAATCCTGCTTCATCTCGCTTGCAGGAAAGATTCGGGGCATTTGATGCTATAATTCACGAATTTGCCCGGCGCCGCAAACCCGATGACTATCAGGACCAATCACGTTTTCTGGGTCTTCGCCCTCATCACGCTCGTCTGGTTCAGCAATCTCGAATACAGAAAGCTCGTGAAGCCGGACGAGGGCCGCTATGCCGAAATTCCGAGGGAAATGGTCGCAACGGGAGACTGGGTCACGCCGAGGCTCGACGGCATCAAATACTTCGAGAAGCCCGCCCTGCAGTACTGGATGACGGCTGCCGCCTACAAGGTCTTCGGACAGCATGAATGGACGGCAAGACTCTGGAGCGGTCTCACAGGCTATCTCGGCATCCTGCTCGTCTTCTTCACCGGGAAGCGCCTCTTCGGCCTTGAGGCCGGCTTCTACGCGGCGCTTGCACTCTCGAGCAGCGTGCTCTACGCCGTGATCGGTCACATCAACACGCTCGACATGGGGGTCACCTTCTTCATGACCCTGAGCCTTTGCGGCTTCCTGCTCGCCCAACATGAGGAAAACCGGAGAAAACTCTGGATGCATGTCGCCTGGGCTGCAATGGGCTTCTCGATACTGAGCAAGGGACTGATAGGCATCGTCCTGCCAGGCGCGGTGCTCGTGATCTATACCCTGATCGAGCGCGACTGGGCGATCTGGAAGAAAATCCATCTTTTTTCCGGGATACTCCTGATGCTGCTCATTGCAGCGCCCTGGTTCATCCTGGTGTGCAGGGCGAATCCCGAGTTCTTCCATTTCTTTTTCATCCACGAGCATTTCGAGCGCTTCCTGACCAAGGAGCACGGCCGCTATCATGCCTGGGGCTATTTCATCCCCATTCTGCTCCTTGGCATACTGCCCTGGGTCGTCACCCTCTTCCCCGCGCTTTTCGATTCACGGAAGAGGACATCTGGGAAATTCCAGCCTGGCCGATATCTCCTGGTCTGGATCGTCTTCATTTATTTCTTCTTTTCCTTTTCGGATTCGAAACTGCCTTCGTACATCTTGCCCATTTTTCCCGCTGCAGCCCTCCTCATCGGCAGGAAGCTCTCGGAAACGGAAGGAAGAAAGCTTGCCTGGCACCTTCTTCCAGCCGCCCTTCTGGGCGCCGCAGGCCTCATGCTTGCGCCGCGCGTGGTGCACTTCGCCGACGCTATCGTGCCTGAAACCCTTTACAGGCATTACGTGCCATGGCTTGAGGCCGCGTCGATCATCGCCTTGCTGGGTTCCCTCTATGCTTTTTTCCAGTTCAGAAAAGAAGGGAATGAAAAGGCCGTCGTCGCGATCTCGCTTGCCATCCTGGCAAGCGCCCAATTGGGCCTTGCCGGACACAACAGCCTCGCCCGATCGAATTCGGCCTATTATCTCGCGCAGGAGATCAAGCCTTACCTGAAAGACGATGTTCCCTTCTACAGCGTGGCGATGTACGAACAGACGCTGCCGTTCTACATCAAGCGCACCGTGATTCCTGTCGCCTACCAGGACGAACTCGCTTTCGGAATAGAACAGGAGCCTGGAAAATGGATTCCCGACATCCAGACATTCGAGCGCATATGGAAAAGGGAGCCTTATGCCCTTGCAATCATGTCGCCCGATATGTACGCTCAGCTTGATAAAGTGCTTCCCATGGAAGTGATCGCGAAAGACACCAGACGCATCGTGGTGAAGACCCCATGAATCCGACAAGCTTCCTGTTGATCCTGACGGGCGTCCTGCTCAATGCAGCCGCGCAGCTGCTGCTGAAGGCGGGGACCAATGCCGTCGGCGCCTTCTCCTTCACGGCAGGGAACATCCTGCCGATCGGTCTGAAGATCGCCACCCAGCCCCCCATCATGGGGGGGCTCGCCTGTTACGCCGTCTCGGTCGTGGTCTGGATCATGGCATTGTCCCGCGTCGAAGTGAGCATCGCCTACCCCATGCTCTCGATAGGCTATGTCGTGAATGCCGTGGCGGCCTGGTACCTTTTCGGCGAGAATCTCTCCGTTTCCAGACTGATAGGCATCGGGATCATCATCCTCGGCGTCTATATCGTATCGAGAAGCTGACACACTGACAGAACATAAATGGACTATCTTCCTTTCACAAGACCTTTCATAGACGAAGAGACGATACAGGGCGTGGCCGAAGTACTGCGCTCGGGATGGCTCGCAACGGGACCCAATGTCGGCGCGTTCGAAGCCAGGCTGTCCGGCTACCTGGACGGCAGGATCGTGAAAACCTTCACCTCGGCAACAGGGGCGCTCGAAGTCGCGCTCGAGATCTGCGGCATCGGCCCGGGTGACGAAGTCATCACCCCTGCGATGAGCTTCACGGCAACCCCCAACGTGATCATGAGGGTGGGCGCGAAACCCGTGTTCGTCGACGTCGACCTGGAAACGCGCAACATCGATCTCGACAGCCTAGAAAAGGCCATCACGAAAAATACCCGCGCCATCATGCCCGTTCACTTCGCAGGACTTGCAGTCGATTGCGACGCGCTTTACGACATCGCGAAAAGGCACGGCCTCAGGGTGATAGAGGATGCAGCGCATGCGATCGGCACGGAATGGTCGGGGAAAAGAATCGGCAGCTTCGGCGATATCGTCTCGTTCAGCTTCCATCCCAACAAGAACATGACCACCATAGAAGGCGGCGCGCTCAGCCTTTCCGATCGGAATGAAGCCGCGAAGCTCGATCAACTCCGCTTTCATGGCATCGTCAAGGACGACGAGGGCAATCAGGATGTGCTCCTCGCAGGCGGGAAATACAATCTTTCCGATGTCGCTGCGAGGGTAGGTCTGGGCCAGCTCGCCCATCTCGATAGCTTCAACGAGAAAAGACGGAGTCTTGCCGAACATTATCTCGAATGCTGGAAGCTGAAAGACTGCGTCCTTCCCAGGAACGGCGAAGGCCACAGCTGGCACATGTTCGCCCCGCTCATTCCATTCGATCGATATGGCGTTTCGAGGCAGCATTTCATCAGAAGAATGCACGAGAAAGGAATAGGGATCGGCATCCATTACCCCGCCCTGCACCTTTTCAGCCTTTACCGGAGCCTCGGCTACCGGCGGGGGGATTTCCCCAATGCCGAGCGAATCGGACTTGAGACCGTGACCTTGCCGCTTTTCCCGATGATGGAAAAAAATGACATCGAGAGGGTGGTGAATTCGATTTCGGAGACAATCGGATCATGAAGGAAGTTTCGATCATCATCCCGGTCTACAACGAGGAGAAAGGGCTTCATGCGCTTTTCGACAGGCTTTATCCGGCGCTGGACAAGCTCAATCGCAGCTACGAGATCATCTTCGTCAACGATGGCAGCCGCGACCGATCGGCTGCCATGCTTGCCGAGCAGTTCAGGAAAAGAAGCGACGTCACCCGGGTCATCCTGCTGAAAGGGAATTTCGGCCAGCACATGGCGATCATGGCGGGCTTCGAGCACGCAAACGGAAACCATGTCGTCACCCTGGATGCCGATCTGCAGAATCCTCCCGAGGAGATCGGCAAGCTCCTTGAAAAGCTGGACGAAGGATACGATTACGTGGGCTCGATCAGGAAAAACAGGCGGGACAGCCTCTGGCGGAGCATCGCGTCGAGAATGATGAATCGGCTGAGGGAACGGATCACGCGGATCAAGATGACAGACCAGGGCTGCATGCTCAGAGCCTACAGCAGAAACATCATCGACGCCATCAATTCTGCAAGGGAAATCAACACCTTCATTCCCGCGCTCGCCTACACCTTCGCAGCCAACCCGACTGAAATAGAAGTCGAGCACGAGGAGCGCGCGGCAGGGGAATCGAAATATTCGATATACAGCCTGATCAGACTCAATTTCGACCTGATGACAGGATTTTCTGTCGTGCCGCTGCAGGTTTTCTCTCTCTCCGGCATCCTGATCTCATTCCTGTCCACCCTTTTCGTCGTCTATCTGGCGATCCGCCGGCTCCTCGTGGGACCTGAGGCCGAAGGCGTTTTCACCCTTTTCGGCATTGTATTCTTCTTCATCGGCATCATCCTCTTCGGCATAGGTCTGCTCGGAGAATACATAGGCAGGATCTACCAGGAAGTCAGGCACAGGCCGAGATACCTGGTCGATGCCGTTCTGGAGAAAGGAGAATGACCCGCGCCGTTGTTTTCGCCTACCACGATGTCGGGGTCAGGTGCCTTCAGGTGCTGCTGTCGCGGCAGGTGGAAGTGGCGCTCGTCGTCACCCACGAGGACAACCCTGAAGAATCGATCTGGTTCGAAAGCGTGGCCGAGCTCGCACGCCTTCACGACATCCCGGTGATCAAGCCTGAAAACCCGAACGCGCATGAAGTGATCGAGGCGATAGGAAAAATCAGCCCGGACTTCATCTTTTCCTTCTATTACAGATCAATGCTGAAAAAGGAAATCCTTTCCCTCGCGAAATCAGGCGCCTACAACATGCACGGCTCGCTTCTCCCGAAATACAGGGGGCGTGTGCCAGTCAACTGGGCGATCATCCACGGCGAAACGGAGACGGGGGCCACCCTTCACCTGATGACGGAGAAGCCCGACAATGGCGACATCATCGCCCAAACGGCCGTTCCCATTCTTCCTGACGATACCGCTCTGGAAGTCTTCAGGAAAGTGACCTGCGCCGCCGAGATCACGCTTCACGGTGTTCTCCCCGATCTGATTTCAGGCAGGGCAAAAAGGCTCAAGCAGGATCTCTCTCTCGGCGGCTATTTCAGCGGAAGGCGCCCTGAGGACGGCAGGATAAACTGGCAGGCTTCCGCCGCCAGCATCCACAATCTCGTCCGCGCCGTCTCTCCCCCCTATCCGGGCGCATTTTGCGACATCAATGGCAAGCGGCTGAAGCTATTCAAGACCCTTGTCGAATCGAGACCAAGGCGCCATGACAAGCCCTGCCTCTATGCCGAAAACGGCAGATTCTACGCAGACTGCGGGGGCGGAGGCGTGCTGCGCCTGGTTCACTTCGAAATTGACGGGAATGAGGCCGACAGCCTTTCTCTCGCCGAATTCCCCATATCACTGGCTTAACTTAAGGAAGATCATGAAAAAAATCCTGATTCTCGGCGTAAACGGCTTCATCGGCCATCACCTTTCCAAGCGCATCATCGAAACGACCGACTGGGAAGTCTACGGCATGGACATGCAGACGGACCGCATTTCGGATCTGCTCGATCATCCGAGATTCCATTTCTTCGAGGGCGACATCACCATCAACAAGGAATGGATCGAATATCATGTCAAGAAATGCGACACCGTCCTGCCGCTCGTCGCCATCGCCACGCCTGCAACCTATGTCAAGGAACCCCTTAGGGTATTCGAACTCGATTTCGAGGCCAATCTTCCCATCGTCAGGGCCTGTGTCAAATACAAGAAAAGGGTGGTATTCCCTTCCACTTCGGAAGTCTACGGCATGTGCAGGGACAGCGAATTCGATCCTGACAACTCCGAGCTGATCCTGGGACCCATCAACAAGCCGAGATGGATCTATTCCTGCAGCAAGCAGCTCATGGACCGCGTGATCTGGGCCTATGCCATGCAGGAAGGGCTCGACGCGACCCTGTTCAGGCCCTTCAACTGGATAGGCGCAGGGCTCGACAGCATCTACACCCACAAGGAAGGCAGCTCCCGCGTCATCACCCAGTTCCTGGGACAGATCGTCAGGGGCGAGAACATCAAGCTTGTCGACGGCGGCTCCCAGAAACGCGCCTTCACCTATATCGATGACGGAATCGATGCCCTGATGAAGATCATCGACAACAAGGACGGCGTGGCTTCAAACAAGATCTACAACATAGGCAATCCGAGCAACAACTATTCGGTGAAGGAACTCGCGAAAATGATGCTCGACCTCGCCTACACCTATCCGGAATACGAGTCCAGCGCGAGGAAAGTCAAGGTGATAGAGACCACTTCCGACGAATACTACGGCAAAGGCTACCAGGATGTGCAGAACCGCGTGCCGAAGATAGACAATACCTGCGCCGATCTCGACTGGAAGCCCAGGGTCTCGATGCAGGATGCGCTCGTCAACATCTACGAGGCCTACAGGAGCCAAGTCGGCGAAGCGAGAAAACTCGTAGACGAATGAAACTCGCCCTGAAAATAGACGTCGACACCTTCCGCGGAACGAAGGAAGGCGTTCTCCCGCTTCTTTCCCTTCTCGAAAAGAACGGAGCGGAAGCCACCTTCCTCTTCAGTCTCGGCAAGGATCATACGGGATGGGCATTGAAGCGGGCGTTCAAACCCGGATTCATGAAGAAGGTCTCGCGCACTTCCGTGCTGCAGCATTACGGTCTGAAGACCCTTCTTTACGGCACCTTGCTGCCGGGACCTGACATCGGCAAACGCTGCGCCATGCTCATGAAGGATGTCATGGATGCGGGCTTTGAAACCGGCATCCATACCCATGATCACGTCAAATGGCAGAACAATGTCGCAGAGGCCGACGAAGAATGGACGAGCAGGGAGATGCGCGCCGCTTTCGACCGATTCGAGGAAATCTTCGGCGGACCCG
>JAJZTQ010000001.1:300214-304345 GCA_021848825.1 Pseudomonadota bacterium
GAAACCGGCATCCATACCCATGATCACGTCAAATGGCAGAACAATGTCGCAGAGGCCGACGAAGAATGGACGAGCAGGGAGATGCGCGCCGCTTTCGACCGATTCGAGGAAATCTTCGGCGGACCCGCCCATGTCCATGGCGCAGCGGGCTGGCAGATGAACCGCCATGCCTTTCGGCTCACGCAGAAGCTCGGCTTCAGCTACGCTTCCGACACCAGGGGACGCTCCCCTTTCGTCCCGGTGCAGAATGCGGAAATCATCGCCTGCCCCCAGCTTCCCACAACCCTTCCCACCCTGGACGAAATAATGGGGATAGAAGAAGATGCTCCAAGCCATCTTCTGAAAATCAGCGAGAATCCGGAACCGACAGGTCATGTCTATACCCTTCATGCCGAGCTGGAAGGGATGAAGCTGATCGGGCTCTTCGAGAAACTGCTTCACGGCTGGAAGGCGATGGGCTATGAACTCGTTTCGCTCAAGACCTATTTCGACTCCCTGAACGAGCGGGACCTGCCGAGGCACGAAGTCATCTACGGCGAAATTCCAGGCAGAGCGGGAAAGCTCGCCATGCAGGGAACAGCATTCCTTACGGATTGAATTCGGTGGCGATCAGCACGGCATTGCTGCCGCCGAAAGCGAAGGAATTCGACATGACCGTCCTGATATCGAGCCCCGTCCTGCCGACATTCGGCACATAATCGAGGTCGCATTCGGGATCCGGATTGTCCAGATTGATGGTCGGCGGCACGCTCTTCCTGCTGATCGAAAGGAGCGCCGCCATGAATTCTATCGCGCCTGTCGCGCCCATCATGTGGCCATGCATGGACTTGGTGGAAGTCACGGGGATTCGATAGGCGCGATCGCCAAAAACCTCCTTGATCGCCGCCGTCTCGACGGCATCGCCTATGGCCGTTGCAGTGCCGTGGGCATTGATGTGGTCTATCTGCTCCGGGGCGATTTTCGCTTCTTCGATGGCAAGCCGCATGGTTCTGACCTGCCCCTCCACGGAAGGCTTGGTGATATGGCAGGCGTCTGCCGCAGAACCATAGCCGATCAGTTCGCCGTAGATCCGGGCGCCCCTTTTTACGGCCCGTTCCGCTTCCTCCAGAACGAGAATGGCCGCCCCTTCGCCAAGGACGAGCCCGCTCCTGTCCTTTGAAAAAGGCTTGCATGAGGCCGAAACATCCTTTTCGTCGGGAAGCGCAAGCGTTCTCAAGGAAATCCATGCGCTGATGGTGCCATAAGTCAAAAGCGCTTCGCTCCCCCCGGCCATCATCACATCCGCATAACCGTCCCTGATCAGCCTGAAAGCTTCTCCGAGTGCGAGGGACGAAGAAGAACAGGCAGTCGAATAGGTGACGTTCGGCCCCTTGAGCCCGTATTCCATGGAGATCTGGGATGCCGCCGCATTGTTCATCGCCATCAGCACCGTGAGCGGCTTGTATCTCGGAGGATCCTTGGTGTAGATCTCGACATACCCTTCTTCTATGCTTCCCACGCCCCCTATTCCGGTGCCGAGATAAACCCCGGAACGCAGCTTCTCGGCGTCAGTCAATGTCAGCCCGGAATCCGCCATCGCTTCCTTTGCGGCAACCAGGGCGAACTGGCTGAACCTGTCAAGGGATCCGAGCTTCATCCGGGAGAAATGCTTGCACGGGTCGAAATCCACTTCCGCCGCGACGCGTATGGAGAGTTTCTCGGCGAAATCAGCCGAGAGCGCCCTCACCCCGGATCTTCCGGACATGAGGCTGGAGAAGAAATCGTCGCGATTATTGCCGACAGGGGAAACGACGCCCAGCCCGGTAACGACGACTCTTCTCAATGCTTCGGCTCTGAAGGATGCTGTTCGGCGACGAGCTTGTCGATGAGATCGACGATGTCCTGGATCGTCTTGATCTCGACTCGCTCATCTGAAAGCTTGATCTTGAATTCGTCCTCGAGGACGAACATGAACTCGATGACCGAAAGAGAATCGAGTCCCAGGGTTTCCAGCATTCTTTCCGGCAGAAGGTCTGATTCGCTCAATTCGAAATTTTCCGCCATGAGCTTTTGTATCGTTTGTAAAGTAGTCATATTCTAAGTTTCAAGCTACGCGAACCTTGTCGAGTTCGACTTGTGAGGATGGGGGGACTTCGCTGCCTATCATTTCATCGAAGAAGCGGATGGTTTCCCGGGCGACGACGTCCCTCTGGTTGTCGAGCGTCAGGATATGATAACAGTCGTCAAGGAAAATCTTGCGCACCTTCCTGCTGCCGATGTTCTTTTCCACGAAATCGGCGCTTCTCACCGTGCTGGTGTCATCCTCCAGCGAATGGATGATTAGCGCCGGCGCAGTGACCCTGGGTAGATTGCGTTTGACGGTCTTGATGAGCTTGTCCGTTTCGAAGATGCCGCTCATCGGAATCCTTGCAGAACCAGCAGCAGAAGTCGATTTTTCAGTCATTTCCCTTGCGATCCAGGCGCGGAGCTGGGGGTTCTTGAGCCCATAAGGCTCCCTCTCGCGATAGGAATAAAAATAACGGAATGGCGTATAGTAGCCCAGCGGAAGAAGGAAGCGATACCAGGGGATGCTCCAGCCGTCGAAATATAGCGTCGTTGCGAGTAGCGAAAGCCCTGCCACTTCATCGCCTTTCTCAGCGGCGAGGTTCAACGCAAGGACTGCACCGATGCAGAGACCGCAGACAGAAACCGTCTTGTAGTTGCGCTTCAGTTCTTCGAAATGCTCGACAACTTCCTTATGCCATTCACCCCATTCCTTTGTCTGCCCCCCTTTTTCGTACCCGTAACCAGAAAAATGGGGTGCGCTTACGGCATATCCAGCCCTGTGCAGCATCCTGGCCACATACTGCATTTCCAGGGGTGTTCCAGACAAACCATGAATCAGCAATACAGCATGTTCTCCCTTGACCAGATTGATATCCTTGTCGATTTCACTCAGTGCCACCATCCGTAGACCATCCTCTAGCAATAACGTTCCCCAACCCAACCGACACAAATCCATGTATACTGGAAACACCGGGCTAAGGTACGCAAATTTTGTTGATTATAACAAAACTTTGTACGGACAGGGACGGATTTTCGCAGGCGATTCCTGTCCGCAATCGACATCTCGAACTGCTTTGACAAGCGCAATGCAGTTACGTTAAGGTTAACTGAATAATTCCTCTAGGGAGCCCGTTTCAGCATCATGCAAACCATCGCCGACTTCGAACTGCCTTCAACAGGCGGCAAGCATTTCAGGCTGTCCGCCCATGGCGCAAAGTATCTCCTCCTCTACTTCTATCCCAAGGACAATACCCCGGGCTGCACAACAGAAAGTCAGCAATTCAGGGATCTTCATGAAGCATTCTCGGAACTCGGATGCCGAATCTTCGGCATATCGAGGGACAGCCTCAAATCCCACGAAAACTTCAAGACGAAATTCTCCTTCCCTTTCGAGCTTTTGAGCGACGAGGACGAGACGGCCTGCACGCTCTTCGGCGTGATCAAGCAGAAAATGATGTACGGCAAGGAAGTGCGCGGCATTGAGAGAAGCACTTTCCTGATCGATTCCGAAAACCGCATCCTCAAGGAATGGCGTGGCGTCAAGGCTGACGGCCATGCCGCAGAGGTACTGAATTATTTGAAATCCATTTCCTGAATCATGACAGAGAATGATACCAAGCTGTTCGTGCTCGACACCAACGTGTTGATGCACGACCCCACCAGCCTGTTCCGCTTCGAGGAACACGATATCTACCTGCCGATGGCCACCCTCGAGGAGCTCGATAACAACAAGAAAGGCATGTCCGAAGTCGCACGCAATGCGAGACAGGCGAGCCGTTTCCTCGACGAGATCGTCAGCCGAGCCATGACCGACATCGATGCGGGGATAGAACTCGCATCCCACGGCGCCAAGACTGCGACCGGCAGGCTTTTTCTCCAGACCAACACGATAGAGGAATCGCTCCCCCCTTCCCTGCCCGGAATCAAGGCGGATAACCAGATTCTCGGCGTCGCCCTTCATCTGAGCAGAAAATACCAGCCCCGATCCGTGATCCTGGTCAGCAAGGACATCAACATGAGGATCAAGGCCCGTGCCATAGGCATCGAGGCCGAGGACTATTTCAACGACAAGGTTCTGGAAGATAC
>JAJZTQ010000001.1:304445-338666 GCA_021848825.1 Pseudomonadota bacterium
ACCGACGAGGAAGGCGGGGACTGGGGGCGCATCGCCACCCACGATCTGATCCGTTCGAGGATCAAGGTGAAATCGCTCAATTTCATGAGGGGAAGGACTTTCCTCAACAAGTTCCTGATCATAGACGAAGTCCAGAACCTCACGCCGAAGCAGATGAAGACCCTGATCACCCGAGCCGGCCCGGGCACCAAGGTCGTCTGCCTGGGCAACATTTCCCAGATCGACACACCCTATCTGACCGAGGGCAGCTCAGGACTCACCTATGTCGTCGACCGATTCAAGGGGTGGATACATGGCGGGCATGTCACCCTGCAGCGCGGAGAGCGATCGAGGCTTGCGGATTACGCAACGGAAAGGCTCTAGCAGGCTGCTAACTGCAGACAGACCTGATCTGGTGTATGTCGGTGTGCCCCTGCAGTATTTTTTCTATGCCATCCTGCTTCAGGGTACGCATGCCCTGCCCGATGGCGGTATCGAACAGCTCATCGACATTCGCCCGCCTCTGGATCAGCTTCTTGATGATGGGGGTCGCCTCGAGAAATTCATGCAGGCCTATCCTGCCCTTGTATCCCGTTCCATTGCATTCGGGGCAACCTGTCGCAGCTGAAAGCATGAACTCCCCCTTTGAATTGAGATAGGTTCTCCGCCATCTCTGGTGGACTTCTCTGGGATCGAGCTTCGTCCCGATGCAGTATTCCTGGAGCAGTTCTTCCACTTCCTCTCGAGACGCGCTGTAGGGCTTCTTGCAGTAGCCGCAGCAGCGCTTGGCAAGGCGCTGCGCAACGACGCCCAGCAATGCGTCCGAAAAGTTGAAAGGATCCATGCCGAGATCGAGCAGCCTGACCATACTCTCGGGCGCGCTGTTGGTATGCAGTGTCGAAAATACCAGATGGCCTGTCAACGAAGCTTCGATGCCTATCTTCGCGGTTTCCGTATCCCTCATTTCGCCGACCATGATGACGTCCGGATCGGCTCTCAGGAAGCTTCGCATCGCGGCGGCGAAAGTCCAGCCTATGTTCGGATTGACCTGGACCTGACGCAGCCCTTCCTGGGTGATCTCGACAGGATCTTCCGCAGTCCAGATCTTGCGGTCATCCGTATTGATATAGCCGAGAACGGAATGGAGCGTGGTCGTCTTTCCTGAACCGGTCGGCCCGCAGATCAGGAAAAGGCCGTAAGGCTTGACCACGAGACGCTTCACCTTTTCCAGCACATCCGGAGCGAGATCCAGATTCTCTATCGGGATCGCCTCCGCGGCAGCCAGCACCCGGAGCACGATATCCTCCAGACCCCCGGAAGTCGGGATCGTCGCCACCCTGAGCTCGACCTTCCCTCCGGTCTGCTGAACGATCTCGATCTTCCCGTCCTGCGGCCTGCGTTTTTCGGAAATGTTGAGCCTCGCCATGATCTTGATCCTGGAGACGAGCGCATTCCTGAAATTGGGCGGAAATTCGAAATAGTCGACGAGCGATCCGTCCTTCCTGAAGCGCACCCTCGTGCTTCGCTTGCCCGGATAACTCTCGATATGGATGTCGGATGCCCCCTGATGATAGGCATCCATGATCATCTTGTTGACGAGCCTCACCAGGGTATTGTCGGATTCCGCTACCGCTTCTTCCGCGGCTGCCTCCTCCGCCTCCTCCTCATTAATCAGCTCCGAGGCGAGATCGCCGATCCTCTGGCCGCCGCCTTTCGCCTTGTAGTACTGATCGATCGAGACAAGGATATCCTCCTTGAGCGCCATGACAGGCGCAATATTCAGATTGACAAGGAATCTCAGCTCGTCCAGCGGAACCCAGTTCATCGGATCTTCCATGGCGACGATCAGGGTCTTGTCTGTCTTGTAGAGGGGCAGAATGGTGTGTTTGGCTGCGAAATTCAGGGGAACGAGCTGGATCGTGTTGGGGTCGACACGGAATTTCCGCACATCCACGAAAGGAATGCCGAGCTTCTTCGCCAGAATTCGCCTGACCGTCGACTGGTCGACTATGCCCATGCCGACAAGGATTTCGCCCAGCGCCTTCTTCCTGTCGTTTCTCTGCCTGGAAAGCGCCTCCTCGAGCTGCTCCGGCGTGATCAGCCTTTCCTGGATCAGCGCATCGCCCAGCCTGAGATTGGATCCGGCCTGCTGCTTCTTCAATGCAGTGACAAGCTGCTCGGGGGTGACGATCTGTTCGCCTGTCAGATAGTCCCCTATCCGCTGCGAGCGGAGCTTCTGCTGTTCGTCAAGACCTGCCTGGACATCGTTTTCCGTCACGACCTGCTCGTCGATCAGCATCTGACCGATGGCGTCGCCAATCTGGTAGCTCTCCATGGCCTGGGACGGAATGAAAGAGCGTGTGACAGCCCCCCCCTCATTGACGAGATAAAGATACAGGCCGTATTTCCCTGTCGAAAAGCCGAGCGTCTCGCCGGAAATTTCCTTTCCGCTTGCGAAGCTCACACGAAAATGCTGTCTTTCTGGAGGATGAAAAACCGATTCCCCGTCGTCCCCCGGCAGATCTGGGTTTTTGCCTAGATTGACCTGGCGAAGGAGGCGTATCTGGTCGACCTTCTGCATTTTTATCGTCGATGAGGATTCGCCATCCGATAACAGCTCGAGGAAACCCTCCTCCGGAGCGAACCTGACGAGATCGCCGAGCAATTCCTTGCCGTCACGGAAAAGGATCAGGCAGGGTTCGCTTTCCAATCCCTCCATTTCCTCTTCGATGCGAAAATGAAATGGCAAAGGCCAGTTGAGCTGCGCTGTCAATTCTCCTGCCCGCATGCTGTCCCCTTTCGCGTCATTATTCGCTATCGTCCTCCTCGTCTTCCATCGGCGGGTTGCCGTCATAGACCAGGCTCTGGCGATGCTGCAGATAGGCATCCCTGATGAAAGCATAGGGATCGATCGCAGCCTGCATCAGCACATTCTCGCCTTTGAGGAGTTCTGCGCGCTTTTCGACAGCGTCGACCGCGACCAGGCTGTTCCTCTCCGAAACATCTGTGGTCCTGTAAAGAGGATAGAATTGCCAGTCTGTGACCGTGCCTATGCCGTCCCTGAAATCGCTCGGGCCCAGGAAGGGAAGAACCAGATAGGGGCCGGGCTGTATTCCCCAGTAACCCAGCGTTTGGCCGAAATCCTCGTCATGCTTGACATAGCCTGACGGGCCTGCGACATCGACCAGCCCGGCAAACCCTATCGTCGTATTCAGGAAAACCCTTCCGAAATCGGAAAAAGCCTGCCTGCCTTTGAGCTGAAGGAGATCGTTGACGACCACCACCACGTCATCCAGATTGGAAAAGAAGTTGCCTATCATCACCCTGAAGCCCAATGGCACGACTTCCTGGTATCCTTTCGCGACAGGCTTGAGAACGGCCTTGTCGACCGTGTCGTTGAACTTGTAGATCTTGCGGTTGAGCGGCTCCAGGGGGTCCTTCTTGTTGTATGGCGTGGCACACCCGGCGAGCATCATCACCATCATCAAAATCGCTATTCTCATTGTTCCCGCATGTCGTGGTTTGAGACATTATAGCTTTCCTTGGGTCCGCGAAAAAGCTATTTCAATTTCGGCAAGCCATGGCTTGCGCCTATCCCCTGTTCAGGATCCTCCTCGCCTCGATGATCAATTCGGAAGCAGTCAGGCCTACCGGGCCGATTCCGGCCTCAACCAGGCTGTCTGCGGCGGCGCCGTGCAGATAGACCGCGCAAAGCAGGGCTTCTTCCGCGCCGAGCCCTTGCGAAAGAAATGCGCCTATCATGCCTGAAAGCACGTCCCCCATGCCCGCCTGGGCAAGCCCCGGATTGCCGCTGGAATTGATCACCCATTTCCCGTCGGGAAATGCGCAGACGCTGCCCGCCCCTTTCAGGACGACAGGACAATTGAAGACTTCCGAAAGATGCTTTGCCGAAGCGATCCTGTCTTCCTGGATCCGTGCTGTCGTGCATCCGAGCAATCTCGCGGCTTCTGCCGGATGGGGCGTGAGGATGGCCGAACCTTTTCTGGATGACAGCATGCTTCTCAGGCGCTCGTCCATCGAAATCAGATTGAGCGCATCGGCATCGATCACCAGAGGGCTCCCCGAACCCAATGCCGCCTCCAGGATTGAGGAGGCCCAATCCGATTGCCCGAGACCCGGGCCGATGACGATGGAAGACGAATCCATCAGCCTGTCCGGGGATCGCACCATGATTTCCGGCTGCAGAAGATCGACCCCGAAATCACCCTGCATGCCGAGAAAAACCTTTCCGGAACCCATATTCAGGGCAGCCCTCGCTGCAAGCAATGCGGCACCCATCATGCCGATCGCCCCGCCTATGACGGCAGTGCTGCCGAAGAGCCCCTTGTGGCTGTTTCTCGGCCGGTTCCTGAAAGAAGAAGGCAATATTTCCCGGTTCGAAAGCCATCCCGAAGGAGGCTTCAATGAAAGAGGATCGAGCCCCAGCCTCTCCAGATGAAGCTTTCCGCAGTGATCGAGCCCATCTGACGTGAGCAGGCCGGGCTTCAAGGCGATGAAGGTAAGGGTATGGTCCGCCTTGACGGCAATCCCGAGCGCATTTCCGGTGTCCGAAGAAATGCCGCTCGGCATGTCTATGGATAGCACGCGAAGCGAGGCGATCGATTCGATGATCTTTCCGCAATTTCCGGAAATCGGCCTCGAAAGCCCGGTTCCGAAGAGGCCGTCTATGACGAGATGCCATTTTCCGCCTTCCGGTATGGCGTCGCGACAGCTTCCGCCCGAATCGATCCAGGCGCGATAGGCGGCTGCAGCATCCCCTGGCAGCTTTTCTTCCTCGCCGAGGAAAACCAGTTCGACAGCCATTCCCCATGATTTCAGCTGGCGCGCTGCAACAAACGCATCCCCGCCGTTGTTTCCGGGGCCGGCAAGAACGAGCATCCTGTTTCCCGTTCCAAGCGACATCGCCAGTTCGGCGACGGCAAGCCCCGCCCTTTCCATCAAAGGATAGGGCGCAAGTCTTTCGATTTCCCCGATTTCGCGGCTTCCATAAACGGGCTCGAACAGCTTTTCAAGATTTTTCATCGGTAAAAAGGCTGGACCAACTTGGGATATAATACATGCAATTCAATAGCCAGAAGCGTTTTCATGTCCCAATTCATCATGCTGCGCGGCCGCAGCGCCCTTTCCGGTTTCCGTCTGAAGAAGCTCCTTTCGTCGCTCAAGCCGTTCATGCCTGAGCTGACCGAAATCCATGCCGAATACCGGCACTTCGTCTCCTCGTCCAGAAAACCTTCAGAATCCGAAATGGAGATCCTGAAAAGACTGCTCGAATACGGCCCGGAAGGCGACCACCAGGCGCCTCGAGGCGAAATTCTGCTAGTGCTTCCCCGCCTCGGCACCATCTCCCCATGGTCGTCGAAAGCCACCGACATTGCGAGGCATTGCGGGCTGGATTTCCTGGAAAGGATAGAGCGCGGAGTTGTCTATTATTTCCCGGAAAAGCCGCCAATGGACGTCCTTCCGCTTATCCACGACAGGATGACCGAGGAAGTATTCGACTCGTTCGAGGATGCGGAAGGGCTTTTCAGGAAATTCGATCCCGCTCCGCTTGCGACGGTCGATATCATCGGGGGCGGGAAAAAAGCGCTTGAAGAGGCCAATGCGAGAATGGGGCTTGCACTGTCTTCAGACGAGATAGACTATCTCGTCGAGCATTTCGGGAGCCGCAATCCGACCGATGCCGAACTCATGATGTTCGCCCAGGCGAATTCCGAGCACTGCAGGCACAAGATTTTCAACGCGGAATGGGTGATAGACGGGAAGCTCCAGCAGCACTCCCTGTTCTCGATGATACGCCATACGCACAGGATGAATCCACAGCATACCATTCTCGCCTACAGCGACAATTCCGCGATCATGGAAGGCGCAATGGCGACCCGCTTTTTCCCGGGAAGCGACGGGGTCTATCGCAAGACGGTGCAGCTGACCCATACCATCATGAAGGTGGAAACGCACAATCATCCGACTGCCATTTCTCCCTATCCTGGCGCCGCAACCGGAGCAGGCGGCGAAATAAGGGACGAAGGGGCGACCGGATGCGGCTCACGCCCGAAGGCGGGGCTCACCGGATTTTCCGTATCGAATCTCAACATCCCCGACTTCATTCAGCCCTGGGAATCAGTCCGGTACGGCAGGCCGGGCCATATCGCCTCCCCCCTCCAGATCATGCTGGAAGGGCCGATAGGAGGCGCCGCCTTCAACAACGAATTCGGCCGCCCCAATCTCTGCGGCTATTTCAGGACCTTCGAGCAGGAAGTGGGCGGTGAGATGCGAGGCTATCACAAGCCCATCATGCTCGCCGGCGGCCTCGGCAGCATTTCGGAAAAACAGGCCTTCAAGCGTGAAATACCGGAAGGCGGGCTGCTCATCCAGATAGGCGGACCCGGCATGCTGATAGGGCTGGGCGGCGGGGCTGCTTCCAGCATGAACACCGGAACCAATGCGCAACAGCTCGATTTCGATTCCGTCCAGCGCGCCAATGCGGAAATGCAGCGCAGGGCCCAAGAAGTCATAGACCGATGCTGGCAGATGGGTGAAAAGAATCCCATCCTTTCCATACACGACGTGGGCGCAGGCGGCCTCTCGAACGCCGTTCCCGAACTCGTTCACGGCTCCAGCCGGGGGGGAAGGCTCGATCTCAGAAGCATCATGAACGAGGAGCCGGGCATGAGCCCCATGCAGCTCTGGTGCAACGAGGCGCAGGAGCGCTATGTCCTTGCCATAAGGAAGGAAGACCTCGACATTTTTTCCGCCATCTGCCAACGCGAGCGCTGCCCGTTTTCCGTGATAGGCGAAGCCACATCCGAGGAGCGCCTCGAAATCGGCGACCCCGTCTTCGGCAACAGCCCTGTCGACATGCCGCTTTCGGTGCTGCTCGGAAAACCGCCGAAAATGACGAGGAATATCTCCCGGATCGAAAAATCCCTCGTCCCGTTCGATGCCGAAAAGCTGGACATGAAGGAAGCCGCCTACCGCGTATTGAACATGCCTTCGGTTGCAGACAAGACCTTCCTCATCGCCATAGGCGACAGGACGGTCGGGGGCTTGACGGCGAGAGACCAGATGGTCGGGCCATGGCAGGTTCCTGTTTCGGATGTCGCGGTGACGCTCGCCGATTTCGAATCCTCCCACGGCGAAGCATTCGCGGTTGGGGAGCGCACGCCGCTCGCCTTGATTCACGCCGAGGCTTCCGGAAGGATGGCGATAGGGGAAGCCATCACCAACATCGCCGCGGCGCTCATAGGCGATATCGGAACGATCAAGCTTTCGGCGAACTGGATGGCGGCCGCAGGCCATCCCGGCGAGGACGCTGCGCTTTATGACACCGTCCATGCCGTCGCGATGGCGCTCTGCCCCCATCTCGGCATCAGCATTCCTGTCGGAAAGGATTCGATGTCGATGAAGACCGCCTGGCAGGACGCGGAAGGCAAGAAATCGGTCGCCTCCCCGCTTTCGCTCATCATCACCGCTTTCGCCCCCGTGAAGAATGCGGCAAGAACCCTCACCCCCCGGCTTGTTCATGAAAAGGATTCCACCCTCATCCTGATCGACCTGGGCGGCGGAAAAGGCAGGCTGGGCGGATCCGTTCTTTGCCAGGCTTACGGGCAGACAGGGAACAGCGCACCGGATCTCGACGACGCCATCGCGATGAAGGCCTTTTTCGCCTCGATCCAGAAGCTCAATGAGGAAGGAAGACTGCTCGCCTACCATGACCGGTCCGACGGCGGCCTTTTCGTCACGCTGTGCGAAATGAGCTTCGCCGGCCATGTCGGCATCAGCGTCGACGTGGAGAAGCTCTGCATCGAGGCGAAGGCAGTCGAGGCCGAACATTCCGGCAGAAAAAACAGCTGCAACTTCGAAGTGCTCTTCAACGAGGAGCTGGGCGCCGTCATCCAGGTCGGAAACAGGGATCTCGAAGCGGTTCTCGACACCTTCACGGAAGCAGGGCTTGCGAGAATGGTCCACATGATAGGCACGGTGAACGACGAGGACAGGCTCGTCATCACGAAAGGCGACGAACCCTTTTTCAGCGAAAGCAGGATCGCGCTGCAGCGCGCCTGGTCTGAAACGACATTCAGGATGCAGTCGCTCAGGGACAACCCCGAATGCGCGAAAGAGGAATATGAAAACATCCTCGACCGGGATGATCCCGGGCTCCACGCCCATCTCACCTTCGATCCGGACGAAGTTCCCTACCTCAATCTCTCGAAGCCGAAAATCGCCATCCTGAGGGAACAGGGCGTGAACGGTCATGTCGAAATGGCTGCGGCATTCGACCATGCCGGATTCACCTCGATCGATGTTCACATGAGCGACATCATTTCAGGAAGGATCAGCCTGAAGGAATTCAGGGGACTGGCAGCCTGCGGCGGTTTCTCCTATGGCGACGTGCTGGGCGCCGGCGAAGGCTGGGCGAAATCCATCCTTTTCAACGCCAGGGCAAGGGCAGAATTCGAGGCCTTCTTCATGAGGGACGACGCATTCGCGCTGGGCGTATGCAACGGCTGTCAGATGATGAGCAACCTTCACGAAATCATCCCTGGCGCGGGAGACTGGCCTCATTTCGTCAGGAACAAGTCGGAGCAGTTCGAGGCGCGCTTTATCATGGCAGAAGTGCAGGAAAGCCCCTCGATTTTCCTGGAAGGCATGACGGGAAGCAGGATGCCGATCGTCGTCTCGCATGGCGAAGGTTATGCGCAATTCGGGAAAAGCATTCCGCGAGGCCTCGTCGCCCTGCGCTATGTGGACAACCAGGGAAGGGAGACCGAACGCTATCCCTTCAATCCAAACGGCTCAGTCGGAGGCATCACCGGACTCACCACCCCCGACGGCAGGATCACCATCATGATGCCTCACCCCGAGCGCGTCTTCAGGACCCTGCAGCATTCCTGGCATCCCGAAAAATGGGGCAAATACGGCCCCTGGATGAGGATGTTCAGGAACGCGAGGAAATGGGTGGGCTGAGTTATTTCCGCGCCTCTGCGCGGGCATTGCTGTTTTTCACGCATTGCAGCAAGGTCTCCCTTTGCGGGGTCGAAGGATCCTGCTTCAGGGTGCAGGAACAGACGCATGCCGAGGCGCGATAGCATCCTGCAAGGTTCTTGCCATTGCATGTAGCCTGAAGCGCCGAACACTGCTGATGGCAGACATGCTCTATCCGCTGGATCCGCTGTTCCTCCAATGCCAGCTTCTTCTTGTCGACGATTTTCTGCGAAGCGACGCCATAGACCATCAAGGCGCATCCGATGAAGAAGAACACGCTGACGAGCCACCTGAAGCGCGAAAAGGCCTTGCCCAGCATCCTGCGCCAGGTCATGACGCTTGCATCTTCGCCCACCTTGAAGCTCAGCAGTCCCTTTGTTCCCGACTTCGCATGCAGCCTGTCGCAGGCATCGATGCATTCGCCGCAATCGACACAGGTATCGGTGATGCGGATGGCAGTCGGCTCGATATCGGTGATGCAGGTCGTCGCGCAGTAATTGCATTTTTCGCATTCCGCGGAACGCGAAGCGTCATAAGAAACATGGAGCGCTTCCTTGCTCCTGAAAAGCCTGAGCCCGACACGGTAAAGGCAGGGATAGTCGCAATAGAGATAGCGTACCGTGGCGATGTCGATGAAGATGAGAAAGGCGGTGATCAAGTACATGACGATCATGCTGGGCTGCCTGTTTTCCCCCGTGACGAGCGCCACCATGTCGCTCCGGGTGTAGAAGAACATCAGGAAGAAAAAGGCGAGAACGAGCGATGCGGCGGCGAAAGCGAGTCCGAGGAGGAGCCAGTTGACGAGCTTGTTCTTGGATTTCGCGACGATCATGCCTGGCCCGTTCACCCTGACATCCGCCCGCTTCCCCAGCAGCTTGTGGGTGAGTCCGTTCGCCAACTCGGAAAAAAGGTTCTGGGGACACGCCCAGCCGCAGAATACCGAACCCACCGTCATGTAGGTGATGATGGGCGCCGTTGCGATCACGATGGCAAGCCCGAAAAGGAAGGGATAATTCGACCATTCGACCTGGCGGCCGAGCACGTAGAAACTCGCTGATGCGAAATCTATCCGGAAAAGGCCGATTGTCGCGACGAATGCGATCAGGCCGAGCATCCCGAACTGGGTGATTCTTCTTTTCCAATGGTACATCTTCATCTTTCAGATTGTTGCATGTCGTTATCGAGCGCTTGGAGATGGAGTGCCGAAAACAGGCAAAGTTCAATATAGCTCGCCGGATTACCTGTTGCGGAAGGTGTAGGCGATATGCCATGCCCCGACTGCCGCAGCCCAGGTGATGACCTTTCCCAGGCTGGAGTGGAACATCAGCCAGTCCATCTGCAGGAAAAGTGCGAAAAGGGTGATATTGAAAGCGACGATGGAAGAAAGAACGAAAAACGGAAGCTTGATCATGGCAAATCCGGAAAGCAAAAAGGCCATATATTCATTCCCGCCCCCGCCCCTTGTCAAGCAGCAATCGAATTCCCGCCCGCCGGAATTGACCGCCCGCCGCTTCCGGCCGGATTGTAATGGGGGCGATGGTTGCGTTTATGTTCGGAAACATTAGGTCACCGACGCATGATGATAGACAGAACACTACATCGCTCGATTATCTAGGCGTTGAACACAGTAAATCGGACAATTCAATGTCCCTGTAATAAGGGCAGCTAGGGACGATGACCGGGCTTCGGCCAAAGCTGCCGAACAGCGTTGCCCTGCCAAACGACAGTCTTCGAGAATGTTCCAGACATATCGGTTATGAGTTGTCTACAGAATCGTGGTCGATTCAAATTGCAGATGTTCGCACTCGATCCAGGAATGCCGCTTAATCCTCGGACACCTTGCCCCCTTTCATTCAGATTCATGTCCGAAACCTGTCTGCGTCTGTCAACTCTTTTGATGATGAGGCGTTTTAGCCGCTTGGCATCGTCATAACCATTTCAGGAGCGCAACATGATAAAACCCATCCTAATCGCATTTTCAGCAGCATTGGCCTTCTCGTCGATGCTTCCTGCCTATGCCGACGGAAATGACATTCAACAGGACAATACGCGCATTCGGCAAGAAAATCATGACATTCGGCATGATCGGCAGGCGTTGCATCGAGCTGAACGAAACGGCAATGTCCGGGCGGCGAATCGTGATCGCCGTGACCTTCATCGTGATCGCGTGAAAAGGCATCGTGCAAGGCACGACAGGAACAATGACCTGCGCAGAATGCGGGAACAGCAAGAAAATCGTTAATTCGGCAAATCACTTTAGCCCGCCAGACACTCGCGTTTAGATATCACCCCGCCAGATGCGGGGTGATATATCCCAGTTTTCAACATGGCCTGTTGCTTGACATTTGATAGCAATGAAGCGCCCGTCCTTCATCTGTCCTATCAGATCAGAACAGTCATCAACGCTCAATCTTCAACTGACCGTTAAGGCCGAGGCTCGCTCATCATCTTTTCGGCCGGTTGCCAGTCTGACGATATCGGGCAGCAATGGGTCGGTTATCCGCCGTTCAGCACCGCATACCGCATAGTGCTCAACGATTGGTTCCATGGCCAGGCGCCTGGGGTCACGCCTGGGGTCACGGCGCCTGGGGTCAAGTCTTGACATTGATCACGCCTGGGGTCAAGTCTTGACATTGATCATCACTGTTCTTCTTTAATCATACTGCTCAAGGCAGAATAATGTACTTCAGGTGCGCGAGCAATTTCCGCCATAGGGTAGCGGTACCCGGTACAAACCTTGCACATTGCCTCGCGAGGTAACATGGGGAACCACCTTGGAATATTCTAAGCCGATTGGTCTGCTCATGGTTGCAGCATATCAAAAATGATCGATGTCAAGACGAGACCATATGATACTCCGGGGCTTGAGCCTTCCGGATTGTTGTAGTAACATACCTACAACGATGATTCGTCCAGGAGGCATAGCAATGACCATCACAACCCTGTCCAGCCGAGAGCTGAACCAGGATGTTAGTCGCGCGAAGAAGGCGGCCAAGAGCGGCCCCGTATTCATCACGGATCGCGGCAAGCCTGCTCATGTGCTGTTGAGTATCGAGGAATACCAGAGGCTTACAAAGCAACGTCGCAACATTGCCGATTCGCTGGCCATGCCGGGCATTGCAGACATCGAGTTTGAGCCGCAGCGCGCGACTATCGGAGCCCGTCCGGCTGATTTCACATGATGTACGTTCTCGACACCAACGTCGTGTCCGAACTGCGAAAAGTCCTGGCAGGCAAGGCCGACCCGAATGTTGCGGCATGGACTGAAAGCGTCGATGCAGCCGACCTCTTCGTGTCCGCTATCACAATCATGGAGCTGGAGCTTGGAGTTTTGTCGATCGAGCGCAGGGACGCCACCCATGGAGCCATGCTGCGCGCGTGGCTCGAGCAACATGTATTGCCCGAGTTCTCCGGGCGAACGCTTCCAGTCGATACGGCGGTGGCGCAACGCTGCGCCCGGCTGCACGTACCCGACAAGCGCGGCGAGCGTGACGCGCTGATTGCGGCGACTGCGCTTGTGCATGGCATGACGGTAGTCACTCGCAACGTCGCCGATTTTCAGCCCCTAGGCGTGACCATCCTCAATCCGTGGGAATCGATCCGATGATCCGGTACACTGACCTGCTCCGCCGTTTGGCCCGCCTTCGATTTCGCGCACGCAGCGAATGGGCGCGTCCCAGTTGGCAAAACAACATGGAGACGAACTGGCTCCCGGATATTGGTGCCGATGTGGGTGCCTGACCCCAACATTGCCTGACCCCAACATTGCTCAAACATGCTTGGCCTCTCCAACCACCTCCGAGAGGAAGTTTGCTATCGCTTTTCTTGCGCGATGGGCTGACCTCGACGAATAGACCAAACGTGCAGTAGGATCGGTGCCGGCCTCCGGGTTGTCAAAGGCGTGGTGTGTTTGACTGAAGAGTTCGAAGCGCACGTCATTTTCAGCCGCATCCATCTCGGCCACGACTGAATTTATCGTTTCCATCGGCGATACCTGGTCTTGTGTTCCTTGAAGGATCAAGACGGGAGCCTTGATGCGAGTACTCATCCCTGGCGCAGCAGTTTTCAGCAGGGCCGAACACAAAATGATGCCTGCGACGTTCGCACCACTCCGAGCGTAGTCCAGCACGATCATTCCACCTGCGCTATATCCAAGGCAAATCAGCGGCGTTTCCGGCGAAACCTTTTGCCGAAGCCGCGCCGTGCACGCTGCAAGCGCCTCGACCCCTTGAGTTCTATTTTCCAGCAGGCGCTTCACCATCGGACCCACCTGCTCCGGTTTTTCCGGATTGAAACCGTCACCATAAAGATCCGCAATTACCACAGTACAGCCGAGCTCCACCAGATACTTTGCATGATCGTCTGAGAGGCCACTTTGGCCTCGCCAGTCTGGCGCCAGCACAACTGCAGCAGTGGGAGCGACGGCCGAACCGCTGTACAGCGCGCCTGAATAGCGCTGCGCACCAACCGCGTAGTCGAAGGAACTGCTTCCTGAGTCACTCATTCCAAGCTCCAATCTGTGTTTTCAATTGCAGTGCAGAAAATCAGCGAAAAATCAGCGTCAGATTCGATTTTCCGTGCACACCATGCAGACAGCGCCTAGGGAAGGCTGACAACTGTGATGATGATCTTGAATCATTCCAATGGCAACAGAAGGCGGACTCAAATCAGCTCACGAGCCTGTTTCAGAAGCTCATTTCAAATTCCCGGAAGGCCACTTCGGGCACGCTACTGTCAGCGGGAGGGTAAGACGTGCTTCTCGAGCCATTCGAAGCGGAGGCCCGACACTTTCGGGATGCCGAATTTCGGATCACTCGGAAAAGGCTCGTAGAGGCCGGTGCGCCGGTAACCCCGCCTTTCGTAGAATTCGATGAGGGAATCCCTGAAGGTCAGCACCGCCATCCTGAATTTGCCGACTTTCCAGGCCTCATCTGCCCTCTTCTCTGCCTCATCTAGGAGGCGCTTCCCTATCCCTTTTCCCTGCAGGTCGGGCTTGACAGTGAGCATGCCGATGATCGCATGGTCATCCTGACGCTCGACATGGACGGATGCGATGAGCTCATCGCCACTCATGCACAGGATGAAGATCGAGTCCTTCTCTCCGATCAGCGTCTTCACCTCTCCGGCGTCGGTCCTCTGGCCGCCGATAAGATCGGCTTCCGTGGTCCAGCCGAGCTTGCTCGACTCGTCCCGGTAGGCTGAATTGACGAGATCGGCTATCCTGCCGGCATCGGCAATCCCGCCTTTCCTGAATTCCATGTAACAAAAAAGCCCCCTTTCGGGGGCTTTTCGTCGATTACTGCTCGACCTTGGCTGATGCCCGCAAATCGGCAATCAGCTTCTGGATATGCTCCTGCTCCACGCGCTGCTGAAGCTGGGGCTTGACCTGATCGAAACTGGGCAGCTTCAGGGGCTTTTCGTCCTCGACCTCGATGACATGCCAGCCGAAAGGCGTCTGCACGGGGGTCTGCGTCATCTGACCCTTCTTCAGGGAGGTGACCGCATCGGCGAAAGGCTTGACGAAGTTTGAGGCGGGCGCCCAGTCGAGTTCGCCGCCGTTGTTCTTCGATCCCGGATCCAGGCTGTCCTTTTCGGCAAGCTTCGAGAACTTGGCGCCCTTCTTGATCTCGGCAATGATCTTCTTCGCTTCGGCCTCGGTCTTCACCAGGATGTGACGAACCTTGTATTCCTTGTCGCCCATGTGCGCCTTGATCTTGTCGAATTCCGCCTTCATTTCCGCATCGGTGACGGGATGGCTCGCCACATAGTCATGCAGATAGGCATTGACAAGATTCTGCCCCCTGCTGAGATCCATCATGGTGCGGAACTCGGGCGTCTTGTCCAGGCCCTTCTTGACCGCTGCCTGCGAAATGATTTCCTGGTTGATCAGGCTTTCCTTGATGCTGTTCCTGATCTCGGGAGAATCCTTTTCCCCGCGCTGCTGAAGGTTCTGCTTCAGGACGAAATCGAAGCGGGATTCGGGAATGCCGACGCCATTCACGGTTGCGATGGGCTTGGTCAGGACATTTGAATCCTGTGCATAGGCTGCGGTCGCTGCGAGCATGCAGGATGCGATGATCAACGGCTTCAGTAAGGGCATTTCTTTTCCTTTTAGGTTGGTTGTTTCATTTGATATTCGGAAGGCGTGAATGCCTTGATGGCAAGCGCATGAATCTCCCCTTTCATCATTTCGGAGAGCTTGGCGTAGACCATGCGATGGCGCGCCATCAGGCTCTGGCCTGAAAAAAGTTCGGAAACGATGGTCATCCTGTAATGCCCGCCGTCTCCCGCGCCGACATGACCTGCATGCCTTTCGCTCTCGTCCTTGATTTCAATCACGGCAGCCTGGAGTTCGGAAAGCGCATCGGTGATCCTTTGCGGGATGTTTTTCACGGCAGCACCTTCCTGAACGGCTTCACATCGATCCTTTCGAAGACGGCGTCAAGAACGTAAGGATCGGCATCGGCCCATTGCCTGGCCTCATCGATCGAATCGAATTCGGCCACGATCAGGCTTCCAGAAAAACTGCCGTCGTCCGAAGGAAAAGGCCCTGCAACGATCAGTCTGCCCTCCTCCTTCAGTTCCTCAAGCCTCGCCAGATGGGATGGCCTGGCCAGCTTTCTCTTTTCGAGACTGTTCTCGGCATCCTCTCCGATGATGGCGTAAAGCATCAGTTTTCCTTGTCTTCCACGTACTTGGAAAGCATCAGGCTCTGGACGAAAATGAACACCGCCATCAGCCCGAGCGTTCCGAACATCTTGAATTTGACCCAGGTCGCCTCGGAAAAGTTCATCGCCACATAAAGATTGATGACCCCCATCAGGGCGAAGAAGGCAACCCAGCTCAGGTTGATCTTGTCCCATATCGATTTCGGCGCAGAAAGCTGCTCCTTCATCATCACCCTGATCAGGTTCTTGTCGAACCAGGTGGCGCTGACGAAAAGAACGATAGAGAAGCACCAGTAGAGAACGGAAGGCTTCCACATGATGAATGTCTTGTCGTGGAATAGTATCGTCGCACCGCCGAAAACAAGCACGATGGCGAAGCTCATCCACAGCATGCTGTCCACCTTCCTGTGCTTGAAATAGACCCATACGATCTGGGCGAAAGTCGCCAGGATCGCCACAGCCGTGGCATAGAACATGGCTTCATCCTTCGGCCCGAAATGCGGAAAAATCTGGTAGGTGCCGAAAAAAAGGATGACTGGAAAAAGGTCGAAAAGAAATTTCATGGACATGGCCTCTGCATGCTGGAAATTATGCAGGCTAATTGTTCAAATGTCCATCGGCAGCGGCCATAATTGGGGTAAAATTAATATAAAAGTAACATTATCGGTGCGACTTGAGTCCATGCTGAAATGGTTAGGAAAAGAGACGCCATTCCCTTCAGTGGACAAGGCCATGATCCAGCCAAACGGGCTGCTGGCGGCAGGAGGCGATCTTTCCCCGGAAAGACTGATCGAGGCCTACAGGCAGGGCATATTTCCCTGGTTCAGCGAAGGAGATCCCATCCTCTGGTGGAGTCCGGACCCCCGCCTCGTGCTTTTTCCGGAAGAATTGAAAGTGTCCAGGTCTCTCGGGAAATCGCTGAAAAGGAAGGATCATGAAATCCGGGTGGACAGCGCCTTCGAAATGGTGATGAAAAAATGCGCTGAACCGAGAAAGGAAGGCGGCGGAACATGGATTTCGGCTGCGATGATAAAAGCCTACTGCAGGCTCCATGAAATGGGCATTGCCCACAGCATCGAGACATGGGCGGACGATCGACTGGTCGGCGGCCTCTACGGCATCGCTCTCGGACAGGTATTCTTCGGCGAATCGATGTTCTCGAGGAAGACGGACGCATCCAAGCTCGCCTTCGTCCATCTCGTCCACCAGCTCAAGCCGTGGGGCTTCCGAATGATAGACTGCCAGGTGAAGACGGAACACCTCGTCTCGCTCGGCGCAAGAGAAATACCGAGATCGGATTTTTCCAATAAACTGAAGGAATGGACGGCTTGTCCGGGCAAAACCGGAAAATGGCATTTCGATCATGAATTCCCTGAATGAATCGCCCCAATACTATCTGACCGCGGAATATCCGTGCAGCTACCTGGAGGGAAGGCGGGCGAGGTCCGAGGTCGCCATTCCCCACACCTATCATTTCGACGAGCTGATCCGCTCGGGATTCCGCCGCAGCGGCCTTTTCGTCTATCGCCCTTCCTGCAGGCATTGCAATGCCTGCATTGCGGTCAGGGTGGATGTCGCCAAATTCTCTCCCGACCGCTCGCAGAAAAGGAGCTTCAAGCGCCATTCGACGCTCTCGGTCCGCGAGAAGGCGCTGCGCTTCGATGCCGAGCATTTCGAACTGTATGGACGCTACCAGAAGGCGAGGCACCCGGGCGGCGGCATGGACAACGACAGCGAGGAGCAGTACCGCAATTCCCTTCTCCTGAGCCAGGTCGACACCTCGCTTTACGAATTCAGGGATAGCGGTGAGCTCAGGATGGTCAGCATCATAGACGAAATCGGCGACGGCCTGTCTTCCGTCTATACCTTTTTCGATCCTGATCTGCCGGGGGCGAGCCTCGGCACTTACAACGTGCTCTGGCAGATCGATCTTTGCAAGAAGCTGAACCTCCCCTATCTCTATCTCGGATACTGGATAGAGGAATGCAGGAAAATGGCCTATAAACACAATTTCCAGCCGCAGCAAGGCTATGTCGGCGGGAAATGGCAAACCATGGAAAAATGATGTATTCGCTAGCCCGCCCTCTCTTCTTTCTCCTCGATCCTGAAAAGGCCCACCATCTCGCGCTGGAATCGCTCAGGCTTGCGAATGCCGCGGGCCTGACAGGAAGAATCCGGAACGATAACAAGCCGGTCAGTGTCATGGGCCTCGAATTCCCGAATCCGGTAGGTCTTGCCGCAGGGCTGGACAAGAACGGCGACTACATCGATGCGCTCTCGAGCCTGGGCTTCGGATGGCTGGAAATCGGAACCGTCACACCCCGCCCGCAGCCGGGAAACCCGAAACCCAGGCTCTTCAGGCTGCCAAAATCGAATGCGGTCATCAACAGGATGGGTTTCAACAATCTCGGGGTCGACAAGCTGGTGGAGAACGTCCGGAATGCCAGATACAAGGGCATACTCGGCATCAATATCGGCAAGAACTTCGATACGCCGCTTGAATCCGCCTCGAATGACTATCTCGCCTGCCTGGAGAAGGTTTACCCCCATGCGAGTTATGTCACGGTCAACATCTCCTCCCCCAACACCAAAAATCTCAGGAAGCTGCAGCAAAGCGACGAGCTCGACCATCTGCTTGAAAGCTTGAAGCGGAAACAGGCCGAACTGGAAGGGCTTTCGGGAAAGCATGTTCCCCTCGCACTGAAGATCTCGCCCGACCTTTCCGAGTCCGAAATAGACGAAATTTCATCCCTTCTGCTCAAGCATGAAATCGAAGGCGTGATCGCGACCAACACCACGCTTTCCAGAACCGGCGTCGAAGGACAGCTTCACGCCTCGGAAGCGGGTGGATTGAGCGGTGAACCGCTCAGGGAAGCCTCCAACGGGGTGATCAGGCGGCTTCATTCGTGTCTTGCCGGGAAAATCCCGATCATAGGGGTGGGCGGCATCATGAACGGGGAGGATGCAATGGAAAAGCTCGATGCAGGCGCAACGCTCGTCCAGGTCTATTCCGGACTTATCTACCGAGGCCCCGGGCTCGTTCCGGAAATTCTGAATGCCTGGAATGAAAGGCGTGACAAATGAAAATCGGCGTGCCCAGGGAAACAAAAGACCACGAATATCGGGTGAGCCTCACGCCGTACGGCGCAAGAGAACTCGTGAAAGCCGGGCACCAGGTTTTCGTGGAAAAGAATGCGGGACAGGCGATAGGCTATGCTGATGCGGATTACGAAAATTCGGGAGCCGGGATTGTCGATCGTGAATCCGCCTTCTCGGCCGATCTCGTGGTCAAGGTCAAGGAACCCCAGCCTCAGGAATGCCTATATCTGAAGCCTGGCACGATTCTTTTCGGCTATCTCCATCTGGCATCGAGCCCTGCTCTTGCGCGATCGCTGCAGCAAGGAGGCGTCATCGCGCTCGGCTTTGAGACTGTGACGGATGAAAAGGGAGGATTGCCCCTGCTCGCGCCGATGTCCCAGATCGCAGGAAGGCTCGCCATACAGGAAGGCTCGATCGGGCTCACCATGCCCAAGGGCGGATGCGGCCTGCTGCTTTCCGGGACGAACGGCGTCCCCCCCGCCAGGGTGATGGTATTGGGCGCCGGGATGGTGGGCGCCAATGCGGCCAGGCTCGCGCATGCCATGGGCGGAGATGTCACCGTCTTCGACATCAGGCCGGATGCCCTTCTTTCCCTCGAACAAGCCGGAATCAAGACCTGTTTCTCGAGCAGCGACGCGATCGAAGCCCGTCTGGCGGATGCGGATATGGTCGTCTGCGCGACACTGATCCCTGGAAGACATGCGCCCAAGATGATAACGAGGAAAATGGTGAAGGGAATGAAGCGCGGTTCGGTCATCGTCGACGTCTCGATAGATCAGGGCGGGAGCGCCGAAACCTCCCGTCCCACGACCCATTCCGCCCCTTTCTATGTGGAGGAAGGGGTGGTGCATTACTGCGTGACGAACATGCCTGCGCTCGTCTCCAGAACCGCGACGCTCGCCCTCACGCACGCAACGCTCCCCTATCTGCTCGAAATCGCGAACCTCGGGCTCGATGAGGCCCTCAAACGGGATGAAGGATTGAAAAGCGGGCTACAGATCAGGGACGGCAGAGTCGTTCATCCCGCGGTCTTCGAAGCGCTAAGGAGCCACTGATTTATTCCCCCAAGGTTCGCGTTGCTGACCCAAACGGGATAATCGCAAGGCGCGCGACGCAGGTCGTAGCCGGGTCTTTGACGCCAAGGAGCGTAACGCAGCGAGCGCCCGTTTGGGTTGCAAAAGGATATAACCGGATTTCATATTGATATGTCCCCGTTGTGGTTGATCGGGGCGTGCTAAAAAGGGATAATCAGCGGGAAATCACGCGGTTTTGCACTACTTCTAAGGTGAAATGGAAAGTTATCTGCTCATACTGGTCGGCACGGTGTTCGTGAACAACATCGTTCTCGTCAAGATACTCGGGTTATGCCCTTTCATGGGCGTATCGAAAAAGCTCGAGGCGGCCATCGGCATGGGCGCTGCGACGACCTTCGTGCTGACACTGGGCAGCGGCAGCAGCTATCTGATTTCGAAATATCTGCTGGGCCCCGATCTTTCCTACCTGACCACGATTTCATTCATCGTCGTCATCGCGGGCATCGTCCAGTTCACCGAAATGGTGGTGAAGAAGGTGAGCCCGGTGCTGTACCAGGTTCTCGGCATCTATCTGCCCCTCATCACGACGAATTGCGCCGTGCTCGGCATCCCGCTCCTGAATCTCCAGCAGAACCACAATTTCATCCAGTCCCTGCTTTTCGGCATGGGAGGGGCAATCGGCTTTTCCATGGTGCTGATCCTATTCGCAGGAATCAGGGAGAGGCTAGAGGCAGCGGACATCCCTGCTCCATTCAGGGGTTCCTCGATCGCGATGGTCACGGCCGGACTCATGAGCATGGCCTTCATGGGATTCTCCGGACTGGTGAAATGAAGCCCCCATGCTAGACGCCATCCTCGTCATGTCAGGGCTCGCCCTCTTTCTGGGCAGCGTCCTCGGCTATGCCTCGATCAGGTTCCATGTGCAGGGCAATGCGCTGGTCGAAAAGATCGATGCCATATTGCCCCAGACCCAGTGCGCGCAATGCGGCTTTCCCGGATGCCGTCCCTATGCCGAAGCCATCGCGGAAGGAAGGGCCGACATCAATCAGTGCCCGCCAGGAGGGGAAGCCAACATCCACAAGCTGGCAGACCTCCTCGGCGTCGAATTCAAGCCGCTGAATGCCGAACACGGCGAACCCAAGCCGAAATCGCTCGCCTTCATCGACGAATCCACCTGCATCGGATGCACGCTTTGCATCCAGGCCTGCCCGGTCGACGCGATATCAGGCGCGCCCAAGCAGATGCACACCATCATCGCCAGTGAATGCACGGGATGCGAACTCTGCGTCGCGCCCTGCCCCGTCGACTGCATCAGCATGGTGCCTGTTGCGGAAAACATTTCGAACTGGAAATGGAAGCGCCCTTCCTATCTCGAGCAGGATGCGGCATGAGGAAGCTCTATCATTTCAACGGCGGCGTGCACCCTCCCCAGCACAAGTCGGAATCGACCCGTCATCCCATCATCAAGCCCCCTCTTCCTGAAAAGCTGGTCATCCCGCTGCACCAGCATATCGGCAACACCGCAAAACCGGTCGTCAGCAAGGGAGAAAGAGTTCTGAAAGGCCAGAAGATAGGACGGGCCGAAGGCTACGTCTCGAGCGCAATCCATGCGCCCACATCGGGCACGATTCTTTCCATCGAACAAGAACCCGTTCCCCATCCTTCCGGACTCAGGGATCTCTGCATTTCGCTCGAGCCTGACGGGATGGAGGAATGGATCGAATTGCAGCCAGTCGATTACCTCAACACCGACCCCAGCACCCTCAGGAACAGGCTCAGGGATGCCGGGGTGGTGGGGCTGGGCGGCGCGGTTTTCCCGAGTTTCATCAAGCTCAATCCGTCGAACAGGAAAATCAGGACGCTGGTCCTGAATGGAGCCGAATGCGAGCCCTACATCACCTGCGACGACATGCTGATGCGGCAGCGCGCGGCGGAGATCGTCGAAGGGGCGAAAATCATGCGCCACATGCTTCAGGCCGACGAAATCCTGCTGGGGATAGAGGACAACAAGCCTGAAGCGATCGCCGCGATGAAGGCCGCGTCAGGCGACGAAATGGAAGTCGTTGCGGTACCCACCATCTATCCGGGCGGCGGCGCGAAGCAATTGATCCGGGTGCTGACCGGGATAGAAGTCCCCGCGGGAGAAAGATCGACCGACCTCGGCGTGCAATGCTTCAATGTCGCGACTGCCGCATCCGTATACAGGGCGGTAAGATATGGCGAACCCCTGATCAGCCGGATCGTGACGATTGCGGGAAATGTCGCAAATCCCGGAAATTACGAAGCGCTGATCGGGACCATGATAGATCACCTCATCCTGCAGGCGGGAAAGAATGAAGAAGAAAATGTGGCCATCATGGGCGGGCCGATGATGGGATTCGACCTTCCCTCGGTCAGGGTTCCGCTCGTCAAGGCGACGAACTGCATCATCGTGAAATCGGAAAAGCTTTTCCCGAAAAGGCCCGCCCCCATGCCCTGCATCAGGTGCGGCCGGTGCGCTGAAAGCTGCCCGGCGGACCTTCAGCCCCAGGAACTCTACTGGTTCTCCAAGGCGGGCAATTTCGGAAAGGCGCAGGAATATGCCCTTTTCGACTGCATCGAGTGCGGCTGCTGCAGCTACGTGTGCCCGAGCAGCATTCCCCTGGTTCAGTTCTACCGTTATGCGAAGAGCGAAATCTGGGCGCAGGAGCGGGAAAAGAAGGCATCCGATCTCGCCAGAATCCGCCACGATTTCAGGATAGAGCGGATCGAGCGGGAAAAGCGGGAAAAGGCCGAACGCCTCGCCCAGAAATCAGCCAAGGCAGGATCGGAACAGGAATGAACTCTCCCTATCTGGCAAAAACGCCAAGCGTCACGGAGATCATGGCCAAGGTGCTCCTTGCCCTGATTCCGGCGATCGCAGCATTAGTATGGTTCTTCGGCCCGGCCATCCTGGTGAGCCTTTGCCTGGCGAGCGCGACGGCGCTTCTCTGCGAAGCCGCCATGCTGAAGCTCAGAAAACGTCCGGTCACGCCGTTCCTGATGGACGGCAGCGCCCTTCTCACCGCATGGCTTCTCGCGCTTTCCATTCCGCCGATGGGCCCATGGTGGCTGATCGTGACCGGAACCGCATTCGCCATCGTGATCGCAAAGCATCTCTACGGCGGGCTCGGAAGCAATCCTTTCAACCCCGCCATGGTGGGCTATGCCGTTCTGATCATCTCCTTCCCCGTCCAGATGACGCAATGGCTCGCCCCGGCGTCGCTTGCCCAGGCCCATCTCGATTTTTCAACCATCCTGCATTACATGTTCTCGGGTTCGCTGCCTTCTCCGCTCGATGCGTACACCTCCGCAACGCCGCTCGACACGCTCAAGACCCAGCTGCACCTGGCAAAGCCGATAACCGAAATCATGACCCTTCCGATCTATGGAAAAATGGGCGGAGTCGGCTCGGAATGGGTTGCCGCTGCCTATCTTCTGGGCGGACTATATCTCCTTCAGCAGAAGATCATCACCTGGCATGTGCCTTTTGCCTTCGTTGCAACCATTTTCGTCTTTTCAGGCATCTTCAATCTCTACGATCCCGCTCTTCATGCGGGCCCTTTCTTCGAGCTGGCAGGCGGGGCGACCATGATAGGCGCATTCTTCATCCTGACCGATCCCGTGACGGGACCGACCACGCCAAGAGGAAAGCTCATCTTCGCGTCAGGCGCGGGATTTCTGACCTGGATCATCCGCACCTACGGCGGCTATCCTGACGGCGTGGCATTCGCAGTGCTGCTGATGAACATCTGCGTGCCGCTGATCGATGCCTATACGCAGCCCCCGGTTTTCGGCAAGAAGAAATGAAAAAGGGAATTTTCCAGACTTCGCTCAGGACTTCGCTGATCATGCTGGGCTTCGTCGTGCTGACCACCCTGATGCTTGCTTTGACCTACAGCAGAACTCATGATCTAATCACCAGAAGCGAAGAGCAGGAAAAGCTTTCCCTGATAAACGAGGTGCTGCCGCCCGGCATTTCGGACAATGACCTGCTTCGCGACGCGATCGAAATCGCGCCGAGCGAACTGCTCGGAAACAGTACCCCCGTCACGGCCTATCGGGCGAGATTCAGGGGAAAACCTGTCGCTGTGGTGCTGGAGGCGACCGCACCCGACGGATACGCCGGCAAGATCGTCCTCCTCATTGCGATTCTTGCAGACGGGGAAATTTCGGGCGTCCGGGTGATCAGCGAGAACGAAACGCCGGGTCTCGGCGACTATATAGACATTGCCAAGAGCAGCTGGATCAAGGGGTTCGATCATGCCTCCCTTTCTTCCCTGCCTGATGACGCCTGGCATGTGAAAAAGGACGGCGGCAAGTTCGATTACATGACAGGGGCAACCATCACGCCCAGGGCCGTCGTCAAGGCGGTTCACAAGGCACTCGAATTTTTCGCCTCGAACAGGGCGGAGCTTTTTGCGCAAAGGAGCAAAAAATGAGCGAGATGAGTTATGGCGAAATAGCAAAAAACGGATTGTGGAAGCAGAACACGGGGGTGGTCCAGCTTCTCGGCATGTGTCCTCTGCTCGCAGTGAGCAGCTCCGTGGTCAATGGCGCGAGCCTCGGCATCGCCACGCTGACCGTGATGGCGCTCAGCAATCTAGCGGTATCCCTGATCAGGAATCTCGTGCCGACCGAGATCAGGATCCCGGTCTTCATCCTGATCATCGCATCGCTCGTCACCATCATACAGCTCGCCATGAAGGCCTATCTGCATTCCCTCTATCTGGTGCTCGGCATCTTCATCCCGCTGATCGTCACGAACTGCATCGTTCTGGCGAGAACGGAGGCTTTCGCCTCGAAGCAGAAGGCGCTTCCTTCCTGTTTCGACGGCGCCATGATGGGGCTGGGCCTCACGCTCGTGCTCGCATGCCTGGGCGGGATACGCGAGCTGATCGGAAAGGGAACCCTTTTTTCGGGCCTGGACCTGGTGTTCGGCGAGTCGGCGAAATCCTTCGTGCTCACCGTCATCCCGCATTACAGGGGCTTCCTGCTCGCCATCCTCCCCCCCGGCGCATTCATCGGTCTGGGGATGCTCATCGCCCTGAAGAACCGCCTGGATGCGCAATCCAAGCGCGCGGCAGCGCAGCCCCAGCTCCTGCATGCATGAACAAGGCTGCAAGACAGGCGATATTCGAGCGCTTCAGGGCTGCCAATCCCCACCCCACGACGGAACTCGAGCACAAGTCTCCATTTGAACTCCTGATCGCTGTGATCCTTTCAGCCCAGGCAACGGACAAGGGGGTGAATCTCGCCACGAAAAATCTTTTCCGGCTCGCCGACTCCCCCCAAAAAATGCTCGATCTCGGGCTCGAAGGGCTGAAGGCGCAGGTCAGGACCATAGGGCTTTACCAGGCCAAATCGAAGCACATCATCGAAACCTGCAAGATCCTGTCGGAAAAGCATCACGGCGAAGTGCCGAAGACCCGTGAGGAACTGGAGGCGCTTCCCGGCGTCGGCAGAAAAACGGCGAACGTGATCCTCAATACCGCCTTCGGCGTGCCCGTCATCGCCGTCGACACGCATATTTTCAGGGTTTCCAACAGGACAGGCATCGCGCCGGGAAAGAACGTGCTGGAAGTCGAGAAGGCCCTGATGAAGGCTGTTCCCGCCGAATTCAGGCACGATGCCCATCACTGGCTGATCCTTCACGGACGCTATGTCTGCAAGGCCAGGAAGCCGGAGTGCCCTCGCTGCATCATCAGCGATCTCTGCGAATACAAGGGAAAGACGATCTGATGTTCACGCCTACGAGAGAGGAAGTCAGGCGATTCTTCCACGAAACATGGCGAAAAAGGGATTCGGTATTGGCGGGCATCGAAAGCATGGCCCTCGACATCATGCTCGCTCACCCGCAATACCATCCCATTCTGGAGCATCCCGAGGCTGCCGAGGAACTGGAAGAAAATCCTTTCCTGCACATGAGCCTTCATCTCGCCCTTGCCGAACAGCTCTCCATCGACCAGCCAGGGGGGATCGGTCTACGCTACAGAAAAGCGCTCGAAAGAACAGGAGACGTACATTCTGCGTTGCATGTCCTGATGAGCTGCCTGGAGGAAATGCTGATGCATGCCCAGCAGGAAAAGAGCCCTCCTGATCCTGACCGCTATTTCGAATGCCTGGACAGGATGAGATGACCGAAATCCGGAATCCCGCTTCCGGCAGAATCGATCTGCTGCAGCCCTGTCATTCTGCCGACGTCATTCTCCCTTTCGATCCCCAGCCCGAAATCGCAGCCGGAAAGATCATTTTCGTCGGCGCATCGACGGGCGGAACCGAGGCGATCAAGGTTTTCCTTCAGGGCCTGCCCAAGCGTTGCCCGCCCGTCCTCATCGCCCAGCACATGCCGGAAGCCTTCACGAAGCCTTTTGCAGAGCGGCTGAACGGGCTTTGCAGCCTGAAGGTCGCCGAGGCGATGCAGGGAGAACGGGCCTTGCCCGGACATGCCTATATCGCGCCGGGACATTCCCATCTGCTTGCCAGGCGTCAGGGAGCAGGGTATTTCATCGAACTCAACCAGGGGCCACCGGTCAACAGGCATCGGCCTTCGGTCGACGTGCTTTTCCGCTCCGCAGCGAATTGTGCAGGCAAGAACGCGGTCGGCGTCATCCTCACGGGGATGGGAAAGGATGGCGCGCAGGGCATGCTGGAGATGAAGAAAAGCGGCGCCTACAATTTCGCGCAGAGCGAGGCGAGCTGCGTGGTGTTCGGCATGCCGAAGGAAGCCATCTTGTCGGGCGGCGTCGACGAGATTTCCCCTCTGGAAGAAATGGCGCGCCGAGTGCTGCAGCATCTGGGCGTCTTTCGGTGAAAAAGCATTACGAGAATTTTCCGGTCGCCTCCATCGTCTTGCCGAAACGGTTCAGAAGGCCGGTCGGGATCATCTATTCCTTCGCCAGAAATGCAGACGACTTCGCAGACGAAGGAGAGAGAAGCAACGAAGCGCGCCTCGAACTCCTGAATGGATACCGATCGGAACTCGACAAAATAGCGAAAGGGATCGAATCAGACGACCCGCTTTTCATCGCGATCGGGGAAATCATCAGGCAGCATGACCTGCCCATCCAGTTTTTCCGCGATCTGCTGGATGCCTTCTCGCAGGATGTCGAAAAGAAAAGCTATGAAGATTTCGAGACGCTTCTGCACTATTGCAGAAGATCAGCAAACCCGGTCGGGAGGCTGCTCATCTGTCTCTACGGCATCGACTCGGAAGAAAACAGGGCCTGGTCCGACCATATCTGCACCAGCCTGCAGCTCATCAACTTTCTTCAGGATGTCGCCGTCGATCTTGCAATGGGCAGGGTTTATCTCCCGGCAGACGAGATTGAAAGCTTCGGCCTTTCGAAATTGAGCGCTGAAGATCCTGCCTGGCAGCCTTTCATGAAGCATCAATCAGAGCGCGCCAAAGCCATGATGCTCGAAGGCGCGCCGCTTGCCGGCAAGATGAAGGGGAGGCTCGCCTTCGAAATGAGGCTGATCATCCTGGGCGGCCTCCGGATCTTAGAGAAGCTCGAAAACAATCAATGGGATGTGTTCGAAAAGAGACCCAGGCTCGAAAAAGCGGACTGGCTGGTGATGATCTTTCGGGCGATTTTCAATGATCATTCCTGAATCGGAAATGTTCAGGCATGTGAGGGAGCGGGCCGGAACGGGCTTCTGGGAAGGCTGGCCTGATTGCGACACCCTGACCGAAATGGCAAAGGGACTGACCAACAGCAGGGGCAGACAGATCCTTTTCGTCGATGACGAAGGACGGGATTACGAAAGCCGGATCTATCTGAAGGGGGAAATCCAGACAAGAAAAAATTCCTGTCACGATCTCTTCAACGCGCTCGTCTGGATGACGTTTCCGAAAGCGAAGGCCTGTCTGAACAGCATCCATTTCCATGAAATGGCGAAGGAAGCCGGACATCGCGGCAAGGCGAGAGACATTGCCACGCATTTCGACGAATCGGGGGTCATTGTCGCGACGAGCGACGAAGCCCTCTCGGCAAAGCTCCAGAATTTCGAATGGCATTCCCTTTTCTGGGAAAACAGGCGGAAAGTGCTGGAAGAAATGCGCTTCTTCATGTTCGGCCACGGTCTCCTTGAAAAAGCGCTTTCACCCTTCATGGGATTGACGGGAAATGGCCTCGTTTTTCCGGTAGAAAAACAATTCTTTTCCAGATCTTTGAATGCCCAGCTCGCGATTCTCGACGAATCTTTCGAGATCCGCTATTCGAAAATAGAAAAAACGAGAGATTTTTCCCCTGTCCCGCTACTGGGCTATCCGGGATGGATGACGGAAAACAGCGAAGAAGCCTTCTATCTGAACGAATCCTATTTCCGCAAGGGAAGAAGATCAGGAATGGGCAGGTTTTAGCAGCCTTTCTTCTATCCATACCATCAGCATCAGCACGATGAACTGGACGAAAAGCCCGAGCAGGATTTCGATGTTGAACATGCCATTCTCCCAAGTTTGGAGAGGCAAATGTTACCCGGACAACATTAAAGAAATATTAATCAGACTCCAAAATTTCCACCTCGGTCCCGGCCTCCACCCTTTCGAAAAGATCGATCAGGTCTTCATTCCTCATCCTGATGCACCCTATCGAGCCGGGCTTCCCCATCTCGGCAGTATCGGGACTGCCGTGGATGTAGATGTATCGCTTCATCGTGTCGACCTCCCCATGCCGGTTGAATCCCGGCTCGAGGCCTGAAAGCCAGAGTATCCGGGTGAGTATCCAGTCGCGGTCCGGGAATTTTTCGGAGAGCTCGGCAGAATAGATTTCGCCTGTCGGGCGCCTTCGGACGAAAACGGTATTGACCGGCCTGTCCTTCCCTATCTTCGCCCTGATCACGTGCAGCCCTCTGGGCGTCCTGAAGCTCCCTGATCTTTCCCCGGTCCCGAATCTGGAGCTCGAAATGGAATAGGCCTTCACCAATCCGCCATGCTCGTCGAGCAGGGAAAGGGTCTGGGAGGCAATCCCTATCCTGATTTTCAAGATTTTGTCCTCCTTTCGGCAAAGAAACGCTTAAGCAGCATTGCGCATTCTTCCTCCAGAATGCCCGAAGTCGCTGCCGCATGATGGTTCAGCCTGGCCTCCGAAAAAACGTCCAGCACGCTGCCGCATACTCCCGTTTTCGGATCCTTGGCCCCGAAAATCAGCCTTGCTATACGCGCATGGAAAATCGCGCCTGCGCACATCATGCACGGCTCGAGCGTGACATAGAGCGAGCAGCCATTGAGCCTGTAGTTTCCGATATTCCTTGCAGCATCCCGCAATGCCATGATTTCCGCATGGGAAGTAGGGTCGTTCGAGGAAATCGGGCGGTTGTACCCTTCTCCGACGATGATGCCATCCTTCACCACGACCGCGCCGACCGGCACCTCCCCTATCGCCATCGCATCCCCGGCAAGCTTCAGGGCATGCCGCATGTATTCTTCATCACCCATCTTAGCTTGCCGTCACGGAAATCACCGCGACCCCCATGACCATGATGGTCCCCGCAGCGAAATGCAATCCGAATCCCCTCTCCCTGAAAAGGATCGCCCCATAGAGAATGCCGAACAGCAGGCTAGTCCGCTTCACCGCAATCATGTAGGCGACATCCGTTTTTCCAAGTGCGAGAAAATGGGAAGCCGCCATCACCGAAACCATGAGCCCGATGACAAGCGGCCAGAAAGGGCGGGCCAGGATCGAACCATATGCTCTTCCTGCAAGCGGAAGCGATATCAAGCCGACTAGCCCGAAATAGAATGCGCCGAAAGTCAGAGGAGGGCAATATTCAAGCGCGCCCTTGCCGAGAACGGAAGTGATCCCGTAAAGGAGGGCCACGAGGAGCATCAGCCTGCTCCCCTTTTCCCTGAAGATCGCCATGAAAGGCTCGAGCAGGCCTTTGCCGAGATGCCTGAGGTTCAGCATGAACGCCCCGGCGGCAATCATCAGAATGCCTGAAAGCCCACCCGCGGAGATGCGCTCGTGAAGCAGCAAATAGGCGAGCATGGCTGTAAAAATCGGCGTGAAGGCGAGATAGGGAAGCGTCAGGTAAAGCGGGGCAAGCCTGATCGCCTTCATGTAAAACATCATCGCAGCGAGTTCAAGCGGTATGGCGGGAAGCACCCATTCCCAGAATGCCAGAGGCACGGCGGGAAGGGGGTGAAAGAAAAGCACCGGAGAGAGAAGCAATCCCGGGATGGAAAATCTCACCAGCAGCATTCCCTCTCGAGGGATGCCCTCAAGCCGCCATTTCGTGAAGGCGTCGGCTGACGCCAAAGAAAAGGCGCAGAGCAGGGAGAGCAGGAACCAGTTCATGGCGTCCCCTTCTGATCACTCCCATTCTATGGTGGCGGGGGGCTTTCCTGAAATGTCGTAAACCACGCGGTTGATTCCTCGCACCTCGTTGATGATGCGGTTGGAAACCTTTCCGAGGAGCGAATGGGGAAGCTCGGCCCAATGCGCAGTCATGAAATCCTGGGTCTGCACTGCGCGCAGGGCGACGACATGCTCGTAAGTCCTGCCATCCCCCATCACGCCCACCGATCGGACCGGGAGGAAAACCGCGAAAGCCTGCGAAACCTTGTCGTACCAGCCCGAAGCATGCAATTCCTCGATGAAGATCGCATCGGCAAGCCTCAGGATGTCGGCGTATTCGGCCCTGACTTCCCCCAGTATCCGCACCCCGAGCCCGGGGCCGGGGAAGGGGTGTCTGAAAACCATTTCCTGCGGAAGGCCGAGGGCGAGCCCCAATTCCCTGACTTCGTCCTTGAAAAGTTCCCTCAAGGGTTCGAGCAGCTTGAGATGCAGCGTATCCGGCAATCCGCCCACATTGTGGTGCGACTTGATGGCATGCGCCTTCTTGGTCTTCGCCCCGGCAGACTCGATGACATCCGGGTAGATGGTGCCCTGAGCGAGCCATTTCACGTTCGGCAGGTTTTTCGCTTCATTCTGGAATACCTCGACGAATTCCCGCCCGATGATCTTCCTCTTCTGCTCGGGATCCGTGACGCCCGAAAGATGCTTCATGAACGTTCCGGATGCATCGGCATGGATCACCCGAACGCCCAGGTTTTCGGAAAAGGTCTGCATCACCTGTTTCGCCTCATTGAGCCTGAGCAGGCCATTGTCGACGAAAACGCAGGTCAGTCTGTCTCCTATCGCCCGATGAAGGAGCGCCGCGACGACGGAGGAATCCACTCCGCCTGACAAACCGAGCAGCACTTCCTCTTCCCCCACTGCCGAGCGGACCTTCGCGATCGCCTCCTCGACATAATCCGGCATGTTCCAGTCGAATCCTATGCCGCATATATCGTGGACGAAGCGGGAAATGATCTCCTTTCCCTTCAGCGTATGCGTGACTTCAGGATGGAACTGCAATGCATAATATTTCCTGGATTCATTCGCCATGCCGGCGATGGGGGTGGCCGCATTGGATGCGATCACCTTGAATCCGGGCGGGAGCACCGTCACCTTGTCGCCATGGCTCATCCAGACGTCTATGAACGCTCGTCCCTCCTGGTCGACCCTGTCCTCGATGTCTGACAGCAGCGCGCTGTGCCCCTGGCATCTCACTTCGGCATAGCCGAATTCCCTGATCCTGCCCATTTCGACTTCCCCGCCGAGCTGGGCCGCCATGGTCTGCATGCCGTAGCAGATGCCGAGCACAGGCAGTCCCAGCTGGAAGACGATGTCCGGCGCCCGCATCGTGCTTTCTTCCGTCACGGATTGCGGCCCGCCTGAAAGGATGATGCCCGAAGGGGAAAAATGCCTGATGAACGCCTCGTCCACATCGCAGGGATGCAGTTCGCAATACACATTCGTCTCACGCACCCTTCTCGCGATAAGCTGTGAATACTGCGATCCGAAGTCGAGGATCAGGATTTTCTGGTGAGCAGTCATTTAATCGACATGGTAGTTGGGCGCTTCCTTGGTGATCTGCACGTCGTGGACGTGGGATTCCTTGATGCCCGAACCCGTGATTTCCACGAATTCCGCTTTCTCGTGCATGTCCGCTATGGTGCCGCAGCCGAGATAGCCCATGCTCGCGCGAAGTCCGCCCATCAGCTGGTGGATCACGGCGAGCACGCTTCCCTTGTAGGGAACCCTGCCTTCCACGCCTTCAGGCACCAGCTTGTCCGAATTGATTTCGGACTCCTGGAAATAGCGGTCGCTCGAACCCTGCTGCATGGCGCCAAGCGAACCCATTCCCCGGTATGACTTGTAGGACCTTCCCTGGAAAAGCTCTATTTCCCCCGGCGCTTCTTCCGTTCCAGCGAAAAGGCCGCCGAGCATCACGCAGTCCGCGCCTGCAGCGATCGCCTTGGAAATATCTCCGGAAAAGCGTATGCCGCCGTCGGCGATCACAGGCACCCCGGTTCCCTTCAATGCGTCCGAAACGTTCTGTATTGCCGTCACCTGGGGAACGCCCACGCCAGCCACGATCCTGGTGGTACAGATCGATCCGGGGCCGATGCCCACCTTCACGCCGTCCGCGCCATGATCCATCAGCGCTTTCGCGGCAGATGCCGTCGCGATGTTCCCGCCTATCACCTGCGTATTCGGATAACGCTTCTTGACCCAGTTGACCCGATCGAGCACGCCCTGCGAATGGCCATGCGCCGTATCCACGATGAGTACGTCCACCCCCGCCTCGATCAATGCCTCTGCGCGCTCTTCGCTGCCTTCGCCCACCCCGATTGCAGCGCCCACCCTGAGGCGTCCGAGATCGTCCTTGCAGGCGAGAGGATGCTCGCTCGACTTCATGATGTCCTTGACCGTGATGAGGCCTTTCAATTCGAAATCGTCGTTGACGACGAGCACACGCTCCAGGCGGTACTTGTGCATCAGCGCCATCGCTTCTTCGCGGCTTGCCCCCTCCCTCACCGTCACGAGCCTTTCCTTGGGTGTCATGATGTTCCGGATGGGCTGATCGAGATTGGTTTCGAACCTCAGGTCGCGATTCGTGATGATGCCCACGACGCGGCTCCCATCGACGACAGGAAGACCTGAAATCTTGTGCTGCCGGGTGAGATTCAAGACATGTCGAACGCTCATGTCCTGGGAAATCGTGATCGGATCCTTGACCACACCGCTTTCGAAGCGCTTCACCTTGGAGACTTCCATGGCCTGCGCCTTGACGTTCATGTTCTTGTGGATGATGCCTATCCCGCCCTCCTGCGCAAGCGCGATGGCAAGCCTGGATTCCGTGACGGTATCCATGGCTGCCGAAAGCAGCGGAATATTGAGATTGATTTCGCAGGAGAGCCTGGTCGTCAGGGTGACGTCGCGTGGCAGGATGGTCGAGTGCGCCGGAATCAGCAATACATCGTCAAAGGTGAATGCCTTCTGAACCACTTTCATCGTTTTATCCCCTGCGCAAAGCCGTATTATACGCTTTCGGCCAAGACTGGTAAACGAGGTCGGCGTTCAGTCCCAGCGGTCGTCCCTGACCTGGACGATCTCTTTTTCCACCCTGACAGGAAATTTGTATACCGGCTCGTAGGCCGGGGCGGTCAGCGCTTCCCCGGTTTTGATGGAAAAGCGCGCGCCATGCCTGGGACAAATCACTTCATCTCCTTCGACACAGCCGCTTGCAAGCTCTCCTCCATCATGGGTGCAGACGTCTTCTATGGCGTAGAATCCGTCATCCAGCCTGTAGACTGCGATCTGTACTCCTTCTATTTCGACGACCCTCGGTTTCCCAGCCTCGAATGCTTCAACCCTTGCGACATCCACCCACTCGCTCATACTGCCACCACCTCGATTTCAGGTTCTATCGTTCTGACAAGATTGCCTATGGCGGAAAGTGTTCCTGCAAGCGAAGTCGGGCAGCTGCCGCAGGCGCCATAGTAGCGTATTGCCAGCACATTGCCTTCCAACCCGACTATCTGCAGATCTCCTCCGTCCCCCATGAGTGCGGGCCTGATCTGCTCGTCGAGCAGATTCCTGATCGCGAAGAGTCTGGGATCCTCGTTGTCGATGGGCGCCGATTCTGCGCGGGCGGGCATCTCCGCCGCTTTCGCTTCCCTGATCGGCTGGGCGATTTTTCTCACCAGATCCGGCCAGTCGGCTTCCCCATCCTGCGTCACCGTGATCCAGTTGTCCATGTAGAACACGTTCGAAACATGCGGAATATCGAAGAGCCTGGACGCGAGTTCGTCGCCTGCAGCTTCCTCCCGGCTCGCATAGCTCTTCGCAGCGCCCCAGGCGATCCTGTCCTTCAGCACGAATTTCACCGCGTTCGGGTTCGGCGTGTCTTCTATTTCGGCGATCTTCGGCATGTCATTCCTTTTCGGTGGAAACCGTATCTTCCGCATTCAATGCCGCATGCAAGGTATGCCAGGGCAATATCGCGCATTTCACCCGGGACGGCAGATCCCGAACCCCGGCAAACACCTTCAGCCGCCCGAGATGATGCTCCCCTTCGGGATCCAGTGT
>JAJZTQ010000001.1:338766-346762 GCA_021848825.1 Pseudomonadota bacterium
CCGCATTCAATGCCGCATGCAAGGTATGCCAGGGCAATATCGCGCATTTCACCCGGGACGGCAGATCCCGAACCCCGGCAAACACCTTCAGCCGCCCGAGATGATGCTCCCCTTCGGGATCCAGTGTGCCGGTCGCCATACCCCTGAATTCGGACACCATCTGTTCGGCGTCATTTACCGTCTTGCCCTTCACCGCGCCCGTCATCATCGAGGCCGAAGCCTTGCAGATCGCGCAGCCCTCCCCCTCGAACGCCACCGATTCTATCCTGTCGCCTGCCACGTTCAGGGTCAACCTGATGTGATCCCCGCAAAGCGGATTGTGCCCTTCGGCATGACGGTTCGCGCCTTCCAGGGTCCCGTAATTGCGGGGCTTTCTGTTGTGGTCCAGGATCACCTCCTGGTAGAGCATCCTCGAATCATTCATCCGAATATCTCCCGAACCTTGACTATCCCTTCCATCAGCTTGTCCACTTCAGCCAGGGTGTTGTAGAAGGCAAAAGAAGCGCGTGCCGTTGCCGGCACATGAAAGCGCTGCATCACCGGCTGCGCGCAATGGTGTCCCGTCCTGATCGCTATCCCCTCCTCGTTCAGTATCGTCCCCACGTCGTGCGGATGCACCCCGTCTATCTCGAAGGACAATACCGCGGATTTATCGGCCGCTTCCCCGATGATCCTGACCCCCTTCGTTTCCTTCATTCTTGAAGTGGCATAGGCGAGGAGCTCATGCTCCCAGGCCTCGATCCCGGCAAGACCGATCCCCTCCAGGTAATCGATCGCCGCCCCCAGCCCGATCGCAGCCGCAATCGCAGGGGTCCCCGCCTCGAACTTGTACGGAATCACGTTGTAGTCGGTCTTCTCGAAGGTCACCGACAGGATCATGTCCCCGCCGCCCTGGTAGGGCTGCATCGCTTCGAGCCGTTCCGCCTTGCCGTAAAGCACCCCGATTCCCGTCGGGCCGCACAGCTTGTGCCCGGAGAAGGCATAGAAATCGCAGTCCAGATCCTGCACATCCACCCTTTTGTGCGGCGCCGCCTGCGCCCCGTCCACCAGTACGGGCACGCCATGCGAATGCGCATAGCCGATCATCTCCTTCACCGGGTTCACCGTGCCCAGCGCGTTCGACACATGGGTGAGCGCAAGGAGTCTGGTGTTCCTGTTGAAGAGCTTTGCGAATTCCTCCTGCAAGAGCTCCCCGCGGTCGTTCATCGGGATCACCCGCAACACCACGCCCTTTTCATTGGCCAGCATCTGCCACGGCACGATGTTGGAATGGTGCTCGAGCGCAGACAAGATGATCTCGTCCCCGGCCTTCAAAAAGGCCCGCCCGTAGCCGTGCATCACCAGATTGATCGCTTCCGTCGTGCCGCGCGTGAAGATGATCTCGCGCGCTTCCCTCGCATTCAGGAATCGCCTCGCCTTCTCGCGCGCCAATTCGAATTCCCTCGTCGCCGTCTCCGAGAGATAGTGCACCGCGCGATGGATGTTGGCATGCTCCTCTTTCTGGTACTTCACCAGCCGCTCGATCACGGCGTTCGGCATCTGGGAGGAGGCCGCATTGTCGAGATAGACCAGCGGTCTGCCGTTCACCACGAGATCCAGGATCGGGAAGTCTCGCCTCACCGCATCCACGTTCAGCACAGGCCGCCGCTCCAGAACGGCGCTCATGACAGGCTCCGCTGCTTCAACGATTCGACGAGTTCCCGTACCGGGATCCTGTCCACGATCTCGGCCGCAAAGGCATAGATCAGGAGCTTCCTTGCCGCGGCCTCATCGAGCCCGCGGCTCTTGAGATAGAAGAGCTCCTCGGGATCGAGCTGACCCACTGTCGCGCCATGCCTGCAGCTCACGTCGTCATTCAGTATCTCCAATTGCGGCTGCGCATCGATCTTGGCGCGGCCCGAGAGCAGCAGATTCCGGCTTTCCTGTTTCGTGTCCGTGCCGGATGCCCCCTCGTGCACCACGATGTTCCCGGAGAACACCGCGGCGGACGCCCCATCCGCGATGCACTTCTGGCGCTGCACCGTCCTGCAGTTGGGCGCCAGGTGATCGACCCGGGTATGCACATCCGCGATCTGCCGGGCATCCGTCAGGGTCAGGCCGTCCAGCCTCGCATCAACCCTTTCGCCATGGTGCGCAAGATGGAGGGAATGGCGCGACAACCGCCCGCCCAGCGAAACCGAAGTCGAATCGTAATGGGAACCCTGTTCCAGGTTCACTTCCGTGTTCCCGACATGAACCGCGTCATTCCCTTCGCGCTGCACCCGGACATGCCGCAGATTCGCATGTTTCTTCAGCATGACCTCCGTCACGGCATTGCAGAAATAATGCCCTTCTCCCCGATACTCCTCGATCAGGGTCGCATTCGCGTTGTCTTCGAGCAAAACCAGCATTCTCGAATAATAGGCCGCAGGCGCATCCCGCTTCGTCGAAACGAAGAGCACATGGATGGGCTGCTTCACGTCGTTCTTCACGCGAACAAAGGCGCAATCCTCGAAGTTCCTGAGATTGAGCTGCGCGAACACCTCGTCCTTCATGCCGCGCCCGAAGTAGTCATGCAATGCCGGGTCTTCAAGACCCAGCGGGCTCACTTCGCCGCTCTCCGGCAGCACCGAATGTTCCTTCGAATACCGGCCGTCCACGAACACGATGCGCCAGGTGCCGCGAATGCCTTCTATCCCGGGGGCAACACCCGGGGCGGCAGGCTCGAAATCCTGTCCGTAAAGATAGGCGAGATCGGTCAGGCGCCAGGACTCGTGCCTGGCCCCGGGCAACGCGAGCGCCTTCGCCCTCGCTTCCGCTTCTTCCCGAAGCGGGGAAAAGGCGTCTTCCTTCGCAGGGTTGCCGAGCAATCGCGTCAAACAGGCCGCATCCTTCATGCCGCAGCCCTCACCCATTCGTAGCCGCGCTCTTCCAGCTCCAGCGCAAGGCCCTTGTCCCCGGTCTTGACGATCCTGCCCGAATCCATCACATGCACGTAATCCGGCACGATGTAGTTCAAAAGCCGCTGGTAGTGCGTCACCATCACGATCGCATTGTCCGCCGACTTGAGGGAATTCACCCCGTTCGCCACGATCCTCAACGCATCGATGTCCAGCCCCGAATCCGTCTCGTCCAGGATCGCCACCTTGGGTTCCAATAATGCCATCTGCAGTATTTCGTTCCGCTTCTTCTCGCCGCCCGAGAAACCCTCGTTCACGCTGCGCTCGAGAAACGCCGGATCCATCTCCACCACCTTGATCTTCTCTCTCACCAGGTCGTCGAATTCCAATGGATCCAGCTCTTCCCCGCCGCGGCTTGCCTGCACCGTGTTGTAGGCGAGCCTCAAGAAGGCGCTGTTCGACACGCCCGGCACTTCAACCGGATACTGGAAGGCGAGAAAGAGTCCGGCCCTGGCACGCTCTTCAGGTTCGAGCTCGAACAGGTTCTTCCCTTCGAACAGCACTTCTCCACCTGTCACGGTGTAGGCCGGGTGTCCCGCCAGCACCTTGGAGAGCGTGCTCTTGCCCGAACCGTTGAGCCCCATGATCGCGTGCACTTCGCCTCGATCGATCTCGAGGTCCACCCCCTTCAGGATGGATACGCCCCCCACGCTCGCCTTCAATCCCCTCACTTCCAGCAGCTTCATCCCACACTCCCTTCCAGTTTCAATCCCAGCAATTTCGTCGCCTCCACCGCGAATTCCAGCGGCAGATGCATGAACACGTCGCGGCAGAATCCGTTGATGATCATCGACACCGCTTCTTCCTGTCCTATCCCGCGGCTTGCAAACAGGAACATCTGGTCTTCCCCTATCCGGGACGTCGATGCTTCGTGCTCAACGATCGATGATTCGTTCTGCACTTCCACCGTCGGATAGGTGTTCGCCGAACACTTGTCCCCGATCAGCATCGAGTCGCATTGAGAATAATTGCGTGACCCCGTCGCTCTTGCCCCGATCTTCACCAGGCCCCGGTAGCTGTTCGAGGATCTTCCCGCGGAGATCCCTTTCGAGACGATCGTGCTCTTCGTGTTTCGCCCGATATGCACCATCTTCGTTCCGGTATCCGCCTGCTGCAGATGGTTGGTCAGCGCAACAGAATAGAATTCCCCCACCGAGTTGTCGCCCAGCAGCACGCAGCTCGGGTATTTCCAGGTGATCGCCGAACCCGTCTCGACCTGCGTCCAGGAAATCCTGGCGTTCACTCCTTTGCACAATCCCCGCTTGGTGACGAAGTTGTAGATCCCGCCAACGCCGTTCTCGTCTCCCGCATACCAGTTCTGCACCGTCGAATACTTGATGTCCGCATTGTCCAATGCCACCAGTTCCACCACCGCCGCATGCAGCTGGTTGGTGTCGAACTGCGGCGCCGTGCAGCCTTCCAGATAGGAAACAGACGCCCCTTCCTCGGCGATGATCAAGGTCCGCTCGAACTGCCCCGAGCCTTCGGTATTGATCCTGAAATAGGTCGACAGATCCATCGGGCACTTCACCCCCTTCGGAATGAAGCAGAACGATCCTTCCGTGAATACCGCCGAATTCAATGCCGCATAGAAATTGTCGGAGGGCGGCACCACGCTGCCCAGATACTGCTTGACCAGCTCCGGATGATCCTTCACCGCTTCACTGAGCGAACAGAAGATGATCCCCACTTCCGCGAGCTTCGCCTTGTACGTCGTCGTCACCGAAACGCTGTCGAAGATCACGTCGACCGCAACCCCTGCCATGATCTTCTGCTCATGCAGCGGCACCCCGAGCTTCTCGAAGGTCCGCAACAGCTCCGGATCCACTTCATCAAGGCTTGCGAGCTCTTTCTTGGGCTTGGGCTGCGCAAAATAGATGATCTCCTGGAAGTCGATCGGCGGATGATTCACCTTCGCCCAGGAAGGGTCTTCCATCGTCAGCCAGTGCCGGTAGCTCGAGAGCCTGAATTCCAGAAGCCATTCAGGCTCATTCTTCTTCTCCGAGATCAGCCTGATCACTTCCTCAGACAAGCCCTTCGGCACCACCTCCGTCTCGATCTCCGTGACGAAGCCGTGCTGGTACGGCTGGTTCACCAGGTGCTGCAATGTCGAACTGCTCATGCCTTGTCCTCCACCGAAAAGCTCTCCCCGCAACCGCAGGAAGCCTTCACGTTCGGGTTCCTCACCTTGAATACCTGTCCCAGTCCTTCCCTCACGTAATCGAGTTCGGATCCGGCAAGGTACGCCAGGCTCGATTCATTCACCACCAGCTTCGCGCCAAAGCTCTCGAACACCTGGTCGCCCTCATCCACGCCCCTGGCAATGTCGAATACGTAGGCAAGACCCGTGCATCCCGCTTCCCTCACCCCGAGACGCAAACCCATCCCCCCCGCCTTCGAAACCTCGCTCATTACATGCTTCGCCGCACGCTCCGTCATCTTCACTTCCATGTCCATCTCCTATGCAAAAATGCCGCCAGACCGGGTCAGCTTCACGATCTGCGGTTTCGGCTCCGTCATTTCGGCAAGCGTCACTTTCTCGAGCGCTTCCCTGATCAAATTGTTGATGCCCTGCCAGTTGCTTCTTGTTGCACAAACCGATTCCTGGATGCAGGCGGATGTGCTGCATTCGGTGATCGAAATCGGTCCATCCATGGCATCGATGATTTCCGCAACGGAAATCTCGCAAGGGCTCCTGGAAAGCGCATAGCCTCCCTTCGCTCCCCTGACTGAAATCAGGAGATTTCCCTTGGCAAGCATTTTCAGGATCTTGCTCGCTGTGGGCACCGAGATTCCGGTGGCCGAAGCCACCTCATTCGCGCTGTGAACGGCATTTTCCCTGGCCATGTAGGCCATGACCTGGCTGCCGTAATCTGCAAGCTTGCTCAGTCTCAACATGTTCGCCCCTGAAAAGTAGGACCATTTTAGTCCAGATTGGTTTCGCATTGCAAGATGAAAAAGCAGAAGTCCAGGGGGAAAGGGACATTCTGCCGCCGGGGCGGAACTGGCGGAACGTTCAGGCGATCAAGAAGCTGGAAGCGCACCCGGCAGGAAGTGGATCATTGCCCCACCCCTGCCAGGCTCGCGCCAGACAGGCTGAAATGCGAGTTTCGGCGAAGCCGGGTGGACGCTACTTTTTTTCCGTGCTCCCCTGGTCGGCGCTACCCGATGCAGGCCCCTGCTTCTGCAGAGTCTCTATCTTCTTGTTCAGGGAAAGAATTTCGAGCTGGGTAGCAGCCGTGATGGTATTGCCCCTGTAGATGGAAAACATCGCCAGCAAGAAACCGATCAATGCCAGTATGAATGCAGATGCGATCCAGGTTCCCTGCGCTTCGGGTGTGATGATGGTGCCTTCTTGAGTGCTCATAGTATCCTCCATTTGAAATTACAACTGTTGACGATCATGCGGTTTAGGAAAACTACCACTTCGTGCCTGCATCCTGCCCATGCTACCCACAACATGCCGCCCGTCCATGTCTCTTCCCAGGACCAGGCGAACGCTTATGTCTCTGCGCAGACTCTTCGACTTGGTGATCAACGGCTTCACAGGCAACATGCTCCCCAGGTCTTCAGCCCTTTTGAGGTAGCCTGTCCGGTATTCGACATGTGAAGTCTTTTCCCTGAAGGGCTTGTCATTGGTATATCGGCCTACAGGGTAGCCTTGCGAGCGCAATTCCCTCCCCACCAATCTTGCGAAACCATTCACGCCGTTGCCATTGGACACTTCTATCCGGTAGTAGCCTGGTTCCCTGACGGGAATCGCAACGGGAGATTCCGCTATTTCAGGTTTCGCAGCGCTTTCCCGGGAAGGGGCCTGGATTGCGCTTGCCTCTTCCTGCCTTGAAGGATAGACCACAGGACCGCTAGACACCCGGCTCATCGGCTTCTCTCTCGGCGCCAAAGCCATTTTCGTCTCTGCAGGCTTTCCCGCTTTGGCGGAGGCAAGTTCGAGATTGTTTCTGATCGTCTTGTCATGCGGATCGAGGTTTGCCGCCTGTTTCAGGGCGGACATGGACTTTCCGTAATTGCCCTGAAGATAATAGGCATAGCCGAGATTGTTCTGAATATAGGAAGCGTGGGGCGAGCGCTTTGCGGCCGCCTCGAATGCTTCGTTCGCCTGCTTGTATTCGCCCTGCCGCGAAAGAATGACGCCGAGCGCATTGCGCGCGGCGACGAATCCCGGATCGATGGCGAGTGCCTGCCGGTAGGCTTGGGCGGCCTTGTCCAGACGATTCTGTCCCTGATAATAGCGGCCGATCTGGTAAAGCGATCCGGGATCGTCGCTAGACGACATGTTGACCGGCTGAATGTCCCAGTTGCTTCCCACCGACGAGCATCCGGAAAAAATGCTGCAGGATGCGAGCAGCACGAATATCTTCTTGATCGCCATGTCGACCTCCTTGTCCTGGCTAGTGCGCGCCGGCCAAGGCCGGCAAAAGCGCGCGATAGATACTGATCACAGCCGGCCCCATCAGCACCAGCAATAGCGAGGGAAATATGCAGAAGATGAGCGGAAAGAGCAGCTTTACCGGAACCTTGGCCGCCTCCTCTTCGGCAATAAGCCTCCGCTTGGTGCGAAGGCTTTCGGAATGAACCCGCAATGCATTGCCGACGCTGGTGCCGAAACGATCGGACTGGATCAGCGTCGCGACAAGCATGTCGATTTCATCGACGCCGGTGCGCAGGGCGAGGTTGCGCAGCGGTTTTTCCCTTCCTCCTCCGGCGCGAAGCTCGAGGGCGACAAGATGGAGTTCGTCGGAAAGGACGGGGCTGCTGAGCCCGATTTCTTCGCTGACCCGCCCGATTGCCTCGTCGAGTCCAAGCCCTGCTTCCACGCATACCGTCATCAGGTCGATGGCATCCGGGAAACCCTCGAAGATCTTCCTCTTCCGGCTTGCGATGCGCCTTTACAAAAAGTACAAATTGATTAGCGAAAAAAAATGCTTGGGCACGCATGCCCCGGGGGAGGTCTCGTTCATGAGGTTGCACAGGAAATTGTAGACGCTGACTCCCACTACCGATAACACGATCGTGATCAAGATAAACAATAGGATGAC
>JAJZTQ010000028.1 GCA_021848825.1 Pseudomonadota bacterium
CCTTCGGTCTTTTCCTCGACATAATCGGGAAGATGGCTGTGATGGTAGGCAAAGACCGAATCCCTCGCGAACTCGGTTTCGTGAACGGGGATGAGTTTTCCCTCCGCCTTCAGGTAATGGATGCTGTTTCTCGTGATCCTGCCGCCATCGAAAAATGCAGGGACCAGGAAATGCGCATCGAAAGGCCCGAGTTCTTCGGCAATCACGTCCGTCTCGACAGGATAATGCCCCCTCAATGTCGAATCCGACCGGCTGACCAGGATGACGTTTTCAGTGGAAAGCGCTTCCTTCAGGTTTCTGCAGACCGCGCTCGTGATCTCTTCAGCCGCTTTTTTCCCCATTCCCCTCGTGTTGGTCAGAATGAAGAGGAGCGGAGATTCGTCGCGAAGCGCCTGCCGTAGGGTTGAAACGTCCCAGCGCGTCAGCAGCAGGCAGCCGTGAACGGTCTGCGAACCGGTCGGGTCGTCGTCCAGCACGATGATCCTGGTCATGTCAGCATCTTTCTGACGCGACTCGCCATCTCGTCTGACGTGAGTCCGTTGAAAGCCATGATCTCCTGCGGGCTGGCAGTCGTCTCCCCCCTCTTCCAGGCGAAGGTATCCCGTTTTTTTGCTCGCGTGCGCAGCAGCACGGGTTCGAGCATGGCGCTCGGGCCTCCGCTCACCGCGAAGAGCAGATCGCCGTCGAAGAGCGCATCGAATTCCAGATCTCCCATGAATTCCCCGTCAGGCTCGGACACGCTTTCCCAAAGAACGTCGGAAGGTCTGTACAGCTTGCGGGGATTGACGACCGACACGATCCTGATCCTGTATCCATCCTTCTCGAGCTTGTCTTTCGCTTCGAATACCGGCAGCAGGATCATGTCGCCAGTGACGGCGAAAACGACCGTGCCCCTGCTCCCTGAGCTGCTTTCATGAATGACGGTTGCCCCCTTCTCGACAGCCGACTTCGCCTGAATCATGCTCACATAAACCGGAAGCGGGCTCTTCGATGCGATGATCACCATGCACTTGTTAGAGCTGTTGGTCGCATATTCGTAGGCTGCCTGGATGACGTTCGCATCACTCGGAAAAAGCGGATAGGTGTTTCCGTTTCGCATCTGCGCTGCAAAATAGCCCTCGATCTCCGGACGCTGATGGGTCCATCCGTTCCTTCCCTGCTCCAAGGCGCCAGCCGTGAACATGCAGACCATCGAGGGCGTTTTCCGCCTGAGCTCGGCCATCGCCTGTGCCACTGTCTGGACGATGGGCCAGCCGTTTATCGCGAAGCTCTCGTAGGAAAGCCAGAGCGCCCGGGAACCGAAGAGGGCGAGCCCCGCTGCCAGGCCGGCACAGGCATCCTCGTTGAGCGGCTCGTATACCTGGCCTTCCGGTTTCTGGTTGTAGAGCGGATCCTCCGTCGGATGGCGGATCTTCAGGGCATCGTTGATGTTCTTCATCGCCGAGGCTTCGTTTCCGTCGGCATTGGTGACGACGAACCGCCTGTCCTTCTGGCCGACATGGGCAACGAGCGCGCCCATCGCAGTGGCGGGCACCGCCTTTTCCCCGATTGGATATTCGTGCAGCGGCATGCTGCCTATGTCGGCAAGCTCCAGCACTTTTTCGGTCACCGCGGTTTTCGCGGAAGGCCCGCCTCCAGCCCTGACGAAATTCTCCCGAACGATCGCCCATGCCTCGGGGCTGAGCGCGCGGCGCTTCAACCCTTCCATCATGTGCGGCTTGTCAAGGGTATCGGCAGGATAGAGATTGTGCGACTTCGAGCCCAAGGCATGCACGCCTGATCCCTTCAGCTGCTTGATGATGAAGACCGTGAGCCTGCCGTTCAGTGCGAGCGATGAGGCCTTGTCCATGCTGGAAAGGACAGAGGATGCGAAGGCGACCCTGTTTTCATGGGAAAACCTCGTGCTGTCGACATAGTCGCCGGCCTGGTTTTTGTCGTCGAAATCCCTGGCATCGACCAGAACGACTTCCTCGAACCCGTGCCCCATCCAGTAGGCCCTCATCTCCTCGTTCGACATCAGCGAAACCATGGAATGATGTTCCTGGCTGTAGCCGTTCCATATCAGCACGGGCAGGAAATTCGTCGTCCCGGGATAGGCGGTATGAAAATGCATCATCGAATTGAGCACATAGGGCTCCCCCATTCCCCCGTCGCCTATGGTGACGGGGAAAAGCTTTCCCGGATGAAGCAGGGCGGCGGCCATGGCGAAATGCTGTCCCTGCCCAAGGGGTCCCGCCGGGGCGAGCAGTCCGGGTATCGCGCCTGAAAGGTGGCCGAGCAGGCCGTGCCTTTCCCTGAATCGATCCATCATGTCCGAAACCGTCCTGATGCCCATCTGTTCGAGCGAAGTATCGAGGAACATCGCGCTGTAGAAACCCGGGGCATGATGCCCCACTTCAGTGACGATGTTGGTGTGGCCCAGCATCACGAGCGCAGCATAGGCTTCCGAACTGCTTGCAAATCCGCCGGGATGCCCGGAGCCTTTCGAGCCGCAGGTCTGCAGGGTCAGGTAGCGAAGCGCGTCGGCCATCAAGAGGGTCTGGTACGCCGCATCGATCGACGAGGGGTCGCCTATGGCCGAATCGCTCCGGCGGATCGCGGCGGATTGCGCATATCGATCGAAATCCGGCCATTTCTCGCCGAAATGCTGTATGCCCGAGCAGAATTCCGGAATGTTCATTTTCGTCTCCTGATATCGTTTGACACCAGCATAATGTCCATTCTAAAATTTCACAATACACAATCGTTTTCATAATGTGAAATATGCAGAACATTCAGGTCATAGAACGTCTGGTGAAATTGCTGGATGCGATTTCGATGTACGATGATGCGGTCAGCCTCAAGATCCTTTCCGCAGAGACGGGGCTCCATCCTTCCACCGCATTCAGGATCCTGCAATCTGCGGCGGAAAACGGGCTGGTCGCGCGCACAGAGCGGGGCAACTACCGGCTTGGAAACAAGCTCATCAGGCTGGGGAATCGGGCAGGATCGGACGCGGACATACGCCAGATCGCGCTTCCCTTGATGGAAGCGCTCCGGGACAAACTGGGCGAGACGGTCAACCTGACTGTGCGCGAAGGGGACGAAGTGGTCTACATCGAGCGCGCCCTTGCAAAGCGCATGATGCGCGTCGAGCAGGTGATAGGAAGCCGCGCGCCGCTCCATGTCACTGCAGTGGGCAAGCTCATGCTCGGGATGCAGGGGGAGGCCGCCTGCAGAAGCTATGCGCAGCGCACCAGGCTTCCCGCCTATACCGGAAACACCCTGACCAGCTTCTCGACCCTCTCGAGGGACTGCATGGCTTCTGCGGAAAGGGGTTATGCCCTCGACAACGAGGAAGCGGAAATCGGGGTGGGCTGCATCGGCGCGCTCGTTTACGACAGCGGCGGGCATGCCATCGCCGGCCTTTCCGTTTCCGCCCCTATCGAGCGCAGGAAAGAAGAATGGATCGCTCTGGTCAGGGAAACAGCCGGGGAAATATCGGCAAAACTGGGCTATCGCTGATCCAGCAATTCTATCCAGTGCTTGACGGGAAATCTGGATCCGCTGGCAAGATGAAGCTGACAGCCGATATTTGCAGTTGCGATCATTTCCGGCTCATCCTGCTCCAGCGCGGCGAGCTTGTTTTCCAGCAACCGGTTCGAAAGCTCGGGCTGCGTGAGCATGTAGGTTCCGGCAGCGCCGCAGCATAGATGGCTGTCGGCAACGGTCGTCAGCCTGTAGCCGCATCGCCTCAATATCCCTTCCACTGTCCCGCCGAGCTTCTGCCCATGCTGAAGCGTGCATGAAGAATGATAGGCTATTCTTCTCCCCTGCCCAACCGAACCGAAAGATTCGAGATTCTGTTCGCTGAGCACTTCGCTCAGATCTTTCGTCAAATTCGATACTCTCTCCGCCCTTTCCGCATAAAGGGGATCATTCCGAAGCAGGTGAGCATATTCCTTGACCATCTGGCTGCAGCCGCTCGCTGAAACCACGATCGCTTCGATTCCTTCCTCCAGCATGGGCCACCATGAATCGATGTTGCGGCGCATGATTTCGCGCGCCCTTTCGGATTCGGCAAGATGCTGGTGAAGCGCGCCGCAGCAGCCCGAGACGGAATGAAGGCCGATGCCCAGCTTGTCGAGAACGCGGGCCGCCGAAGCATTGGTATCGGGCGTTGTGGCAGGCTGGACGCACCCTTCCAGGATTAGCATCCTGCGGCTGCGCGAAGAGGAAGGGATATCGGCTGAAAGCCCTTTTTCCGGGATCCTGTTTTTCAACCAGGCGGGAAGGAATGGCCTTGCCATTCTTGCAATCGCCAATGCACCAGCATAACGGCGAGGATAGGGCAGCACGAAAAGAAGCGCTTGCCTGAAAATGCGCTCGCGCCAGGATCGAACCACTCTCTTCTCGATTTCCTGTCGGCCGATGTCGATGAGTCTGCCGTACTGCACGCCGGAAGGACAGGTCGTTTCGCATGATCGGCAGGTCAGGCAGCGGTCCAGATGCAAACGGGTTCTGGAAGTGGCTTCATGCCCCTCAAGCATCTCCTTGATGAGATAAATCCGCCCCCTGGGACTGTCGAGCTCGTTGCCCAGAAGCTGGTAGGTCGGGCAGGTCGCGGTGCAGAAACCGCAATGCACGCAGCTCCTGAGGATGGCCTCCGCTTCGGCGATTTCAGGGTCTTTCAGGCGATGGTGCGGAATGGCTGTTTCCATGTTCAGATTTCTGCGTACATTCGACCGGGATTCAGGATGTTTTTCGGATCGAAGCTCCTTTTCAGGCGCTTCTGGACGGCGAGCAGCGAAGCAGGCAGTGGCGGAAGCACCCGGCCTTCGCCCCCCCGGAACAGCGTGACCTGCCCGCCAGCCTTTTCGGCTTCCATCGCCACTTCGGACAAGGGGAGATGGCTCGCCAGCCAGCGCTGGGACCCTCCCCAGTCGAAAAGCCATTTTCCTTCCAGATCGATGACAGGAGCGGCGGGCTTCACCATGATCCGGTAAAGGAAGGGCGCAGACGAAAAGAGCGAAAGCGCCTGTTCCCTGACAGATTTCCAGAAGGATTCCCCTTCGATCAGGACTTCCCCGCCGAGCTGGGATCTCGCATGCTTCACCGATTCCTCGCTCCCGCTCAGCCTCAAGTGGCAGATCTCGCCGTGAAAGCAGGCTGCATCGACAGGATGGGGCTGTGAAAGAAGACCGCTCATTCTTTTCAGTGCCGAAGCCGCATCAGATTCGAATGCCAGCGTGATGCTGGAAGCAGGGATGGGAAGAACCTTCAGGCTGACCTCCAGCATGACGCCCAATGTCCCGCAGGCGCCCACCATGAGCCTCGAGACGTCGTAGCCTGCGACGTTCTTCATCACCTTTGCGCCGAATTGGAGCATTTCCCCATTTCCGTTCACTGTTCTGCAGCCGAGCATGAAGTCACGGGCCGCGCCCAGATAAGGTCGTCTCGGACCCGAAAGACCGCATGCCATGGTGCCGCCTAGGGTCGCATCTCGCCCGAAATGGGGGGGCTCGAAGGGTAGCATCTGCCCTTCATTGGAGAGGACATGTTCTATCTCCGAAAGGAGCGTGCCTGCTCTTGCCGTCAGAACGAGCTCTTTCGGATCGTAATCGACCACGCCGCGGCATGACCCGATCTCCAGGATTTCGCCTTCCACAGGCCTTCCCATGAAGGATTTGCTTCCCCCTCCCCTGATATCGAGGGGAGTGCCTTCAATCGCCGCCTCCCTTATTCTCTGCGCGATTTCCATCATCAGAATCGCTCCAGCTCGGGATGGGCGAGCCTGCCTTGATGCACATGCATTGCGCCGAACTCGGCGCAGCGATGCAGCGTCGGCACAGCCTTGCCGGGATTGAGCAGCCCTTTCGGATCGAATGCCTGCTTGATCACATGGAACTGGTTCAATTCAGCGGCTTCGAACTGGGAACACATGGCGTCGAGCTTTTCCATGCCCACCCCGTGCTCGCCCGTGATGCTCCCCCCGACTTCGACACAGAGCGTGAGGATTCTCCTTCCGAATTCTTCCGTTTTTTCCAGCTCACCCGGCTTGTTCGCATCGAAAAGGATCAGCGGATGCAGGTTGCCGTCCCCTGCATGGAACACGTTCGCAACGGGAAGCCCGTATTCCTGCGACCAGATTGCGATCTGCTTCAATACGCGCGGCAATTCCCTTCTCGGAATGGTGCCGTCCATGCAGTAGTAGTCTGGCGAGATCCGCCCCACTGCCGGGAAGGCCGATTTCCTGCCTTTCCAGAAAAGCTGTCGTTCCGCTTCGTCCGCCGCGGTGCGCACTTCCCTGGCGCCGCACTGGTTCATGATCTTCCTGACGGAAGCGACATGTTCCGAGACTTCGGCGTTCGTTCCGTCCAGTTCGCAAAGCAGGATCGCCTCCGCATCCCTCGGGTAACCTGCATGGGCGAAATCTTCCGCTGCCTGGATGGCGAGCCTGTCCATCATCTCCAGCCCGGCCGGAATGATCCCGCCCGAGATGACGGCGCCTACCGCCTCCCCCGCCTTTTCGATGTCGTCGAATGCGGCGAGCACGACCTGTGCGCGCTCCGGCAAGGGAAGCAGCCTGACCGTGACCTCGACGATGATGCCCAGCAATCCCTCCGAACCCGTGATCAGCGCGAGCAGATCGTATCCAGCAGCATCGAGCATCCCCGAGCCCAGCGTGAGGAGCTCGCCTTCGATGGTGACGATCCTGACCTGAAATATGTTGTGAACAGTCAAGCCGTATTTCAGACAGTGCACCCCTCCCGAATTCTCCGCGACATTGCCGCCTATGGTGCAGGCGATCTGGGAAGAAGGATCTGGCGCATAGTAAAGGCCATGAGGCCTTGCAGCCTGAGAAATGGCGAGATTTCTCACCCCCGGTTGAACCCTCGCAGTCGCGTTTTCAGGATCGATTTCGAGGATGCGGTTGAGCTTTGCGAGGCTCATGAGCAAACCCTCTTCGAGCGGCAAGGCGCCGCCTGAAAGGCCTGTCCCGGCCCCCCTTGCCACGATCGGAATCTCAAGTTCGCTGCAAAGGCGTGCGATAGCCTGGATTTCTTCCACCGTCTCGGGCAGCACGACGGCGAGGGGAAGCCGTCTGTAGACTGAAAGTCCGTCGCACTCGTAAGGACGCAATGTTTCCTTTTCAGTCAATATCGAGTCAGGCCGCAGGATTGCGCGAAGGCGTTCGAGAAGAGTCTGATGCTTGCCGGCTTGCATAAAATTCAGTTGAGCGATTTACTCCGGAATTTCAGCACAAACCATCTTCGAAAACAACCTCCCCGCAAAGAGGGTATTCTCTCGCCCGTCACAAAACTGCAATGCAATCATGTTACCTTCCCCACGTTCTTTTCAATAACCACCCCCTATCATCCCATGACGCTACAGAATCAATTGAGGCTGATCATCGGCCTGACCCTGGTCGGCCTGATGTTCGTGATCGTCCTTTCCTACCTCAATCTCGAAAGACTGAAAATGCAGTTCGAGGTTTCCAGGCAGGAAGCCGACATCGAAAAGCATCTCGTCGAAATCAAGGCGACTGCACTTTCCGTGGCAAGGGGGGACCCCATTCTTCCTGAAACGGCAGCGAAGCTCGATGCCGCGGATAGCAGGATACAAACGCTTTGCAGGCAGATCGATTCAGGCCTGAAGCAGGCTTCGGCGAGAAAGAAGCTCGAGGACATCGGGAAAAGCTGGAACGACTATGCGAAAGGCTTCAGGAGCGCGATCAGGATCGCCTCGAGCAGCCCGGAGGATGCGCTGCAGATGCCTGATTCGCTGTACAAAATGCATCTCGAACCCATGACGGCGATGGTCGACCGGCTGGTCGACGAAAACAGGAGCCGCGAAGCGGATTCCGGGCGCGCCATCAGCGCATCGATGCATCGCATCCTCTGGGTCGTCATCGCTCCGCTCGCCCTTGCAGGACTCGTCGTTTCGGTATTTCAATGGTTCTTCAACAGGAATCTTCAGCAAAAGGTGAAAGGCATCGTTGCGGCAGGCGAGCGCCTCCAGGCAGGCGATCTCGGCACCCGGCTCCCCTCTTCCGGGAAGGACGAAATCGCTCATATGGCGGGCACCATCAATGCCTTCGTTTCCAGGCTGGAGAGCATCCTGAAGGATGCACATCGTTCGGCGACGCTCACTGAAAGGATGTCGAAGGAAATCAGCGAAAAGGCCGAAAACGTCATGGGAAATGCCAAAACCCAGTCCTGCCGCATTTCCTCTGTCGGGGAATCGATCAACGAAATGGGGCTTTCCGTCAGGGAAACGGCGCTGCATTCGACGAATGCGGCAGAGGCTGCAAACCATGCGAGGATCCTGGTCGAAAAGGGGAATGAAACGGGAAAGATCACCGTCTCTGCGCTCGAAAGGCTGAACGAGGCGGTCGGTTCTTCCGCCGGGACATTGAATCAGCTCGAGGCGGAAATCGAGCGAATCGGCAAGGTCAGCAACATCATCAAGGAGATTGCCGAGCAGACCAACCTCCTCGCGCTCAATGCGGCGATCGAGGCGGCAAGGGCAGGAGAAACAGGCAGGGGCTTCGCAGTCGTCGCAGACGAAGTGCGAAAGCTCGCGGAGCGCACTTCGGCATCGACTTCGGACATCGCCCGCATCGTCGAGGCGATCCAGGCGAGCACTGCAAAAGCCGGGCATGCCATGGAAGAGGCGACGCGCGAAGTGGGGCTGGGCGTGGAGCAGGGAATGCGAGCGGAAAAGCTGCTCTCTGAAATCGATTCCTCGGTGCGAAATGTCACCGAAATGATGCAGAAGATCGCCAAAGCCACCGAAAGCCAGTCCGTTTCGGGGGAAAGCATCATGGAAAGCATCTCGGAACTGGACAGAATCACGTCATCGAGCGTGTCGGACATCGAATCGACGAAGGATGCGATGTCCAACCTCGCCGCAGCCGCGAAAGCCCTTCACGACCAGTTGGGCGAATTCAGGCTGAGCTGACCAGGGCGTGTTGACGCCCTAGTGCGGCTCGGGCCCTTCGGTGATCTGTGAGAGCCTGTCAGTCGATATCCATTTGTTGTAGGCAGCCTGCACTTCCTCAGGCGTCAGGGCGAGATAGCGCTTCGCCGCCCTCGTCGGCTCGTCCAGAGGAAGCCCCAGGTCGGAACGGGATATGAATCCGGCGGCGATGCTGTCCATGCTCGATTCGGCAAGCGACATCTTCCTCAGAAGCAATACTTTTGCCTGCCTGAGCTCCTTTTTCGATACCCGCTTCTTCTGCATCTCGGCCAGATCCCTGACGATGATTGAACGCGCCTTCGAGACGTTCGAAGGATCTGCCGCATAGCTCACCATGTAGATGGCCCGGTTCTTTCCTGCCTGGAATGAAGAACCCACATAATAGACCAGCCCCGCCTCCTCCCTGAGATCCTTGTAGAAGCGAGTGGCATAGAAGGCCCCTCCCAGGACATGGTTGCCGAGTTCCAGCGCATAATAATCCGGGCTGAAGCGGTTGATCCCTATCGTCTCCGCGAGCATCACGTGATCCTGGACCCTGCTCGAATCGGGAACGGCTACGGTCGATGCCTCGCTCAGAGGCACTGCAGGAAGCTTTGTTTCAGGCTTGGGGCCTTCAGCTCGCCATTGACCGAAATATTTTTCGACGAGGGATCTGACTTTTTCAGGATCGACGTCGCCCATCACCACGATGGTCGCGAGATCGGGGCGGAATGCCTCATGGTAGTATTGCTTCACGTCATCGAGATTGAGCGAAGAGACGGTCTGGGGCGTGGTTTCCCGCAGCGTCGGGTCGCTTGCCGGAAAAATCGCGCTTTTCAATGCGCGCCCTGTCAGGTAGCCGGGGCTCTGCAATTCTCCCGCCGCGGACTCTGCGACCTGCATTCTCACGATCTCGAAAGCCTTCTGCGGGAAGGCGGGATGGAGTTCGTTCTCCGCGAGAAGTGCGATTCCCTTTTCGAAATCCGCTTTCAGCACCTGAAGCGAAAAATCGGTCCCCGCAGACTCGTCTGCAGCAATGTCGTCGAGCGCCTTCTGGAAAGCGATCCTGTCATGCTTTTCGGTTCCGAAGGAAAAAAGCTTCTCCAGCACCTTCGCCACCCCCTCCTTTCTCGAGGGCTCTTCCATGTCCGGCTGGCTGTCCAGATGGCCGTAGACGCTGACCGTCTCGCTGACCTTTTCGGGCTGGACGATGAGCCTGATGCCATTGGGCAGTCTGGTATCGACGGGATTGACGGCACTCTCGGGAATCGAGAGTTTGCCCAGATCGCGCCTTGCCCATTCCGGAAGCGCAACCGACTTGGCCTCCTTGGGAGAGAAAGATTCGGCTCCCCCGAATCCCTTCGATGCGACGGGTTTTCCCGAAACCTTCGGCGTCAGGATGGCCTGCACGGCATGATCGAAATCGAGATATTTTCTCGCGACCCGGTTCACGTCTTCGGCCGTGACCTTCCTGATGGCTGCGATGTCGTCGTCTGGCGATTGCCTGCCTTCCACGGCGACAGCCTGCGACCAGCTCGATGCGAGCCCTGAAACGGAATTCTTCTCGAATTCTGCCGAGGCCACTTCATGCCTTTTCGCAGCCTCGACGAGGTCATCGGGAAATCCTTTTTTCAGGTAGTTTCCGAGCGCCTGCCTGATTTCAGCGAGAAGTTTGTCCGGATCCCCCCCTTTCGGAAAAATGCCGGCAGCGAAACCCATTCCGGTTTGCCCGAATGAGTTCAGGCTGAATCCTGCTGAGAGCGCCCGTCCTTCCGGAACGAGTCCGTATAGATCCCCCCTTTCGCTGGAGAGCACATCGGAAAGCACCTGCGATGCTGCGTAGTCGGGGCTCGCATAGCCCGGCATCCTGAAAGCCATGACCGCCATGCCGTAAGGCCTGTCCGTATCGAAATGAAGTGTCTGCGGCTTGACCGGCTCCAGCCTGATTTCCGGCCGCGCCTCGAGCTTCCTCGCAGGAATGCCGCCGAAGAGGGTCTTTATCTTGGAGAGCGCCCTTTCCGGATCGACATTGCCGACGACCACGAGCACTGCATTGTTGGGTCCGTACCATTTGTCGTAATAGTCGTGCAGCATCCGCCCTGTCGTTTTGTCGAAAGAAGCTTTCGTTCCCAAGGCATCATGGGCATAGGGCGTTCCCTTGAACATCTCGGAGAGCAGTTTCGAATAGAAAACATATTCGGGATTGGAAAGATCCTGCGCCACTTCCTGTTCTATCGCCCCTCTCTCCTTTTTCCACAGACTTTCGCTGTCCAGAACCCCTTCCATCCTGATCGCTTCGATGTGAAGCGCAACATCTACATCCTTGGCGGGAACGGTGAAGAAATACTGGGTCACGGACTGCTGCGTATCGGCATCGAAAACGCCGCCCATTTCGGCGCTGATGTCTGCAAGCTGGCCAGCGGAAAGACCACGGCCCCCCCTGAACATCATGTGTTCCTGGGCATGCGCCATGCCGGGAAAACCTTCAGGCGCCTCATTGGAGCCCGCCAGGTAATTGATCTCCGTGGTGACGACGGGCGCGAGGTCGTTCTTCACGATGATGACCTTCAGGCCGTTGTCCAATGTCGCCCTGAGCACAGCGCCCTGGCTCTGGACTGAAAAGACCGCAAGCATCATGACGATGCCGATATTCAGAATGCTTTTCATTTTTTCCCCTGGATTGAATTTTGCCCGATTCTACTTTCTTTTCGAAAGCTCGGGGTCCAGGCAGATTTTCGACCTGAATGACTGGACCTTGTAATGACCCGCGCCGAGCACTGCAAGTTCCCCTGCCATTCTTTCTATTTCCCTTTTTCCTGTCTTTATGGGATGGATCGTCGTCCTGAATTCGCATTCGACATCGCTCGCCAGTATCGATTCGACGCTTCTTCTCGCCTTTGCGCCGCTTTTTGGCACATGGGTGATGGCTTCGTAAGTTTCGAAAGGCGCCTTCACATCCATTCCCACCCAGTCGAGATGGGGAAGTGCATCTGCCAGGCGCTCCGGATAGGCACCCGAGGTGTGGAGCCCCGTCCTGAAGCCCATTTCCCGGATTGTCTTCAGCGCATCCGCAAGTCCTCTCTGCAATGTGGGCTCCCCTCCGCTGAAGACGACGGCGTCAATCAGGCCTTTCCTGCGTTCGAGAAACGCGATGATTTGTTTCCATTCGGGGCCGCCTGAAGCATCGGGATCGATCAGATGGGGATTCTGGCAGTAATCGCAGCGCCAAGGACAACCCTGGCAGAACACCACCGCGGAAAGACATCCTGGAAAATCGGTGGCAGTGAGGGGCGTCAATCCGCCTATCCTGATCATGATTCCAGGAAAGGCCTTCTTTCCCTGTATTCGCCCTTCTTTCCCGTGTTGAAGGAAGAAAGCGGGCGATGGTAGCCCATCACCCTTGTCCAGATTTCGCATGACTGACTGCAGATCGGGCAGGTTTCCTTTTCTCCTTCCAGATAGCCATGAGTCGGGCAGATCGAAAATGTCGGGGTCACCGTGATGTAGGGAAGAGAAAAATGCGCAAGCGATCTTCTCACCAGATCCATGCAGGCTTTGCCGCTCGAAAGCCGCTCCGACATGTAGAGATGAAGAACGGTTCCGCCCGTGTATTTTTTCTGCAGCTCCTCCTGAAGTTCGAGCGCTTCATACGGATCTTCGGTATAGCCCACAGGGAGCTGGGAGGAATTGGTGTAATAGGGCATCTCCTTTGTTCCTGCCTGCAGCATGTCGGGAAATCGCTTTCTGTCCTCCCTGGCGAAGCGGTAGGTCGTGCCCTCGGCAGGCGTTGCTTCCAGATTGTAGAGATGCCCTGTTTCTTCCTGGAAGACGATCATTTTGTCTCTGACATGATCGAGCAGCCTGATGGCGAGCGCGCGCCCTTCAGGATGGGTGATGTCTTGCCTGTCCAGGCTGAAGTTCCTGACCAATTCGTTGATGCCGTTCACGCCTATTGTCGAGAAATGGTTGCGCAATGTCCCGAGATATCTTTTCGTGTAGGGAAAAAGCCCGGAATCCATGAGCCTCTGTATTTCCTTCCTCTTGATCTCCAGGCTGTTCTTGGCGATTTCGAGGAGCTCGTCTAGCCGCCTGAAAAGACCGGCCTCATTCTCCCTGCAGAGATAGCCGAGCCTCGCGCAATTGAGGGTCACGACGCCCACCGATCCGGTCTGCTCGGCGGACCCGAAAAGACCGTTTCCCCGCTTCAGCAGTTCCCTCAGGTCGAGCTGGAGACGGCAGCACATCGATCTGACCATGTTCGGAGAGAGATCGGAATTGATGAAATTCTGGAAATAGGGAAGGCCGTATTTCGCCGTCATTTCGAAAAGGAGCCTGGCATTCTCGCTCTCCCATGGAAAATCCTCGGTGATGTTGTAGGTGGGAATTGGGAAAGTGAATACCCTCCCCCTGGCATCCCCTTCGGTCATCACTTCCATGTAGGCCCTGTTGATCATGTCCATTTCATTCTGAAGCTCGCCATAGCGGAACGGCATTTCCTCGCCGCCTATCGATGGCGCCTGATTCCTCAGATCTTCCGGGCAGGTCCAGTCGAATGTCAGGTTGGTGAAGGGAGTCTGCGTTCCCCAGCGCGAAGGCACGTTGAGGTTGTAGATGAGCTCCTGGATGCATTGCCTCACCGTTTCATAGCCGAGCCCGTCCTTCCTGACGAAAGGCGCCATGTAGGTGTCGAAGGAACTGAAAGCCTGTGCGCCCGCCCATTCGTTCTGCAGGGTGCCGAGGAAATTGACGATCTGCCCCACTGCGCTTGAAAGATGTTTCGGCGGGCCGGCCTCGACCTTGTCCTGGACGCCGTTCAGCCCTTCCGCAAGCAACGTCCGCAGAGACCATCCCGCGCAATAGCCGGAAAGCATGTCGAGATCGTGCACATGCAGATCCCCGCTCCTGTGCGCTTCCCCGACTTCGGGCGGATAGACATGATTGAGCCAGTAGTTGGCGATTGTCTTTCCTGAAACGTTGAGGATCAGCCCGCCAAGCGAATACCCCTGGTTCGCGTTCGCATTCACGCGCCAGTCCTGCTTTTCGAGATATTCCTCTATGGATGCCTCCACGTCGATCAGGGTTTTCCTGTCCTGCCTCAGTGTCCGATGCTGCTCCCTGTAAACGATATACGCCCTCGCCGTATCGACATGGTTCGAGACGATGAGGACATGCTCGACGGCATCCTGGATATGCTCAATGGAAGCCGATGCATTGCCATATTTGCAGCAAAGCACCCTGACAACCTGTGCGGTCAGCCTTTCCGCTTCTTCATCGTCGAACTCCCCTGTCGCCTTCCCTGCTCTCGATATCGCAGAACGAATCTTCGACGCATCGAAAGCGGCTCGCGAGCCGTCACGCTTCAACACACCCCTTGGAAAAAAAAGCACGTTTTCTCTGGCTTCCATTTCACCTCCCGGTTACACCATATGTTCGAAATTTATGACGATCATATACAATATCTAGTATTTCTCTGCACGCAAGTCAAGGTCTGTTGCATTGAAAACATGAAAGGGTTACGATTGCAAAAAGGAGGGCAGCATGCAGTCCAGGAAGCATTGGGAAACGGTTTATTCGACGAAATCGGTGGATGCGGTCAGCTGGTATCAGCCCCACGCCGAACAATCCCTGCGCCTCATCAGCGAAACCAGGGTCCCCCTCTCCGCATCGATCATCGATGTCGGTGGAGGCGCATCCACCCTCGTCGACGACCTGCTCGAAGCAGGCTATTCGGATCTCACCGTGCTCGACCTTTCCAAATCTGCCCTTGCTGCCGCCAGAACAAGGTTGGGCGCGGAAGGCGGAAGCGTGAAATGGATCGAAGCCGACATCCTGGAGGCGAATCTTCCTCCTCACGCCTTCGATGTATGGCACGATCGGGCCGTATTCCATTTCCTGACTTCCCCGGAACAACGCCGCATCTATGTCGAAACTGTGCTCCGCGCAGTCAAACCGGGAGGGCATGTGATCGTGGCGACCTTCGCTGAAGACGGCCCCCTCCAATGCAGCGGGTTGCCTGTCATGCGATACGATCCGGAAGGACTCCATGCGGAATTCGGCGAACCCTTCACGCTGCTCAGGCACAGGGAAGAGGAACACCGGACGCCTTCCGGCGGCATTCAGAAGTTCATCTATTGCTACTGCAAGAAAACCGCATCCTGAGATCGGATCAAAGCCCTTCTGGCGTCATTCTCTGGCTATCTCCCTCAGCGCCTTCCCTTCTGCAAGGAATCGCGATATTTCCTCGAAAGGTACGGCCGGGCTGAAGAGATAACCCTGGATCTCGTCGCATTTCAGGAGCTTCAGGAGATTCGCCTGTTCCTTGGTTTCGACGCCTTCCGCCGTGACTTTCATGTCGAGGGAATGGGCAAGGGAAATAATCGCCGAAACGATGGCCAGATTGTCCGGATTGTCATTCATGTTGACGATGAAAGACCGGTCTATTTTCAAAGAGTTGACAGGAAGCCTCGCAACATAGCTCAGGGAGGAATAGCCGGTACCGAAATCGTCGACGGCGATCTGCATTCCCATCTCCCTGATCCTTTGAAGCTTCTTCATGTTTTCCTCGATATCCTGCATGATCAGGCTTTCCGTGATCTCAAGATCGATTCCTGAAGCCCCGCCATCTACAGCCTTTTCAACCATTTCAACGAAGTTCTTCTGCTTCAGCTGGAAAGAAGAGACGTTGACCGCAACCCTCAGCGTCCTGGAACTGCTTTCTCGCCATTTCAGAGAATCCGATGCCGCCTTCTCAAGCGCCCAGCGCCCCACTTCCAGAATCATCCCCGTCTCTTCGAGGAGGGGAATGAAGTCTCCGGGAGGAACGAGTCCATTTTCAGGATCCTGCCACCTGATCAGCGCTTCAATCGAACTGATTTGCCCGCTCCTCAACTCAACCTTGGGCTGGTAATAAAGCACGAATTGCTCTTCTTCGATGGCGCGCCTCAGCTTGTTCTCGAGCATCAATTTCTCGGAAACCCGCGCATTGATTTCAGGTGTATAGAAAAGATACTTGTCGCCCGAGAGCTTGGCCTTCTTGAGCGAAGCTTCCGCATTCCTGAAAAGATCGTCCGCGTTCGTGCCGTTCGCAGGGAAAATGGCGATGCCAAACCGCACGGCCACCCTGAGCTCCCTTCCTTCAACCTCGAACGGACTGGAAAGCGCATCCTGAATGGCATCTATGAAATGAACGATATCCGATTCGGTTTCGAAATCATGGACGATTGCGCCAAAGCTGTCTGCATTCATTCTCGAAAGATGATTCTTTTCCAGAATGCCCTTCGAAAGCCGTTCAGCCATCTGCCTCAGCAGATTGTCCCCGGCATGCCTGCCGAGCGTCTCGTTGATGATCCTGAAGCGCTCGAGATCCATCACCAGAACGGCAGCCTGATCGACGGTATTCACTAGCTGATTGAGGCGATCGAAGAAAAGGGTCCGATTCGGCAATCCCGTCAGCATGTCGTAATAGGCGAGATAGTTGAGCTGCTCCTCTTTCGCCAGATGATCGAGCCCAAAGGAAATGTCTCCCGCAACTTCGAGCAGAAGCTTCATTTCCTCGCTGTCGAAATAGTCCGCCTCACTCGCATAAAGCGCGAATACGCCCACGACGTTTCCGTTCACATGAAGCGGGAAGACGGCAAGGGAACGGTAGCCTCTTTGCAGCGCTTCATGCCTGATCTCCGAAAGATCCGCTTCGGAAGCGATGTCGTTGCAGACTACAACGCCGTTTTCCTTCAGCGCCCTTTTTGCAAAGGTGCTGGGAGATCTGTAGAGAACGTCTAGATAACCGTCGTCTTGCCCCGCCTTCGCGACGAACTGGATTTCTCCTTCATCGGAAAGCATGCCTATCCAGGCCATCCTGAATTTTCCAAGTTCGACCGCTATCCTGCAAACCTCGTCGAAAAGCGCCTTCCTGCTCCTGACTCTGACAATGGTCGTGTTGATGCCTGAAAGCACTGCATAAACCCTGTTGAGACGCATGATCCTCGCTTCATTCGCCTTCCTCTGGGTGATATCCCGCGCAATGCTGAGGTAATAGGGTCTGTCGAGTTCGACGAGCGTCGCGTTGATCTCGACCGGGAAGACCGATCCATCCTTGCGCCTGTGCAGGCTCTCGAACTGGGCATGCGCAGACTCTTTCATCTGCGCCTGGATCTTTGCCGTCTTTTCGGAGCCCGGATCCAGCCCTGCATCGATGTCCCATATGCTCATGGAAAGGAGTTCTTCCCTGCCGTACCCGAGCACATTGCATGCCGTCTCGTTGATGTCCAGGAAACGAAAGTCTTCAGGATCCAGCACTTCGATGGCGTCATTGGAGCGATCGAGCAATGTCCGGAAAAGCTTCAGGCTCGCTTCGCTCGCCTGCAATGCCGCAGTCCTTTCCTCGACGAGATGCTCCAGGTTCTCGTGCAGTTTCGCCCGCTCGAGGGCGGCCGCAACCTGATTCCCGATGCCGTAAAGCACTTTTTTCGCTTCCTCATCGAACAGCCCTTCATCGGGCGCAACGAGGTTCATCAGGCCTATCGTCTTTTCGCCCAGCCAGAGTGGAACGCTCGCGTGGTAGCGCAGCCCGCGCTTTTCTCCCTTTGCCTTCTGAAGCCGCTCGCATTCGATGATGTTTGTGACGGAATCGAGCTCACCTGAAAGCAGCATCCTGCGGCAATGGCAGCTGCCTTCCAGCGCCCCCGGCAGCTCCAGGGCAGGCGGGAGATTGCGGACGGCAATCGTTCTGAAGCCGGACTCTCCCTGACGAAGCGAAATCCAGCCTGCCTCTATTCCAGGCAATTCCATCGCCCGCTCCAGCGATTTTTCAGCCACCTCCTTCACCCCGTAAACCTGGTTCAGTCCTTCGGAAATCCTGTAGAGCCCCTGCATCACCCTGTTCGAGTAGGCAAGCTCCCTTTCCCTTTCCTTGAGGTCATCGTTGATGCAGACCGCCTGATCGTATATCGATATCAGCAGATCCAGGATCTGCTGCTTCTCGGCAGTGATGAAATGCGTCTTCCCGCCAAGCTTGATTTCCACACCCATCCGCATCTTCTGGTTTTCGCGCAATTCCATGTTCATCAGCAGATATTGGATTCTGGATAACAGGTAGCGGCCTTCGAAGGGCTTTCTGATGAAGTTGTCCGCGCCGCTCTCGAGTCCCCTTATGACGTCCTCCGAATCGGCAAGCGAAGTCACCAGGATGACCGGAACATCCCTGAGACTTTCGTCCGCCTTGATCTCGCGGCATAACCCGTAACCATCGAGTTCCGGCATGACGATATCGCTGATGACGATGGAGGGTTTTCTTTTTCTGGCGAGTTCTAACGCTTTCCTGCCGTTTTCGCCGACCATCGTGGCATAACCGCTCTCTTCGAGAAGATTCTGAAGCTTGATGGCCTGCGTTTTGCTGTCCTCGGCAATGAGAACCAGAATTTCTTTATTCACGCCGCCCCCTTTGCCATTCCGGCGAGGAAAGATGCGATGTGCTCGGGAGAGAGAATGTAATTCGCTGCATCGAGCCTGACTGCTTCTCCTGCCATCCCGTAAACGACGGCACTCTCCTTGTCCTGGACGAAAGTCACTGCCCCCTTTTCCTTCAACAGCGACAATTCCGCCGCTCCGTCCTTGCCCATGCCCGTGAGCAGTCCCGCCACGGCCCTTTTTCCGTAATTCGCCTCGATCGAACGGAAGAGGAAGGAAACAGAAGGCCTCAGCCCATTTTCAGGATCATCATGAGTCAACGCTATCCTTCCGCCCTTTTCCACCTTCATCTGGCATCCGTCGGGTGCGATATAGACCCTCGCACCCGACAATTTTTCGCCATCTCTTGCAAGCGATACGGCAAGGGCGGAGCTCTGGTCCAGCCAGTCGGCGAATCCCTGCAGGAAGCCGGCCGACATATGCTGAACGACCAGTATCGGCAGCGGAAATTCTTTCGGCATTTGCGAGAGAATGGTCCGGATCACAGGTGGACCGCCAGTAGACGACCCTATGGCGACGATTTCAAAAGAATCTTCCACGCTCGGGGCATTCGGGTTCCTTTTCGGCCACCGCCTCACCAGTTTCACTTCCGACATCGCCAGGACAAGCCTGACAAGATCCCTTGCACATGCCTCGTGGGCCGGATGACCGATTCCAGGCGGACGCGGCACGAAAGCGAGCGCCCCGGCCTCCATCGCCATGAAAGTCTTCTCGACATCGCTCGATTCTCCGCTTCCGCTCACGATGATGATGGGGATGGGGCAAATCTCCATGATCATCCTTGTCGCCGCCAGCCCGTTCATTTTCGGCATGTGGATGTCCATGGTGATGACGTCAGGCCTGATGCGCATGGCCGCCTGTACGGCTTCCTCGCCGTCGGATGCCATTCCGACAACGCTGATCAACGGGGAACCTTCTAGGATGTGGATCAGCCATTGTCTCACCACTGGAGAGTCTTCCACGACCATCACACCGATTTTGTTCATGTCAGCCTCTCTATGGCTTCGACTAAATCGCTCTGATCGAAGCTGCTTTTCACGATATAGGCATTCGCACCTACTTCAGCTCCTTTCTCGCGATCTTCCCTAGAATCGAGGGATGTAACGAGCACAACGGGAAGCGAGGAAAGATCCCTGTCGGAACGGATTTCAGCCGTAAGATCGAAACCGTCCATCCGGGGCATGTCGACATCCGACACGACGAGATCGAACGATCCATTCTTCAACCGGAGCTGAGCATCGATTCCATCCACCGCAGTGCTGACCTTGTAACCGGCCGATTCCAGGATGCCTTTCAAGAGGGTTCTCGACGTGATCGAATCCTCTACCACGAGTATATGTTTCTGCCCTTTCTCCTGCACCGGACGGCTGGGCTTCATTCTCGCCGATTTCATCAGGTCGGGGGCATTCAGCACTGGCACGATCTCGCCACTGCCGAGCATGCAGGCGCCTGAGACATTGCGCACCCTGACGAGCTGCGGTCCAAGGGTTCTTACGAGGACTTCCTGCTCTCCCACGACTTCTTCGACGCGCAACCCGATACTTTCCCCTGCGCGGCTCAAGACGATCAGCGGAAGATGAGTCCCAGCCTCCTCTTTCATTTCGAGCAATTCGGCAAGGCTCGATATCGACAATGCCTCGCCTTCTATCTCGACCGTCTCCAAATTTTCGACCATTTTGATCGACTTCTTCTCCACTCTAAGAATGTACTTGATGGCCGAAGAAGGAATGACAAAACGCTTTCCCCCTGCCTTCACCAGCACCCCCCTGAATGTAGCCAGGGTGAGCGGCAATATCATGCGAAAAACCGTTCCCGAATTCCAGGAGGTCTCCACTTCGATGCCCCCGCCGAGCTTTTCCACCTTTTCAAGAACGATCGCCAAACCCAGTCCCCTCCCGGAAATTCCCGTGACGGCCTGACTCGTAGAGACACCCGAACTGAAGAGCAGCGGCTCGATCCGCTCGTTTTCTCCATCTCCCAGGAGCCCAAGCTTTTTTCCTGACGCTCTCACTTTCTCCGCATCAATTCCCGCCCCATCGTCCGAAACGACAATTTCCACCTTTCCGCCGTCTATCTGTGAAAGTGCGATCGCGATCCTTCCTTCGGGAGCCTTGGCCTTCGCGATCCGATCTTCAGGCGCTTCTATGCCGTGATCCACTGCATTCCTGAGAAGATGGATGAGCGGTTCCTTGATTTCCTCCAGTATCCGCCTGTCGATCCCGATTTCCCCTCCTCTTATCACGAGATCGGTTTTTTTCCCGAGTTCTCTTGAGACATCCCTGACGAAGCGCGGGAATGCATTCGAAATCGAGGAAAAAGGCATCATGAACATTTCCCTCATGCCCTGGAATAATTCATCGGAAATGGCGGAAAACGCTCTAAGATCTCTCTCTGAAGCCTTCCTGACAGCTGCCAGACGCGCCTCCAGGAGCTTCATTTCTGTGTTTGGCTCGAGGCTCTTCTTTCCTGCAAGGATACCCCTGATTTCATCCAGATCATTCAGTCTTTGTTGTTGGTAAAGCTTCGAAGAAAGCAGTTCTTCCGTATGCCTCATCACCGACTTCAGCTTTTCCAGATCGACCCTGACGGTCTCCCCTCCTGGCGGCACGTCCAAAGGGCTTTTTTTTCCGGGAAGCTGGCTCGCGATACGGTCTACGGTCTCCTGCATGCTGTCGAGCAAGCCGGGAGAAATTTCGAGCATGCCCTTCTTCAGTCTCGCAAGCAGGTCCTCGAGCGACTGGCACATGCTTTCGACCTCCCTCATGTCGACCGCTCTTGCCGCCCCCTTCAGGCTGTGCGCCTCCCGATAGATCCGCTCGATGGTTTCCTGGTCCGGGAAATTCCGGAGCTTGACGATGCTGTCAGACATCGCCTCGATATGTTCGGCAGCCTCGACCCTGAACGTAGCAAGCAGCCTTGCAGCGAAATCGCCTTCCGCCATTCATCCTGCCCCGATCATGTTTCCGAGGTGCCTTCCGATTTCGTGCAGGTCCTGGGCCACAGCTTCAGCCTGCTTTGTCCCTGCGGCATTCTGCTGACTCGCCTCCTTGATGCTTTCCATAGCCAGTGCAACCTGGTCCATACCGACCATCTGCTGCTGGCTGGAAGCGGCGATCTGGATCGAGGACTGAGCAGCCTCCGCGATGCTGTCGGCAAGAAGCCTGATCGATTCCCCAGCCTCGCTGGACTGCGCGACCCCAGTCTCTACCGTCTTGGCACCCTGTTCTGCTGCCAGAACTGCAGCGGAAGTGCTTTTCTGGATTTCGCTCAGGATAGTTCTCACCTGGGCGGTCGCCTGCTTCGACTGCTCGGCGAGGTTCCTGATTTCCTGAGCTACGACTGAAAAGCCCTTGCCATATTCGCCGGCCTTGTTCGCCTCGATGGCGGCATTCACGGCAAGGATGCCTGATTGCTCAGCGAGATCGTTGACGCTGACAATGATCTCGCCGATCGCGAGCCCCTGTTCCGAAAGCAGCACCACCCTTTCGGCGATCGATTCCATCTTGTCCTGTATATCCTTCATCAGCCTGACAGCATCTTCTGCCGCCTTCCGACCCGTCATCGAGATCTGCGCAGCCTTTTGCGCGTTCTCGGAAACATTTTTCGCCTTCTGGCTGGCGAGCTGCGCGGTCTGCTTCACCTCTTCCACTGTGGCGGTAGTCTGGCTCACTGCAGTTGCCGTCTCCGCAGCGCCTGCAGCAGCCTGGGAAGTGGTGGCAAGGATCTGACTCGACGTCGAGGCAAGCTGGCTGATGCTTCCTTTCAGCTGAAAGGTAATCGATTTGGTGATCACGTATCCGACCAGAATGACAAAGACAACCGCGATTGGAATGCCGTAAAGGACAACGGCAATGGTGGATCTGGCTCCATCACTCTCCAGCTTGTCCCTCGCATTGAGCAGCCTGTCTTCCTCCGCTCGCATGTCAGAAACGATTTTTCTGATGTCATCCATTTCATTCTTCCCTCTGTTCGTCCTGACGACCGACAGCGCTGCATCCAGCCCCTTGTTGTTTCTGAGATCGATTGTTTTCTGGAGTTCGTCAAGCTTGTCGGCGACGAGCGGTTCGAGCACCGCCAGTCTGTTCTGCTGTGCCGGATTGTCGGATGTCAGGGCTCGAAGATCCTGAAGCGCCTTGTTGGCTGAAGCGATTCCTTCATTGTAGGGCTCGAGATAACTCTCCTCTCCGACCAGGAGATAGCCCCGCTGACCCGTTTCCGCATCCTGCAATGCTGAAATCAGGTTCCCCAGCCGCCCCAGGACCTCGAACGTGTGCGCCCTCAGGTTCGTCCCTTCGATCAGATCTTTCGTGTTCCGGTACGAAAGCAGCCCCAGGACAAGGATAACAAGGAGTGCCAGAGCGTAGCCCCCTGCTGTCTTCGTCCCTACGGTCCATTTCATCATTTTCCTCTCCCTTCAAACTTCTTCTTCCACGACCAGCCTTTCGTCCGTCAGGAGTTTCACGGCATCGAGCATAATCAAATGACCTGGCGCCATGCCCAGAAAATATTGTGCCCCCGAAAGCGAAGACGGGGCAGGATTCATGGCTTCCCTGGCAATCTCGTGCACGCCGGAAATGGCATCTGCCACAATGCAGAAACGCATATCTCGCTTCTCCAGCAGAACCATCATCTCCCCATGCCCCATGCCGGGAAGCCCGAAAAATTTGAGGATATCGACCACGGAGAGTATTTCCCCTCTTATGTTGGCGATTCCCAGCACGAAATCAGGCGTGCAGGGTATCGAAGTAAGCTGCTCGATATGATGAACGCTCCTGACGTGATTCGATTGCACGGCATAACGCGCTTCACCAAGCTTGAATTCGAGGACTTCGATTTTCTCCTCTTCCCTCTCCCTTTCGATTTCAAGGGCCAGAAATTCGGCACGCTTCTTGAGGATGCGCGTTATCTCCTGCGGCGGAGGGGAGAGGATGCGGGCAAACAATTTTTCTATTGCAGCTATGCGGCGCCTCGCTTCTTCCCAGTCGACTTTACCCGTTTTCACGGAATGCCCTTCCGGTCAATGCGCCGATGATCCCCGCGAGCCGTCCGGCTGCAAGCCCATCTGATTCCGGGAGAGTTTCCCCTTGCGGCAGTTTCTCGAGCAAGGCGAGCGTGTTTCGAAAATGATTGGCAGCCTCCTTTCCCCGCCATTGTGAAAGGCAGAGATTTCCCAGTGCGAAATGAGCCAGGATGAAACTGGCATCGAGATAGACAACCTTTCTCAACGCATCCTCCTCCTCGCCGTACCTTTTCATTTCGTGCAAAATGGTGGCATAAAGATAATGCCTCCCGGGATCGAGCTTCTCGGATTCGATCGCCCTTTTGCACCAGTTTTCCGCCTCGTTCAGATTTCCCCTGTCAGCGCACTGTTTCGCCATCAAGCACGCATCGCAATCAAGTTCTTCCTCGGCAACCGATGCCTCAAGCCTTTCCTCCCGGACAGCCTGATCTTTGGATGACTTACGATAAAGGATGGCGTTCTGAAACCTGACGGGTTCGAAACGGGAGAAGAGTCTGTCAGGCGATTCGGTCGGACTGACGACGAGCCAGCCTTTGTCGGCGGCTGCCTCGTAGAGACAGGAAGCCGCTTGCTCAGCCTTTTCCCTGCTGAAATACATCAGCACGTTGCGGCAAATGACGAGGTCGATGTTTTCCGGATACGCATCCCTTGCAAGATTGAGCGTCGAGAACCTGACCTTTTTCCTGATATGAGGCAAGATCTCGTAGTTTTTCCCGGTTTTCCTGAAAAAATCCTTGATCCAGAAAGGGGCATCCCTGAAAGACCATTCTCCATATATCCCCTTGTCGGCCGTTTCCAGAAATCGGGGATTGATGTCTGTAGCGAGGATTTCGATCTCGCCATGACCAGGAGCGATCCTGTGAAGCAGCATGGCAATCGAATAGGGCTCTTCTCCCGTGCAGCAGCCTGCGCTCCATATTCTTACCGAAGGCCTGTTTTCGAGTATTTCCGGAAGGACCTTCCCCCCGAGCACATCGAAGACTCCCTTGTCCCTGAAAAAATAGGTCTCCCCCACCGTAAAATGGCTGGAAAGCTTTTCCAGGTGCGCCTTCTTCGGCTTGTCCGAAAACAGCCATGTTGCAAGCGCGCCCTCGTCGACGAAGCCGAATTCCCTCGCCGCGGACGCCATGCCCCGTTCGAGGTCGGCTCTTCGCTCGATCGAAAGGCCGATATGCTCAGCGAGGTATTCGGTCATGGGCTCTGCGAGGTCGTCCTTCATTCAGCCTGTCCCGAGCGCTTCATCGAGCGCTTTGTTTTCTTCAGGAAAAAGGAATGAGTCGAGATCTTGAATGAGGGCCATGTCGCCCGCGATTTTCACCACGCCCTTGAATTGGAGGAGGTCAGGATGGACGATCTCCGCATCGATGATGTCGTCGGTATCCAGCACTTCGCCGACGGAATCTGCAACAATGCCGACCTTCCTTTTCCCGGCATTCGCCAGGATGATCCTGTCCGTCAGCGCCGTCGGTTTCTGTCCGAGATTGAAGCGGCTGCGAATATCGAAGATCGGCACGATACGGCCGGCGAGGCTGATGAACCCCTCGACGATTTGGGGCGCGCCGGGCAAGGGTTTGACTTCCGCTGCAGGGAAAACCTTTTCCACCGCCGCCAGAGGCAACGCATAGTGAAGCCCTGAAACGGTAAAAAGAAGCAGCTGCACGGCGATCCCTTGTAGGTGTTCGTCCTACCCATTTAGCACAGATTCAGGGGAAATCAAGCAAAATGGTCGGGAATTGCGGAAAAGCTGTCAGAATTGACAGTGTGCCGATCTCCTTTCTTCAGCTTTCGCTGAAGTGGCTGATCCATGCAGCGATTCTCTCCTTGGAAACAGGATTGCCGGCTGGCTTGACAGACCCTTCGAAGCCTGATGGCGTTTTCTTCAGCTGCATTGCCTTGCCGCTTTCGTGAAGGCGGAAAAGAAATGCCAGCCAGGCAACATGCCTCCCCGAGATGGGCGCATCGGAAGGCGTTTCAAGGAATTCCGCGAAAGGCGGCTCTCCCGGAAAGACATATTTCTCTTCCGCTTTTTCGCAGCCCAGTTCAGACAGCAATGCTTCCTCACCTGTTTCCGCGAGCTTCTTCCTGAGATCCTCGCCAAACAGGCCGCTCCGATGCGCCTCGATGCTGACGAGATCGGCATAATCCATCAATAGCCAGTCCGGCTCGAAAGGCTTGATGCCGAGCGCTGCAGCTGCCGCAAGATAATCGTCCAGGGCGGAAACGGGTTCCCCGAGAACAGTGCAAAGCGTATAGAGCGACCCTATCCTGTGCGACACGGCCTGCATTTGCCTCACCATCAATTTTTCCCTCAGAAGCACATCATGCTCCTTTCGCAACGCAGCGAGTTCGAGGGCCTGCTTCAGTTCCATCCTGAGCGCCGATATTTCCCATGGCTTCTGGATATAGCGATGGATCTGCCCCTGATTGACCGCCTCGACCGTTTGCTCCAGTTCGGAATAGGCCGTGGTCAGGATCCTGACCATGTGCGGATAATTGATCCTGGCGTAAAGCAGCAGCTCGTTGCCGCTCCCGCCCGGCATGCGCTGGTCCGAAACCAGTACGGAAAGCGTCCCGGCATGCTCGTCCAGGAGGCGCTTCCCTTCTTCAACGGTGCCTGCCGAGATGATGGGCGCCATGGAATCTATCGCGCGCTGAAAATACTTGACGGCAGTTGCTTCATCGTCCACGAAGAGGATTAACGGGGCATTGTCGGTCATTGATCGCTCCTTTTTGTAACCGGAAAATTGAGTATGAAAACGGTAGGGCTTCCTGGCGCGGAATGTACCATGATACCCCCGCCGAATGATTGCATGATACGGTTGCAGAAGATCATTCCCCAGCCCGTTCCGCCCTCGTCGGCATGGGTCGTGACCGGATCATGGAGAAGCCTATCCAGAACCTGACCGGGAATGCCGGGGCCGTTGTCCAGAATCCGGATCTGCGGATTTTCATCCACCAGGACCGTGAAGCGAACCATGGGTGAAGGCTGATGCTGCACGGCGCGCAAGGCATTTCCCAATATCGAGGACAGCACCAGCATCACGCCATTCGGGGCGGCAGGAATGGGGAAATCCTGTGCGACATCGATGATGATCTGCGCCCGCTGGACATGGGTAAGCGGATAGGTATCGAGCAGGGACGATATCATGCTTCTCGCTGTTGCCCCGATTTCATTGGCAAGCGCGGCACCTGCATCACGGACCGATTCGACGAATGAAGAAAGCAGAGTCAGGCAATAGCTCGCGTTGTCTCTCATGGCAGTCAGGGCTCTTGAAATGTCCGGCTGCTGAAGGGTCGGCATGTCAGCCATCCTTTGCTCCATGCCGCGCACGTAATTGACGATCGTGGCAAGCGGCGTATTGAGTTCATGGGCGAGAAACCCGAGCGTCTCTTCTATCGCCTGCAGCCTCTGCCTTTTCACGCGGCGCTCCCTGGCAAGGTCGCTCGCCAGGCGCAACGTGCTCCTGACCTCCTCGAAATCGAATGGTTTCTCGATGATCCTGAAAATTTCGCCCGAATTCACGGCGTCGAGCAGCACATCCCTGTCCGCATAGGCCGTCACCAGGATGCGAACCACATAGGGAAACTCTTCGGCCACAATGCGGAGCAGTTCCCCGCCATTTCTTCCCGGCATTCGGTAGTCGGTGACCAGAATGTCGACATGTCTTTCCCGCAGGATCGCGATGGCCTTGTCGGCGCCTGGCGCCGCGATCACTTGGTGATCGGCAGCGAAAGCGCGAGCGAAGTACTTCCCCGCCATTTCCTCGTCGTCCACATACAGGATGACTGAATCGATTTTGCTTTCACTCATCACGATGCCCTTGGCAAATCGAAGATCATTCTCGTCCATGCGCCATAGGCGCTCTCGGCGAACAACGTTCCGCCATGCCGTTCGATCACGCTGTAGCTGATGGAGAGGCCGAGGCCGAGTCCCTGGCCGACGTCCCTTGTGGTGAAGAATGGCTCGAAAACCCGCCCCAGATTTTCAGGCGCAATGCCTGGTCCGTTGTCCGTGACCGAAACGAAAAACCTGTCATTCTCCCATTTCGCAGCAATCTGGATGGAAGGATTTGGACGATTCGCGGCATGCAGTGCAAGCGCGGCATTGCCGAGCAGATTGACCAATACGCCGATGATGGCCGCCTCGTCCCCGTTGACCAGGGTATCTTTGGGCATGTCGCTTGTGACCGCTATCCCCTTGGTCTCATGCCCCACCAGACGGATCGCCGAGCCGACTGCCTTCTCGAAAAGGAAATCCCTTCCTTCAGCATCCCCTTTCCTGTAGGCGAAAGTCTTCAGGTCCGAAACGATATGCTGAACGCGCTGCATGCCCTGCTTGGCGTCCTGAAGGCATTCCCTGAGCGACTGGCTGGCATTCGAAACAGGATCTTCTATCGCGACATCCATCGCCATCAGACAATAATTGACCGGATTGTTGACCTCATGAAGCAGCCCCGCCGAAAGCGTGCCGATTGCAGCCATCTTTTCCTGCTGGATCATCTGCCCCTTGATTTTGATGAGATTTTTGTTGGTTTCTTCCAGCTGCTCATTCTTTTCCGCCACTTCCGCCTTTAACCTGAAGAGCATCAGGCGGCCGCGCTCATTGTAGAAGGTACATACCGCGCTGGCGATGGCTGAAAACACGAGGAGAAATGAATTGACCACGAAATCGCCATGAAAACCGAAGCTCTCAGGATGGAAGGAGCAGGCAATCACGTAAAGGAGATAGCTCAGGACGCCCAGGCTGACGTTTACCTTGAGACCGAAAGGCAGGGCAATGCCTGATGCGAAGATGGCGAGATTCAGTCCGCTATAAAAGATCGATTTCGCCCCATCCGTGACGGCGATCATCCAGCATATCATGATCTGCGGAAGGAGTAGCCAAAGGAAAGTCAGCGGCTGGATTCTTTCCTTTCCCCATTCTGTTGCCATCACCAGGATGATCACGAAAACGAGAATCGAGCAGGCGAGGCGCGCGGCCGCAAACTCCAGCTGCTTGTCCGGATAGATTCCATAATCCAGGATGGCACCAAGCAGAATCAGTGCGATCCCGGTATAAGCGCCGCCGCGGCTGAAGATGAAACGGTATTCCCGAAATGCGATTTCGTATCCGGCCTGAAGGCCCTTGTCCATTGTCTTCCCTAACCGATGGCTGCTTCTGCGAACACGTTTACGCCAGTCGTATCAACGTAAATATTGTGCCTGCTCGATTCCGGAGGAAGAAGCGATGCTATTCCAGCCTCGTCCCTGTAAATCAGATACCACTCCAGCAAATGCTCCATGCCGGATTTTTCTGGATTGCTGGAATGAACGTTGGTGATAAGGAGCCGTCCCCCTGGATGGATGCGGGAGCAAAAATGCGCGGTGAGCCTTGAACAGACCTTGTCGGACAAATAATCGAACAGGCCCGCACAGTATACCGCGTCGAATTCCCGAAGGTTTTCTTGGTCCGGGACAATGCGGCGCTTCAGCAGTTTGTGGACCGAATCATGGACATATTTGATGGAAACGTTCTTGCCGATCTGCCCGATGATGGACGATAGTTTCTTTTCCGTCCATGCCAGCGTCTCCTCGTTGAAATCGAGCAGCTCGAAAGAAAGGAACTCAGGATGCGGATAGCTTTGCAGAAAGCGCTGTATTTCCACTGCCGGTCCGCAACCGACGTTAAGAATCCTGAATACCTTTCCTGCGCCCATTGCCGCATCTGCACACCGCTTCAAGAAATCAACCAGGAGATCGATGCGATTGCGGTGGGCCTTTGCCACTTCGGTCTGCAGAAAGGCGGTATTCACCATCTGGAAATAGGTGCTAGGACCCTCGCGCGGATCTCCGATGATCTGGTTGACCATCTGGTAATCGCCCGCATACCCCAAAGGCTTCATGTAGGTTCTGAAAATGAAGGGCGCCCTGAGCAGAAGGGGGTGAAGCGCTGATTGTGCAAAAGACCGATGCGAAGGAGCAAGCTCTTCCTCGACCAGAGACGCCTCGCCGTTCAGCGAATCGAAGTAGGATTTCATCTTCTGCATCAATGGCGCAGCGAGTTCGAAAAAAACATCCGATCTCAGCTGGCCGTTCGCTTTTGGGAGCGAATCCGACAGGTCCACCTGCTCGATCCAGCGGGATACATCCGAAAGAAACGCGCGCATTTCATTGACCACGATCTGGTAATCCTTCCTGATCTTGAAGCGCCTGGACCAATCGTGAACGAATGCCTGAGCCTCTGCGCCTATCACTCCTGGCACGACCTCGACATCGGTAAGCTCCTGCCATTCGTCGATGAGCGTGACCGAAACGACGGCAGTCAGACCGGTATTGACGAGGCTGATGACGACCGCCTTGCCCTGATAGGCGGCCTTTGCGCCGAACCTGACGGTGAAATCGCCAAGCACCTCGCTTACCTGCACGATTGAATAGGGGTTGTACACCTCCATCACGAGGGATTTTCTCTGGAGGTTGATGATGGTTCCCCTAACCGCTTCGCCTTCCGAATTCCGGAAGCTCACCAGGGGGTCGATTTGAGATTGTGTGTACATTGCTCGATAAATTCAGGCGCTGACGCCTCGCCTTTATGGTTTATGATATCCACCTGGCGCTACAATAGCAGAAAGCCCGCCAAGCGGAAATCTGCGTGACAAACATGTTAATGGTGTAGTCCGATGGACAAGCATTTATCTGTTTATAGACACCCTACCCTGACTGTGCTCATCGACGACAGCAAGACGTTCCTGGACAGCCTGGCATTCCAGCTGAACCCCCAGATCGTGTACAAGGTTTTCCACGACAGCAGCTCAGCCATGGAATGGCTTTTTGCGCAGCGATTTTCCGCCATGTTCGACCCCATTTATGCAAGATCCGATGAACAGACCAATTTTTTCGAGTGGCACAGTACCCATGTCGATCTTAGTCGAATCTATCATATTTCGCTCAACAGACAGCGCTTCGACCTGCCGACAGTCCTCATCATAGACTATGCCATGCCGCAGATGAACGGTCTTGAATTATGCGAAGCGGTCCGCAACCTTCCCTGCAAGAAAATCCTGCTGACGGGCCAGGCTGACGAAAAACTGGCAGTGGATGCTTTCAACCGCGGACTGATCGACAGATTCATCAAGAAGAGCAGTCCTGATGCCCTCATCCGGCTGGAAAACGAAATCATCCAGCTTCAGCAGGATTTCTTCAGTGAACAGACGCGCACACTGAAAGTCCTGCTTTCAAGCGATGCCTATTCTTTTCTTTCCGATCCCGCCATGGAGGAGCTCGTTTCCCAACTCTCCCGGCGTTACCGTTTCGTCGAGCATTATCTTTTTCCCCATCCTGCGGGCATTCTTTTCCTGGACGTTCAAGGCAAAGCCACCCTGATGGTGATAGAAACGAAAGGGGGCCTGATTTCCCATGGCGAAATCGCCCAGGATCTCGGCGCGCCAGCCGAACTGCTGGCTGCATTGAACGAATTCAGGCTGGTACCCTTCTTCTCGGATACCGGCGGCATGTACGGGGATGCGGTCGGGCATGACTGGCTTTCCTATTGTCTGCCGCCGCAGATTTGCCGGGGAAGTGAAGAGTATTACTGGGCGCTTTTCGACCTGCCTTCCCATTATCTCAAGGGAACCATCTATCCCTATTCGGAATTCCTGAAAAGGCAGGGACAGTGATTCATACTGCCACCACCTCGATTTCAGGTTCTATCGTCTTATCGCCATCAGCGTCCCGGTCTGCGAACTGGGACAGCTTGCGCATGTTCCGTAATAGCGGATGCAGAGCAGGTTTCCGCACAGCGTCATGATCTCCAGATCCCCGCCGTCCATGACGAGTGTGGGACGGATACGCTCGTCCATGATCTTCCTGATCGCGAAGAGCCTGGGATCCTCGTTTTCGTCCGGCGCCGATTCTGCGCGGGCGGGCACTTCCGCCGCTTTCGCTTCCCTGATCGGCTGGGCGATTTTTCTCACCAGATCCGTCCTCCTGGCCACCCCCGCGGTTCGTGCAGCCAGAACGGAAGCCCCGAACTGCTTCAGGCATTCCTGGCGGAACTGCAAAAGTGCAACCTCTTCGACGCCGTGGCGGACGCCTCATTCAATTGCAGCGCAAAATTCGAGAACATCACCTTCGAAAAGGGGCTCGAAGTCATGGGGCCAATTCGCATCCCGGAAAACCGTCCTGTATAATCACGGCACTCTACGGCGGAGAGGCGCCTGAAAGCCTCGCAGTCTATTTCTCGCTCTACAAGTTCTATTTCTGCAAGAACAGGCTTCCTGATGCTGAAAGGACGGCAAGAGAGGCGCTGACGAAATCGGCTTCCCAGGGCGGATTTTCTCCGAACTGGGAGGAACTGGCTCATGATTCCGCCGACTGGACGGAAGAGGCTCCGCATTTCTACCTCTTAGCCTGTAGGCGCTTGCTTTCATGCGTCTGCGCCAGGGAGACAGGATGGAATGCGAACGCATTCTGGATTAACTCGGGGTGCTCGACTGCAGGGACAGCGTGGGCAGTTCCGTCATCAGGGAAATCGCGCAGGGAGCCGATCAGGCAGAAAATGGAAAATCCGCATTATGAAATGATGGGCGGCGAAGCCGCCGTGAGATCCCTCGTCGACCGGTTCTACGACATCATGGATACCGATCCGGATGCATCAGGAATCAGGAAGCTCCACCCGGACGATCTCTCCGGATCGAGAGAAAAGCTCTTCATGTTTCTCTCGGGATGGCTGGGAGGCCCCCAGCTTTATGTCGAGAAATACGGACACCCCAGGCTCAGGCAAAGGCATATGCCTTTTCCCATTGGGGAATCGGAGCGGGACCAGTGGATGCACTGCATGAAAAAGGCCCTGCTCGATTCGGCCATGGACGAAAGACTGAAGGAACAGCTGGCCTCCTCCTTCTTCAAGACCGCTGATTTCCTCAGGAATCGATGAAAGTCATCAAGCTCGCCCTTCTCCTTTCAGGCTTTCTTGCAGCCTAAGCATTCGGCGGGCCGATGGAAAGAACGGCTGTGGCGCTCCCTCCCCCTATCGGGACCGGTTCCTGTTCAACATGCGGGATCATCTGATGGCGATAGCCGAAATCCAGGCTGCGCTTGCAGGATGGACGACGGCATGAGCAAAGCGGGCGACAACAGTTCGCTTTCGAAATACATGCCGGAAAAAATGCATGAAATCGGATTCGCCATGCATTCCGCTGCGGATGAATTCGCCGCGGAAGCAAGGGAAGCTTCATCTCCAAAGAATTACCGCAGAGCGATCGAATCGCTCTCCCGGGTGACAAGATAATGCGTCGCCTGCCATTCGAGCTTCAGGCTCTCCGGAAGATAGCGTTATGTAGCTTTTGCTACCATCGCAAAACAAAGACAATTCTTCTTATTCAACAAGTTAACAACTTGGCATCCAAATTGCCTGAGCGTTATTGGGCTTTTCGCCTGTCGCTCTATGAAGTTCTCCATGCCGTCAGTCAGCGCATCCATGATTTTCTGATATTCACGCTCCCCGGCCCTGAATAGGCGAATGATCTGCCTGCCATGCTCCGTGAGCCGGG
>JAJZTQ010000029.1 GCA_021848825.1 Pseudomonadota bacterium
AAATGGTGGTGATAGGTGGACTTGAACCACCGACCCCAGCGTTATGAGTGCTGTGCTCTAACCGACTGAGCTATATCACCGGAAATTTGCGAAGTGTGGTATGTTAATGGTTTTCGTCGTTTCTTTCAAGATCACATGGATTTCGATGCCGTCATCGTCGGCGGAGGACTGGTCGGAACGAGCCTCGCCCTGGCCCTCAGGACCAGCGGGCTGAAGCTTGCGCTCGTCGAATCGAGAATGCCTGTCCATGAGACGGAAGGGTGGGACAGCAGGATCTATGCGATCAGCCCGGGTTCCGCCCGGTTCCTTGGAAAAGCCTGGGAAGGGATGGACCATCGAAGGGTCTCCCCGATCAGGGAGATGAGGATATTCGGTGACGAGGATTCGGAGCTCAGATTCAGCGCGGAAGAGGCGGGACTTTCCGAGCTTGCCCACATCGTCGAAAGCAGGAACCTTCTTCATTCGCTCGTTCAGCAGACGAGAGGACAGGAGAACCTCGAAACCTTCTGCCCTGCCGTCTGCCGGGGAATACTATGGCAGGAAAACAGCATAGAACTAGAACTCGAGACAGTCAAGCTGAATGCAAGGCTGCTGGTGGGTGCAGACGGCGCCAAATCCTGGCTCAGAACCCAGGCCGGATTCGAGGCGAATCCCAGGCCCTACCATCAGACTGCGATAGTCGCCAATTTCGAGTGTGAAAAGCCCCATCGTGACACGGCCTGGCAATGGTTCAGGAAGGACGGGATCCTCGCCCTTCTGCCCATGCCCGGAAACAGGGTATCGATCGTCTGGTCGACCTGGACTGAAAACGCGGAGAGCCTGATGCGTGACCCTGATTTCAGCCTGAAGGTCATGGAGGCTTCCCGCAGAAGGCTGGGGGAATTGAAGATGATCACGCCGCCCCAGGGATTTCCATTGCGCCTGCTGAGGTTCGATTCGCTTGTGAAGCCCCGGATTGCCCTGATAGGGGATGCCGCCCACAATACCCATCCTCTCGCAGGGCAGGGCGTCAATCTTGGATTCAGGGATGCAGGCGAACTTTCGAAAGTGCTCATCGGGCGCGGGCTGCAGAAGGATTGCGGAGACTATCATCTGTTGCGGCGCTTCGATCGGGCGAGACGCGAAGACATCCTTTCCATGCAGACCACGACCGATATTTTGCAGAAGCTTTTCAACAACGACGTCCCCGGGTTTTCCTTCATTCGGAACATGGGCCTCAGGATGGTCGACACACAGGGCTGGTTCAAGAATGCCTTGATCCAGCATGCGCTTGCCTGATTTTTACTAATGGAAACATCATGAAACGATTAGCTTATTTCCTCTTTGCCTGCCTTCTTTCGACCAATCTTGCCCATGCCGACGTGGCGAGCGTGAAGGCGGCGATGCAGAAGAAATTCCCCCGCGAAAAGATACTCGAAGTCGTGAAGACGCCTTATTTCGGCCTCTACGAAGTCGCCTTCGAGGACAACATCGTCTACACGGACGAAAAGCTTTCCTATCTCTTCGCCGGAAGCATCTTCGACATGAAGACCATGCAGAACCTGACCGAAGCCAGGGCGAAGAAGCTCTATGCGGTCAAGTTCGACGCGCTTCCATTCCAGGATGCATTCAAGGAAGTGAAAGGAAACGGAAAGAGAAAGATCGCGATATTCACGGATCCGAACTGTCCTTTCTGCAAGCGGCTGGAGAAGGAAATGCAGCATGTGGACAATGTCACGGTCTACCGTTTCCTGCTTCCCATCCTTCCTGGTTCAGAGGAAAAGGCGAAGAACATCTGGTGCTCCAAGGACAGGGAAAAGGTATGGCGCGATGCGCTCCTGAAGGGCGTCACCCCGCCTGAAGCCAAGCCTTGCGACACGAGCGCGCTGACAGAAGTGGCAAAGCTTGCCGAAAAGCTCAGGATAAACGGAACGCCTGCCATCGTATTCTCGGACGGCACCATTAGTCCCGGCGCAATGGCTGCGGAAGACATAGAGAAGCAGATGGAGGAATCTGCCGCGAGGTAGCACCACATGCATCTTGGCGTGATCGCGAAAGGCGTCGAAAATGCAGAGCAGTGCGAAATACTGGCCCGGCTGGGATGCGAGCACTTCCAGGGCTATCATTTCAGCCGGCCGCTTCCGGAAAATCAGTTCGTGGAATGGATGACCGCAAATTCAGCCGCCGTTTTCTGAACAGGACGCTTTTCGAAAAAATGACCTAGACTATAAGTGTGCGAAGCGTTTTCAACCCATGGAGGGCCCTATTTGAGCAGACAGGGATGCTGAATCGGAAAGAGCTTGACTGGCGCCCAAAGGACGCATGATTCCGGGTGACGGAATGCGAACCCCCTCTCGATTGGGGGTTCTTTATTTCAGGAAAGGATGCGGGTTAGGAAGGAAGAAAAGCATTCCGAAATCAGCTCAAGGCTTTCTGTCAGCCTGTGGTCGTCCCTGAAAAGATGCAGCGTTGCGCCATTTTTTCTCGAAAACCTCACGGAATGCTCATAAAGGATCACGTCGTCTTCCCATCCGTGGACAATCTCGATCCGGTCGCCGGGGCAGCCCGGGATGACATCCGGATATCCGGGGAAATAGAAGGCCGGTGCGAGAAGAAACAATCCGCTTGCCCGGACTTCCCGGGAAGCGGCGGCCGCGACCCATCCGCCCATGCTGGAGCCGACCAGGATCAAAGGGTTCGAAACCGATTTGCAGGCGGAGACGAGCTTTCGCGAGCGGAGTTCAGGCGAATCGATTCCGGAATAGTCGAGGCTTTCAACATCCAGGCCATGATTGCGCGCAATTTCCGCGAGGCGGGTGATCTTGAGCCCCCATGGCCCGCTGTCCTTGCCGTGGACGAAATGAACGACGGGTTTCACAATTTTCTCGAATTCAGGCTGTCGTGTCGATCTTGTGTTCCGGGTCGGGGCGCTTTTCCGGCTTTTCACGCTCTTCTTCCTTTTTTCTTTTTCCGGAAGAATCCTGAACGGTTTTCTGCCTGTTCAGACTGTTGTCCAGATTGGGTATGACAGAGATCTCTTCCATGATACCTCCTTTCAACGAAAATTATCGGCAGGCATTTGGATTTCTTCAACTTGCAAGGCAGAATGAAGGCTGAAAGGGGGAAATATGAAAAACAAATGGCTGGTGGTTTTGATCTTGGCGGCTTTCGTTGCGATGGCGGCAACAGGATTCCTGATGGGGCATCCGCCGAAGGTGGTGGACTCGAAGCTGAGGCAAATGCTGAAGCGTGCTGACGACAGGCAGGGGGAAGACATATCGAGGATCAGGCTTCCGAATCTGGGCAATGGCGAGTCGAGCCCGGCAGCCGAAAGATGATCCTTGAAGTTTCCGGTTTCCGGGTGTAGTATAACTATTACACGGGTAGCAATAACCTGCCTGGCAAATAATAATTCGTCAACATCTATTTGGGAGGGTTCCCATGCTTGAAACCATTACCAGCATTGTTTTTCTGAGTGCAGTTCTTTTCGTGGCGCTTTCTGGAAAGAAGAAGCATCACGAGAAGAGTGACATGGAAGTGGCCAGGGAAAGACAGCAAAGCCACCAGTCCTGAGCCTCATTTCAGGGGGAGCAGGACCCAGAGCCTGCCCCTCTGTCTCGTCTTGCCTGCCAGTTCCCCTGCCTCCCTTCCCGAACCCCAATAGACGTCTGCGCGAACCTCGCCCTTGATGGCGCCGCCCGTATCCTGGGCCAGCATCAGGCGGTCAAGGGGCTTCCCGCTTTCCGGCCAGGTCGTGGACAGGTAGACGGGCGAGCCGAGCGGGATGACGCGCGCATCGACGGCCAGGCTCCTTCCGGATGCGAGTTGAACACCGAGCGAGCCGGGAGGATTGCCTTCGGTATTCTTCAGGAGCCTGAAGAAGACATAGCTCGGATTGTCATCGAGCAGTTCCTCGACTTTTTCAGGGTGCTGCTTCGCCCAGTCCTTTATGCCGGCCATCGTCGCTTCAGCAAGCGGGATTTCGCCCCGTTCCACGAGTATCCTGCCGATCGACTGGTAGGGATAGCCGTTCTGGTCGGCATAACCTATCCTGACCGTTTCTCCGTTGTCGAGCGCGACCTTTCCCGATCCCTGTATCTGCAGGAAGAAGAGATCCATCGCGTTGTCTGCCCAGAGTATCTCGTTTCCCCTGAGGGGAGAGGATTGGCCGTCTATCTCCTTCCGGCTGTAATAGGGAACGAGCTTTTTCCCCTCGACTCTCCCTCTCAGGCGCATGCTCTTCAATTGCGGGTAGATTTCCCCGAGATCGACCGTGATGAGATCCTTCGGCACGCCGTAGACGGGATAACGGTACCTGGGTGAAGGTTTCAGGCTTCCCCTGATGACAGGCTCAAAATAGCCGGTTATCAATCCTTCCCTGGATCCGTCTGCGTTCACCAGGCGATAGGGCCTGAAATTGTGCTCGAAGAAAGCCCTTGCCTGTGAAGCATCGGGATTTTCAAGCGATTCGGCGGCAGTACATGAGCGCGTCCAGGCAGGGCGCTTCTTCAGAATGCCGCAACTTTTCCTGAACGATACAAAGGATTGCAGCGGATTCTCGTCCTTCCAGCCTGGCAGGTCGCGCCATCCGACCGCTTCCGGGACGGGTTTCGCGGGATGGCTGGGAACGGTGCAGCAGCCTCCGAAGAAGAGCAGCAAGAGGAAAAGCAGGTAGGGCATCTTTTCATTTTACACGAGCCATTCCCGCGATTAAAATCAGCCTGTTTGACTCGCCCGCTTTTGTTACTCTATAGTCTCGTGATGGATGCCGAAATCAAAGCGCTGGAAGAAAAAATCGCACAATTCATTCAACTCAACCAGCGCCTGCGCGCGGAGAATCTCTCCCTGAGGCAGGATCTGGCGTCCGCCCAGGGGGAAAACAGGCAGCTTGCCGAGAAGATCGATCTCGCCAGGGCAAGGCTTGAGTCGCTGCTCGAAAAAATCCCCGGAGAGGAAGCATGACGAAGAGTCTGGATGTCATCATCATGGGCAGGCCTTTCAGGATATCCTGCGAGGAAGGCGAGGAAGGGGAACTGCTCGATGCAGTCGCCTATCTCGACAGGAAAATGACCGAAATCAGGGATACCGGGAAGCTGGTCGGAACGGACAGGATCGCGGTGATGGCCGCGCTCAACATCGCTCACGAATTGCTGACGGTGAAGAGCGGGGGGCTTGAAATCGGTGAATTCAAGCGTAGAATAAATACCATGAAGTCTTCGCTCGAAAAGGCAATGATCGAGCAGGACGAGCTTTTCTAGTTATCCCCTGCGGTGTTCGACGAGGCCATTCATTCCTTGAACCAATAACTTGGCATTAAGGCCGCCGACCATCGAGCCGCTGTTGTGCCTGTTCCCTGCGAACGGACCTGATGCGGCGGGAAGGCTGCCGACTTGAACCTCAGGTTCGGGATGCCCGGTCTTGACGGCATTCGCGGGGGACCCTACATCGCTTTTTTCGCCGAAAGAAGCTCCGCCTGCGCGCAACGGATCTTGCTCCTTGCGCGCTTCCTGTGGTACCTGCCTTCCAGGTCCATCTCCCAAGCCTGGCAGTTGTCGCTGAGGTAGGGCTTGAGCCCTTCCTGGATCACTCTTCTCTTGAGTTTCGGATCGAGTACCGGGAAGCATATCTCGATTCTTCTGAAGAAATTCCTGTCCATCCAGTCTGCGCTCGAAAGATAAACCTTCTGCGCTCCCTTGAAATAGAAGATCCGGCTGTGCTCGAGGAATCGCCCGATGATGGATCTGACCCTGATGTTTTCGGATAAGCCGGGAATGCCGGGGCGAAGCGCGCAGACTCCGCGCACGATGAGATCGATTTTCACGCCGGCATTCGATGCGTCATAAAGCGCCTGGATGATGCCGGGCTCCAGAAGCGCATTCATCTTCGCGACGATGCCAGAGGGCAGGCCGGCGGCGGCATTGTCCGCTTCCTGACGGATGGCCTGAAGGATCTGGGAATGAAGCGAGAAAGGGGACTGCCAGAGATGCATGAGCTTTCCTGCCCGTCCGAGCCCGGTGAGCTGGATGAAGACGTCGTTCACGTCGGAGCAGATTTCCTCGTTGCAGGTGAAGAGCCCGAAATCGGTATAGAGCTTGGTCGTCCTCGGGTGATAGTTTCCGGTGCCGAGATGAACGTAGCGTCTCAACCTGTCGCCTTCCCGCCTCACCACCATCGACATCTTGGCATGAGTCTTGTGCCCGACCACCCCGTATACGACATGCGCGCCAGCTTCTTCGAGTTTCGCCGCCCAGTTGATGTTGGCTTCCTCGTCGAATCGGGCGAGCAGCTCCACCACGACAGTGACTTCCTTTCCCCGCTGCGCGGCCGCGATCAGGGATTCCATGATGACGGAATCCGTCCCCGTCCTGTAGACCGTCTGCTTGATGACGATGACCTGGGGGTCGCTCGCCGCCTGCTGGATGAACCTGATCACGGGCTGGAATGATTCGTAGGGATGGTGCATCAGGACGTCGCCCTTCCTGATGACCTGGAAAATGCTTCCAGCCTTTTTCTGGAAGGCCGAAGGCATGCCGGGGATGAACTGGGGGAACTTGAGATCGGGTCTTTCGACCTTTTCCGGAATCTGCATCAGTCTGGCGAGATTGACAGGCCCCTTGACCCGGTAGAGGTCTTCCTGCCCCAGGCCGAATTGCTGGAGGAGGAAATTCGCCATGGCTTCCGAACAGTTTTCCGCGATTTCGAGCCTGACCGCATTGCCGAAATGGCGCTGAGGCAATTCTCCCTGAAGCGCAATTCTGAGGTTCTTGACTTCCTCCTCGTCGACGAAAAGGTCGCTGTTCCTCGTCACCCTGAACTGCGAACATTGCAGCACGGTCATGCCCACGAAAAGCTCCTCGACATGGGCATGCAAGATGGAGGAGAGGAAAACGAAACCGTATTCGCTTTCGCAGACCGATTCGGGAAGCTGGATCACCCTCGGCAATACCCTGGGCGCCTGGACGATGGCCGTTCCGGAACTCCTGCCGAAGGCGTCGCGGCCTTCGAGTTCTATCGCGAAATTGAGGCTCTTGTTCAGTACCCTCGGGAAGGGATGGGAAGGATCGAGCCCTATCGGCGTGAGGACGGGCATCAGTTCCCTGAAAAAGAAGGCTCTTATCCACTCCTTCTGGGGCTCCGTCCAGTCGCTTCTCTTGATGAATCTGATGCCCTGACCCGCAAGCTGGGGAAGGATGTCTTCGTTGAGAAGCTGGTATTGGCGCGAGACGAGTTCGTGCGATCTTTCGGAGACCAGCCTGAATACCGTCTTCGGGTTCATTCCGTCCGGGCCTGTGGAAGGCGAGCCCAGATTGATCTGTTCCTTGAGCCCCGCCACCCTGATTTCGAAGAATTCGTCCAGATTTCCGCTGACGATGCAGAGGTATCTCAGCCGCTCAAGAAGGGGGATCGAAACATCTTCGGCCTGGGCGAGCACACGCCTGTTGAATTCGAGCTGACCCAGTTCCCTGTTGAGGTAATGCTGCTGCGACGAAATCCTGTCCGCCATTTCAGTTTTTTTGCGGAATATAGCCCGATGCGACGTCTGCGCCTTCGCCGAAGAAATGTTTTTCCAGCTGTTCCGCAAGGTATTTCCTCGCCTTGGGGTCTGCCAGGTTGAGGCGGTTTTCGTTGATCAGCATGGTCTGGTGCTTGAGCCACTGGTTCCATGCTTCCTTCGATACATGCTCGTAAATGCGCTTACCGAGCTCTCCTGGATAAGGCGGGAAATCGAGCCCTTCTGCGGGCTTCCCGAGTTTGATGCAGTTCACTATTCTCGACATGATCAGCTTTCAGAATTGCTGGACAATCCCAGATTTTTCCAGAGCGTCTTCACCGCCTGCGCCTGATTCAGGGTATAGAAATGCAGACCGGGGACGCCGTTCTCCAGGAGATTTTCGCAGAGATTCTCCACGACTTCCAGTCCGAATTTGCGTATCGAATCGATATCGTCGTGATAGGCCTCCAGTTTCTTCCTGATCCAGCGCGGAATTTCCGCGCCGCATGCATCCGAAAAGCGCGCGAGCTGGGAAAAATTGTAGATCGGCATGATGCCTGGAACGATGGGCGCAAAAATCCCGATTTTCCCGCATTCATCGACGAAATGGTAATAGGCGTCTGCATTGTAGAAATACTGGGTGATCGCCGAATCGGCGCCTGCTTCGATCTTTTTCCTGAAATTCGAGATGTCGTCCCTTGGGGAAGCAGACTGGGGATGGCATTCAGGATAGGCCGCCACTTCGATATGGAAATGCTTTCCCGTTTCCTCCCTGATGAAGGAAACGAGCTCGTTGGCATACCTGAATTCCCCGGCCGAGGCCGTTCCCGATGGAAGATCGCCGCGCAATGCGACGAGATGGGTGATTCCCTTTTCCTGGTACTGCTTGAGTATCGACCTGATGTTTTCCCTCGTCGACCCGATGCACGAAAGGTGGGGGGCCGCCACATGGCCTTCCGCCTGGATTTCGAGAACGGTGCCGAGCGTCCTTTCCCGGGTCGAGCCGCCTGCCCCGAAAGTCACGGAAAAGAACCTGGGATTGAGCGCTGCGAGTTCGTGCCGCGTCATCCTCAGCTTTTCCACCCCCTCCTGGGTCTGGGGGGGGAAAAACTCGAAGCTGAAGATGCGGTCTGTATACCTGGGCATCAGTAGCGGTAATGAGCGGGCTTGTAGGGACCGTTCTTGTCTACGCCGAGGTAATTTGCCTGGGCGTCACTGAGTTCGGTGAGGTTTGCCCCTATCTTGGCAAGATGGAGCTTCGCGACCTTTTCGTCGAGATGCTTGGGCAGCACGTAGACATCGACCGGATATTTCCCCGGATTGTTCCACAGCTCGATCTGCGCCATCACCTGGTTCGTGAAGGATGCAGACATCACGAAGCTCGGGTGCCCCGTCGCGCAGCCGAGATTGACGAGCCTGCCTTCAGCCAGAACGGTGATTTTCTTGCCATCGGGGAAGATCACATGGTCGACCTGCGGCTTGATGTTTTCCCAGCTGTATTGCCTGAGCGATGCGATGTCGATTTCGGAATCGAAATGCCCGATATTGCAGACGATGGTTTCGTCCTGCATTCTCAGCATGTGTTCATGGGTGATGACGTTGATGTTCCCGGTGGCCGTGACGAAGATGTTGCCCTTGTCCGCAACCTGATCCATGGTGACGACCCGGTAGCCTTCCATGGCAGCCTGCAGCGCGCAGATCGGGTCGATCTCGGTCACCCATACCGTCGCGCCGAGTCCCCTGAAAGCCTGAGCGCATCCCTTGCCCACGTCGCCGTAGCCGAGCACGACGCAGATCTTGCCTGCGATCATCACGTCTGTTGCGCGCTTGATGCCGTCGACGAGGGATTCCCTGCAGCCGTAGAGGTTGTCGAATTTCGACTTCGTGACGGAGTCGTTGACGTTGAAGGCGGGGCATTTCAGCTCGCCCTTGCTCACCATTTCGTAGAGGCGGTGAACCCCTGTCGTGGTTTCCTCCGAAATGCCCCTCACATGCTCGAGAAGATGGGGATACTTGTCGTGCATCACCTGGGTGACATCTCCGCCATCGTCGAGGATCATGTTGGGAAGCCAGTTGTTCGGGCCGAATATGGTCTGCTCGATGCACCACCAGAATTCTTCCTCCGTCTCGCCTTTCCATGCGAATACCGGAATGCCTGCCGCTGCGATCGCTGCCGCAGCCTGGTCCTGTGTCGAGAAGATGTTGCAGGAGCTCCAGCGCACTTCAGCACCGAGTTCGACGAGCGTCTCGATCAGCACTGCGGTCTGGATGGTCATGTGCAGGCATCCCACGATGCGTGCGCCCTGGAGCGGCTTCACTCCCTTGTATTCGGCCCGCAGCGCCATGAGGCCGGGCATCTCCGTCTCCGCTATCTGGATTTCCTTTCGGCCCCATGCCGCGAGCGAGATGTCGGCTACCTTGTAGTCCGTGAAAGCAGTTTGCTTGGTTTCGGCGTTCATGATTTCTCCATTCGGTTAAGAATGGGCGCCGTTCCAGATTGATCATCCCTCCCCAAGCCTGGCCTCTCACCCATTTCATTACCGACTGAGCTAAATGAAATGGGTGAGGGGTCGCAGCGCCCCTCGGGGAGAAAGGTTTTCAGATGCCTGCGTCGGCCTTGAGCGCCTCCGCCTTGTTCGTCGCTTCCCAGGTGAATTCCGGCTCTTCCCTGCCGAAATGGCCGTAGGTCGCAGTCCTGGTATAGACGGGGCGCATCAGGTCAAGCGACTGGATGATGCCCTTGGGTCTGAGATCGAAATGCGCTTCAACGAGCTTTGCGATCTTTTCGTCCGGGATCTTGCCTGTGCCGAAGGTGTTCACCATCAGGCTGACAGGCCTTGCTATGCCGATTGCATAGGCGACCTGGACTTCGCATCGGGATGCGAGCCCTGCCGCAACGATGTTCTTAGCCACATGGCGACCTGCGTAGGCAGCGGAGCGGTCGACCTTCGATGGATCCTTTCCGGAGAATGCGCCTCCACCATGGCGAGCAGCGCCGCCGTAGGTGTCGACTATGATCTTCCTGCCGGTGAGTCCGCAGTCTCCCATCGGTCCGCCGATGACGAAGCGCCCTGTCGGATTGACGAGGTAGCGGGTGTCAGCGTTCAGCATTTCCTTGGGCAGAACCGGCTTGATGATCTCCTCTATCACGGCCTCTTCGAGCGCAGCCTGGGAAATGTCGGGATGGTGCTGGGTGGAGAGCACCACAGTCTCGATATGCTTCGGCCTGCCGTCGACATAGCGGATGCTGACCTGGGACTTTGCATCGGGTCTGAGCCAGGGCAGCCTGCCGTCTTTCCTGAGCTCGGCCTGGCGCTCCATCAGCCTGTGCGCATAATAAATCGGCATCGGCATCAGTCCCGGGGTTTCGTCGCAGGCAAATCCGAACATCAGCCCCTGGTCGCCTGCCCCCATTTCGAGATCGAGCCCCTGCCCTTCGTTCACGCCCTGTGCGATGTCCGGAGACTGCTTGTCGTAGGCAGTGAGCACGGCGCAGGTCTTGTAATCGAAGCCTATCTCCGAGCTGTCGTAGCCTATGCGCTTGATGGTGTCCCGGGCGATCCCGATATAGTCGACCGTTGCATTTGTCGTGATTTCGCCAGCCAGAACGACGAGCCCTGTGTTGACCAAAGTCTCTGCAGCTACCCGCGAGTGCCTGTCTTGGGTTAAGATAGCGTCGAGAATCGCATCGGAGATCTGGTCGGCAACCTTGTCCGGATGTCCTTCCGAAACGGATTCGGAAGTGAACAGAAATTCATTCATTTTTTTTGCGCCCATCGTTATTGGCTATCCAAAAATCTTAACAAAGTTCGTGCTCTTTTCAAAGAAGTTTATGTTACAGGCTCTGCTGCGGGCTTTCTCCAGACTGCCGCTTCCGCTCATACACGGACTCGGTTCGGCGCTCGGCCGGGTGGTTTTTATTTTATCCCCTTCATACGCGAAAAGGCTGAGGGAGAATCTCGAAATCAGCCGCTGCTACAGCGACAGGAAAGAATACGAAAGGCTGCTCGGGGAATCGATTTCACAGACCGGCAAGGCCTTCATCGAGCTTTTCCCCATCTGGTTTGGGAAGGGAATGGAAAAGCGCGTCGTCTGCGAAGACTGGGGAATAGTGGAGAGGGCTGAAGCTGCAGGAAAGGGGATCATCTTCCTCACCCCGCATCTCGGTTCTTTCGAGATATCCGCCCTTTACTGCGCGCAGTTCATGCCGCTCACTGTGCTTTACAGGAAGCCCAAGCTCGCCTGGCTGGAACCCTTGATGAATGAGGGACGAAGCCATGTCTCGCTGGCTCCAGCGGACCTCTCCGGCGTCAGGAAGCTTTTGAAGGCATTGAAGAAAGGGGAAGCGATCGGGCTCCTTCCGGACCATGCGCCCGGGGAAGGCGAAGGCGAATGGGCGGAGTTCTTCGGCCGCCCGGCGTACACCATGACGCTTGCTGGAAGGCTGAAGGATGCAAGCGGCGCTGCTGTCATCATGGCCTTCGCAGAGCGTCTGAAAAACGGATACAAGCTTCACCTCGAAGAAATTCCGGGGGAGATCAGCCCCCAGGCACTGAACCATGCCATAGAAGATCTGGTGAGGACATGTCCTTCCCAGTATCTCTGGAGCTACAACCGCTACAAGGTCCCTTCGGGGGCGAGGGATCGGGGATGATCACCAGGATCGGACTTTTCGCGATGTGGCTGCTTCACTTTTTGCCGCTTCCTGTTCTTGCCCTTTTCGGGCAGATGCTCGGCCTCCTCCTCTATCTGCTTGGGCGCGAGCGGAGAAGGGTGGCGAGGATCAATCTTCGCCTCTGTTTTCCTGCGATGAAGGATTCGGCAAGGGAATCCCTTCTCAGGCAGCATTTCAGGGCGCTCGGCAGGAGCTTTCTCGAGCACAATCTGCTCTGGTGGTCTTCCAAGAAAAGACTGAAGAAGCTCATCAGGATCGAGGGGATGGAAAACTGGGAAGCGGTGTCAAGCAGGCCGGTGATCTGGTTCGCGCCTCATTTCGTCGGGCTGGACATGGGAGGGGTGAGGCTGAGCTGCGATTATGCGGGCGCTTCCGTCTACAGCCATCAGAAGAATGCGAAATTCGACGAAATGCTGCTTCACGGAAGGAGCCGGTTCGGCAATTCCACCCTGCTTTCCCGGCAGGATGGGCTGAGGCCCGTGATCAGGGCTCTGAAGAAGAAGCTTCCGCTTTATTACCTGCCCGACATGGATTTCGGGATCAGGGACGGAAGCTTCGTTCCCTTTTTCGGCGTAAAGGCTGCGACCGTCAATGGCCTCTCGAGGCTCGCCTCCCTCACCGGCGCTGCAGTCGTCCCCTGCGTGACAAGGCAGCTGTCCTGGGGATATACGGTGAAATTCTATCCGGCCTGGGATAATTATCCTTCGGGAGACATCGAGGCCGACACCAGGAGGATGAATGCCTTCATAGAGGAGCGGGTGCTCGAGATGCCGGAGCAGTATTACTGGCTCCACAAGCGCTTCAAGACGAGGCCGGAAGGAGAAAAGAGCTTCTATTCATGAAAGGGCGATTGCCTCGCCACGGGACGCAATGCTACAATCTTGCTCTTCCAGGCGGTTAGCTCAGTGGTAGAGCATTGCCTTCACACGGCAAGGGTCGTTGGTTCGAATCCAATACCGCCTACCATATTCCCTGTTTCCCTTGATGTGATCCTGTAGCTGAAGGTTTCGGGATCGAGGCTGTCGAAGCGTCCGGATGCGTCTTCCCCCTGAGGATACATGAAGAAGGGAATCGCCCCGTTCTCCGAGCCTGGAAGGTCGATGTCGGCGCCGAAATTATAGGGCATCCAGTTCATCTCCCAGGAACCGAAGAGCGTTTTTCTTGCCGCCTCGACGATGCCGTCGGAAAGCTTGAGCCCCGGCTCTTCCTCCAGCACGACCTTGCGAACGTCGGCAGGATCGACAGGCACCCAGCCGAATCCGGAGAGCCATACTTCGGCCCTGCAGTGCTGCGCTTTCGTGATGTCGCCGCTCTTGCCCAGGCTCCTGTAGCCGAACCGGGAGTCGGCCACCCGGATGCCGTAGACATCCCTGGCCGGGAGGCCCGATGCGCGGGCAAGGCCGACGTAGAGCGCATTGAGGTCTGCGCATTTTCCAGAGAGGTCGCCGGATTCAAGCATTCCTTTTATGTTCCCCGTTCCGCATCCGCGGACCTTCGGGTTGCGCACCGTGTTCTCGACGATCCATTCGTAAATTGCTCTCGCCTTGCCGATGTCGGTTTTTTCTCCCCTTGTCGCTTTCAGGGCAGCGCTTTTCACGATTCCGTCTGTCGGCACCATTTTCGTGGGGCGGGTGAAGAGCGAGGCGTCTGTCAGCGGCATCACTTTTCCGGGTTTCGAAAAATCAACCGATCTGTCCATCGTGGCGATCCTGCTGGTGAGCGTCACGAAAGGGGAGTCGGCGCCCGAATCCCATGAAGCGGCGAGCATCAGCACGCCGAAAGGACCGACCCTCTCGATTTTCATGCTCGATGCATTGCCATGCCAATGGTTGCCCACCGGTTTGACCCATTCCTTCTCTTCGAAAGACGGAAGGGGGAGCCATACCCGGGCGGTACTTTCGGATTTCCTGAGGAGGACGCTTGTCGTTACCTCGAAGAATCGCCAGCCGTCCTTCGGGCTCGGGTCGAAAAAAGGTCCTGCTGCAAAGGCGTGCGCCGTTCCGACAAGCGGGGCGGCGATGAGCGATTTGATGAATTGGCGTCTTTTCATTTTCCGATGAAAGGGGAGACGAGATCCATGATTTTCTGGACAGCGCCCCTGTTTTTCGATGCGAATCGAATGGCGGCCTCGCCCATTTCCTTCATTTTTTCAGGCGCTGCAAGCAGTGCGGATGCGGCATCGGCGAGCTCCCGGGCATTCTTCACCCGGATCGCTGCGCCTGATCGAAGCGCGAGATCGCAGGCTTCCTCGAAATTGTAGGTATGGGGGCCGAAAAATACCGGTTTTCCGAGGGATGCCGCTTCGATCAGGTTCTGCCCGCCGAAAGGAAGAAGCGATCCCCCTATGTAGGCGCAGTCGCATGATGAATAATAGGCATACATCTCATTCATGCTGTCCCCGAGGAATACCTTCGTGTCATGATCTATCTTCCTGTTTTCGGTCCTCTTCACGTAACGGATTCCCCTTGTTTTCAGAATGGCTTCCACTTCCCCGAAGCGCTGGGGATGGCGCGGCACGATGATCAGGAGAAGACCCTCGATCTTTTCGAATGCTTCGATGATCGCCTCCTCCTCTCCTTCCCTTGTGCTCGCTGCGAGAAATGCCGGCCTTTCGTCGAGCAATTTTCTGAAATCTTCAATTTTTTCTGGGACCGGGACGTCGAATTTCAGGTTCCCGCAGATCGAGACATTTTCTGCGCCCAGCCTCTCAAGCCTTGCTGCATCCGCTTCGGTCTGGGCTGCAATTCCTGCCAGTTCCGAAATCCCCTGTTTCGCCAGTCTCTCTATGCTGAGGTAGCCTCCCAGGGATTTTTCGGAAAGCCTGGCATTGACGAGAAAGAGGGGGATATCGTATTTCCTGCATCGATGAATCAAATTGAACCAGAGTTCGGTCTCCATCAGAATGCCCGCCCTGGGTCTGAAATGCTTCAGGAATCGGCTGACGGCGAATGGGTAGTCGTAAGGGAGATAGCATATCGTCGCGCGGTCCCCGTAAAGCTTTTCCCCCGTCTCCCGGCCCGTAGGGGTCATGTGGGTGACGAGGAAATGGAAGTCAGGATAGGCTGCCATCAGCCTTTCGAGAAGCGGGGCCGCAGCCCTTGTTTCCCCTACCGATACGGCGTGGATCCAGATGACCTTTTCGTTCTGTTCCGATTTGTAAAAGCCGAATCTCTCAGGCAGATGGGAGAGGTAGGATGCCTGTTTTCTCGCCCTGAAAAGGAGCCTCAGCAGCACGAAGGGGAAAAGGGCGTAGAGAACGAGGGTATAGAAAAGCCGACTCAAAGGCTGCTCCATGCCTGAAACACGGTATCGACCGAAGGCGGGCCGCTTTTTCCGCCGAGGTTGATTCCGCATCCAGCGCTCAATATGCCGGTGAGCCCGGGGTCCGTGGCGCAGTATATCCCGATGACGGGAACGGAAAGCGCTGCAGCCAGGTGGGAAAGCCCGGTGTCCACGCCGAAAACGACGGCGGCGCCTGCTATCAGCCTTGCTGCCTGATCGAGAGAAAGCCGCTCGGGCACCACGGAATCCGGTATTCCGGATGCGATCCTCAGGCTTCTTTCCTTTTCCTTTTCGCTTCCCCAGGGCAGAAAGCATTTCATGCCCAGCCTTTTTCCCAGTTCTATCCAGTTGGATTCTGCCCACAGCTTCTCATCCCTGCTCGTTGCATGAAGGAGAATCGCATGGCTTTCCTTTTCGACATCCATTTTTATGCCGTAATCGAGCGGGCTTTCCGGTCTGTATCCGAGGCTAGCCGCGGCGAGCAGCCTGTTCCGGGTCACCGCATGAAGGTCTTTTTCGACATGGAAAGCCTTGTCGTAGAAGAAAGAGGCGATCGGTTCCCTGGCGCTCTGCCTGTCATAGCCGCATCGCGTGCCTGCTGCGATCCTGGCGATGATCGCGCTCTTCAGCAGGCCCTGTGTGTCTATGATCAGGTCGTATTTCTTTTCTCTCAGCTTTTCCCGGAATTGGCGGAATTCTTCCCCGGTTTTCCTGCATAGAGGCGATTTTCTCCATCTTCTGACCGCGACGGGAATGACGCTTCGGACGCCGGGGTGCATGGAAGGGATGGCCGCGAAGTTCTCTTCCACCACCCAGTCTATCGATGCATTCGGATAATGTTCGAGGATATCGCTTGCGACGGGAAGATTGTGTATGACATCCCCCATCGAGGAAGTCTTGATCAGCGCGATTTCGGGCATTTGCAGGCGAGATGAGTGAGGCTATGTTACACGCAACGGCGATCATTTCATAGCGGCAATTGAGTTAGTGAGAAAAGGTCCTATTATTAGGAAAACGAATCCTTTGAAAGGTCGGAAATGGGAACATTGGCCGATACGCTCAGGAACATCTGGACTTTTCTGGTCATCGTTCTGTTCGGCGCCATGGTGGCATCCATCTTCTTCGTGGGCAGCTGAATCGGGATGAGGGAGGAATCCGACAGCATGGGTTCCGTGCGGGTCCCCGAATGGGCATTGTGGGGAGCGGGAACGGAGCGGGCCAGGCACAATTTTCCGAAGAGCGGCAGGATGGTCCCCCTGGAGATCATCCACGCAATAGGCGCGATCAAGTCTGCCTGCGCGCGAGTCAACAGCGATCTCGGCAGGCTAGATCCGAAGCTCGCCGAACTGATCGTCGCGGCTTCCGCGGAAGTCGCCTCCGGAAATCACGATGCCCATTTTCTTCTGGATGTATTCCAGACGGGTTCCGGGACGAGCGCGAACATGAATGCCAACGAGGTGATTGCGAACCGGGCAAACGAGATTGCCGGTTCTGCGAGGGGTTCGAAGCATCCCGTCCATCCGAACGACCATGTGAATCTCGGGCAGTCGAGCAACGATGTCTTCCCTTCGGCGCTGCATGTCGCTGCCGCTCTTCATGCCAGGAGTGTGCTCATGCCGAAACTGGAGCGGCTGGAGAAGTCGCTTCAGGAAAAAGCCGAGGCGTGGATCGGTGTCGTGAAGCCCGGAAGGACTCATCTGATGGACGCAACGCCTGTCAGGATGGGGCAGGTGTTTTCAGGATATGCAGAGCAGATTCGCCTCGGCATCAAGAGGCTGGCGTCCTCCATGGAAGGATTGCGACATCTCGCAATAGGCGGCAGCGCAGTGGGAACGGGGATCAATACCCATCCCGAATTCGGCGGCAGGGTCTGTCGATCGCTCTCCGGAAGACTCGGGATGGACTTCTTCGAGGCGGAGAACCATTTCGAGGCGCAAGGTGCGAAGGACGCGCTGCTCCATCATTCCGCGTCGCTCAAGACCGCGGCGGTCAGCCTTTCAAGGATAGCCAGCGACATCAGGCTGATGGGCAGCGGGCCGAACTGCGGCCTGGGTGAGCTGATCCTGCCGGAAATCCAGCCCGGATCCTCGATCATGCCGGGCAAGGTGAATCCGGTGATTTGCGAGGCCGTGATCCAGATGGCGATCAGAATCCTGGCGAACGATCTGGCTGTATCCGTTGCGGATTTCGGCGGAGTGGGGTCTATACTGGAACTCAATGTCGCGATGCCCCTCATCGGGGATGCGGTGATCGAATCCTCGCGTCTTCTTTCGGAATCATCCAGAGTGTTTTCCGAAAATCTTCTACCCGGTCTCGAGGTGGACAAGGACAGATGTGAAAGGCTGGCAGGGCTTTCAATGATGGCCGCGACGAGGCTTGCGCCCTACATAGGCTACGACGAAGCCGCCAGGGTCGTGAAAAGGGCGTTGGCCGAGGGATTGACGATAAAGGAAGCGGCATCCGGCCTTCTTCCGGAAGAGAAGCTCGAGGAAATCCTCGATCCGGGTTCGATGACGGAGGGAAAATGATCAGGGTGATCTTCAGGGAGCTGAAGTGGAATGTCCAGGATTACGAGTGGAGCGAGGAAGAGCATGTCGTCTCCATCGCCAGCTTCGATGTCGAAGAAAACGGGCTACTGAATACTGGCTGCTCGGTCAGGATACTGCAGCCTCTGGACGCATCATGCGAAACCGCAAGACTCGAGATTTCGCATCCTGTCCATTACGATGGGGAACTGGATTTCGAGGCATTCCGGGAGGCGGCAACACTATATTACCGGGAGGCGTGCAGGGAAGGCATGCAGAAGACCTGGAAGCGCATGGTCGAATTCGAGCTGCACCCGGTATTCAGGAAAGCGTCTTGAAGAGCATATCGTCAGCAGCTATAACCGGATAGGGGGGGATTGGTGTAACCATTATGGGGTATCGCAGTCTTTTTGCTGATGTGCCAGCATTTAAAACACATATCGTGACTTGGAGGTCGGGATGGCACTGGTCAATCCGCATGGCGGAGGCGCCCTGAAACCCCTTCTGCTCGAAGGGGAACTTCTTGAAAAAGAAAGGGCTAGGGCAGGTAATCTGATGAAAGTCAAGGTGAGTTCGCGCGAAAAGGGCGACCTCATCATGCTCGGTATAGGCGGCTTCACGCCGCTCGAAGGCTTCATGACCCATGCCGACTGGGAAAACGTCTGCGACGGCATGAAGCTCGCAAGCGGGCTTTTCTGGCCCATCCCTATCACGCTCTCGGTCAGCCGCGAAACGGCGGATTCGGTCAAGACAGGACAGGAAATCGCCCTTCTCGACCCGGAAGACGATGACATCCTCGCCATTCTCACCATCACCGAAAAATACGAAATAGACAAGGCGCACGAATGCGCAATGGTCTTCGGCACGACGGACATCGAGCATCCCGGCGTGAAGATGGTGGTGGAGCAGGGGGATGTCAATCTGGCGGGTTTGGTCAAGGTGCTCTCACAGGGCGGATTCCCCGAAAGATACGGCTCCCTTTTCATGTCGCCCAAGGAAACGAGGGCGCTTTTCGAATCCCTGGGATGGAGCAGGGTCGCTGCCTTCCAGACCAGGAATCCGATGCACAGGTCTCATGAATACCTCGCCAAGGTGGCGATCGAGGTGAGCGACGGGGTGTTGATCCATTCCCTGCTCGGGCAGCTGAAGCCCGGAGACATCCCCGCAGATGTCAGGACCCAGGCGATATCCGTTTTGGCGGAAAACTATTTCGTCGACAAGACCATCGTCCAGGCGGGCTATCCGCTCGACATGCGCTACGCGGGTCCCAGGGAAGCGCTTCTCCACGCCCTATTCAGGCAGAACTACGGCTGCTCCCATCTCATCGTGGGGCGCGATCATGCCGGGGTGGGAAGCTATTACGGGCCTTTCGATGCGCACCACATCTTCGACAAGATTCCCAGGGGTTCCCTGGAAACCCAGCCGCTCAAGATAGACTGGACATTCTGGTGCTACCGCTGCGGCGGAATGGCTTCCGCCAGAACCTGTCCCCACGGCGATGCCGACAGACTCCTGCTCTCCGGGACAAAACTGAGAAAGATGCTATCGGAGGGAAGCGAGGTGCCTGCCGAATTCAGCAGGCCTGAAGTGCTGCAAGTGCTGCGCGCCTATTATTCCGGGCTCGCCGAGCATGAAAAGGTGGAGGTGAAACTGAGCGGCCATTCGGCGCGCTAGAAGACACCCGCTCCAGTGGGGAGGACCGGGGAGGTGGGATTCGTTTGGCCCACATTTTGGCCTGTTCGGGCTGCTTAAGCAAAGTAAATTTGAGGAGAACCTGATGTTCACGAGCAACCTCTTTGCCGGACTTTCGGCATCAATTCCAACCGTCTACATGCAGGGGTATGTCGTCTTGATGGTCCTGCTGGTGATGGGCGGGACGATACTCGACATGAAGCACAAGAAAAGCGCGCAGTACTTTTTCGAAAATGCGAAAAGAGCGAAGAAGGGCGCAAAGCGGGAAGTGAGTGGTGGGGAAAAAGTGTCGATTGCCGCCTCGGTGGTGATGAAGGAAGTATTGACTTCAGGCGAATTCAGCAATCCAAGGCGCAGGCTTTCCCATCTGTTGACCATGTGGGGAACCATCATTTTCGTCGTGACGACCGCGATCATGATCTTCGGCTACCCCACGCCGGATGAGCCCACGCCTGCCATCCTGCCGACCCTTTGGCATATCGGTGCGCTGATGCTGGCTGTTGGAGGATACTGGTTCTGGTTTGCCATCCGCGTCGATGTGTCTGCGGAAGGTCTTCCATGGTTCAGGTTCGAGCGTGCCGATCTGTTTATCCTCTCGCTTCTTGCCACCTCGACTTTCGCCTTGATCTGGTCGTTTACCGGCGGCGGATTGACCGTGTTCTTTGCCTTGTTCGCCCTGTCGAGCACGATTCTCTTCGGCGGCGTTTATTGGTCGAAGTTTGCCCACATGTTCTTCAAGCCTGCTGCGGCCTACCAGAAAAAGATCACCAAGGCCGATGGTTCTCGCGAGAATCTGCCTCCCGACTATGATTTGACGGATCCCGAAGTGCAGAAAAAGTTTCCGGATATCCCTATGTATATGGGCAAGAACCCGCCAAACATGGGTCTTTGCATCAAGGCCGAAAAACCGAACCACTACTGACGCTGATCTGACTGATTATCCATAAGGAACAGAGGAAAATATTATGCCAACCTTCGTATATATGACTCGTTGTGATGGTTGTGGAGAATGCGTGGACATTTGCCCGTCCGACATCATGCACATCGACAAGAAGCTGCGTCGTGCCTACAACATCGAACCCAACATGTGCTGGGAATGCTATTCCTGCGTGAAAGCCTGTCCGCATCAGGCGATCGATGTACGCGGTTATGCGGACTTTGCGCCGCTCGGACACAGCGTTCGAGTGCTGCGTGATGAAGAGAAAGGCACCATTGCGTGGCGCATCAAGTTCCGCAACGGCAAAAAGGACATGGAGCTCTTGGCCCCTATCACGACCAAGCCTTGGGGATCGGCGACCCCGGACCTCGCAAAAGTGCCAGCTCCCAGCAAGGAGATGAGAGACAGCCAATTGCTGTTCAATGAGCCTAAATATATCCGTATGGATGAAGGTGGCTTGCATACTCTGGAATCCAATGGCGTGGAAATGAAAGAAGGGGTGTACTACTAATGGGCTACTCTACAATCATTGAAGATAATATCGATATCCTGGTTGTGGGTGCGGGCCTGGGCGGCACGGGTGCGGCATTCGAAGCAAGATATTGGGGTCAGAACAAGAAGATCGTCATTGCCGAAAAGGCGAACATCATGCGCTCAGGTGCGGTAGCCCAGGGCCTGTATGCGATCAACTGCTACATGGGTACGCGCTTTGGCGAGAACAACCCCGAAGATCATGTGCGCTATGCTCGCATAGACCTGATGGGCATGGTGCGCGAAGACTTGCTGTTCGACATGGCGCGCCATGTGGACTCCACCGTGCACAACTTCGAAGAGTGGGGTCTTCCGATCATGCGCAACGAGAAGAAGGGTTCATTTCTGCGCGAAGGGCGCTGGCAGATCATGATTCATGGCGAGTCCTACAAGCCCATCGTTGCCGAAGCGGCCAAGAAATCGGCGGACAAGGTTTTCAACCGCATCTGCGTGACCCACCTCCTGATGGATGAGTCCAAGGAAAACCGCGTTGCCGGCGCCGTGGGCTTCAATGTCCGCACCGGCAACTACCATGTGTTCAAGTCCAAGACCGTGATCTGCGGTGCCGGCGGCGCTTCCAACATCTTCAAGCCGCGTTCCATCGGCGAAGGTGCGGGCCGCGTCTGGTACGCGCCATGGTCTTCCGGTTCTGCATACGGCCTGATGATCGAAGCGGGCGCGAAGATGACGCAGATGGAAAACCGCATCGTGCTGGCCCGATTCAAGGACGGTTACGGTCCTGTCGGCGCCTACTTCCTGCATCTCAAAACCTATACGCAGAATGCTTACGGTGAAGAGTACGAATCCAAGTGGTTTCCTGCGCTGCAGCAAATGGTGGGCAAGGAATACCTGGATCCGGAAGCATCTCACGTTACTCACCGTCCAATCCCGACCTGTCTGCGCAATCACGCCATCATCAACGAGGTGAATGCGGGTCGTGGTCCCATACACATGGTCACCATGGAAGCCTTCCAGGATCCCCATCTCGAAGAGATCGGCTGGCACAACTTCCTGGGCATGACCGTTGGTCAGGCGGTGCTTTGGGCAGCGACAGACGTCGATCCGAAATACGAGAATCCCGAGCTGACCACCTCCGAGCCTTATGTCATGGGCTCGCATGCGACAGGCTGCGGCGCGTGGTGTTCCGGCCCTGAAGACGTGTCTCCGCCGGAGTACTTCTGGGGCTACAACCGCATGACGACAATCGAGGGCCTGTTCGGAGCGGGGGACGCGGTAGGCGGTACGCCTCACGCCTTCTCGTCTGGTTCTTTCACCGAAGGTCGTCTGGCTGCCAAGGCTGCCTGCAAATACATTGACGACGGCAAGGCGGAGGGTATCCGCGTTTCGGAGGCTCAGATCGATCGCCGCAGGGAACAGATCTACAAGCCCCTTGAAACCTACCGCGTCTACAGCAACGAAGTGGTTGCAGGTACGGTCAACCCCAACTTCATCAATCCGAGACAGGGTCTTGATCGTCTCCAGAAGCTGATGGATGAGTACTGCGGCGGTTTCGGGGTCAACTACATGACCAACGACAAGCTCCTGAACATCGGTCTGAAGAAAATGTCGATTCTGGGTGAAGATCTCGAAAAAGTCGCCGCTTCCGACATCCATGAACTGCTGCGTGCATGGGAGCTGAAACACCGCTTCCTGACTTCGGAAGCGGTGTTTCACCACACCTTGTTCCGCAAGGAGACTCGTTGGCCGGGCTACTATTACCGCGGCGATGTCATGAAGCTGGATGACAAGAACTGGCACGTACTGACCGTTTCTCGTCGCGATCCCAAGACGGGTGAATACACGATGGAAAAAGCGCCCCTGTACCACCTCGTAGGTGATATCGAGGACAAAGACCTGGCAAAACTGAAAGCAGAAGGTCACCACTAAGCCAATAGAGGCTTGAGTTTCTTTCAAGCGAAGAAACGTATTTGCGGTCAGTGATGTATGTTGTAAAAAGAGGGACTGACATGTCTGGTGTTAGTCCCTTTTTATCTATTCAGTGAGTAGTTTGACCTCGCTAAAGAATAGATTGTTAAACATTTTGTATGTGAGATAGTTAATGAATATCCTTGAAAAAACAGATGAAGAGATACTGGAAATAGCAAATCCCATGTGGGCGGATTTGGTCAAATACTCGAATGAAGGGAACTACGGTGCTTTCACCCGCAATTTTTCGTCCTCGTTCATCAAGGGCGCAAACGAAATAGAAATGGGCAAGCAGTTTGCGAGAAGCGATCTGGCGAAAAACCTGTCGGAAGACTATACGTATCTTGGCATGATACGCCGGGGTGAATATGTCACTGTCTTGTATAAAGTGATAAACAAGAAAAGCAAAGGCGAGTGGCTGGGCAGGCTTGTGCTGGGTTATGAAAATGACAAAGTGAAAATTTTTGGCGCCACCTTGTTTTGATTAAAAAACATCAGATTATGTCAGATACAATCGAAGACGAGAAATTCGTCGAACTCAATTACAAGGTCATCGACAACAAGACCGGTGCCGTGCTCATCACCGTGGACTATCCGCTGGGCTATGTTCACGGCGTGAATGATGTGATGTCCGAAGAAGTGACGAAGGCGCTGTATGGCAAGAAAGTCGGCGATATCATCGAGGTGCCGATCGACACGACGCTGTTGTACGGCGAGAGAGATGAATCGCTGGTATTCACCGATCGCATCGAAAATGTCCCGGAGGAGTATCGGGAGATTGGAATGACCATCACCATGGAAAATGAAAAGGGTGAGCCCAGAAACTTCATCGTCACCCGATTCGACGACAAGACACTGACTGTAGATGGCAATAATCCCCTTTGCGGCAGAGACGTCACCTTCCTGCTGGAAGTGCTAAGCATACGCGATGCTACCGATGATGAAATCGAAGCTGGGGGAGCTGTCGACGCCAACCCCGACCTGAACCAAATACTCGACCGGGCAAAATGAAATTCTCGAACATTTACATGATCTACCCGGAGAACAGGGCGCTCGAGCGCGCGATAGCCGATTCGATAGGCATGCTCGGCGAAGTCGAGTCCGCTGCGCCGGATAGAAATGTCACAGCGGCGGACAATTTTCTTTACACGAGGGGGAACTTCGAACAGCACCGTTTCAGTTCCAAGATTTACGAAAACTTGATCGAGGCATTGAAGGCCTCGCTGACAGGCGCTCCTGCTTCGAATGAAAATCGGCCGGCATGGGAGACCCAGAACAATCTGGGAAATATCCTTGCGGCATTGGGCCAGCAGAGGCGGGATACTGAATTGTTCGATGCAGCCATTCAGTGCTTCAGCCATGCATTGGAAGCGCTCAGCAAGGAAGACCAGCCTTTCGAATGGGCGGCTACGCAATACAACCTGGGCACGGCCAACCAGGCGCTTGGCAGGCTGCTTGACGCGACGAAGCCGCTGAAAATCGCCGTGGATGCCTATACCAATGCCTTGCTGGTCTGGAAGCGGGATGAGTCGATGGAAGACTGGATGTATACCATGCATCAGCTCGGCGCCACTTTGCATACGTATGGAAAACTGCTCAAAGGCAACCGTCAATTTCAGAAATCCGTCGTCGCCTACAAGAATGCCCTTTCGGTGCTCGATGCGGATAATTATGCATTGGAGCTGACTGCCACGCATAACGACCGGGCTGCCGTCTTGCATCATCTGGGCGAATCGGAAGAGAATCCTGAGCGTCTAAAGGAAGCGATAAAATCATATGAAAAGGCATTGACGGTCAGCATGGAGCAGCAGCTGCCTATCCATTTGGCAGTCATCTGTCGGGTGAACAAGGCGACAGCACAGAATGTGCTCGCGCAATTGACAAACGATGCCATGCTTGCAGAAGAAGTTGCAGACGAATTCGAGCTGATCATGGAGTGTTTTCCCCATGCGCTGCAGCCGCTCTGTTTGAAGCATTGCAAGGAACAGCTGAAGATTGCGCAGTCACAGCTGAAAGCCATCGACTGCTTTTGAGAGGGCTGAAATCAAATCCGCTGGGAAAGTTTGTATTCCATGTCGATAAATGAGCCGGTATCTGCCAGGAAACGTATCGTTCGGGCGCCAAACCCGACTTCTGGGCTTGATTCGTCTTTATCAATGGACAAGGTCAGCACCACGCCCAGTCTTGGAGACAGATTGTGGCTTTTGCAGACTTCAACGATTTTTTCCTTGATGGGTTCGAGCTGCTTAACGATGATGTCCGTCAAGGCAAATACGTCCACCGCTCCAGCAACGGTTTCCGTCGACAGCTCCCATGAACTTATCACGGGTTTGTCAAGGCCGCTGTATGCGCCGGCAGCATTGACGGAGGTGGGTTCTATTCCAAGCAGGCGCGTAATGTCGTCGGGGTTGAAATGATAACCAAGCAGTGCAAAGTAAGCCCGTCCCTTGTTCGATGCCAAGATGGTGTCCTCGTCGATGAGATCCAGTGTGGCAGTATAACGTATACGCTGAATGGGAGGTGTTCCGTTGTCGTCTGAAGTGAAAAGAGATCCCAATAATCCATGTCTTTTTTGCACAGATCCGCGCGGGGTATCGATACGGCATGAACTTGCATACAGTGCTCGCGATTCCTACCCGGCGAGTCCGGGCCACACCGTGGTCATTCCGCGCCGGCATGTCGCCAGCTTCTTCGAGCTGACGCCGGAAGAAGTGGCTGCCTGCATGGCTCTCATCAAGGAAGAGAAAAAACACATCGACGAAGAATTCAATCCGGATGGCTACAACATCGGCGTCAATGTCGGGCCGGCGGCCGGACAGAGCATTTTCCATGTTCATATCCACATCATTCCCCGCTACAAGGGGGATGTCGAGAATCCCCAGGGGGGAGTGCGCCATGTGATTCCAAAGAAGGGACATTACACTCGCTAGACAGTATAATTTAGCCAGTGAAGTGGGAAGGGTCGGCATGCCTGTTGATATGCCATTTTACAATCCAAGGAGAGATGATCATGAGTGAGGACAAGAAGCTTTTCACCCGCCCCAAGATTCCAGACGGCCACGCATTCCGCGTGACGACGCGCCAGAAGGAAATTGTGCCGGGGCAGTTTTTTGTTGGCTATGAAACCATCTGGGAGCCGCAGCAGAAGGAAGCGCCTTACACCACTCCCAAGAAGCCCTGAAGTTCGCAGTTTCAGTAAGATCGACCGGGCTGGGGAACTCCAGCCCGGGCCGTCTGGTTCAGGCGGAAGCCAAAGCTTCCGGCAGCCAGTCAATTCATGACAGTTCGAGAGCGCGGATCTCGAATATCATGCGCTCGAGATCGCCCATGATCCAGGTCATCCTGGATTTTACCCCCGGAGCGTCGATTCCCGCCACAGAACCCGGATTGACGAGCAGCGTTTTTCCGCCAAGTATGTTGGGTTGTTCGATGATCTCCGCGTGATGACTGTGCCCGCAGCAGACGAGATCGTAATCCCCGGTGCAGGCGAGCGCCCTGCCGTAATGGGGGTAATGGGTCGCGAATATTCTTTTTCCGCAAAGTTCGAGGATCGCGTCGGCTCCGTGATAGGTAAAAAGCCCGCCCGATTTTTTCATCATGGCATGGAGCGCCATGGGGTCCCCCAGGTTGTTGCCATGCACGGCATGCATGGGGAGCCCGTGCGGAATCGAGGCGCGCAGCGTGTTGGCGCCGATCAGATCGCCGCAATGGATGACGGCTTCAGCCCCTTCCGATTTGGCTGCGGCAATGGCTGCGGACAGCGGCGCCGCGCGGTCATGGCTGTCAGAGACGATGCAGATTTTCATTTTTCGGCCTGGGAACCCTAGACCGCTTCAGCATATTGGCAGCCGCGCCTTCTGTCTATAGCCGCAAAGGGGGGCGATCAAAGTGCTGAAGAGAGCTGCAGTCTTGTCGGCCTCCGCTGCCAAATCATCGTTCCTGAGGAAAAGGCGTCGAATCCGAAATGCTTCAGCCTCGCGATCTTCTCTGAAATGTCTCCGATCGCCCTGAGTTCGCCTTTGTATCCGTAGCTGTTCCTCAGCAGATTTGCGCTCCTGTAGCCGAGCCCGTCGCTGTATTTGTCGAATGCTATGGCGATGACCGTGAAGTCTTCGACATCGTCTTCGATTTCTGCCGCGCTTTCGTCCAGCGAAAGCCAGACGCCGAGCGGCCAGCCGTGATCGTATTCTCTCCTGATCAATTCGGCCTTTCGCGCCTGCCAAAGGGCGAGAGGGACGATCGCCGGGCCGACAGGCAGTCTTGCGTTTTCAGGTCTCTCGGTCGGAACAAGTATCTTCCATGCGTCGGTCTTTTCGTTTCCAGTCAGCTTCAACATAGGTCCTCCAAAGGGTTGCTGGAGGCATCCTAGCGCTTCGCAAAGAGACCTGGAAATACTAAGGAGTTACATCCTAATGAATAATGGTTATAAGAAGTTCAGGAATGGGCGGAAGATGTCTTCGTCGCCGAAATCATCGGCTTGTTTTTTTCGTGACGCGCGGCAAGTCCTTTTTCCAGCTTCTGATCCAGCCACTGGGTCGCAAGCGGCCTAGGGCCGTGATCAATCGGGGCTGCGTCGGGGGCCTTGAATGCGGAGGCGGCATCCCTTCTTTCCTGATGGATGATTTCCCAATTCGGGCCCGCCCATGCTGAAATGGAAATCAGGGAAGCGAGGGCGAAAAGAATGATTGAATAAATGTTCATGAGTCAATCCTTATGAAGTTTCTTGATGAATTGACCCGGGCAATGGCGGAAAAGTTCCTTTTCAGTTTTTTTACAAGGACTGGACGATATTCCTGCCCTTCTGCTTCGCTTCGTAAAGCGCTCCGTCCGCAGCCTTGATCATGTCTTCGAATCGCCTGATGGAAGGGCGTCTTGATGCGACCCCGATGCTGACAGTGAGTTCGAGGCGGATATTGTCCTTGACGAATGGCGAGGCTTCCACAGCCTTCCTTATCCGCTCTGCGCAGCTTTTCGCTGCAGAAAGACTAGCCTCCGGAAGGATGACAAGGAATTCCTCTCCGCCGAAACGGCAGACTGCATCCTGCGATCGCGATGCTGCCTGCAGCACATGAGCGGCATGGGCGATGACTTCGTCACCCGTGGCATGGCCATGCCTGTCGTTGACGGACTTGAACCTGTCTATGTCCACCATCAGGCAGGAAATTACGGGGCTGTTCTGCCATTCCTGGGCGAGCCGCTCTATCGCATAACGCCTGTTGGGAAGGCCTGTGAGGGGGTCTGTCAGGGAAGCCCTCTGCGCCCTTCTGCTCGTTATGGCGAGTTCTGCAGCGGTGTTCTTGAGCGTTTCGCTCTGCTCGATCAATTCCTCTCCGACCTGAACGAAGCGCTGGGCAGCCAGCATTCTTGCAGCGAGCTCCCTTTCGCTGAAAGGCTTCTTCATGACCGCATCCGCGCCTGAAGAGAAGGCTGAAACGAGGCCTTCCTCACTGTCCGCGACGACGATCAGATAGACGAATTTCCCGGCGGGAAGCTTGCGAATCGACGCCGCGAGATCCCCTGTATCATGTTCGAAAACGCATAAAATAACCTGGGGGTTCAGCTCGAGCATGCACTGCAGGACATCCTGGGGGTTTGTGGCGATGTCGACCTTGTGGCCGAGCGCCATTATTTCACTGCGCATTGTCCCGAGTCCGGTCATGTCTTCCCCGGCAACCAGCACCTTGAGTTTGAAGGCATGTTCCTCAGTTCCGGCCTGTTCGTCCGGCAGGGCTGCCATCATGTCCTCGAAGTCCGGCAGTTTGAGGCTCGGGACTTCGAATATTTCGCACCATTTTCGCCAGCTTTCGATGGCTTCGTTGCTGAATACGGCGAGGTCTTCCGGATCGAGCTCATGTTCCGCAGCCATTTCCTTGAATTCCGGCATGTTCCTTACAATCGACTTCTCCCCCGATACGAAATTCCTTGAAAGGAGATCCGAAAAATGCCAAATGTCCGCGAGCTGCTGTCCCCTCGATCCTTCAGCGAAGTCCCCTTTCTGCGGCGATCCGCACGCTGCGCTGACGAAAAGCGGAGGGAGCATCCAGTCTTCCAGCATGGCTGCAGTCAGTTCGACATGGTCTGTTTCGAATGCGGATTTTTCCGATTCCAGAAGCGCCTCGGGGGAAAGTTCATGTGAAAGGATTTCCGAATAGGCTTCGGGGTAGAGGCTGGCAAGGGCAAGAGAGCCGATGTCGGCGAGAAGCGCGCCGACGAAGCATTCTTCAGGCTGGGCCACCTTTTCTCGCTCGCAAAGCTTCTGGGCTATGATGGCTCTTGCGAGCGATGCCGACCAGAATTTCGCATAGTCGAAATTCTTGCAGCGGTTTCGCCGGTTGCTCGCAAGGATGGAAAAGCTGATCGCGAGCTGCCTGGCGGAATTCATGCCGAGCAGGTTGAGCGCAGCTGAAACCGAGGCGATGGAGCGGGAGCCTGCCTTCAGCAGATTCGCGAACTTGACGAGCTTCCCGCTCAATGAAGGGTCGGCCTGAACGGCATGCGCTATTTCCGACAGGGAGACATCGGGCTTTCTAGTCAGTTTCAGAAGGGACAGCGCTACGCCGCTCGGGGAGGGGAGGTCCCCGCTGGCCTTGAGCTGCTCGAAATGGAGCCTGAAGTTGTTCACCTGAAGCCGTTTGTCCTCTGCATGAACTGATTCTACTCCAAAAAAGGGATTGGGTCGTCTGCGCAGCCACGTGCTATGCTGAGCTTTTTGACGGCCTGGATGAACATGTATTTCAGGGTGATGCTGATTTTCCTTTTTGCAACGATGGCGAGGGCGGAAAGTTATGTCGCGCCTGAACCCTCGACTGGTCTGGCGAAGCTCGCGCATGCGCAGGGCAAGCATGGCATGGTTGCCGCAGCGAATCCCTATGCAGCAAGGGCTGCGATGACGATGCTGCAGAAGGGCGGCAATGCAGTCGATGCGGCGATCGCAGCCCAGATGGTTCTGAATCTCGTCGAACCGCAATCCTCGGGCATAGGGGGAGGCGCATTCCTGCTTTATTATTCCGGGGAAACAGGAAACATTGTTGCATTCGACGGCAGGGAAACGGCGCCTGCTGCAGACAATCCTTCTCTTTTCCTGGACTCGAAAGGGGCGCCGCTGAAGTTCTACGATGCAGTCATAGGCGGAAAATCGGTAGGCGTTCCCGGCACATTGCGCATGCTTGAAGCTGCGCACAAGAAATACGGCAGGCTTCCCTGGGCGGCACTTTTCATGCCTGCCATCGATCTGTGCGAAAAGGGCTTCCGGGTTTCTCCGAGGCTTCACATGCTCCTTGAAAAGGACAAATTTCTGAGGCTCGATGCAAAAGCGAATGCTTACTTTTATCGTCAAGACGGAAAGGCGAAAAAGGCAGGAGAGATCCTGAAGAATCCCGATCTTGCCCGTGTCTTCCGGGGGATCGCCGAGAACGGCGCCGATGCCTTCTACAGGGGAAGCATCGCCGACGACATCGTGAATGCGGTGAGGAATCGGAAAAAAAATCCCGGATACATGACGCTCTCCGATCTGGAAGGCTATCGTGCGATGGAGAGAAGGCCATTGTGCGGAAATTACAGGAACTACAAAATATGCGGCATACCTCCCCCCAGTTCGGGCGGGGAGACGGTTCTCCAGATCATGGGCATCATCTCGAATTTCGACCTGGGGGAAAAACCGGAATCCGCCGAATCGGTTCATATCGTCAGTGAAGCGGAAAGGCTTGCATTCGCTGACAGGGACAGATATCTGGCCGACCCCGATTTTTCGCCCATTCCGCTCAGCGGCCTGCTCGATCCTGCCTACGTCAAGAGCCGTGCCATGCTGATAGACAGGCATGCAGCGATGGAGAGGGTCATGCCGGGAAATCCGCCGGGGTCCGAAACCGTAAAGACCTCAGGTGCTCGAGCGATGGAATTCCATTCGACCAGCCATCTTTCCATCGTGGACAGGGACGGGAATGCAGTTTCGATGACGACTTCCATCGAGGACGGATTCGGAAGCAGGGTGATGGTGGACGGATTTCTTCTCAACAACGAACTGACCGATTTCTCCTTCCTTCCCGAAAAGGATGGCATGCCGGTGGCGAACAGGGTCGAGGCAGGAAAGCGCCCCCGGAGCTCGATGTCTCCGACCTTCGTATTCGATGAGAAGGGCAGGCTTTATGCTGTCCTTGGTTCACCGGGCGGTCCCTTCATCATCGACATCGTGGCCAAAACCCTTGTTGCGCTGCTCTACTGGCACATGAGCATGGCTGATTCCATCGCCCTTCCCAATTTCGGAAGCATAGGTGGGCCGCTTCTCCTGGAGAGCGATACGCCGGTGGTTCTGCTGCAGCCTGCTCTGGAAAGGATGGGCCATCCTGTCATGACAAGGGAGCTCAACAGCGGTGTTCACGGCATAGAGAGCATGTCCGTCGGATGGGAAGGGGCGGCCGATCCGAGAAGGGAGGGCATCGCGATCGGCTACTAGGGCGTGTTAACTCTATTTTCACATTTGCGACGGCGGTGATTTGGGGGGAGCACATCCGCGAAGCAAGCCGCGCAGTAATGCCAGTCCCTACTAGTGGCTTGCCACAAAGGAGAGCGCCCAAATCACCCCGTCCCGTACCGCTTGTAAAAAAGATTATTGAGGGTTGGCACTGGAAGGCCGCGTCTACGGTGTTGCAAGACTTGCGAATGGAATAACCATTCGCTGCGCCTTGCGCCTGGCATCCACGGCCTTCTAGTGCCAACGCAGATGCGAAAATAGAGTTAACACGCCCCAATGGGAGGATGAATGGAAATCAAGACGCTGCTTCTCGCATTGCTCTTCATGGCATCCATAGCCTATGCAATCGGCTATTTTCCCGGGCATCCCCATCTTCTTTCGGTGGGCTCGGCCCAGATCACGAGCCCGAAGGACGGCGTCTATATCGATGGGGAAGCCAGGAACATGCTCGCCTATGACTTCCATCCCAGCACCAGGGGCAATCATCTCGTCATTTATGTCGACGACCAGGAACCTGTCATTGTCCGCGAATGGAGGGGAAGCTACCGGCTTCCTCTTCTCGGGATGGGGAAACACCGGATCTGCGTAAAAGAGGCGAATTCATCGAATGTCCTGACAGGGCTCCAGAAATGCCTCACCGTCACTTCCACCAAATGATTAACTGAAATGCGAAGGACACGCCTCTTCGAGCGGCCAATACAGTGCAAGAATCGGGCGCATCGTATCCCGGTGGTAGGTTGACTTCCGACCTGAATCTCGAGCAGTATGTCCCGGCATGGGGGAAGGTCAGAAGAATACTCCCCTTGTACAGCGTCGGCGCCCTCCCCTTCACGAGATGGTGCAGAAGGCGTCCACAGCGGGAATCGAACAGATGACTATCCTCTCGCCCCGACCAATCTCGCAAGAGGGCTCGCCGAAGACACCCGGCTTATACCCTGATCGGTTTCGCCAGGAAAACGGTCATGCCGTTCACGCCAACCCCCCAGATGGACTATCATGGATATTGAGAATCGGGCCAGGATGGTCTGAGGCACATCATCATGGAAACCGTTTCCAGATACAGGGAAATGCTTTCCTGACCCCCCTTGCAAGCTTCGCAGGAAGTGTATAGAATTCGCGGCTTTCCTCTTCCGGAAATGTTTCTTGAAGGAAAGAGGGGGTTGCGGGATGAATTAAAAAGCTGTAAGATTCCGCTTCTCTGCTGGCGACATTGCAGAAATGTTGCAGCGGGAATGTTCTTTAAAAATATACAGTCGATAGATGTGGGCGCTTGGTGTTCTGGTGCGTGCCCTTGAGGTACGCACGCATAGACCA
>JAJZTQ010000030.1:0-4573 GCA_021848825.1 Pseudomonadota bacterium
ACGTGGTCGGGCTGCCTTTTCCTGAAGGCATGATGGAGCCTGAATGGACAAGCTTTGCATGCGTCCTGATACGAAGTGAAGTCTTCGCAAAGACAGGCCTGCTCGACGACAAATTCTTCATGTATTTCGAAGACGTGGAATTCTGCCACAGGATGCGCAAGGCGGGCTGGACCATCGTTCACAATCCGGAAGCAGAAATAGTCCACTTCCACGGCGGAAGTTCCAGTTTCGAAGAGCAGGTGCGCGCCAGAAAGCGCCTGCCAAAATACTACTACGAAGCGAGAACCCGGTATTTCTATAGCCTCTACGGACAAAAGGGGCTTCTGGCAGCGAACCTCAGCTGCATGCTCGGCCTGTCCATCGCCTATTTCCGGAAATGGGTGCAGGGCTTGACGATCAGGAGCCCGGAAAATCGGGCGATCGATATCTGGCTCAATTTCTCCTGCCCGGAAAAGAAATCGAGCATGCTGCCATGAACCTGGAAACCGGCATCGTCATCATCGGAAGAAACGAAGGAGAAAGGCTCATCCGCGCACTGGATTCGGCGGCCAGATTCTGCAGCAAGGTGGTCTACGTCGATTCCGGCTCTTCCGACAACAGCATCGCGGAAGCCAAAATACGGAATGCAGTCGTTGTCGAACTGGACATGAAGCGGCCTTTCACGGCGGCAAGGGCCAGGAATGCAGGCTTCAGGAAGCTCAGGAGCCTTTTCCCGGAAACCGCATTCGTGCAGTTCCTGGATGGCGATTGCGAATTCATGGACGGCTGGATAGACAAGGCCGTGCATGCCATGGAAACCTATCCTGAGGCGGGCATTGTCTGCGGGAGGCTGAAGGAAAGGCATCCGGAGCGATCCGTCTACAACATGCTCTGCGATATCGAATGGGATGGCGTCTCCGGAATCGTCGACGAATGCGGCGGGATTTTCATGATCAGGTCCGATCTTTTCGAAAAACTGAACGGATTCAGGGAGTCCCTCATCGCAGGGGAAGAACCGGAACTCTGCCTCCGGGTCAGGCGGGAAGGCTGTTCTGTGAGACGAATCGACCATGACATGGCCTGGCATGACGCCAACATGCTCTTGTTTTCCCAGTGGTGGAAAAGAGCGCTTCGCGCGGGGCATGCCTATGCGGAAGGCGCGAAAGTTCACGGCGATTCGTCTGAAAAACACTGGGTGAAGGAAACAAGAAGCAACTGGCTCTGGGGACTCGCCCTTCCCTCCATCATGATAGTCGCGCTCTTCAAGCCATTCACGATCTTCCTGATTCTCGCCTATCCGCTCCAGATGGCGAGAATCCGTCGCAATGCCCATCCCGAAAGAAAAGCGCGCGAACGTACCCTCTATGCCGTCTTCTGCGTCCTGTCGAAATTTCCGCAGATGCTCGGGCAGATGAAATTCATGCTGAATTCCCTTTCCGGAAAGGCATCCGGGCTCATCGAATACAAATGAGCAGGACAACGAACTGCTGCAACATAAAACCTGAAAAATAGGATTTTTAGGATTCGAGATGCAGATAGCCTATTTCGTCAACCAGTACCCGAAAGTCAGCCACAGCTTCATCAGAAGGGAGATCGTCGAGCTGGAGACCCAGGGAATGGAAATCTCCAGATTTTCCATCAGCCGGGAAAGGACGGATATCGTCGACGAAAGGGACAGGGAGGAGCTGGCGAAAACCATCTATCTCGCCGAAGTGGGCAGGGCTCGGATCATTTCGATGCTTCTGCTGACGATCATCAAGTCGCCGCTTGCATGGCTCAATGCCTCGCTTTGCGCTGCAAGAATGGGCATGCGATCGAGAAGCGGTCTGACGAGGCATCTCGTCTATCTGATCGAGGCCTGCGTCCTGGTCAATCTACTGAAAGAGAAGGGTATAAGGCATATCCATGCGCATTTCGGCACCAACCCGGCTGCGGTTGCCCTGCTCGCCCACAAGCTCTGCGGCATTTCCTACAGCTTCACGGTGCATGGTCCCGAGGAATTCGACAAACCGGAAGCGCTTTCCCTTGATCAAAAGATCAGACATGCCAGTTTCGTGGTGGGGATCAGCTCTTTCGGCAGAAGCCAGCTATTCCGCTGGAGCCGCTTCGAGGACTGGCCGAAGATCAAAGTGGTGCGCTGCGGTCTCGATGCGCAGTTTCTCGAATCTCCCAAGACAGCGGTACCTGACAATCGCAGGATCGTCTGCGTCGGCCGCCTTTGCGAACAGAAAGGACAGCTGCTCCTCGTGGAGGCGATAAACATGCTGAAGAACGACGGAGAAATGATCGACCTCGTCCTGGCAGGAGACGGCCCGATGCGTTCCGAAATAGAGGGATTGGTCAATCGTCTCGGCCTTGCGGAAAATGTCAGAATCACGGGCTGGATTTCGGGGAGCCAGGTTCTGGACGAAATACGGTCGAGCCGCGCGCTCGTCTTGCCGAGCTTCGCGGAAGGCTTGCCGGTCGTGCTGATGGAAGCCTGCGCACTCAGACGCCCTGTCGTCACCACCCATATCGCGGGCATTCCCGAGCTCGTCGAGGATGGAATATCAGGCTGGCTGGTGCCAGCCGGGTCTGCCGAAGCGATCCGAAATGCCCTTGAGGAAGTCCTCAAGACTTCATCCGAAGTGCTGGAAGAAATGGCGGAAAATGCCTACGGTCAGGTCTCTTCCCGGCATGACATACGCAGCGAATGCTCGACGCTCAGGCATCTTTTCGCTCGCCTTGCCGGAACCTGCTGAAATGATCGACTTTCTTCCTTGGCTCCCGGCGATTCTGCTGATTTTTCCGTCGATGATCGTGACGGTGGAATGCCTCATCGCCTGCCTGCCGATTTCGGAAAGGAACCGCATAGACGCCCTGCGGCCCCCGATCGCAGTCCTGATCCCGGCACACAACGAATCAGCGGTCATCGAAGCCACATTGGATTCGGTCATGAAGCAATTGACCATGGGCGACCGGATACTGGTGGTCGCCGACAACTGCAGCGACGAAACCGCGCAAATCGCAAAATCATGCGGGGCCGAGGTCATCGAAAGAAAGGACGAGCAACTCAGGGGAAAAGGCTATGCGCTCGCCTTCGGAATGGCGGCATTGAGGCAGCATCCGCCGGAAATCATGATCATCGTCGACGCCGATTGCCACGTGGCTGACGGCGCCCTGAATACCCTTGCAAGAACCGCATATGGCCTGGACAGGCCGGTTCAGGCGCTCTATCTGATGCTCGCGGGAAAGTCCGGGCAGCGCAAGATTGCAGCATTCGCCTGGCTGATCAAGAACCATGTCAGGGCGCTCGCAATGCACAGAATGGGCATTGCCTGTCAGCTCACGGGGACTGGCATGGCCTTTCCCTGGCGCATCATCAGCAGCATGGATCTCGCGACAGGGGCGCTGGTCGAAGACATGCTGCTCGGGAGTGAACTCGTGGCGAACGGACATCCTCCTGTTTTCTGCCCTGATGCTCTGGTGACGAGCCTCTTTCCTTCATCCGACCGTGACGCCCTGACCCAGCGCAGGCGCTGGGAACATGGTCATATCGGCATGATCCTGAATTATTTCCCGTCGCTCTTGAAAATGGCGCTTAAGCAGGGAGACTTGAAGGGCATCCTTTTCGCATTCGACATGATGGTGCCGCCGCTTGCGCTGCAGGCCATGCTGATGCTTGCAGGTCTCGGCGCGACCGGCATTTATGCCCTGCTGGGTCATCCCCTTCCGTTCGAAACGATGTCAGCTGGATTTTTCCTTTTTTCCTTTGCGCTGTTCGCTGCATGGTATCGATTCGGCCGAGGCACGATAGGCGTCAAAGATGGCTTTCTCATCCCTGTTTACATGATTTCCAAGATTTCTGTATATCTGGCCTACGTATTTTCGAGAGAAAGAGACTGGGTCAAGACGAGGAGAAGCTGATGGGCTCCAAAGAACCGATTGTCAGCATGTTCGGCCTTGATTACTGCGCATGCACCCTGGAACGGGCGGCAAAATTGATCATTGACGCCGCCCTATTGAAAAAGAAGGGGCTGGTGGTGACGCCCAATGTCGATCATGTAGTGAGCATGCAGAGAGACAATGAAATGTTCGAGCTTTACCGCCTCGCCATGTTCCGTTTCGCTGACGGCATGCCGCTCGTATGGTTCAGCCGGCTTTTCAGGGGAAAAGGGCTTCCCGAAAGAGTGTGCGGCTCGGATCTTCTGCCTGCAATCGCAAAACTGGCGGCAATGAATGGCTCGAAGCTCTTCCTTCTCGGCGGATTGCCCGGCGTTGCCGAACAGGCTTCCGCTCGGCTGATTCAGCAAAATCCTTCGCTTCATGTGGCAGGAACCTATAGCCCGCCCTTCGGTTTCGAGCAGGACGAACTGGAATCCAGAAGGATCGTGAGAATGATCAACGAATCCGGAGCGGAAATACTTTTCGTCGGGGTGGGGTCGCCCAAACAGGAAAAATGGGCGGCAAAGTACATGGAAAGTCTCGATGTGGGTCCCATCCTGGGCGTCGGGGCGGCATTCGATTTCGCTGCAGGCACGGTCAGACGCGCACCGGTATGGATACAGAAGATCGGCATGGAATGGCTCTGGCGCCTGATTCAGGAACCCGGAAG
>JAJZTQ010000030.1:4673-31555 GCA_021848825.1 Pseudomonadota bacterium
AAAAGCCATACGTGACTACGACATGGCCATCCGCCTCGATCCTAAATACGCCGTGGCCTTCTTCAACCGCGGTTCCCTGAAACAGCATCATGGCGACGACAGGAACGCCATCGCCGACTTCGATTCGGCCATCAGCATCAACCCTGATTATGGCGCGGCCTACAACGGCCGAGGGAAATCCCTGACTGAATTGGGCGATTACAAGAAAGCCCTGCTCGATTTCGATGAGGCGATCGGCATCGACAGGAGCAATGCCGATGCCCACAACAACAGGGGATTCGTCAAGTATCTCGAAGGCCGCGAAAAGGAAGCGCTCAGGGATTTCGACAGGGCCGTCAGCATCAACCCGGACTTCGCCATTGCCTACAGCAACAGGGGCCATGTCCTTTTCAATCAGGGAAAATTCGGGAAGGCAGCCGAAGACTTCTCCCAGGCAGTTCAGCTTTCCCGGGACGGCTATGCAGGAATCTGGCTTTATCTGGCAAGATCGAGGCATGGCGAATCTCCGAAAATGGAAGGAAGCGATTCAGGCGGATGGGTGATGCACCTTCAGGACCTTTTTTCCGGTCATATCACGCCTCGAGCGCTTCTGGCGATTTCACAGGGAAACGGGCAGCGCTGCGAAGCGAATTTCTACACAGGCGAGTTCGAATTGCTCAGAGGAAGCAAAAAGAATGCGCGGGAAGGCTTTCGGGCAGCGATCAGAACCTGCCCCAGGCAGTTCGTCGAATATGCGGAAGCAAAGGCCGAATTGTCACGATAATTTAACAAAAAAGGACCGAACGGACTATATCCGGCCATGGCGCCCCCGGATAGAATCGCGGGCAAACACTGCGAACATGTTGAGTCGCAGCCTTTCCATATAAACCAAGGAAACGACATGAACCTATTTCAAAAGACCCTGACCGCCGTGGCTTTCTGTCTCGGGAGCGGGACAGCTTCTGCCGCCACCATTCCGCTGATATTCAGCAATGCCGGGGGAAGCTTCGCCGCCACGTTCTCGGACACCATCGCCTCGAATTCCCTCTTTGACGACTATTTCACATTCGATCTCACCTCCTCTGCTTCAGGCTCGGCAGACGCAATTTCGAGCTTCACCAATGGGATCTCGAACCTGCAATTCACGAATTTCCAGCTGGAGAAGCTGGGATCGAACGCCTTTACCCCTGTTCAAGGAACCATCTTCTCCTCCGTGCCGTCGCTGGCCTATGCATCCTTCAGCGGCCTGAATACAGGCAACTATGCACTGCATGTATCGGGAAGCAGCAATTCGTCAGGGGGCACCTTCGCAGGGAATATCACCCTGAATACGGTGACGAGTCCGCAAGTCATCGCTGCGATTCCAGAGCCCGGCGAATTCGAACTCATGCTTGCAGGGTTCGGCTTCATCGGGCTTGTGAAACGCATCAGGGCGAAGTAAAGGGCATTATTCCATCGAGCCTTCCCTTCGCCGGGGAGGCTTTCCTGTTCCGGAAGTCCCCAGCCATTCCCGCCCGGAATTCATATTCCTGAAAGAAATCAAGATTATCATTTCGTTCGAGGGGAATTCACTTTGCTTTTCCATACAACGGAAAGGTGCTCCCAAAAAATACCTTTCCGAATCGAGCAATGACATCAACAGACCTTATCCGGCACCATTCGACGAAGGCCAGCATCGGGCTTCATTCCAGAATTCTGGGCGTTTGCCTTTTTCTTTTTTCATGCAGCGCCTTGGCATCCTCCGGATTCTCGGACGCTGCCGGCGACCCGATTGCTGCGGTTTACGGCGGAAAGAACGATGTCGTCACGCTCACCGCATCGGCGTCATTGACCCAGGACAGCAACCTTTTCCGCCTCGCTGGAAACGCCAATCCCGCTGCGTTTTTGGGAACCCCGGACAAATCCGACACCATTACGGGAACGACGCTGGGTGTCGGTTTCGACAAGACCTACAGCATGCAGAGCCTCAAGCTTCAGGCGAGCATCACGAACAACCGCTACAGCAAATTCAGCTTCCTCAACTACAACAGCACCTATTTCAACGGCTCGTGGGGATGGACGTTCACCCCGAGGCTTTCAGGCGGGCTGAGCTTATCGAGGTCGCAGACGCTCAATAATTTTGCCTACGTCCAGAGCTATGTCCGAAATCTCAACACGACCGACAACATCAATCTCGATGGGGACTGGTGGCTGGCATCCCGCTGGCATGCGCTCTTCGGCGTTTCCGAATCCTCATCCAACAACAGCGCGCAATCCACGCTTTATATCAGTTCGAAAACGACCGGCGCCAATGTCGGACTGAAATACGAATCGAGCCCCGGCAATTCGATCACTTTCAAGCTCAACGACCTGCGCGGCTCCTATCCGGGGCAGCCGCTCGATTATGTCGATCTGATAGACAACAGCTTCAGCCAGCGGGAGGCGGAACTGGATTTCACCTGGGCGCCCACGGGAAGATCTGCATTTTCCGGGAACCTGACATACATGAAGCGCCTGCACGACCACTTTTCCCAGAGAAACATTTCGGGCCTCTCGGGAACGATAGGCTACGAATACTCGATCAGCGACAAGAGTTCAGTGAACTTCAAGATGAACAGGGTGATCTCTCCCTATTTTGCGACAAACACCCTTTATTTCGACGCGAATGGCAATACCGTCTTCGTCCTGAACAGCAACTATCTTGTCCAGAATGATCTGTCAGTACAGCCTATCTGGGCCATCACCTCCAAGATATCGATGCGCATGATGGCGGACTATGGCATCGAAGACTTCAAGGGTTCCGTCGTCCCCAATCCAGGCCCCCAGCAGCACGACACGACACGATCCCTGAACCTCCAGTTGGACTGGGTGCCGACGAAAAACCTTTCGCTTTCCTCTTCCCTGGGGCAGACAAACAGAAGATCCAACAACAGCTTCTTCACCTATGACGATACCATGGTTAGCGTCTCGGCCCGGCTTTTGCTGAATGGCGACTTCTAGTTCGGATGCTATCCTCGACATGGTGCGCATCCTCGAAACCGGCATCGCGAGCTGCCTGGTTTCCGTGGGCGCCGTCTGGCTCCTGATGCTGCTCAAGCATGTCCACGGCAAATACACCTATGACGATCTCGACGGGAGGCCGCAAAAATTCCACAGTCATGCCGTTCCGCGCATCGGCGGATTGGCCATTTTCCTCGGTTTCTTCTGTTCTCTCGGATTCGGCTTGTGGCATGCCGGGATCGTGGGCGCGATTTTCCTGTTTATCTGTTCGCTCCCGATATTTGTCGGCGGCATGCTGGAAGACATCACCAAGCTTATCGGCCCCTTGACGCGCCTCACGCTTTCTTTCATCACCACGGGTCTCGGCGTTTATCTTCTCGGAAGCAGAGCGATCAGGCTGAACGTTCCCGTCCTGGACGAGATATTGGAAGTCTATCCGGCCGTCTCTCTTTTCCTGACCTTCCTCGCGGTCAGCGGCGTCATCAATGCGATCAACATAGTGGATGGATACAACGGCCTTTGCGGCATGGTTTCCGTCATGATCTTTTCGGCGCTCGCCTACGTCTCCCACAATGTCGCAGACAACTTTCTTCTGACATTGTGCCTGGCCGCAATCGGCTCGACGCTGGGCTATCTTGCCTGGAACTATCCGAAGGGGCTGATTTTCGCAGGAGACGGAGGCGCCTATTTCCTGGGTTTTTTGATCGCACAGATTTCCGTGCTGCTCGTTGCCAGAAATCCCGATGTCTCGCCGCTCTTCCCCCTGCTGGTGGTCGCCTATCCCGTCTGGGAAATGATATTCTCCATGTATCGAAGGCTGTTTCTGAAGAAGACCGCCATGGATTCGCCGGACGCCATGCATCTCCATCACCTGATCTACAGGCGGCTGGTCCGCTGGAAGATCGGTTCAACTGCACCGGAAGATCTCATTCAAAGAAACTCGCTGACCTCGCCCTACCTTTGGGTGCTCGCCCTGATCGCCATCGTGCCTGCAGTGGTTTTCTGGCGAGACGATCTGGCGCTGGCCTGCTGCATCGCCATTTTCGTCATCATCTACACCTGGCTTTACCGGCGAATAGCCAGATTCGGCAGTCCGGGATGGCTGATCCTGCGTTCAAAAGACGGGATTCGACATTCCTTCCCGGACAAGAATGGGACTCAGCGTTCCTTCAACAGGCTGCAATAGGAATCCATCACCCCCTCCCAGGAATAACGCTGTCTGATCCTGTCCATGGCTGCAATCGAAATGGATTGACGCCTGTTGCATGAAAGCGCTTCATTGAGAAGAGCAGGGATATCCGCTTCCGTTCCGAAATAGAAACCGCTTTCTCCAAGCACTTCCCGGCTGAACCGATTGTCATGCGCAATCACCATATTGCCGCAGCCCATCGCCTCGAGAAGAGAAGGATTGGTTCCGCCTACAGAATGTCCATGGAAATAGACCCTGCAATGGTACCTCAGCGCATTCAGTTTTTCCTGATCATATACCGTTCCAATCAGCTTGATTCGGCCGTCTTTTACCATTTTCAGCCTTCTCACATAGGAAGTATCGATTTCATGGTCCCCGACAACGACCAGTGGCAAATCGGCTGCGGACTGTTCATATCCCTTCAGTATCTCCAGGACATGATTTTCCGGCTCGAGCCTGCAGACGACCAGGCAGTAATCGTCAGGCGACAGCTTCCACTTTTCGAGAAGCCGTGAATCCGGCGCCGTTTCAGTGACATCTGCTCCATACGGTATGACGGATATGGGAGAGGTCTTCCTGTAGCGCGCCTTGAGGAAGATGCCGATTTCTTCGGCATCGGCGATCACCCTGTCGGGGATCTGAATCGCAACCCCCTCCATTGCCTTCAGCCAGAATCTTGCAGGCCAATTCCATTTCGATCTCGCCCACTCGATTCCATCCATGTTGATCCAGACCTTTTTTTTCCAGATTCTGGGGAGGAAACAGAAAAACGCAGCACCATAGCCCAGCATGTAGACGACGTCGTATCTTCTCCTCGCGTGCCAGAGGCATCTGACGTCGAACAGGATGGTGGACAGGGGTCCGAGCTTCGGAACCTTCCGGTATTCGAGCCGGACGCCTTCATAGGAGGAGAGTCTTTCAGGGATATCCTCGCAATATACCGTGACTTCGATTCCCCGCCTCGTTAAACCGGTAGCAAGCCTTTCCGCGAAGGTCTCGAAACCGCCGTAGCGCGCCGGGATGCCCCTTGCACCGAGAATTGCAAGTTTCATGACCTTTGGCGGCTCAATAAGCGTATTTCCCGACAAATCCCCTGAAAAGGGTCAGCAGGATGATCTTGAGATCCAGCCATAGCGACCAGTTCTGGATATAGTAGAGGTCGCATTCTATCCTTCCCGACATTTTTTCCAGGGTATCTGTCTCGCCACGCCATCCGTTGATCTGAGCCCAGCCGGTGATGCCTGGCTTCACCTTGTGCCTCAGCATGTAGCCGTGGATCAGCTTGCGATAGAGCTCATTGTGGGAGACCGCATGCGGCCTCGGCCCGACGATGGACATGTGCCCCTGGAGCACATTGATGAACTGGGGCAATTCGTCGAGAGAGGTTTTCCTCAGGAATGCGCCGAATTTCGTGATTCTGGAATCGTTCCTCGTCGCCTGCTGGACATTCTGGCCGTCCTCGCAGACCTTCATGCTCCTGAATTTCCATACCTCGACGACCTTTCCGTTCAGGCCGTAGCGGCGCTGCCTGAAAATGACCGGACCCGGCGAGGAGAGCTTGACCCCTATCGAAATCAGGATCATGGGAATCAGGATGAGCATCAATATCATCGTGCCGAGCACGATATCCTCGATCCGCTTGAACCATCCATCCACATCGTAGAATGGCGTCTCGAAGATGCTCACCATGGGGATGCCGTACATGTTTATCCATCTGGCATGCATCAGGTTGAAAACGAAGAGATCGGGAACGACGAAGAAGGAAGCGGTCGTGTCCGACAATGCATTGATGAGATCGACTATCCTTCTTTCGGCGCTCATCGGCAAGGCGATATAGACATGCTCTATCCTGCCCGCCCTTGCTTCCTCGACAAGATCATTCAGGCTTCCCCTGATTTCTATCGGTCTGCCATCGAATGAAAGCGGCGCTCTCGGCATTTTCCTGTCGTCATAGATGCCGACCAGGTTGAGCCCCATCCAGTCTGCCGCGGAAACCCCTTCCATGATCTTGAGGGCAGTCTGGCATGCGCCTGCTATCGCCACGGTCTGGGTATTCCTTCCCTGGCTCCTGAAATGGCGGATGATCGCCTGAAGAAACAGCCTTTCCGAAATCAGCATGAACGGCGTCACGAAGAACCAGGTCAGCATGACCATGCGTGAAAACCCATCCGAGGTTCTCGTGAAGAAGGCAAGGCTGATGAGAAGGACGACGATCGCTATCCAGATCAGCAACACCCTCAGACTCATTCTCTTGAAAGAAGCCAGTCGCCAGGAAGCGTAAATCGATTGGCTAAGCCCTATCAAGAAAAAGGCGGTAGTCGCAACGATCGAGGCCAGTCCGTAAGTTGAATCGTATCCGACGTCGAAAAGCCACCTGGCAAAATCGAGACTGATCCATATCAGCAGAACGTCGAATGGCAGGCTCAGGGCCTCTATTTCAAGGCTGTAGTTTCGCAGTATCCTGACAAGCGGGCTTGTCATTGGCTGATTCCATTAAAATATCCGCCACCCGGCAGGCGAAAGCTGAAATTATGAAGGCCGCTTGTGAAAATTTGATGAATTTCCCGCCAGCACTTTCGGCAGGTCAGGTAAAGAGCAAATCCTTGAATGCGCTTTTCCACGAACTGGAAAACCGGGAATAGCGCCCAGAATTCAGCTCGGCGAATATGATCGGCAGCCTTCTCCAGCTTGCCAGGGCCTGCAATGATGCGCGCGCCTCCATGTGCGCGATGCACTGATCGAGCTGAAAGACATCGATGCCAGGCAAGGCTCTGATTCTGTCGCTCAATGAGCGCAATCCGGTCGCTTTCCCCAGAAAGACGCTGCGCCTGTCCTGTTTTGCGCGGCGCCATTTCTCCCGGATTGTATTCTTTCTGCCGGCACCCACCGCTTGTCTCACATGCTGACGATATGCCAGCAATTCCTCTGGGAAAGCGATGCCGCGATTGCCAACGGCAGAAAGCAGAATGCTTACCCAGGAGTCATGCGTGATTTCCGGAGTACTCAAAATGGGAAGAATCAGGTCGCGAAAGCATGACCTGAACGCCATCGCATTGCCGTAAACGAAAGGACCGCCGCCAAGAATCGCATCTAGCTGATTTCCATTGACATAACTTCCATACCTGGCGCCGGAAAATCCGATATGCGCCCAAAGGCTGCCGAAGGGCACGAGTTCATCGTCCACCAGGGTTGCATCCGAGAAAACATAGCCGACATCATGGTTTCCTGAAAAAACCTCCAATATCTTTTCAATTTTTCCCGGGAACCAGATATCGTCCTGGTCGCAGAAAAAGACAATGTCGCCCTGGCAAAGCCTTATCGCCTTGGCAAAATTCTGCGCATACCCGAGATTTTCCGGATTCTGATGAATTCTTACCGGAAACAATGCGTTTTTGCTGAAGCTCTCGAGGATATCCAGTGTTTCGTCCATAGAGCAGTCGTCACAGACCACGAGTTCATCAGGCAAACAGGTCTGGCTTGCTATGCTTTCGAGCTGTTCCCGAAGATGCCTTGCTCCGTTATAGGAGGCCATGGCGACAGATGCCTTCATGTTTTTCTAAAATTGAACAGGGTACCCCTGATCAGGCGTGATGAAAGGTTTGACAATGCTCGCCTGATCCGCGGTTCAATCGACCAGGCCCATGCGATTGACAGTGAAATCAGGGCGATTCCCGGCAAAATGGAAGCTGGATGAAACCTTGCTGCAATCCAAGATGACGCAACGAGCAATGCGCCAGGCCGGACGAGAACCCAGCATCGCCCCAACAAGCCGGAAATTCCCAACAGGATGGTCGAATCCAGGCAGACGCGAAGCGACCATGCCATTGCAACCCCTTCGAGTCCATACCATCTTGCGCCAGCCCAGAACATCCCCAGATACAACGGGAGCATGAGCAGATTGAGTTTCGTCAGGAGATCAGGACGCCCCCTTCCCTCGACAAGCGCAAAGGGTATGTGGGCCAGACTGTTCATCCATATTCCGACGAGAAGCGTTTCACCAAGGGGCGCAGCATGGAGGGACAAATCCCCGCCCAACCATATCGTCAGGAAAGGCCTCATCAGGAAAATGCCGGCCACGATCATCGGGGTGAGCGTTGCAGCAAGAATTCCTGTCGTGCGCGAAGCGACTTCCTTCGCTTCTTCTTCGCCAACCCTGGAAAAAAGCGGAAAAAGACTGCGCATGAATGCTCTGGGGATGATGCGAAACCTGTCCACGAGATTGAACGGGATGGCGTAATAGCTGACGGCGCGCATGCCAAGCACTGCACCTATGATCGCCTTGTCGATCGTTTCCAGTATAGGAATGATCAGAAAAGTGATCGCAACCCATCCGCCATAACCCAGCAGCGGCCTGATCAGCTGAAGCTCGAACCTTATGTTTCTTCCGAGCGGCAAATCTTTTGCAACACAGGCAAACAAGACTGGCATGGTGGCGACGCGAGCCAGAATGGTCGACGGGATCAGCCAGTCGAGTCCTTTGCTGTAAAGCAAAGATACTCCAAGGGGGAGAACCTGGACCAATCCCGATCCGGCAACCTGTACTGCATTGACAGTCGCAAAGCGTTCACGCCCCTCCAGGGTCCCGACAAGTACACCGCTCATCGCAACCAAAGGGACGGCCAGCGCGAGCCAGGGCAGCGAGATCAGCACCTCCGACTTCAACGCTTCAGGCATCGTCAAGAGATGCCTGACGACCAGTGGTGCAACCATGTACATCACTGATCCGCCGAGACTGCCGAACAATGCATTCAGCCCCAGGGCCGTCCAGAAAACGGACTGGCGCCCGGGGGGGGGAGCGTCATGGAGTCTCGCAATGAAATTGGTGGCAGAGCGAGAAAGTCCGAGATCGAAAAAACCGAAGTAGCCAAGATAAAGCCAGACGATGACGAGCACTCCATAGCGATCCTCGCCTATCGAATGCAGATAGGCGGGTACCGTCGCCAGGCCCAGCGCAATCGGGATAATCGTCCCCGCCAGGTTATAAAGCGCATTTCTACGAAAACTCATCTGAGCGCAAAAGGATCTCTAAAGCACTTCATTGCAGAAGCCCTGCACAGAACATTCAATGGAGGCCTCATTTCTTGTTCTTGCCGTATGCCTCCTTCAGGACAGCCCATCTTTTCGACCCGAATCCGACTCGCGATCCAGGCTGAGGCGCCTCTCCTTGCGGCACATATTCCTCGTCATAGAAAGGATTCCAGCCATGGTAGCTGTTGTAGCAGAAATACATCCAGCCGAATCCATTCTCGTCGAATAGATCGATCAGATCGGAAATGTACTGGTTTGCACCTGGCGCCCACCGGATGGCGCTGAATTCACCGATATAGACAAGTTCCTGATATTTCTTACTGAAATCGCTCACCGGATGCAACGTGTTGATCAGCCACTCTTTGCTGAAATCTTCCGGATAAGCCATGCCCCTGCGGAAACCCGGCAGTCCCTGATGCGAAAAAGAATGGGGCTCGTAGAAATGGACGCCGTAGATAAGCCTGGAAAAGGGAAGCGGCCTGAAATCCTTGTAGCTTGAAGGCTCCCCCCCGAATCCCGGCGTCACGATGACATACCGTTTGGCATCGTATTTCCTGAGTTCCCTGACGATCTTGCCGCGAAGCTCAGGCCAGCTTGCGGGCGTTTCAACCTTCTTTCCCCTGTATACGACCGGTTCGCTCAGAATCTCATAGGCGCCAAGCTCGTCTCCCCTGGATTTGAAATGCCGGGCCAATCTCCCTGCAATTTGCACCGCTTCTTCCCTGTTGGAAGCGCTGTCCCAGAAAGTCGGGCTTATCTCCGTGTAACCCTTAGACGGATCGAAGGGCACCTGAAAGAAGGTGATGATTCCCGTGATGCCGTGGCGCTTGCATGCATCCAGCATCCTGTCCGCCCAGGCAATATTCGCATTCCAGGCATCTTCAGGCATCATTTTTTCGAACTCGGCAGTGTTGCGAATATTCAGTGCCAATGCCACCGCATTGACGTGAAGTTTTGCGAGCTTTTCGATTTCCACGGGATCATTGTCCCCGTCGGTGGAGACGATGGTTATTCCCCGCCATGGCCAGTTCGGGGGGGTATCCCCTGCCCTGGCCTGAGATGCGCATAACAGCAACATCAGCAGAACGTATTTCATCTCGCTTCGCCGGAAGAAACAGGCCTCGAACCATAGGCCAGCAATGCCCCGAGCAGCATCAGCGTGGACAGCATACCCGCCTTGTTGAACATGCCGCCGATGACGAAGGTGGTCGCGGCAAACACGAGTCCCAGCCCGACAAGGAAACGCCCGACATATAGCGTTTCACGTTGCTTCGAAAGGCTCATCAGCGTTCCCCTCCTTGTCACCCTGTATAGCAGCAGCAGATAGAGGAAAAAGCCGACCAACCCTGTCTTGACCAGCAGGTACATGTAGCCGTTGTGGAGAATCGGAACAAAGCGGATTCTTTCCCCGCCGAGATCCATGAAAAGCCCCAGATCCACGTTTGTTCCGAAGCCGCCTCCGACCAGGTATTGCCAGGGCGTGCCCAGAAGGTAAGTGTAAAGCGCGCGCAGCATTTCATAACCGCGCCAGTGCTCGTTGATGCTGGCCATGGAGTAATAGTTCGTCACCCTGATTTCCTGCAGGGAAAACAGGATCTTGTCGAACAGGCTGGAATGCATGCCGATATCGGAAACAGGCATCATCAAGCCGACCGCCAGAAGAGAAATCCCTGCCGCAACGATGAATGCGAGCCTGCTGAATTTCGTGAACTGTATCCATCCGAAAACGGCAAGGGAGATCAGCAGCAATGCCGCGAGCATGGTTCTCGAGAATGAGAGCAGGACGGCAAGAGAGCAGAAAGTCGCGCAAATCGAGAAAAGCCAGGGATTTCCCTTGAACAGCCTGATTCCGCTCATGCTTGACACGAGCAGCACGCCGAGCGAAATGCAGGGTGTCATCGGACCGCCGCCTGAAAGCCGTCGGAGTTCATCGATGTCCATCTTGAAGAGAACCGGATAGAGCACGAAGGGGCGCAGATAGAAAATCGCGATGATCGTCCCTGCGATCACGAACACCCGGAAAAATCGCCCCATGTCCTGCATGTTCTTCATCAGCACATAGCCGACGATAATGGCGAGCGCAGCATTGGTGACATACCAGACATCCTTCGCCACATCATATCCTCGATGTCCTTCCGAGCCCAGCAATCCTATGAGAACGACGATAAGAAGCGGTCCCGCAAAGCGCGAAATCTCGGAAGGAAGCTTCTCGCGGGATGCAATCCACCAGATTCCCGCAAACAGGAGCAGACAAAGGAAAAAGAAGGTTTCGATCCCGGCGGCGAGTATGTCCGGCAACAGAATGTAGATGAACAAAAGAACGGAAGGCCAGAACGCCTTGCCCGACGCATCAATCTCCGCCAATTGCGCAGAAGCGTTGTTCAAAAAGAATTCCCCCATTATCGACCCTGCCATCTTCCTGCAAAATCATTACAACAATTCGATGTTCGAGGCGAGTCGGCGCCGGATCTTCGGCATCCTTATTCCATCGTCCCGACTGCATCCAGGTATTTTTCGGCGGCTTTTTCCCAAGTCCATTTTTCAGCCTGCATGCGCCCCTTCATCGAGAGTGTATCGGCCAGAGACCGATCGGAAATGACGGCATGCATGGCCTGGGCAATATCTTCCACCGAGGCCGGCTCCACGTGCAGGCAGGCATTCCCGGTTACCTCCCTGATGGCCGGGGCATGGGATGCCACCACCGGGATCCCGGACGCCATCGCCTCAAGAGGCGGTATGCCGAATCCTTCCGCATAAGAGGGATAGACGAAGAGACGCGCCGCCCGGTACATGTCCGGCAGATTTTCGTCGTCGACCGATTCAAGAATCCTGACATCCTGCTGCAAATCGAGCTTCGATATCGTCTCGAAGAGTTCCATGTAGCCGAAATCCTTTTGCCCGACGATGACCAATGGGCCGACTTCCCCTTGCTCTGATTTGAGATGCGCATAGGCGCGCAAGAGGTTCACGTGATTCTTGCGCGGCTCAAGCCTCCCGACCGAAAGGATGTAGTCCCTGATCCGGTATTTTTCGAAAATCGTGTCGGCTGCAGCATCTTTTCTCTGCGGCGAGAATCTTTCCAGATCGACGCCGTCCGGGACGACGAAAATGCGTTCCCCGGGTATCCTGTAGATTTCGATCAGGGCCTGCCTGGAGAATTCGGACACGGTATGGATCTGTCGGGCGCTTCTTGCGGAATGCCTGATCAGCAGCCTGTTCCTGATCATGTCCAACCTGTCGAAAAACTGGGGGTGGGTCTCGAAGAGCAGGTCATGCACCGTCAAAATGGAACTTGTCGGCAGCATCAGCGGCGAAATGTAGTTGCAATGAAGCGCATCCAGCCGATATCTCCTCGCCAGCGGCGCAGTCTGGTAAATCAGTCTCTTCCAGCGCGACTCGGAAGGATAATCGGCATGGAGATGGGCTTCTCCGAAAAACTTTTCCCCTTCCCAATGCCCGAAAAAAACAAAATCATGGTGAGGCCGCATCTCCAGCAGCGCCTTGTACAGGCTGGACATATAGGTTCTGCTTCCCTGGAACTTGCCGGAAAGAACATGGCAATCGACCCCGATTCTCATGAAGCATTCTCGTCCATCTTTCGCGACCTGATCACCCTTGCAGGCACACCGGCCGCGACCGAATAAGGCGGGATTTCGCCCCGAACGACAGACCCCGCTCCGATCACGCAGCCTCTCCCGACATGGGCTCCGTCGAGGAAGATCGAATTCGATCCTATCCAGCAGTCATCCCCGATCACGATCCCCTTCCTTTTCACGCCCTGCATTCTGATCGGAATGTCAGTTCGGTCATGAACATGATTCTCCGCATGGAAGCTGACGCGCTGCCCCATGATGACGTCCTCTCCTATGGTCACGCCGCCGGCCGCGCCGATATAGGAAAATGGCCCGAGGGCCGAGTTCTTCCCGATACTGCATCCCTCCCCGAGCTTCGACAGGACACCGGTGGCTTCGATGATGCTGTAGGCGCCGATATTCACGCAGTGACCCAGCCTCACGCCGGATCGCGACAGCCCGTCGATAGATACGCCGCGCCCCAGGGTCACCCCATTGCCGAATGAGATGAATCTCCTGTTTCTGAGCTTGACGTTTTCGCTCAGGAACGCCTTGCGAAATCCCCTGCCATGGACCAGCGACCTGATTCGACCCAGCATGCGTCTCAGGCCAAAACCGATCAATGCGCTCTCCGGAATGTCCGGATCGATACGGTAACTATCCCCCCTGTACTGCCTCGCCGCCTTCTCGAGAATCTGCCTCAACACTTTCAGTGTTCCTCGAACAAGTGAGCGAATGCCCTTCTGCTGACGTCCATCATTTCCCGATTGGAAGATGAACCCTTGGCAAGGAAGAGCAGCATGTTCGAAAGATAGGTCGTGACCAGTTTCGCCCCCAGAATCACGCCGACGGCTATCCGGGTTCCCACACCGGAATGCCTCCTGTGGAAACGCATGAAGCCTTTGACGATCATGGGCAGCCTGCCATGGCTGTAGCCGACGTAATGAACATATCGAACATGCCGGCAGTACACGCTCAGATAGCCCGCATCCCTGATCCTCCTGCAGAAGTCGACATCTTCTCCATACATGAAACAGGCCTCGTCCAGGCCGCCGAGCTTCCGCCACAATTCCCGTCTCGAGAGCAGGAAAGAGCCCTCCACCCAGTCAACAGGATAATAAGGCGGCAGGTTTTCGCCGAATTCTCCGAAGCGGAATGGCCCGTTCTTCCTGTACAAGCTGGATATGCGGATAAGCCGCATAGGCGAAGGAAAATAGCCGCAGGAATGCCTGTATCCATTGTCGCGCCCGAACATCATGGCGCCGACCACGCCCACCTCCTCTTCATTTTCGAGTATGGACAGGGCAGGCGCTACATCGGTCAGGAGCTTCGTGTCGTTGTTGAGCAGCAGAATGTATTGCCCCGTCGCCACCGCAACGCCGATATTGTTCCCCTTTGCAAAGCCGGTATTGACGCTGCTTCTCGCCAGGCGAACCCATGGATATTGCGTGCGCAGCAATTCGCAGCTCCCGTCCGAAGAAGCATTGTCGACGATGATCACTTCATGGCTGCACGATACATGGGTCTTGATCGAATCCAGGCAATCCGCGAGGAAGCGTCTGCCGTTGTAGTTGACGATGACGATGGAAAGAAGCATTTCACGATCCGACCAAAAATGCCCGCTTCTTGCCGTCCATGCTGCCCATCAGCGCCTCGAGGAATGCACGCTCTGCCTCGAAAGCCTCTGCGCTTTTCGATTCCGAACCGACGATGCTGGATACCCGGAAGAGCAGCCCGTCCGGCACATTGCCCATGAGTCCTGCCTTTATGACGGCAAGCCTTTCATGCGCGCCGCCATGCATGATTTCTTTCCCTATCCTGATCCAGTAGGTGACGGGCTCTATCCTGGAACCGTTGACTGTCACCATCTCCGTGACAGGAATGTTTTTTTCCCCGGAACGGATCATGGCATTTTCGGTTTTCAGTATCCTGAAACCGGCTGCCCTGTAGCATACTTCAGGCCTGTGCACCTTCAGCTCATCGTTCTGCCTGACGCCGTAGGCGATCGCGACCATCACCAGCTCGCCATGCGGGCCAGAAAAATTGCGCATGATGGTCTGGTCGTAGATCGCATTCTCTGTTTCCCTGTCTGTCACCGTGGTCGTGACCTGGCTCACCATCATCGGCACTTCTCTCCATCCGCCGAAATGCTTCGGCATCAGGGCTGCAAGATCAGGTTCGCGCGATTTGTCGACGCCGTGACGAGGCGTCAGCATCTCTGCAGCTGCAGCTGCAGCCATCAAGACCATGCCGACGACAAGATGTCTCCAGGAGAATCTCATGGCTTGAAAAGCCCGAGAAACATGTCGAAACCGACAAGGATCACGATGGAAAATGAAAAAAGGACATATCCCGTGAACTTGTGAAGGAATCCCAGTCCGACTTCCTCCCCGAAATAATAGGTCAGCAGCACCAGGCCGATGATGCGGAGAATGTTGACCGCAAAGGCGATCGGCAAGACGGCAAGGATCAGCACGGCGTTTCTCCATTTTTGCTGATGCTGGACGATGTAGATGTAAAGGAGCCCCATGGCCGTCAGGGAATTCATCGAATAGAGCCCGGAGCAGGCGTCCGCGACCATCAGCTGGTAATTGCCTATGGTCAGCAACACGCCGCTCCTTGCAATCGGATAGCCCATCGCATAAAGCAGCCTCTCGACGATGTCGGAAACCATGTATTTGAGCGGGCCGGTGAGCGCATCGAGAATCGGCCCGGGGATAGGGACGATGAAGACCAGATAGAATATCGGGATCCAGAGTATTGCCAGGGTTTTTAAACCCCTTAGCAGAAGGATGACGCCGACGAGGATGGGTATTTCCGAAAAGGTCTCGAAAAGCGGGACATTCTGCGATCTTCCCACTATGTAAAAAAGAAGTCCGAGGCCGAGAAAGATGGAGCCCGAAACGGGCTTCGCCTCTTCCCTGATGTTGGCAAGCCGCTGCCTGTCCCGCCAGACCAGCCAAAGCACTGCGAGCAGAATGAAGGGGCCGTGAGCCTGCTCTTCGCTTGCCCAGGCAGTTCCCGCGAGCTTGTAGTAGGTCGGAAGAAAAAGCAGAAGAAGGCCGAGCATGGCGGGCCACCAGAGGCTCATCCCCGCCTGAACCCAGGGGCCGAACATCGATCCGTTGTTCGCGACGACGGCCATTTTTTCGATCAGAACTCGTTCAAAACGGTGCCGACCACCTTGACTCCAGCTCTGTTCATGATTTCCGTATGCCTGCGAACCTGTTCGATACGGGTGAAATGCTTCCTTGCGATGGCAACCGCTGCGCCGGCGCGCGCCGAAACCAGATGGGCATCGGCGAAATCGGCAACGGAAGGCGTATCGATCAGTATCACGTCATATTCCGAATCGAGCTCCTTCAGGAGATCGGCGAACACAGGCCTGCCGAGAAGCTCCTGAGGATTGGGAGGAATCGGTCCTGCTGCAAGAACGGAGAGATCGACGAAACCCGGCACGCGCTCGACCGCCGTCCTGTCGCTCCTTCCCGCCAGAATCGAGGAAAGGCCGTTTCGGCCGTCCAGCCTGAACAATTCATGCTGGGATGGATTCCTCATGTCCGCATCGATCAGGAGCGTGCGCTCGCCAAGCTGCGAGAAAACGATGGCAAGATTGGCCGCAACGAAGCTCCTGCCTTCCCCCCTTGCCGGGCTCACGACGGCCAGGGCCTTGGTTCTGGACTCCCCTGTGAACTTTCTCAGCATCAGCTGGCTTCGCATCGCTCTGAGCGCTTCCACCCTCTTGCTGAAGGGATTGTAGGCTGCGATCAGTGTCTCGGAGACCTCCCCGTTTCTGCCGACAAGATAGGGATAATCGTACTGCTTGGCGAGCGCAAACTGGATATCTCCGTCCGAAAGCAGTCCGAGCTTGATTCCCGCCTCGCCGAATCTGAGGTTCTCTGTTTTCTGCAGCCGGATGATCCTCTCCGCATTCTTGAGCGTGAGCCTGCCGTCATCGACAAGAATTGCGCCGATGGAGCGATCGGCCGTTTCAACTGTAGTATCCATGATCAGTCAATCCAGGTTAAGCGATGCCCTTGGCCATCTTGGGTTTCATCAAAAAGCCCAGCAGCTTTCCGTTCTTCTCCGCCTTGACCGCCTCCGGCAATATCTGTGCAAGAAGCGGCAATCCCGTTTCCGCAAAGAGCTCTCCTGCAGTCCTGATTCGCCTGTCCGACATTTCCGCGCCGAAAGCTGCGGCAAAACCGAAAATCGTGCCGAAGAAAACGGCGAGAACGAGATTCAGGAAGAGGTTCGGGGAAGAAGGCTTGACAGGCGGCTTGGCGGGCGTCAGAACGGAAATGTTGGTCTGGTTGGCTTCGCTCTCGAGATTGCTCTCGGAATACTGGGAAAGCACGTAATCATAGGCTTTCTGGGCTGCAAGCACATCGTTTGCGAGGACTGCGATCTGATCCCTGTCCTTGTTGTCGGCAAGCACCTGCTGTCTGCGCTTTTCTATGGCGGACTGGAGTTCCCTTTCCTTCTGCCTGTTGACCCGGTTGGCCGTCGCAATGCTGCTCATGATGCGGTTCGTCTCCGCATCAAGCCTCTGCTTGAGAAGCGCGATTTCGCTTTCCTGCTCCTGATATTCCGGATTGTTCCTTCCGACATTTTTTGCGAGTTCCTGCAGCTTCGCCTCCGATGCGATGATCTGCGTCCTGAGATCCTGTATCACGCGATTCTCGAGAACGTCCGGCATGGTGTCGCCGGAAGAGGCATGCATTTCCTTGCTCTGCGTCTCGGCACTCTGGCTTTCAGCATAGACGAGCTGGGAAGAAAGCTGCGAGAGCTTGCTGTTTCCCGTATCCTTCAGATCCTCGTCGATGAGTCCGGTCTTTTGCTGGAAGTCGGCAAGACGCGCCTGGGCTTTTTCAAGTTTTGTCCGCAGCACCTTCATTCTTTCGCCAAACCAGTCCGCATATTGTCTTGCTGGCTCGACCTTCAGGTCGAGATTCGTGTCGATATAGGCCTGGGCGATGGCATTGACTGCCGCTGCGGAGAAGACCGCATCGGGCGAAGTGAAGTAGAGGGTGACCATGTCGCTTTCCCTGGAAGGCTTGACGTCCAGCCTCTTCTTCAGCAGCTCTCCAAGCCATACGATCATGTCGCCCCGTCCCTTGGTCTCGCGGCGCCACTTTTCCTGCAGTTTCGGATTCTGGTCGAGCTGAAGAAGCTGGGCGGCCTTCTGCACCACTCTGTCGCTTTCTATGATGTCGGTCTGTGTGGTCATGTAGCCCGGCATCATCATCACGTTCGGAAGCGTCTTCCCGGTCACGGGATCGACGGATTTCATGTCGACGACGAGCGAAGTCTTGGCGGTGTACTTGTTCGGCAATACCAGGCTCAAGAGTACGGCAAGAATGACCATCCCGAAAAGGACACCCAGCACGACCTTGTATCTCGACCTGATGACAAGAAGAAACTGATAGAAACTCATCTGAACCTCGCGGCGCTAAAACAGGCTTTCCTTGACATAGAGCACATCCCCGTCCTTGACGAGATCGGTGAGTTCGGGGCTGAAGGAAACGACATCCCCGCTCTGCCCGCGGCGAAAGAGCTTCATGCCCTTTTCCGTTCCGCGCATCGTCGGTCCGCCGCCCTGGGCCAGCGCCTGCATCACCGTCATGCCGCGCCTCACCCTGTATGAACCGGGCTGATTCACTTCGCCGTAGATGTAGTAGGCGGGGGCGAAATCGACATAGATGTTGTCTCCGCCCTGGACGAGCACGTTCTCACCCATGTTGTCGTCCATGAACATCTTCGCCAGATCGATCACCTTGCGGTAGGGTTTACCCTGCCTTTTTCCCACCAGTATCGCGACACTACCGCCGGTTGGGGATACCCCGCCCGCCCTCGCCAGCATGTCGGACAGCCGGGTATTGAGGGTATCCAGCGCGAACCGCCCGGGATGGTTGACTTCGCCCAGAACCGATACCTGATTGCCTATGATCTGGGAGAGGACGATGTTGACCTGGGGTTCCTGCACCACCTCTGCCTTTTTCAGCGCAAAGGCGATTTTCCTTTCCGCCTCGTCGAGCGTCAGGCCGCCCACAGCCAGTTCCCCCAGCATCGGATAGGTGATGATGCCGCTTTCCGAAACCCTGGCATCGAGCGTCAGATTCGGATTCCTGAAAACACTGATGTGAATCGAATCGCCCGCCCCCAGGCGATAATCCATCGGCTGGTCCGCGCTGGCCTCGCCGCAGGCGAGAAGGGCAAAGAGCAAAAGCAGTCTGTAAAACATGATCATTCCATTTCAGACAAACGTCATTTGAGTCCGGCCACGCCGTTCGCGATGTCCGAACCGCTCGGCTGCCCGCTCCCCTTGTCGCTTGCGGGCCCGGGTATTTCCACAGGGGCGGCCTTGGCGAACTGCCCGAGGTACTCGACCTTGGCCTCCTTTTTCAGCCTGTTGAGTTCCGAATCGATTGCTTCTCTCACCCTCTGATTCATCATGTACTGCTTGATGGCGTTGCTCGCCGTCTTGAATTCGACCGGTTCCGATTTGGACGAAACGACATGCACGACCGAAATCGATTTGGGGCTCTCGATCACGCCGGTCTGCCCGTCCTGAATGGCCGCAAGCTTGGGCAAGAGTTCGAGAGGGGCTTGCTCGGGCACGATCAGTCCCGTTCTCGCAGCATATTTCGCATTCTTTGCCTTCAATTCATTCCCGATGACGTCGAATGAATCGCCTTTCGCAATGTCGGCTTTCAGCAATTCCGACAAGCCCTTCTGCGGAACGATCTCGTATTCCTGCACGCTGAAGACGCGCCTCTGGGCGAAAAGGGCTGGATTGCTGTCGTAATACTTTCTGGCGTCCTCGTCGGTCGGCTGGGTCACGCCGGAGGCGATCTTTTCGAGATAGGCCCTGGCCAGGATTGCCCGCTTGGCCGCATCGATGTCCTCGACGACCCTGGGCGTCCTGTCGAGCTTGTCGGAGACGGCCTGCTGAATGAAAAGCTGCTGTTCGACAAGCTTGCCGAGAATGGCTCGCCTTGCTTCCCCGACTTTGTCCTGGGGAACAGGGGGAAGCTTGGTCAGTTCGTTCGAAATCTGGCTGACCGTGATTTCGGAAGAATTGACCTTTGCCGCAACCTGGCTCGTTCCGCCCTTTTCTCCGCACCCCGCGACAGCCAGCGCCAGGGAAACCATCAAAATCCGCATAGTATTCATCGATATCTGCCCGTATAAATCAGCCATTCCTGAGGCTCCGCACGGCGAAGCGTTTTGAACTATATCATTCCGGTTATTGTGAAATTGTGAACTTTTTACGACATCACCAGTCTGAATAGGATTTTCCTTCCGCGTCGTTTCCCTTCTCCCCGCTCCTGATATCGTAGACTCCTCCCTCCGATGGATCCTCGGGCGGAACGACCACCCAGGTCTGATCGCTTCCAGTCATGGGATCGGGCGGAATGCTCCTCAGGTATTTCTTCGTCACGAGATCGTCCAGCGTGTCCGGGTACTTCCCGGTGTCCCCGTAATACTTGTCTATCGCCTCCCTCATCCCCCTCAGATCCGCACGCAGGGCGGATTCCTTCGATCTGTCTATGCTCTTGAAATAGCGGGGCATGGCCAGGGTCAGGAGCGTCGCGATGATGGCCATGACGACGAGCAGTTCGATCAGGGTGAATCCTCGTCTCATCACCACTCCTTGTAGGGTATGCCGTTCAGGCCGACGCCGTCCGTAAGGGGATAGACATCGAATACGTCGTCCCCTTCCTGCGGATCCTCCGGTCCGCTCTCGTAGCTTCTTTTTCCCCATGTCTGATCTGCGGAGGCGTCAGGATCCGAAACGAAAGGATCCCTCGGCAGCCTCCTGAGGAAATAGATCTTCCCCTTCTTCGGATCCTTCTTGTTTTCCATGCCATTGACGAGATCGTTGAGCGATTTCGGATAACCCGATTCGTCGGCAGCCTTCTCGACCTTGCCTTCGTCCGCAGCCTGCTTGTAGGCGTCTATCGCCTTCCTGATCTGCCAGAGCGCAGTCCTCAATTCCTGCTCCTTGTTGCGCTGCGAAACGAGCTGCACCATCGGCATGGCGATGAGCGACAGGATGGCCACGATCGTCACCGTGACGAGCAGTTCGACGAGCGTGAATCCCCTCTCCCTCATCGACCCTGCCCTGGCCTTCGGGCAGGCGGGCCAGGCTGCACTGGCGCCGGCTGGATTGGGGGCTGGACAGGCTTGGTCTCGACCTTCGTCACCGACTGCGTCGTCGAAACATCGCCTATCGCATCCGCAGTGCCTGCCGGGAATTCTCCGTACACGGCATCGGGCCGCCTGATGTTCCGGACGATATGGGGCGTGATCAGCAATACCAGCTCCGTCTTCGTCTTGTCGGCATTGTCGTTGGTGAAGAGATCGCCCAGCACCGGGATTTCCCCTATGCCCGGAACCTTGTTCGCAGTCGAAGTCTGGTTGTTCTGGATGAGGCCGGCCAGAACCTGGGTTTCTCCGTCCTTCAATCTCAGGCTGGTAGAGGCATTCCTCGTTCCGAGCGTGTAGACCTGGCTTCCGCTCGGCGTGGTGATGGTCTGAAGGACGTTGCTGACTTCCAGCTCGACCTTCATGTCGACCTGATCGTCTAGCCTGATCGTCGGCTGAACATCCAGCTTCAGGCCGACGTCGATGTAGTTGACGGATTCGGAAGTCGTGCCCACCGTTCCGCCGGTGATGTTGCTCGTCAGCACCGGAAGCTTCTGGCCGATATGCACCTTCGCCTTTTCCCTGTCCTTCACCCTGATGCTCGGGTTGGCGAGAAGCTTCGTGTCGGTGTCGGTCATCTGCAGATTGAGCGTAAAGGCGGGATCGGTGATCCTCATGGTGACGAAGCCGGAATTCCTGTTCTGCCAGTCGTTGAGCGTGAAGGAGCCGGAATTGCCGAGGCTTGCCGCGATCTGCTGGGGAAACTGCAGCCCCAGATTGGAAAGATGGTCCGTATTCACCTCCAGCACTTCCAGATCGAGCACGACCTCCGGCTCGGCAAGATCCTCTGCCGCAATCAGCTTCGCGGCCAGACTGACGACGTCCCGGGTATCCCTCAGGACGATCAGGTTCAGCTTCTCGTCTATGAATACATCCTTCACCTTGAGGATGGTCTTCAGCATTTCAAGCGTTTTTTTCACGTCGGCATTCGAAAGATAGAAGCTTTTCACCACAAGCTCCTTGTATTCATGGACCTTTGCCGAAGTGTTGGGATAGATCAGCACGGTATTGGCATCGAGGACGGATTGCTCGAGCTGGTTCGTGACGAGAAGAAGCCTCACCGCCTCCTTGATGGTCGTGTTCTTCACGAAAATCGTGGCCTTCAGGTCGGGTTTGACATCCTTGTCGAAAATGAAATTCAGGCCGGAAACGCGGGACACGACATCGAAAACGGATTTCAGGCTTGCATCCTGGAATTCAAGGGTGATTTTCCTGCCATAGGCCAGATCGAGTTCGGGCTTTTTCGCCATCTTCGCGGCAATCTCGTCCATCCTCTTCCTGAGACTCCTGGCGTCATTCTGGTCAGGATCTTCGGCAAGAACGGCGGAAACAATCGAACTCGCGCCCTTCATGTCGCCCTTGTCGAAAAGCGTTTGTGCCTGATCCACTTCATCCTTGTGCCTTCTGTCGGCCTTGAGCCTTTCGATCCCGTCCTTCGCATGCTGGTTCGCGGGATCGACCTTCAGAATCATCCTGTAGTCGCTTTCCGCGTCGTCGAATTTTCCCGAATTGCGCTCCTGCACCGCTTTCCCGGTGAGCTTGTCCACCGCCCTCGCCCGCTGGCTGGCGAGGTATCCCTTGTATTCGATGTTGCCCGGATCCGCACTGCTCGCCTTTTCTATCTTCTCCAGCCCCTGCTCGAATTGCCCCGAGTCGATCAGCTTTTTCCCTTCCTGGAAATCGGTTACAGCAGGCGACGTCGCGCATCCTCCGAGAACGAAGAGAAATGCAATAAGAATGTGCTTCAATTGGCCTCTCCAATTTGCAGTGTTTGTTTTATCTTCATCGGAAGGTAGGTGAGCGTCATCAACGGCGCCCTGACCGAGTCGACATGGTAGTTTCCTGCAAGGTCATCGCCTTCGCTCACGGTATAGATCCTTCCCTGCTGCGAAAGAAACACGACGACCTTTCCGTCGCTGTCTATCATCTTGCCTATGAAGGCGAACGGCAAAGCCGGCGCAACTGGCCTGACCGCGACCTTCTTGGCAGCCTCGGCCTGCTGTTCGAGATGCCATGACTTGACGGCGAACATGTCCCTGACGTCCTGGGGCAATGAACGATTCTTCAGGCTCTCCAGAGGAATCACTGTTTCTGTCTTCTTTTCAGTGCGGGATTTCCGCACCTCCGGCTTGACGACAACCTCATCCTTTTCCTCGTTTCCGCTGACCGAGGCGACGGCTGCAACAGTCAGGGAAAGCCCGACCCCCAGGATCCATTTCCGCTGTTTCGGCGTGATGGCCATCAGTGCTCACCCAGGTAGATGGTGAACCTGATTTTCGCGTCGAGCAGCTGGCTCTCGACCGATTCCCTTCTGAAGCTCGCATCGTCGAGGGCTGCCGAAGGAAGCGCGTTCAATACGTCGACGACGAATTTCCTGATCGCAACATATTCCCCCTTGAGCGGGAAGCTGATCTGGTACATCGCGAGCTTTCCCGATTTCTCGGGAATGTACTTGTATTCGCCTCTCTCGAGCTGGACGGATTCCGATCTCGCGGCCGAATAGATCTTTCCAAGCAATTGCGGAATCTCCTTTTCCCGAGGAAAAGTCGAATAGAATTTCGAAAGCGCAAATTCGGGGGTGCGTTCATCCTCCCTGACTTCATGTTTTCCCCTGTCTGCTTTCGCTTGGGCGACCTGCTGCGTAAGGTTTGCGAGCCTCGATGCAGCAGGCAGCGAAAAACCGAGATGGAAGATGAGCGCAGAGACAAGGAGCGCGAGCCCCGACATCCCGGGAATGCCAAGGATTTTCGCCCATCTGGATGCGACCCAGTTAATGCGCTTCATGGTCTTCCACCCATTTCGCCTGGATCATGAAGCGCACCGGTTTCTCCGGATCCTGGTTTCTCACCTGATGGCTCTGCATCGCGACATTCCTGAAAGGGGAGGATTTCTGCAGATTCGCGAGATAGACGAGCAGGGCGTCGAGCGACTTCGCTTCGCCTGCGATCCTCACCACTTTCTTTCTGACATCCGGATCGATGGCGAGAATGGCGACATCCTGGTGCGGAACGGATTCGAATGAAACGAAGAGCGCATTCCAGGGACGGTTGAGCGCCTCGGTCACTTCGTTTGCCGATTTCAATGACGAAACCAGCCTCGCCCCGTCGATCTTCTCGGGTTTCCTCGAAACATGCCTGACGCCCGACAGAATCGCTTCCTGGTAGTCGGCTCGCCTCACCACATCGATGTAATGCCAGGCGGCGCCAGAAAGGACCAGGATGCCCGAGAAAAGGATCGCCATGCCTGTCCATGAGGATCTTCCATCGGCGACATAATCGAGCCTCAAGGCCTGCATCTTCATGCCCCCGCCTTGTCTTCCATGCCGAGGAAATGGACCGACCATTTGCCTTCCGGATGGATGCCGTGGTGTTCAGGCGCATAAAGGTAGACATTGCGCCCGGCGTCTTCCGCGAGCACGGCCTCGCGCTCGAGCATCAGCCATGCCTCATCGATCTCCCCCCTGCACTGCCTCAGCCTTTCCCAGGTTCCTTCCCTTATCCTCGCAATGCAGCTGATCCCCTTTTCCATCAACACGAACCACGAGGAAGCTTCCTTCATTTCCTTCCTGGAGTCGTTGAAGGCTGCCATCAGATAAGGCTGAACGGATCTCAGCCTGACGCCGGAAGAAGAAAACGCCTGCCTGATCCCTTCGAGGAAACCGCGGTCGATTGCGCTCGCGACAAACGGCGCGCCGATCTTGCCTTCCGAAATCCTGATTTCCCGCTCCCCTTCGCCATGGATTTCGGAGAAGCGGTGCGCGACCATCGCCTGCAATTCCTGTTCGCTCAACGCTTCCTGCCAGGGAATGATCATGAATTTGACGAAATGGCTGGAAAGAACGAGCGTCGCATCCTTCCCCCTGGATTCAGGAAGGATGGCCGAAAGCAACTCGACTGCATTTCCTTCCGCAGCATGTGTGTTCTTCGAGACGAGTTTTCCGCGCGAAAAAAAGGAAACGATCGCCCGCTCAGGGCTAAGCGCGATGCGCAGCGTCTCACGCGACAAAAGTGACACGATTGATCTCCTGCAGGGTTGTCTCCCCCCGCTTCACGAGTTCCAGCGCGGATTCCCTCAGGTAGCGCGTGCCGTTTCTTCTCGCCGCTTCCTTTATTTTCCTGATCGGTTCCCTGGCGACGATGAGTTCCCTTATCTCGTCGTTGAGATGGAGCATCTCGGCGATCGCCTTTCTCCCCTTGTATCCTGTTCCCCTGCAATGCCCGCATCCTCTTCCCGAGACGAAGCGGTAGCTTGATGCCTGCTCCAGCGAAATGCCTGACGCTTCCAGCAATTCTTCAGAAGGCGACTGTTCTTCCGAGCAGTTCGGGCATGAAAGGCGGACAAGACGCTGAGCGAGTACGCCGTTCAAGGCGGATACGAAGCTGTAGGGATCGACGCCCATGTGCATGAAGCGCCCTATCACGTCGAAGACATTGTTCGCATGAACGGTCGTGAACACCAGGTGGCCCGTGAGAGCGGACTGGATGGCGATCTGCGCCGTCTCGGGATCCCTTATTTCCCCGACCATGATCTTGTCCGGGTCATGCCTCAATATGGATCTGAGTCCCCTGGCGAAGGTGAGCCCCTTCTTTTCGTTCACGGGGATCTGCAGCACGCCCGGAAGCAGGTATTCGACAGGATCCTCGATCGTGATGATCTTGTCAGCGCCATGGTTGATTTCGCTGATTGCAGCATAAAGGGTGGTGGTTTTTCCGCTCCCCGTGGGACCTGTGACGAGCACCATGCCGTAGGGTTCGCTCGAAAGCCTTCTGAATTTCGCCATGCTCTCTGCATCGAACCCGAGGATGTCGAGCCTCAGCCCATGCATCTGGTCCGAAAGATTGCGCCGATCCAGTATCCTCAATACCGCATCTTCCCCGAAGCTGCTCGGCATGATCGAAACCCTGAAATCCACCTCGTGACCCTGGGTCGTGACCTTGAAGCGCCCGTCCTGGGGAACCCTTCTCTCCGCGATATCGAGTTCGGACATCACCTTTATCCTCGAGATGATCTGCTCTGCAAGCTCTATCCCCGACACTTCGCTGATGTTGTTGAGAACGCCGTCTATCCTGTACTTGATGTGCAGCCCGGCAGGATTGGTCTCGATATGGATGTCGCTGACGCCGCTTTTCAGCGCATCGTAAAGGGTGGAATGCACGAGCTTGACGACAGGGGAAGTGTCTTCGCTGATTCCCTTCAATGAAAGCTCTTCGCCGCGCCCGGACTCCCCCGCGCTTTCCCCTTTCGCCGGCATCAGGGTATCCATCGCCCTCATGTTTTCCTCGTACCTGGCGAGATAGGCGGAGAAATCGGCAGGATGGGTGAGATGCCAGGAGAACGATCTGCCCGTTCTGGCTTCCATCCAGTCCTGTTTTTCGGAGTCGTACGGATTGCAGAATGCCGCAGCGAGATTTCCTTCCTCGTCCCTCAAGACCATGCATTCGTTTTTCGCGACTTCGGCGAAGGACACGAGATCGAATGCGGGGGAATACCGGTTGAGAGCGGGCATGTCGAGAACGGGATAGCTGAATGCCCTTCCTATCTCGCTGATGGCGTCAGCCGGCGTCACGGAAAATTCGGTCTCCACCACTTCGGCGAAGCTCCTTCCGGAACGCTTTGCATCCCTGTTCGCCTTGCCGAAATCCTTCGCCTCGATCACTGGATGCTCCCTGCGAGATCGAAGACAGGCATGTACATCAGGATCACGATGACGCCTATCACGCCGCCTATGAATGCCATCAGGATGGGTTCGAACATCTTGGTGAACCATTCGACCCATCTCGCCATTTCCTCGTCATAGAATGCCGCGATGCGCTCCATCATTTCGCCCATGTTGCCGGTGCGTTCGCCCACCCTCAGCATCCTGAGCGCAACAGGCGTGGTGAGCCCGTTGGATTCCATGGAGCTCGAAATGCTCTGGCCTTCCC
>JAJZTQ010000048.1:0-4441 GCA_021848825.1 Pseudomonadota bacterium
CGACATGGGGAAGAATCGTCGCGATAATCGAAAGAAAAAGCTTGAAAGGATGGCTCTTCATGAATGCAAGCTATTTGATTGAAGGTAAACAATAGCATGAAATATCATGCCCCGCCAAATCAATTGATCGCTTCATGACGAAGCCGGGAAACGCATTATGTCTTTAATGTGAATTTCATGATTCATTCCTTGCATTTTGACAATCCCGACATTAAAATTTTTAATGCATTACAATTAAAAATGTAAACGGTCAGAAAGCAGGCTCACCATGACCTTGAATCATTCCGCCCTTGAAACCGACCAGGATGTCATCGCATCCTTTTTCGATGCTGTATCGGGTGAATTGGCCCAGATAAGCCTCGACATGCCGGAGTCCGACAAGACAAGGGAAATCGCCAGGGAAACCCAGGAATTCAGGATACGACTTGCAAACACCGAGGACAGGCGGGAATCTGCAAGCATACTGATCAACAAGATGTATTCCTGGCGCGGATACGAAATCAACGACGACCCGAGCGAGAATCCCAACAGGATCACGCTGGTCGCATCCGGTAACGACAACATGGCCATCGGCACCCTTTCCATCGGCCTCGACTCCAGTGTCGGACTCCTTGCCGACGAGATGTATCACGACGAGCTGGAGCAATTGCGCAGGCAGGGAAGGAAAATATGCGAATACAACAGGCTTGCAGTAGACCCCAAGATCAAGTCCAAGCGCATCCTGTCCAGTCTTTTCCATATAGCCTATCTTTATCCTCACGGCGTTTTCGGCCACACTGACGGGGTACTGGAAGTCAATCCGCGCCATGTCAAATTCTACGAAAGAATGCTCGGGTTCACACGCATAGGTCAGGAAAGAATCTGTCCGAGAGTGAATGCACCTGCAGTGCTGCTTCTCACGAATTTTGCCTACATGGCAAAACAGGTCGAAATCTTCGGCGGCCTGATGGACAAGGCGGTGGGAGAAAAATCGCTGTACCCCTATTTTTTCAACAAGACTGATGAAACAGGGATACTAGGAAGGCTGCGGCTTCGCGATGCAGCCTGAATTGCAGAAACTCAGGACTTCCTTGCCAGCATTTTCCTGAAGAGGGAAAGCTTGAGCCTTTGCAACGGCCCCCTGTTTCCCCAGTGAAGCTTGCCGATGACATGCTTGCACTTGTAGGCATCGAATTGCTGGTAATAAGGAGCCTGCAGGATCTTTCCCCTTTTGAGCAGGATCTTCATCGTTTCCGCTGCGACGACGCCGGAGCAGAGCTGGACTGCCAGAGAAAGAGAAGGACCGCGCCTCTCTGAAAGATTGACTCTGGACCTGTCCATATAGGACATCTGCGTCGCGGCAGGTGCTGTCCCTATCAGGAAGAGGATGTATTTGTCCAGAATGTCTTTCGCCAGGTCCATCCCGAAATAGTCATGCCATGTCATGCCTCCTGGCATGAAAACGAGGAGGGCGGCGCTGCAGCCGATCGGCCCTGCCGCGACGACGGGGATCCCCATTTCATAGGTTTCCCTGTAGAGCAGCTCTCTCGCTTCGACGGCGAAATAATCCAGACCGTCCACCACGACATCCACCCCATCGAGGAAAAGCCTGATGTTGTCAGGCTGAACGCCTTCATGAAAAAGCCTGACGTCTGCATCGGGATTGATGTCTCGCACCATCCTTTCCATCACTTCGCCCTTACCCTGCCCCAGCGCGGAAACTGTTGCACCGACCTGTCGGTTGAAGTTGTGCAGTTCGAAGATATCGAAATCGGCAATATTGAAATTGCCGACGCCCATCCTTGCGAGCGTGGTGAGATGCACTCCTCCCACTCCGCCCAGACCGGCGACGCCTACCCTGCTTTTCCTGAGGATTTGCTGTTCATCTGGCTGGACGAGACCGATATTCCTTGAAAAGGCGATATCGTAATCGAAAACACCTTCCCGCAAAGTCATTTGATTCCAATCAGAACGCAGTGATCTTTCGGAAGCTCGATCCGCTTCGTCTGAGTGAAGCCCGCCCCTGCAAGGAAAGACTCGAATTCCTTCCAGGTATAGAGCATCCCTTCGCCTGTGGCGATGCTGAGGAAATAGGGTGAACCCAGGGCAGTGGTCATCGGGCCAGTTTCGTCGTCCCAGCCCATCATGTTGAAGATGATCACCTGGCCGCCTTCAGGTAGCGCATCGTAGGCCCTCCTCAAAAGGGCCGTGTCCTTTTCGGGCGACCATATCGTGAGCATGTGGGCGAACAGAATGCAGTCTATGTCCTTCGGAAAATCCTTCACGAAAAAGTCCCCGGGATGGGTATCCACTCTTCCGGAAAGCCCTGCCACCTCGATATTCTTTTCCGCTATCTTGCAAACCGTAGGAGCGTCGAATATCGTCACCCTCAGATGAGGATTGGCACGAGCCAGCCTGATGGCATTCGTTCCGTCCCCTCCTCCGGCATCCACGAGATGGCGTACGCCCCTGAGATCGACCTGGTCTGCAAGATAGGTATTGGCCGAATTCGACAGGGAGCTCATTGCATCCTGGAATATCTTTTCGAGCTTGGGATCGTGCGCCAGTCTTGCATAAAGGTTGGGCTCGTTGCCAGGGAAGCGCCTCAGCCCCACATTCGAGTTCGTCGTGAGCGACTCCACGAAGTCCATTTCACCAGGGTAGACGATGTAATTCTGCCAGCCGAGCACATCCACCCAATTGTCCGGGCTCGTCGACACCAGCACTTTCTCCACCACCTCGCTGTTCCTGTAGACTTCCCCATCCTTCAGGATCAGCCTGAGCGAAGTCAGCCCAGTCAGCAATATTCTGAGCGGTCTGGGTTCCAGTCTGGTCGCCTGCCCGATTTCCGCATTCGTCATTCCGCCCGATTTGGACAGCGCTTCGAATACGCCCAGCTTCACCCCCGCCCATAGAATCTGGAAAGCGGTATGCCCCCCCATGATAAGGACCAGCTGTTCAAAATCCAGTTCATCCTTCACAACGCTTCTCCCCGAAAGAATTATTCAAGACCTTTTGATTCTATCAGAAAATTCAATCTTCACGGATTACCGAAAATATCGCGTCAAGAGGCAAACGCAGGGACCGGACGGGACCGGCTTTGCCGAAGCCCACCCTTAGCAGCATGTACAGGACTTCGCCATCGCCGCCCAGCACCTCATGAGCTTCCGATGCAAGCTTCGTCACTTCGTCGATCAATTCATCCGGAACCAAACCTTCGCCCAGTCTTGCAAGCTGGTCTGAAACGATGAAATAAGGCTGGACGCCAAGCCCATTTGCATTGGCCTCGATCCAGACCTTCTCCATAAGACGCCCTGCCTCGATCGCCTCATCCATCCCGGGTTTTCCCATGATGGCGATCACTGCGCCCGCCTTCGTGATCGAAGCCGCCTCCATGGAGGCAAGCAATCTGTACCCGCCGATTCTATTCAAAGCGCTCATCCGGTTCCAGTCCGAAATGAAGCGCACCAGCGCCTTGCCGCCGGGAGGAAGGCCGAATGTCGACACGTCGAGGCCGTCCCCTCTTTCCACCTCATCCTTTCCGAAACGAAGGCTGCCGGCAAACCATTCATGTATCTCTCTCGTCCTGAATCTTGCCATCGAAGCCTTCCTGACAAGCCCTGAAATACTTGCAAGGTTTTTGCTTCCCTCGAATGTCTTCAGCCCTTTCTGATCTTTCAGAAAATCAAGGAATGATTCCGGCAATGGCCTCCGGGAGAAAGGAAGCCTGCTGGTATGACGCATGAAAAGCGGTAAATCCGACGGTGGAACTGATTCCTGCTGGGCCTCGTTCAGGCGTATGCTGAAGAAGTTTTCCGATTCATCGCGCGGAACCCTGCACGCCCAGCCCTGGTGGCTGCCTGATGCAGCCTGGAGAATGTTTTCGACGACCGCCCCCATCGTCATGAGGGTGGCCCTGTGATGAATCTGGAACCCTTTGGCGCCGATGCGCTTGCCGTCGTACTTCAGGGTGATTTCATTTCCGTCCCAGAAGAAATGCCAAGGCTGGGCATTGTCTGCCGAAGGCGCCCATCTTCCCGCCTCGACCAGGAATTCGACCATTCTTGGAACTCGCATCGCCATCCTTAAGCAGGGTCAATATTGAACATTTTAATCCGACAATTTGAAGTATGTAAATTTTCCCGACAAAAAAAAAAGCCCTGCCTAGGCAGGGCTTTCAGATTGAAGCAATTCAATCTTCAGGCGTTGCGCTTGCGGGAAGCCATGACGCCGAAGGAAAGGGCACCGATTCCGAGAAGGAAGAGCGATCCGGGCTCGGGAATGGCCTGCCCCCTCATCGAGAATGCCCCGCTCGTGCCGAAGGAACCGGTCGAGATGGTGCTGAAGCTCGATGTGAGTCCGATATCATGTCCGAATACGCCATTGGTGTTGAAGTTGTTGTTGGCGATGCCGGTACCTGGTCCAACGTCCAGGAATCCGTTGCCGGAACCGGAGAAGATGT
>JAJZTQ010000048.1:4541-6216 GCA_021848825.1 Pseudomonadota bacterium
CGACCCGATGGCGCCAGCCTGATTTCAGATGTGTAAAGAAATCCGACAGCTCAACTGCGCTCCATGCGCTCCCTGTGTCGGCCCAAAGTCGAACTGAGCTCCGATATGATCTGGGTTGCGGCATTGATGATCTGGGCTGAACCGAATCCCGCTCTCGTCATTTCCTTGTAGAACGACTTCGCAAGCATCTTCGCCATTCTTTCCGGATCCTCTGCCTCGGCGAAGAGCTTGTCGACCTTCTCATTCGAACTGACGAGAGACATCTGGGCGAATCTGGAATTCAGCACGCTTCTCAGCTGGATGATCTGGATGATTTTCCCGATGAACATGGCGACCACTTCGAGCGTCTTCAGGTCCGCTACATTGAAAGGAATGCTTCTCCCGCTGACATTGATGACGCCTATGACATTCGAATCTATCCTGACCGGCGCGCACATCATGCTCACTTCCTGCGACTCGGGATGCCTTGCCAGGCTTGCGAAATCCGAATGGGCAATGTCTTCGACGAGAAGCGATATTCCGGTCGATGCGACATGGCCCGATATGCCCTCTCCTCTCATCATCGCTTCCCTGTATGCCGCGTCCGGCAGTTCGCCATGATTTGCGCATACCCTGAGACTGGAGTTTTCCGAGACAAGCATGACCGAACAGTTCCTGGCTTCCAGAATTTCCGCTGCCAGGGCGGACAGCTTCCCAAGATTTTCGTCAAGGCTGCCTTCCGCGTCCCGAAACGCAGTCAATCCGGCAAGGCTGGCCAGCAGTCTATGGTCATGGTCTTCCATCTCTATCCAGAATCACGAGCAATAATTCAATTGTACACGCCCGGATTGAAACTGGCGCCTCGTTGACCTTGCGGGATATTTGCCCTAGCATGGGCGCGAAGCGGATATGGCGAAATTGGTAGACGCAACGGATTTAGGTTCCGTCGGAGAAATCCGTGTCAGTTCGAGTCTGACTATCCGCACCAGCAGACCTCTCCCTTACCCTTTCTTGCTGTTCCTGAAAAACTTCTTTCTGGTGGTGAAACCGATGGCCACCAATCCAAGACCGACAAGCGCGAGCGTCATCGGCTCCGGAACCGGCCTGTCCCTCATCCCCGAATTGGTGAAGGCGGTATAATAGGCTTTTCCAGAGGAATCGAGGCCATAGGAAACGGCGAAAGCGCCTTCAGGGAGAAGATTCGTGCTCAGGTTGATGTAATCGTGTGCCGAGAAATTGGCCGTGTCCAGCGAAAAAACATAGATGCCGAAATTGGATGCATGGATGCCGTCGACGGCGAGCGCTGCGGCGCTCCAGTTCTTGAAGCTGTTCGACTTGTCTGCGCCCTTGAATCCCAGAAAGCTGTATACATCCGAAGAAGTCATCAGCCCTGCGTAGCTGTCGAAAGCCGTACTGACCGAAGTCTGATTTCCATAAGTGTCGATGAGCGTTGCCGAGAGAATCGAATTGATGATTGCAGCATCGGCCGAGGCGGAAGAATTGGCCACGCCGAGTATCAAATCCACAGTCTTGAGCGCCGGCGCACTGGCAGAATTCTGATAGATATCGAATGTCGAAACGATATTGTTGACTTCCGAGCCGTAGATCGGGCAGCCTCCGGTGGCGCATGTCGTACCGTATCCGCTCCCGATGTGAAGCGTTGCGCCTGCCTGAGCGGCGATTGAAAAGAATGCAA
>JAJZTQ010000049.1 GCA_021848825.1 Pseudomonadota bacterium
AAAGCGGTCCGAATACGACAGCAAGGGCTTCATATCCGGGTTTTCCCCGGAAGATCTTTTCGGCGGAATCGATTTCGGCGATCTCTTCGGCGGCGATATTTTCGAGCGGTTTTTCAGGCCGCCGCGCGAGGACCTGCAGGTCGAGCTTCGCGTTCCCATCGAGAAGATAGCCAGTGGCGGAGAAGAGAGGGTCTTTCTCAAGAGGCCGGATGTTTGCCCGGTCTGCAGGGGGAGCGGGGCGGAGAAGACGGAACCCTGCAAGGCTTGCGGCGGATCGGGTCGGATCAGTGAAAAGAAGGGGCAGGGCAACGTGCTCATCCAGGAGATCACGACCTGTCCTGTCTGTCACGGCAAGGGCAACGTCGTCATCAAGCCGTGCGATGCCTGCCAGGGACGCGGCAGGATAGAGCATGAAGAAACCCTGGTCGTCACCATTCCGAAAGGGATCGAAGAGGGCGCCGCGCTCAGATTGCAGGGGAAGGGCGGAAGGCAAGGCGGCCCGCCCGGCGACCTTTATGTCGTCGTGAGAAGCATGCCGGACAAGCGGTTCGAAAGATCGGGCGCCGATCTCTGGCATGTCGAAACCATTCAGGTGGCCGATGCCGTGCTGGGAACAGAATTGACGGTCGATACGCTTTACGGGAAGGCGAAAGTGACCGTGCCGCCCGGATCGCAGCCGGAATCCGTGCTGAGACTCAGGGACAAGGGACTGCCGAGGTTCGGTCGAACCGGAAACGGGGATTTTTACCTGAAGCTGAAAGTGCTTCTGCCCGAGCATCTTTCCGGGGAAGAGCATGTTCTTTACGAGAGACTCAGGGAAATGACTCATGGAAGCTGAACGGCTCCTCGAAATCATCAGGGAGCTCGAGAAGGAAACCCATCCTTCCATCGTGCGCCCCACTCTCGACATGTCCCTCGACCGGGATCTGGGTTTCGACAGCCTGGCCCGCGTCGAACTCGCGCTCAGGATAGAGAAGGCTTTCGGCCTGCATTTGCCCGAGGAAGCGCTGTCAAAAGCCGAAACGCCGAGGGATCTGCTCGATGCGCTTGGCGTCTCCGAGACTGCAAGGACGGAAACGGCTGTCCAATTCCAGCCCGGAATAACCGGGCTGCCATCAGGCGCCAGGACGCTCGTCGAAGTGCTGGATTGGCATGCCATGCGGCATCCCGACCGCATCCACATCAGGTTCGAAAATCTCCAGATCAGCTATGGAGAGCTCAGATCCGCCGCCATGAATGCCGCGTTCGGCCTGCACGAACGGGGCGTGAAGAAGGGGGATGCCATCGCCATCATGCTGCCCACGGGCCCTGACTATTTCTACAGTTTTTTCGGCATCCTGATGGCAGGTTGCATCCCTGTTCCCTTGTATCCGCCGTTCAGGCCAAGCCAGATAGAGGATCACTTGAGGCGCCACTCCGGCATACTGGCGAACGCCGGGGCGAATACCATGATCACCTTCGACGATGCGATCGAGATCGCAAGGCGCCTCAAGGCGGAATCCGGGCGCCTCGGTGCTATCATCACGCACGAGGACCTCGCCTCTTCGAAGGAGACCGAATTGCCTGCCTCGGATCCCGAAGACACGGCGCTCCTCCAGTACACTTCCGGCAGCACGGGGAATCCGAAAGGCGTGGTGCTGAGCCATGCCAATCTGCTTGCCAACATCAGGGCAATGGGAAAAGCGGCGATGGTCGATTCCTCGGATGTTTTCGCGAGCTGGCTCCCGCTCTATCACGACATGGGCCTGATCGGGGCATGGCTGGGCAGCCTCTATCATGCCTGCACCTTTGTCGTCATGTCTCCGCTGACTTTCCTTGCCAGGCCTTCCAGCTGGATTTCAGCCCTGTCGCGGAACAGGGCAACCCTGACCGCATCCCCGAATTTCGGCTATGTGCTTTGCCTCTCCAGGATGGAAGAGCGGGAAATGGAAGGAATCGACCTGTCCAGTTTGAGAATGGCATTCAACGGCGCAGAACCTGTCAGCTTCGAAGTGATGGAAAATTTCGCGAAGAAATTCGCCAAATGCGGACTGAAGGAAAACGTGCTCACCCCCGTTTACGGTCTCGCAGAATCTTCCGTAGGGCTTGCATTCACGCCAGCGGGGCGGGGTCCGAAGATGGACAGGATAGATCGCGAGCGCTTCGTGAAAACGGGAATGGCCGTGCCATCGGAAAAAGGGATGGCAGTCGTTTCATGCGGCTTCCCGCTCCCGGGACATGAAATCAGGATCGTCGACGGCACAGGGCGCGAAGTCGGTGAAAGGCAGGAAGGAAAGCTGGAATTCAGGGGCCCTTCTGCCACATCGGGCTATTTCAGGAACGAAGAGGAAAACAGCAAGCTGTTCCACGACGGATGGCTGGATTCCGGAGATTATGCCTATGCGGCAGAAGGCGAAATCTATCCTACAGGTCGCGCCAAGGATCTCATCATCAGGGCGGGAAGAAATCTTTATCCCTATGAGGCCGAGGAGGCAGTCGGCAATATTCCCGGAATAAGGCGGGGATGCGTGGCCATCTTCGGGGTGCCGGGCGGGGGGACGGAGCGCCTCGTCGTGGTTGCCGAAGCGAGGAAAAAGGAAGAAGGGCTGGAGCAGGAAATCAGGAACAAGGTCATGGATGTGTTGGGAGAGCCGCCTGACGAGATTCTTGTCGTCTCCCCTCATACCGTTCTCAAGACTTCAAGCGGAAAGATCAGGAGAGCCGCGACCAGGGAAATCTATCTTGCAGGAATGAAGAAAGCCGGCTGGAAGATTTCAGGCGCCCAAGCCCCGCAATTCGCCAGAATTGCAGGGAGCATCCTTTATGCCTTTCGCTTCTGGTTCTTTTTCTGGATGATCACGCCTGTTGCCTGGGTGCTCACTGCCTCATCCGGAAATCGGCAATTGAACTGGAAGATAGGAAACAGGGCGGCCAGGCTTTTTCTTTTTCTTTCAGGCCTGAGCCTCAAAATCGAAGGAATGGAAAACATCACAGGCAATCCCGCCATCATCGTTGCCAATCATGCAAGTTATCTGGACGGCATCATCCTGATCGCAGTGCTCGGTTCGAGCTTCTCCCGGTTCGTGGCCAAGCATGAATTGAGAAATGATTTCATATCGAGGCTCTATCTCGAGCATATCGGCTCGGAGTTCGTGGAAAGATCGGGTTTGGGGCAGGATGCATCGAGGCTGGAATCGCTGGCGAGAAGCGGAAAATCGCTGATATTTTTTCCGGAAGGAACGTTCACGAGAGTTCCGGGGCTGGCCAGATTCAGAATGGGCGGATTTCTGACTGCGGCGAAATCGGGCATCCCCGTCATTCCGGTTGCCGTGAAAGGCGCGAGATCGGTATTGCGGGATGGAAGCTGGTTTCCGCGTCATGGCAGATTAGGGGTGACGATAGCAAAACCGATCTATCCTGAAGGAGACGAGTGGCGGCATGCCGTCCTGATGCGCGATGCGGCCAGATCATGGATTCTGGCCCATTGCGGGGAACCCGATTTGCGCTGAGGAACCACTGATTTATTCCTACGCGACGCGCGTTGCAGCGCAAACGGGATGATCGCAAGGCGCGCGACGAAGGTCGTAGCCGGGTTAGGACGCCGAGGAGCGCAACACAGCGAGCGCCCGGTTGGGCTGCAACCCTTCAGGGACGGGGGCTTTGCGGGCGGCCTGCTTTGTCGCTTTGCTTGCGAAGGGGGCCGACCATTCGCTGCGTAAAGCTTCGCGCATTCCTTCCCGCAAAACCGCCGTCGCGCCCGTGTGGGAATAAATCAGTGGTTCCTAGGATTGTTTGTCACTAGGGATTCATTATAATGCCCGCATGCGCTATTAATATTCTTGAAAGGGTGAGCATGTCCAGAAAGACGGGAAGCCGCGAACTGATCGTTTCGGTTGCGTTGATTTCGGTGGTTGCATTGGGCGGATGCAGCAGGAAAACGAGCCAGGAATATTTCAGTGAGGCGCAGAACTACCATGCGAAAGGGGACAACAAATCAGCCGTCATAGAACTGAAGAATGCGCTTCAGAAGGACCCGAACAATGGTGATGCGAGATTCCTTCTGGGCGAGATATACAGCGAAACGGGCGATTACGCCGCTGCCGAAGACGAATTGCAGATGGCCATGCAGTTCGAGAAGTACAGGAAGAAGGTTCAGATCGAGCTGGGAAGTGTCTATCTGGGACGCGGGGAGTTCCAGAAAGTCATAGACAATCTCAAGCCCGAATCGGGGATGGATGCGCAAACCAGGGCTGAAGTGCTGGCGATGAGGGGAAGCGCCTACATGGGCCTCGGAAAAAACGACGAGGCGAGCGCGGCTTTCGCAGAATCGCTGAAGACTTCACCCGACTTCCAGGATGCGCTCCTCGGAGAAGCGCGTCTTGCGGCATCCCAGAAGAAGCTGGATGATGCCTTGAAGATCGTCGACCAGATACTCGCCAAGGATCCGAAATCGACCAAGGCATGGCTGATGAAGGGGGATCTGCTTCGTGCCCAGTCGAACAATGAAAAGGCGGTGGAAGCATACGATGAGATCCTGAAGTTCGACGAAACCAACATTCCTGCGCGCGTGAGCCTTGCTTCCATCGATCTCTCGATGGGCAGGCTGGATGATGCGCAGAAGGAAATCGACAAGATTGACAAGCTGAAGCCTGACAATCTGATGGGGAAATACCTGCAGGCCCTGCTCTATTTCAGGCAGTCCAAGTTCACCAATGCCAGGGACGAACTGCAGCAGGTTCTGAAATCCGCGCCTGATCACATGCCGAGCGTCCTCCTGATGGGGGCGATCGATTATTCGCTGAATTCCCTGGAAGAGGCCCAGAAGAACCTGAACCATTTCATCGATGCGTTCCCTTCGAACGACTACGCAAGGAGGCTCCTTGCATCGACCCAGCTGAAGCTGAAGCAGCCTCAGGACGCCATCAAGACGCTTGCGCCCTTGCTCGGGAGTCTCAATCCCGATGTCCAGACCCAATCCCTTGCAGCTGAAGCCTATATTCAGCTGGGCGATTATACGAAAGCTGCCGAGCGTCTCGAGCGGGTAAACGTGCTTCAGCCCAACAATGCCGATGCGCGTACCATGCTGGGGCTCAGCAGGGTGGCGAAAGGGCAGACCGATCAGGCCATTTCGGACTTCGAGGCGGCAGCCAAACTCAATCCGGAGAAATTCAATGCCGATACCGCGCTTGCCCTGACCTATCTCGGGAAGAAGCAGTATGACAAGGCGCTGGCTGTTGCGAAGTCCATGACTGCGAAACAGCCGGACAACCCGATATTCTATAATCTAGAGGGGGCTGCCTATCTCGGCATGAACGATGTCGCCAATGCGAGAGCGAGCTTCGAAAAATCGCTCAAGGCCGATGCAAAGTATGCTCCTGCCGCGATCAATCTGGGATTGCTCGATCTGCGGGCGAAGGATTTCGCAGCCGCCAAAAAGGATTTCGAGGGGGTGCTCGTCATCGACAAGAACAATCTTCAGGCGATGATGATGCTCGCTGGAATCGCGCAGAATTCAGGGAACGACAAGGAGGAGCTCGACTGGCTCAACAGCGCCGTGAAAGCGAATCCGTCCGTATTGCAGCCGAGGAATGCGCTGGTGAGCTATTATCTGGCGAAGAAGGATGTCAAAAGCGCGCTGGATGCGGCACAGGCCGCCGCGACCGCCATGCCGAAGGATCCGGAAGCGCTCGATCTGCTCGGCGGCACTCAGGTTGCAGCCGGCAACAGGAAAGACGCGCTTGCCACCTACCAGAATCTGATCAAGCTGGTGCCGAGGTCGCCGCTTGCCTATTACCGTCTGGCGACAGTGCAGATGATGCTCCAGGACAATCCTTCGGCTGCAGCATCGCTTGCAAAGGCGCTCGAATTGAAGCCTGATTTTCTCGATGCGGACACGGCCCTGATGTCCCTCGATGTCAGGTCGAAGAACTACAATGATGCCCTGAAGATAGCGAGAGATGTGCAGAGCAGATTGCCCAAATCTCCAGTTGGACTGTATATGGAAGGAGACATCATGATGGCGCAGA
>JAJZTQ010000005.1 GCA_021848825.1 Pseudomonadota bacterium
CCTTCAATCTGGCGAATCTTTATCGTGACCTGGGGCGACCGGAGGACGCGATCAATCTCTACCAGCAAGCCACGACGATCGCGCCGGATTTTGCCAATGCCTGGATCAACCAGGCCGAAGTGCAGCACAAACTAGGCAAGTTTGAAGAAGCTATCAAATGTTACAGGGAGTGTCTTGCGCTGAAACCAGAGGATGCATTGTGCAGATCCAGGCTCGTGGATGCATTCTTTTCCCTCGGTCGAAAATTCGAGGTAACGGGCTTCAAATACAAGGCAATCAAGAGTTTTGAAGAAGCACTGGAGATCAATCCTAGCCATGCAGCAAGCCGACGCAAAATCGATTACCTGCTTAACCAGAAGACGGAAACGGAACAACAACCTGTTGTCCACTCTGGAGAATTGGCTGAGATCAAGAACAAGGTAAACGCAATCTCTGCCGGCTACGGTTCGGCGTTACGCGGCCTGGAAAGTGCAATCAGGCGCCTTGAAACGCGTATCGGCTGGATTCTAGTAGACAATGACAATATCCGAAATGAACTCGAGCAGAACGTCAAGAACCGGTTGGATTGGATAGCCACCGACAACGACAACATGCGATCGAGAATCGAATTTGTACGAAAAGAAATATTGTTTGAACTTAAAAAACAACTGGGTGCAAGTACGCCTCATTCCGCATTGGCTCAAACCGAATTAACCACTCGCATCATCAATGCCGACAAAGTATCCCGTGCAGGTCCAAAGAAGCTGAATCTCGGATGTGGTCATATCCAAATGGCCGATTACATCAACATCGATAGTCGAGAGCTTCCAGGGGTTGATGTGATTTCCGATATCGCCGCCCTACCTTTTGAAACGCACTCGATCGACACGATCTACGCTGCCCATTTAATTGAACACTTTCCCGAACGGACACTGAGAGATGTCATTCTCCCTCATTGGCTTGACTTGCTAAAACGAGATGGCACTCTGATCTTGATTGCTCCGAATGCCCAAGCGATGCTTGATGCATATTCGAAAGGCGATGTCAATTTCGAGCAACTCCGAGAAGTCACTTTTGGAGGCCAAGAATACGACGGTGACTATCACTATACGATGGTTTCTCCCCAGTCATTGATCAACATTCTGACAGAGTGCGGATTCAAAGAATTCACCATTATTGCCTCCGATAGAAGAAACGGCGAATGTCTTGAATTTGAAGTTCATGCCCGCCCAGGACATGATGACCATCGTCCATCTCAGCAGGCCTAACGATCATGAAAATCTCTATCGTCATAAATACGTATAACCGGCTATATAGCCTGCCTACGACCCTGAGGTCGCTAGAACTCCTGCGCTATCCCGAAATCGAGGTAATTGTCGTTGACGGCCCGAGCACCGATGGCACGCTTACCTATCTCAACACCTACTGGTCAGACAAAATCAAGATATGCACCTGCCCTGAAGCAAATTTGAGCAAATCCCGCAATGTCGGAATATCTCACGCTTCTGGCGAAATCATTTGCTTCACTGATGACGATGGCGTACCCGAGCCAGACTGGCTCGACAACCTGGTGAATGCCTACGAAGACCCGGAAGTAGCAGCAGCTGGTGGATGGGTTAGAAATCACACCGGGGTAGAGTTCCAGACAAAATATATTGTTTCCTCGCGTGATTCCACGTCTCAAACCGACGTTGACGAGATCGATTCAGTGCCGGCTTCCAAGCCTCTTGCACAGCGCTTCCCAGGACTGATCGGCGTCAACTCATCCTTCAGACGCACCACGCTGATCGAAATTGGAGGATTTGACGAGGAATACGCCTATTTTCTTGACGAGACGGATGTTATAACTCGCCTAGTAGATGGCGGATACAAGGTGGCGATCGTGCCCGAAGCGGAAGTGCATCACAAGTATGCACCTAGCCACATTCGTTCACCGGGTGGGACAGCACGTTCCTGGCTTCAAATCATGACAAGCACAGCCTATTACATTATCAAGAATGCCACGCCGAATACACGCCTCTCCACATGCATGGAATCGATTGAATGGCACAAGCAAAACCTCACAAAACATACAAACTGGTATTTATCCCAGGGGACAATAAGTGAGGAAACGCATTCAGAGTTGATATCGGAAATTGAACAAGGTGCTCATCAAGGCATATCAGATGCATTCCAGTTCACTTTTAGGCAGCTGATGCAGGCTACTCAGGGTAGCGAATGGCATGGCTTTGAAAGACCATTGGCACCGAACAAGAGGCTTCGCATTGCTTTCGTAACTGCTCTCTATCCGCCGAGACCATGTGGCGGGGTCGCCGTTTTCATTTATAACCTTGCCACAAGACTGGCAGATTTTGGCCACGAAATTACGGTCATCACTCAGGCAGAGAATGGGAGGGTGCATACAGTCGACTTCGAGAACGGGGTCTGGGTACATCGCCTGCCCGGCGAAGGCGATCTAGCTTCCGAATATCCGGAGACGATGCCGGATATGCCCTCCAATCTGAAGAAGGCGTCTGCCCAGGTCTTGGCCGAACTTGACCGGGTAGATGAACATCGCCACTTTCAATATGTGATCGGCACTATCTGGGACATGGACCTCGCAGCTGTAATGGCGTCGGGAAAATATCCAACTGCCATGTATCTCGTCACGAGTTACCAGCTCATGGAGGACTCGAAGCCCGAGTGGAGGCAAAACCGTTCGTTTTATGAAGGTCATTTCAAGAAAATGGTAGCTGCCGAAGCTTGGGGCCTGCGTCAGGCTGATCAAATCTTGGCAAGTACGACAGCCATCAAGAATGATATCGAATCAGCTTATGGTTTGACAATTGACAAGAAAAAATTGACCATCCTGCCTTTTGGCGTTCCTGAGCCAACGGCCATTATTGGCAATAAATCCACCACGACACCGGGCGTTTCTCTTTTGTTTGTCGGACGTTTCGAAAAGCGGAAAGGAGCGGATATCTTGCTTGAAGTCTTGCCAGAATTACTGCAACGCTTCAGTGAACTACAGGTTACATGCATCGGAGACAATTCCATCCCTTCTTCGACGGGTAAGCCCTATACCATCCAGTTTCAAGAAAAATATGGGCAAGCAGATTGGATCGACCGCATCCACTTCCTTGGACACGTTGATGACTCAACGCTTGAGCAGGCATATGCCAATTGCGATATTTTCGTCGCGCCGAGCCTTTATGAAAGCTTTGGACTGATTTACTTGGAAGCAATGCGTTACGGCAAACCCTGCATTGGAACGAAGGTGGGCGGAATTCCTGAAATTGTCGTCGACGGTGAAACCGGCATCCTGATACCCCCCGGGGATGCACCGAGCCTGAAAAATGCCATTTCCAATTTGGTTGAGGACGAGCATCTCAGATCAACGTTGGGCGAAAGTGGCAGGCGCATTTATCAGGAACGCTTCACTACAGAAAGGTTCGCCCGCGAATTCGAAACCTTGATCCACGCCTGGATCGATCAGGATAGTCGCAGCAGGGCGTTGACTATCTCTGCCGGTTAAGATGCTATTTCCAGGAGTCAAACACTCGAGATAGAAAACATGGATAGAGACACTTTTGCCAAACGCCAAGCAGCGATGACATCCAATTGGTATGAAAACGTCAAGCGCACCCACGGTGATGTAAAAGCCTATATCGCGTCAAGGCATCGTGCCTATTTAGACAGGTGGCAAGAAGCTGGACGCTTCATTCCTGACGGCGCAAAGATCCTGGATATCGGCGGTGGAAACCTATTCCCTGCACTCCTGGAATACATAAAATCAAAAAGGCTGGATTACCATTATCTGGATATCGACGAAACGGCAGTTGATGGATCAAGAAACTTGGCTGCAGAACATGGATTCGATCCAAATAAATTTTCGCAGGGATTCAATGATCAATTCGCATTTGAAAACGAAGCTTTCGATTGCATTTTTTCCTCGCATTGCGTCGAACACAGCATTAACCTTTCAAAAACATTTTCAGAACTGAATCGCATTTTGCGTCCGGATGGTTTCCTGCTGATGGCAGTCCCATTTGGGTGGGAGGAGAACCCGGAGCACCCGTACTTTTTCAATCCCGAACAGTGGATCACACTCGTAGAAGATGCCGGCTTCGAAATTCGAATAGCCCAAATCGGCCGGGAATATCCGGAACATGGGTATGATTTTTTCATTGCAGCAAGGAAAAAAGCCCCTTATCTGATCACACAGAGATTAGATCCAAACGACTACAGAAAAGAAAACTACGATTATGTGTCATTTACGGATCCATGCATCTCCTATTTTGGTAATAAGCAGATCACTCATGAAGGGAATGCAGCGCATCTGCGAGGTGACGACTGGTCTATCGAGATCAAACCGGCCGTAAAGATATCCGCGATCCTTCCCATCTTCCTGAATCATGACTGGTCAGCTGCAATTGAAACCTCGGTAGACGGCCGGAGACCCGCTTATACAGATCTTTTTTCCTGGTTCCCTTACGTGCAGCCGGTCAGACTAGGAATCCCTCCCGGCAAAAGCTTCTCTCCGATAATCGTCACCCCTATCGGAAAGAATGCATCATCCCGATCAACGGAGGGCGTGTTCTATGGTTTTATGTATAGATGAGTGCCAAGCGGAGGATTGGAAATGAGGATGAAAATCGGTTTTATCGGTGTCGGCAAGCTCGGGCAAGCCTGCGCGGAAATGATTGCAGAAAAGCATGATGTCACAGGATTTGACGTTGTGCCGAGAAAACCTTCGAATTTTGCGATGACTGAAGACATCATGTCTGCGGTATTGGGCAAACAGATTGTGTTTATCGCTGTGCAGACTCCGCATGATCCTGCTTACGATGGATGCGAACCCACGAGCCATTTGCCGAACAAGGACTTCGACTATTCGGTCGTTGAAGGAGTCCTCGACAAGATCAACCCCTATGTCACTCAAAATCAACAAATCGTTTTGATATCGACCGTGCTCCCGGGAACCATCAGATCGAAACTAAAAAGGAAGCTGACTAACGGCAATCTGCTCTACAACCCGTATCTGATTGCAATGGGTACTGTCAAATGGGACATGGTCAATCCTGAAATGATCATGATCGGTGATGAGAATGCCGAAGAAACAAGCGGGGTCAATTTGCTCGTAGATCTTTATCAATCCATTCTCGAAAACAAACCCCATTATGTTCTCGGCACATGGGAAGAGATCGAGTGCCTCAAGGTATTCTATAACACATTTATCAGCGCGAAAGTCAGTCTTGTCAACATGATCCAGGATGTCGCAGAAAAACTGGGCAATATCGACAGTGAACTGGTCTGCGATGCGTTGGCGAAATGCGACAGAAGGATAATGGGACCAAGCTACATGAAGCCCGGGATGGGTGACGGAGGCGCATGTCACCCCCGCGACAATATCGCATTGAGATATCTGGCCGAGAAACTGGATCTCGGCTACGATCTTTTCGATGCCGTCATGAGAAGCCGGGAAGTTCAAGCGGAGAACATGGCCAAGTTTCTGATGGAATTCGGCCTTCCCGTAATCATCGTAGGCAAGGCGTACAAGCCGCTTGTGGAATATACCAATGGATCGAGCAGCATTCTGGTCGGAAGCTATGTCCAGGAACTGGGCGGAAAAATCTATTACTACGATGAAATCATTGGCGAATTCCCGCCAGAGGATGTCGGACCGGCAACTTATCTTCTGGCGCATTCACCTGAAGTCACCTATGGAGACCAGCTCGAAAAGGTACAGGAATTCGTAAAAGAACATTTTTCGCAAGGCGGCACAAGCCTTCCGGAACACAGTTCCGTTGTCGTGAATTCCGGAAACAAGAAGGCAATCAAATTCAATCCTGGAAGCGTTATCGTCGATCCCTGGCGGAAATTGCCGAGCATGAAGGGTTTCAGGGTTGTACATTATGGAAACACGCGACCTCATTCTCTGCGGTAACCATATTATTCCTCGACGATTTCCAACAGGATAGTTTACATGCCCCATTCTATTGAGGACGTACGCAATTTCTGGAACAACCGCCCGTGCAACATCCGGCACTCATCATCACCAATCGGCACCCGCCAATATTTCGATGAGGTTGAGGCCCGCAGGTACTTTGTCGAGCCACATATTCCGAACTTTGCCGATTTCAAAAAATGGCAAGGGAAGCGTGTGCTCGAAGTTGGCTGTGGAATAGGAACAGATGCGGTCAATTTCGCAAGGGCCGGCGCGATATACACCGGAACAGACATTTCCGAAGAAAGCCTCAATTTAGCCAAGAAGCGCTTTGAAGTTTTTGATCTGCCCGGCCAGTTTCTGCTTAATAATGCGGAAGAATTTCCCCCGGAACTGCAAGGATCAAAATTTGACCTGGTGTATTCTTTTGGGGTCATCCACCACACGCCTCACCCGGAGCGCATCATCTCCAACATCAAAAACTTATTAGCGCCCACCGGTGAGCTACGTCTCATGATGTATGCAAAGAATTCCTGGAAGAAGATCATGATCGATCACGGGTTTGACCAACCTGAAGCACAATCCGGCTGCCCGATTGCCTTTACCTACACTCAAGCGGAACTACGCGGCATTTTGCACGAATTCGAAGTGATTGACCTGCAGCAAGCGCATATCTTTCCTTACGTCATAGAGAAATATATCCGTCACGAGTACGAGATCCAGCCATGGTTCAAAGCCATGCCCGATGCGATGCTTCGGGCCTTGGAAAAAGCCTTGGGGTGGCATCTCCTTGCCAGATGTCGACTACCTGGCGCAGCACTCACCTGATGGCGAATTGATATTTTACTGTCCTAGCGTGGCTCGTGGGATCGACGAAGTTTCGCTCCACCTCCGTAGTGAAAAACCAGCCAACCTCTTTGTCATGATCCCAAATTAGCGAGGTTGGATCGACAACGTAATACCTGTCGTCCCAAGGATATTCTATGTCTGAATATTCCATCGACATGTTTGCGATGTCCAGGAACCAACAGTATGGGCGATGAATAAGCCGCGCACCTGCTTGGTCTGAAGACAGTTTCGTCGTATGCCCCACGCCGAACACCGAATCGCCTACGCGAATTCCATTCGTTCCGCCACGATGTGCCGGAAAATTTCCGTCGCCCTGGGCTTCTGGAATACCCTGGCCCTCGATTGCTTTCAGCAAAATGACGCCCTTCTCCCGCTTGATCTCCATCAGAACTATCAAGGGCGAGAACGAAAAAACAAATCCCAGACGGCCATCCGGAAATTCAAACGGTGACCAGTTTTTCCCCTGACTCAATCCCAGCGGGAGCATCAAATAATATCTGTCGAAGTCCCCTCTTTCATTGATCACGGACAAATGGTTTCTGAAACCGTGCAATTCAGAAAATGTATTGGAAAGTATGTTGACTTGACCTTGGTGCAGGAAAATGCGCGGATCGTCGCCGTAATCGAGTTCTTTCCCCCTGAATACAACCCTGGATGATAGAAACTCGCCAACATGGTTGTCACCCTGCCCGAACCATCTTCTACACGAGTGCAATATCTTTCCATCAAGCTCCACGTAACCATCGAAAATATCCAGGGGGTTGTCGCTGCACTTGAAGTTCCGGATCACTGCCTTATCTAAAATTTCGACTTTTCTATTTCTGCCATTATCCTTTTCGGACATGATTCCAATCTCGGGCAATATGTTCTTCAGGTACTCCAATTTCTTCTTGCTTGCGGAATGTATGGGTGAAGCCGCCAAGGCTTCCTCGAAGTTGACCAACGCTTCCTCATACAGTCCCTTATCCTCATGCTGTCTGCCGAGCGCGAAATGGACGTCTGCCAACCTGGCTCTGCAGAAAATATCATCCGGATTGAGTTTAAGACAGCGCTTGTACCAACCGATTGCTTCTCCGAACTGCCCCAGTTCGCTCAAGGTCTCTGCAAGATTGATCATGGCAATACCCAGGTCTGGGCTGATCGATAAGGCGTGCCGATAGAGCAGAATTGCTTCATCAAGGCTTCCTTGCTCGCGGTACAGATTGGCAAGATTACAGGATGCTTCGATGTAACTTGAATCGATGCTCAGCGCTTGCCTATAGCAGCCTATAGCCAAATCGAATTCGCTTTTGCTTTTAAAGATATTGGCTAGATTGTTATAAAATATCGCGTTATCTGGCTGCACTGATACCGCATATTTGATCAGATCGACAGCGAGATCCTTGTTTCCGATGGCATCTGCCAGCAGACCTAGAAGATGAATAGCATCCGCATTGTTCGGATCCTGTGCGAGGACCTCCTTATAGCATGCCTCGGCTTCCAAAAACCGATTGGACCGATGCAGATCGATCCCTCGACGCAGCAAGTCGTCAAGTTGGGAAGCATCGCTTTTCATCATATCTTTCAGTTGCGCTGAATTGTTTCACAAAGCATACGAGCCACATCCCTCATCTTGTATTTTGCGCGCCATCCCAATTCCCGAAGAGCCTTTCCCGGGTCTGCCCTGCTTGCAAGCAGTTCGTTCGGACGAACAAGGGCAGGATCGTAATCGACATGCTCTTCCCAATCCAGGCAGAAATTGGAGAACACCTCGGAAACGAATTCTCTCAGCGAATGGGTTTCTCCTGTCGCGATGACATAGTCGTCCGGGTTTTCCTTCTGCAGCATCAACCACATCGCTTCGACATATTCAGGCGCCCAACCCCAGTCGCGCCGAATATCCAAATTGCCGAGCTTCAACCTTTCCTTGCTGCCGCCCGCTATCCTGAATGCACCATTCACAATTTTTCTTGTCACGAACCTGTCTGGCCGAAGAGGAGATTCATGGTTGAACAATATTCCGGAACATGCATGGATTTTGTATGCTTCGCGGTAATTCGCCACTTCCCAGAATGCCGCAGCCTTGGCCACGGCATAGGGGCTTCTCGGCCGAAATGGCGTGGTTTCGTCCGCAGCCGATTCTCCCGTATCGCCGAAGCATTCGCTCGAGCCCGCATTGTAGAGCCTTATCGGTATATTCAGGAACCGCACCGCTTCGAGCAGATTCAAGGCGCCGATGCTGACGCTTTCCATGGTTTCGACAGGCTGATCGAACGAGAGTCCGACCGAACTCTGCGCGGCAAGATTGTATACCTCGTCAGGCTTCACATGGACCAGTGTCTGGAGCACGCTCCTGAAATCGTTTAGCGACATGGAGACTGTGTGTATCTTGTCTCGAATCCCGAGTTTCTTGAGATTGACAAAGGAAGCTGCCTGCGCATCCCTCGATGCACCGTAGACTTCGTACCCTTTTTCGAGCAGCAATTTGGCGAGATAGCTGCCGTCAGGACCGGACACCCCGGTAATCAGCGCTCTTTTTGCACCCCCTTTCACCGCATCACTCATTGTAATCATGGGCAGCAAAACCATGCTGCCTGACGAGGTGATCCCTTTTCGCGGATTTCAGGTCTTCCCTCATCATCTCGGCTACCAGTTCCTCGAATCCGATCTTGGGCACCCATCCGAGCTTCTCCTTCGCTTTCGTCGGATCCCCGAGCAATGTCTCCACTTCAGATGGCCTGAAATACCTGGGATCGACGGCCACTATTGGTGAAGAGTGAGGAGTAAGGGATGAGGGACGATTTTTCCAGTAGCCTTTCTCTTCGACCCCGCTGCCCTGCCATTCGATTTCCATCCCGATCTCCTTCGCAGCAGCGTTGACGAAATCCCTGACAGAATACTGTATTCCCGTCGCGATCACGAAATCCTCAGGCCTTTCCTGCTGCAGCATCATCCATTGCATCTCGACGTAATCCTTCGCATGCCCCCAGTCCCTCTTCGAATCCAGGTTGCCGAGATAAAGGCATTCCTGCAACCCCAGACTGATCCTCGCCAAAGCACGCGTGATCTTCCGGGTGACGAAGGTCTCGCCCCTTATCGGCGACTCGTGATTGAAGAGTATGCCGTTGCATGCGTACATCCCATAGGCTTCCCTGTAGTTCACCGTGATCCAGTAGGCATAGAGCTTCGCCACCGCATAGGGGCTCCTGGGATAGAATGGCGTCGTCTCCTTCTGCGGGATTTCCTGAACGAGTCCGTACAATTCGGAGGTGGACGCCTGATAGAACCTCGTCTTTTTCTCCAGCCCGAGTATCCTGATCGCCTCCAGTATCCTCAATGCACCCAGTGCATCGGAATTCGCCGTGTATTCGGGCTCCTCGAATGAAACCGCGACATGGCTCTGCGCCGCGAGATTGTATATTTCGTCGGGCTGAACCTTCTGGATGATACGGACAAGGCTCGACGAATCCGTCATGTCGCCATAGTGCAGGAAGAATCGCACATCCTTCTCATGGACATCCTTGTGAAGATGATCGATTCTGGCCGTATTGAAAAGCGAGGATCGGCGTCTCACCCCATGTACTTCGTACCCCTTGCCGAGAAGAAGCTCCGCCAGATAAGCTCCGTCCTGCCCTGTCACACCCGTGATCAACGCCTTTTTCATATTTCCCCTCGAAATTTGCTGCATGGATTCGTACTGAAAGCCCCCTTTACCTCATCGTTTCGGAAATGCCCCTTCCGATGGCGAGTAAAAAGATATTTCGCTCATATAATCAATCCAGTTGGCGCTTGCCTGCCGACTGCTTATATGACATCATTGAAGTGTACCCTGCCAAATGAAGGATGTCACCCTTGCACCTCTTTGATAACGGATTTCAAGACACGCATCTCCCTAAATGACCCTGATTTCGTACGCGAGAAACTTCGAAGACGTCATGCTTTGGCGGGCACTGAAGCATGTCGGGCAAGGATCCTACATCGACTTCTGCGCAAGAGATCCCGTGATCGATTCTGTCAGCCTCGCTTTTTACGAGGGCGGCTGGAGAGGCATACACGTCGCGAATTCCGAACATCTCGAAAAGCTGAAAGCGGCAAGACCCGATGAGGATGTGATTTCCAATTCGTCGGCCATGAAAAAGATCAGCCTGAGCGAAATCCATTGGGCCAGAGTCGACAAGCGCACGCTCGAAGCCTTTTTCAAATCTCAAGTTCGCCCCTGGATCGTTCTATTCGAAAATCCGCATGAAAAGGATGAGACAGCGCTCAAGGACAAGGGCTACGACTTCGCTTATTTCGATGGACTCAACCGCTTCTACGTTTTTAGGCAACACCCCGAACTCGCCACTGCCTTTTCCTTGCCCCCGAATCTCCTGGATGATTTCACCCTGAGCGGCAAAGCCGGCAATCCCTTTTGTAATCTTTTGAATTCTCGCATTGCGGAGCTAGAGTTGGAAGTACAGGCGCTCCAGGCATTGAATGCGAAATATGCCGCCCTTGCCGGAAAACTCACCCAAAGATTGTTCGAAAGGAACAAGAAATGGGCCGCTCGCCTATCTGGAAAACCGAAAGCAGCTTTTCCCGAATCGGCTCACCTGAATCCCCGCGCGCAGAGAATCTATGCAAATCTCGTCCGGGCAATGGAAGGCAAGACCTGATGCGGATTGCAATCGACATGCAGGGGGCTCAGGGATCGGGCCGATTCCGCGGCATAGGGCGCTACACGCTTGCTCTCGCAGAGGCCCTTCTTCGCAACAATTCGAAACATGAAATCGTCCTGGTGCTCAGCGGACTATTTCCAGAGTCGCTGCCGGTAATCCATACTCGATTCGAGAGGATGCTTCCCAAGGAAAATATCCGCGTCTGGACAGCCCCGGGACCGGTAGACTACATATCGGGAAGCAGGAATACATGGCGCAGGCAGGCAGCGGAACTCGTCAGGGAAGCGTTCATTTCAAGCCTCCAACCGGATGTAGTGCTCGTGAGCAGCATGATAGAAGGGATCGGCGACAACTCCGTGACCAGCGTCAACAGATTGCCTACAGATGCAAAAATCGCGGCCATCGTCTACGATCTCATTCCCCTCATCAATCAGGAAAACTATCTCGCCAACCCAATATATCGCCAATGGTACATGGAAAAGCTCGGTCATCTGAAGAAAGCTGACCTTTTCCTGTCGATTTCCGAATCTTCCATGCGTGAAGCCATTCAATACGCTCAAATTCCGGAGGAAAAGATATTCAACATCTCGACCGCCGCCGACCCAAAATTCCGACCAGCGAACCTCAACTCAGGGATTGTCAGAAATTTTCTGAAACAAATCGGCATAGTGAAACCCTTCATTTTTTACTGCGGCGGATCAGATCCTCGAAAAAATCTTCCCCGGCTGCTTTCAGCCTATGCGGCGTTGCCGGAAACCCTCCGGGAAGCTCACCAATTGCTTCTCTCAGGCGCCATTCCAAATGACCACATTTCTGACCTGAAGAACCACGGTGAGAAAATAGGCCTCAAGCCTGGAGAGATGGAAATACCTGGTTATCTGGACGACGAGTCGATCATCGCTCTTTACGGCGCCTGCAAATGCTTCGTTCTGCCTTCCTGGCACGAAGGCTTCGGATTGCCTGCATTAGAGGCCATGTCGTGCGGCGCCCCGGTGATCGGCTCGAACACATCCAGTTTGCCGGAAGTCATCGGCAATCCCGATGCGCTTTTCGATCCATTCGATGAAAAATCGATATCGAAAAAAATAGCACAAGTTCTGTCGGACGAGAAATTCAGAAAGAGACTCATCAAGCATGGATTGGAACAGTCCAAAAAATTTTCCTGGGATCTGATAGCCAAGCGCGCCCTGGTCGCACTCGAGTCGACCGTTTTCGAGGAGAAAAAAACGATCATCGGAACGGATGAAACGATCAACGGCCTTATACAAGCAGTTTCAATGCTGCATACCCGACCAGAGAAAGACGACCTTTTGGGTCTTGCAACGGCAATCGACTTCAGCTTTCCCGAGGCAGCCTTGTCATGATTGACAACCGCGTCAACGAAATCCTTCAACGGGGCATGACGTTTCACAGCAACAGACAGCTTGTCGAAGCCGAAGCCTGCTACAAGGAAGCGCTCTCCATCGACCCCGACAATGCCGACGCCATTCATCTGCTCGGACTTCTCGCTGACGCTATCGGGGACAAGGGGCTGGCTGTCGATCTCATCGCCAAAGCCGTCGCCATCGATCCTTCAAATGTCGGCTTCATTGTCAGTCTCGCCAGAATTCTGAAGTCGGAAGGCAAAAACGAGCTCGCCCTCGCATATTTCCACGAATCCATGAAGCTCGACCCGACGCTGCCCGATGTCTGTCTCGATGTGGCGAATCTTTACGAGCATCTCGGCAAAGCCGAGGAAGCAGGGCTCTTTTACAGGAAATATCGCGAACTGAAACCCGAAGACGCCCCATCCATGGAGCCTTCCTCAACCCATGGTGCCGCGCAATTGGAGCTGGGACTGAAGCTTCATCTTGAGGGGCGTTTTCAGGAAGCCCGGGCTTGCTACGCTACAGCATTTTCAGTCGATTCCAGCGACACGCTCGCTGCAGATCTGATGGAACTGACTACCGACGCGCTGGAGGATCTGGCGCTTGTCGAGCAAATTCCTCAGTTCACCCCCCCCATCTTCAATGAGATGCCGAATAGTATGAATCCCTCGGAATCCCAGATTCGGATCGCCGAGCTAAAGCTTCAGCTCATTGAAAGACGGAACGAAAATCTCTGGATAAGCGAAAAGCTCAACGTCGCCAAGGCGCAACTCGATGCCGTCATCAAATCCGGAGCAAAATGGAATTTCGCTTCCGCCCTGCAATTGGCCAAATCGAACAGGGAAGCGGGCAATCTCATGGAAGCCCTCGGGATAGCCGAACTGGTTCTATCTCTGCAAAACAACAACAGGGAAGCTGCCGTTTTTCTGGTAGAGCTGGGCGTGATTTTTCACCAGCGCCGCGACCTCGCCACTGCCGAACGAATTTACAACAAACTGATCGAGTACAACCCCACCAATGTGGATGCCCTTCATTTGCTCGGCCTGGTTTATAGCCAGCGACATCAATACCGGAAAGCGCTGGAACTGATAGAAAGGTCGCTGGAATCGAAAGCTGGCGTTTCACCTCATTTCTTCAAGAATGCAGGGCAAGTGGCCGATAAGCTGCCCGATCCATCCAAGGCAGAGGCCTATTTTAAAAAGGCCATATCGCTGAACCGAACTTATGCGGAAGCCTACACCTGCCTTGGGCAGTTGCTCATCAAGCAGAAAAGATTCGAAGAGGCCGAAAGATATCTGACAGATGCCATCGAACTGATCCCTGACAGCAAGGAAATCGCGGACCAGCTCCATTATCTCAACTACAAGGCGAAACCGCTGTCCGGCAAGGCGGATTAATCGATTAACGTGCGATATCAGACTGCCGTCATTCTCCACCTCTATTACCTCGAATTGTGGGACGAGATCAATTCCTATCTCGACAACCTGAAGGGCCAGTTCGATCTATACGTATCTGTCCCTTTCGAAGCTGACCCTACGGTTCTGACGAACATTCGGGAATCATATCCTTCGGCCAGAATCATTCGCTACGGAAACACAGGCAGGGATGTAGCCCCCTTTCTTGAAATATTCTCGGCGATTGCCCCGCTCTATAAATACTTCTGCAAGATTCACTCGAAAAGGACATTGCAACTGTCAGGAGGGGACGAGTGGCGTCGGGATCTCTATGATGAACTGCTCGGATCTGAGGAAAGGGTCCGGGAAATCATGATGGCATTCGAAAACAATTCGAAAATCGGCATGATCGGTCCCGCCAATCACGTCGAATCGATCCGCTCGTCCCAATGGACAGGATTCCGTGAATACCGGGATATATTGACCATGTGGGCTGAAAGAATAGGCGTCGAAAGAATCGACCAACTGATGTATTACTATTTTGGCGGAACAATGTTCTGGTTCAGATCCGAAGCGCTCATGCCCATTCTGGACATCCACATCACCCAAACCGATTTCGGCAATGAGACAGGCGCTTACGACGGCACCATTGCTCATGCGCTCGAGCGCTTCTTGCCTGTTGCCGCATATGCTGCGGGGTTTGGGATCTACGACACGGATCACCTCGCTTCCGACTGCGTCTCCGACATCAATCCGGTTTACGACCAGCCTGTCAATGCGAAAAAGCGCATTTGGATCGCTCCGGCGGACGGTCTACCCGGCGTCAATCTGGTCGGCCCTGTCGAATTCATCAATGGTGTTGGCGTCAGTTCGAGAGGATATGCCAAGAGTCTCGAGCATGCCGGCGTCACGCTCAATGTCGTGCCATGGCGAAAAGGGTTCGAGCGGCTCAACCGCATTGATGTTGCATTTCCGGAAAGCGGCCTGCAGCCGATCAACCTGATCCACCTCAATCTGGATCTTCTGACGGCGGAAAGACTGCTGGACAGGGGAGTTCTGGCCGAACTGACAAATGCCGACAGGTATAATATCTGCGTCCCCTACTGGGAGCTTTCACAGCTTCCTCCCGTATGGCACGAAACCCTCAATCGGTTCGATGAAGTCTGGTGCGCGAGTTCATTCATGGCCGATGCGGTTTCGGCAGCCTTCAGCGGCCCAGTCAGGGTAATTCGACCTTCGCTGGAATGGCAGAGCGTTTCTAGCGATTACCGCCGAAAGGATTTTTCACTCCCGGAAGAAAAATTCATTTTTTTCTACGCGGCGGACATCGGCAGCATCATGGGGCGCAAGAACCCCATGGCCCTGCTCCGCGCATTCGTCGAAGAGTTTCAGCCGGAAGAAGGCGCCTGTTGTCTCATCAAGATCAACTACGCCAATCGCGGCAGCAGGGAGGTGAGGGAACTCATCAACCTTTCGAAGCAGCGCCCAGATGTCATCTTCATGGACAAGCTGCTGGAAGAACATCGCATGCACGCCCTTTTCGACCAGATAGACTGCTATGTTTCCCCTCACCGCTCGGAAGGTCTCGGCCTGACCATACTCGAAGCCATGCATGCATCGAAACCTGTCATTGCAACGCCTTATGGCGGCGTCGCCGACTTCGTGACGCCAGAGACAGCTTTCCCCCTGGACTTTCGTGTCGCACCTGTCGGGGAAGGCAACTTCCCCTATCCTCCGGATTATGTCTGGGCAGAACCGTCCACGACCTCCCTCAGGCAATCGATGCGGCAGGTGTTTCTCCATCGTGAAGATGCGAAAAGGACGGCATCGAGGGGAAAGGAACTCAGCAATGTCCTTTTCTCATTGGAAAGAACTTCCTCGATAATGCGTGAGGAAATCCGTAGAATCTGGTATGGAAAATAAAATCCTGCTCTCTCCCGTGGAGGAGAAGCTCTATTCGAAAAGAATCGCTTCCTGGGAAGTTCGACCCAAATTTCACATCGGCCTGATCGTTCCGACCGGAGAGGAAAATCTTGCCGAAAGCACCCTTCAATCCCTTGAAGCCCAGCGCTACCCCTATTTCGAATTCTCTGTCCTGTCTGATGCCAACCTTGCTTCAAGAGAGAATGTCTGGAAGAAATTGAACGAGATCCTGAGGGAATCGGACGCGGAATGGGTCGGCGTCATCCGTCCCGGGGACATCATTCCGACCCATGCCTTTCTGTTCATGTCCGAGGCGATACACGACCATCCGGACTGGCGCTTCGTTTACAGCGATGAAGATTCGGTGGATGCTGCCGGAAATTTCGCTTCTTCCCATTTCAAACCCGATTTCAATCTCGACCTGCTGCGGAGCAATCCTTCCTATGTCGTCGGACTCTTTCTCGCCAGAAGAGATCTATTCCTGACATCCGAAGGATTCGATCCTGCCGGTCTCGCGTTCAGGGCATATGAGATGGGCGGCGAAAAATGCATAGGGCATGTGCCGGAAATTCTCATTCACCGGGCAGCCCATATCGAATCGAGGGGAAATGAGATTGAAGCGCATCTATCGAGATCAGGAATTCAGGCGAGAGTCGAATCAGGTTTGCTTCCTGGCACATTCCGCGTGCGTTATCTTCACGACTCCAGGCCCCCCGTTTCCATCCTCATCCCGGTAAAGGAGCCTTTCCACCTTCTTCAGACCTGCCTCGAATCCATTGTCGAGAAAACGAGCTACCAGAACTACCGGATCCTTCTTTCAGACATGGGCTGCAATTCCGATGAAATCAAGGCCTATCTGAGCAGTCTCTCTAACCTCGGTTCCGAAAAGATCAAGGTGCTTCCTCCTTCATCGGGAATGAAGGAATTGCTGGACCATGGGTTGCAGTATTCTGGCGACCACATCCTGCTACTGGACAGTCACGCTGCGGTTCTTCAGCGGGACTGGCTGGACGTGATGATGGAGCACGCTCAGCGGACCGAAGTCGGGGCAGTGGGGCCCCGCCTGCTCGATGCCCAGGGCAACATCTACAGCGCGGGCATCGTCCCCTGCTCCTCCCCTCCTTTCAGGGGAACGCCGATGAACGAGGCGGGCTATTTCGGCAAGCTCCAGGTTGATCAGGATTATTCAGCAGTCTCCGGAAAATGCTTGCTGGTGAAAAAAAAGTTTTTGCAGGAATGGCTGGCCGGAGATGAAAAGTGCCTCGACACGCTTTTTGATGTCGATCTTTGTCTTTCCATCAGGAGCAAGGGGCATCTTGTCCTCTGGACACCGCATGCCAACCTGCTCTACGCGAACAGCGAACCGGAACTCGGAACCCAAAAGGAAGAACAGCAACTGCTCTGGAAGAAATGGCTCCCGATAATCGCGAACGACCCCGCCTACAATCGAAACCTCTCCTTATGGCAGTGCTGCGAAACAGAAAAATACCCTGAACTCTACCGCAATCCCCTTCCCTGGCGCCCCCTTCCCAGAGTGCTGGGCGTCATCGGCGATTCCACCGGCGGGAGCGGCGAATATCGGGCTAAGGCCCCGCTCAGGGTATTGACCAATGCAGGAAAGATAGAGGGGATGGAATGCCATGTCCACCATACCCCTGTCGGAATGGAAAGAATCAAGGCTGACGTGGTTCTGCTCCAGTACCAGATCGAAGAGCGTCATATCCGGGCAACCGAACTCAACCGGAAATATAGCGACGCATTTTACGTATTCGAAATAGACGACCTGATCACCAATCTTTCGTCGAGAAACGCGAACAAATCCCTGTTCCCGCCCGACACCGTCAAAAGGCTGAGGAAAATCGCATCGCTGGTGGACAGGATGATCGTCTCGACAAGGCCGCTCGCCGATGCCTACAAGGGCTATTGCAGGGACATCAGGGTCGTTCCCAACTACATCGAAGAGGGGAAGTGGGGGCATTTCAAACCCGAAAGAAGAGCGGGAAAACTGCCGAGGGTGGGATGGGCGGGAAGCAACAGTCACGGGGGCGACCTTGCCTTCATGGTGGACGTGGTGAAGGCGCTGTCAGGAGAAGTCGAGTGGGTTTTTTTTGGGATGTGTCCGGAAGAACTCAAATCGCTCGTCGAATACCATGAACCTGTTGCCATAGAAAAATATCCTGAAAAGCTCGCCGGCCTCAATTTCGACCTCGCCGTAGCACCCCTCGAAATCCATCCCTTCAACGAAGCCAAGAGCCATCTGAAGCTGCTCGAATACGGCATCCTGGGTTACCCCGTGGTCTGCACGGACATCGCGCCCTATCAAGGCGATTATCCCGTGATAAGGCTGAAGAACCGGTTCCAGGATTGGGTGAAGGCGATCAGGGCCCATGTATCGGATCTGGACGAATGCGAAAAAAGAGGCGATGCATTGCGCAGCCATATATTCAGGCACTGGATTCTCGAAAAGAATCTCGACGTCTGGACGGACGCCTGGCTTCCCTGAAAAATTTTCCTAAAGTAATCCGGATTCCGTCCGATAACTGGTTCAAAGCGGACTCTTCTCGCTGAAATACGACCTGTCAAAGGAGAACGGAAATGCCAACTTCAATCAACACGAATATATTGTCGCTGAATGCACAGCTCAATCTCCAGAGCTCGCAGAATTCGCTGGCGACATCCCTTGAACGCCTCTCTTCCGGCCTCCGGATCAATACTGCTGCCGACGACGCGGCTGGCTTCGCAATCAGCCAGCAGATGACCGCCCAGATCAACGGCATCAACCAGGCTGCCCAGAATGCAAACGACGGCATTTCCATGGCACAGACCGCACAGGGCGGATTGAATGCAGAAATCGGTCTCCTTCAGAGCATGAGGACGCTGGCTGTCCAAGCAGCCAACGGCACCAATTCGGCATCCGACCGCCAGGCTATACAGGCCCAGATCGCACAGCTCCAGCAGGAACTGTCCAGAACGGCGCTCAGCACCCAATTCAACGGCCTCAACATCCTGGACGGCACCATGTCGGACGCCCAGTTCCAGGTCGGCTCGAATGCCAACCAGGTGATCAACTTCGGCATCGCCAGCACCAAGGCGAGCGACATCGGCAACAACAGCTACAGCACCAGCGGCGCGATGACCGGCGCAACCTTGTCGACTAGCAGCACCGCGAGCGGAAACGGCGTGACGGCACAAACCCTGACGATACAGGGCGCACTGGGAACGACAGGATTGAATAGCGTCCCGTCCATAACGGTAAACGCCAACGATTCGGCCTATACAATCGCCAACACCATCAACAATGTCAGCGCGCAGACCGGCGTCAGCGCATCGGCCGTCACCAGCGCCGAACTATCCGGCCTCGCAGCGAGCGGCACGGTTTCATTCTCCCTGCTCGGTTCGAATACCACTGCAGTGACGATCAATGCATCCGTCACCAATGTCAATGATCTTTCTTCGATCGCAAATGCGATCAATGCCGATACGGCATCTACCGGCATCAGCGCCTATTCCGACCAGAGCGGCCATCTCTTCATGACGCAGAGCCAGGGCTATGACATCAAGATCCAGAATATGAGCGATTCAGGAAAGACGACCGCCGGCAGCATTGCAACTTTGGGCAGCTTCAATCCGAACACGAGCTCCGCCAACGCGCCGGATACAGCGGCAACCGTCGGCCTCGCCAGCGGCCAGAGCGGAACGGTGGGCGGACAGATCGCGTTCGAATCGGCATCTGCCTTCACCATCAGCTCCAGCGTTGCGGGTACGGGCACGGCCGGAAGCGTGCTCGACACCGCGTCGGCCGCTAACACCAATGTCGGCAGCACCCTGCGTGAAGTCGCGAACATCGACGTCACGACAGTTCAGAATGGGGTTCCTGCAGGCGCCAACGAAGCAATCAGCACCATAGACATGGCGCTTCAGACGCTCAACACCATTGCCGCCAACCTCGGTTCGGTGCAGAACAGGTTCCAGGATACCATCACCAACCTGCAGACGACGTCGAATAACCTGTCTGCCGCGAGAAGCCGGATCCAGGACACCAACTTCGCTCAGGAAACGTCGAACCTGACCCGTGCCCAGATCCTGCAGCAGGCGGGTACGGCGATGCTGGCGCAGGCAAACCAGATCCCCAACATGGTGCTGACGCTGCTGAAGTGATGTAGGGCTTCAACCGGTCGCCTGACCAGTGTTATACTGGTCAGGCTATTCCGCTTAAGGAGATAGATCATGTCAATATCGTCAGTTAACATGACAACGGTCAATCAGTATCCTAGCCCGGATCAAAGCCAGGTACAGGGACAAGGCCAGGGATCCAGCCAGGTACAGGGGTCTGCGCAGACGCAGGAATCTGCTCAGGTTCAGGTATCGAATCAGACCCAGGGCGCCCAATCCGAGCCCAGCCTGAAGGAAGTGCAGCATGCCGTGGACCAGATCAACAACGTGGTCCAGTCCGCCAGCACCGATGTCCGGTTCAAGGTGGATCAATCGAGCGGAAGGGTTGTGGTTCAGGTCATGGATACAAACAACAACCAGGTTATCAGGCAGATACCGAGCAAGGAAACGATGGCGATCGCCCAGGCGCTGGACAAACTCCAGGGCTTGATCATACGCAATCAGGCCTGAAAACCCCCATTTCGGAGGCGGCATGTCCAGTTCATCAACATCAGGACTGACCAATTCTTCGGCAGCCCTTGCAAACGCGGGTGCTTCGCTCGTCGGATCCGCCATATCCGCCCCGGGCATAGGATCGGGACTCAATGTCAACGGCATAGTCAGTTCGCTGATGGCTGTCGAGGCCCAGCCGGTCAATCTGTTGAACAAGCAGGAGCAGTCCTATCAGGCGAGGCTCTCCGCTTACGGCCAGCTCACCGCCGGACTGTCTTCCTTCCAGAGCTCGGTCGCTTCCCTGACCAGCCAGTCGACATTCCAGAGCCTCACCGCGACGCCGTCCGATGCCACCGTCTTGACTGCTTCGGCCGGAACGGGCGCAAGCGTCGGAAACTACTCGATCAATGTCTCCAATCTGGCTCAGGCGCAGACCCTCGTTGCACCCGGCCAGACCAGCACGACTTCCTCGATCGGAACCGGAACCAGCACCACCCTGGCATTCACTTTCGGCACCACATCTGGCACGTCCTTCACGCAGGATCCGACCCAGGGAACCAAGACAGTCACCATTGACAGCAGCAACAATTCGCTTCAGGGCATCATGGATGCAATCAATGGGGCGAACATAGGCGTCAGTGCATCGATCGTCAACGACGGAAGCGGCACGCCCTATCGCCTCGAACTGACTTCTTCGTCAGGCGCGAGCCATACCATGGAAATCGCTGTGACAGGAGACAGCTCGCTCAAGAGCCTGCTGGGATACACGGCAGGGCAAACCGGAACAGGGGTGATGACCCAGACGACTGCGGGACAGAATGCTTCGCTCACGGTGAACGGGCTTGCCATATCCAGCCCGTCCAATACCTTGTCTTCCGCTATTCCGGGCGTGACGCTGAATCTGCTCAAATCAGGCTCGGCAACGCTCGCCGTCACGAACAATGCCTCTTCGGTCCAGAGCGAAGTGCAGGGCTTCGTGTCCGCATACAATACCTTGCACGGCACGCTGGGGTCCCTGATCGATTACAACACGACCACACAGACCGGCGGACCACTGACTGGCGATTTCACGGCAATGTCCGTCGAATCGAAATTGAGCGGGATACTCGTGGCCGCCGTTCCCGGCATATCCGGCAGCGCCAGCATCTCGACCCTTGCACAGCTCGGCATCAGCCTCAACAAGGATGGAACGCTTTCGCTTAACAACGCCACTTTGCAAACCGCCATTTCGAATCATCTGAATGACGTTGCAGCGATGTTCGCGAGCGTGGGCAATGCAACCGACAGCCTGGTGAATTACGTCGGCTCCACAGCCGATACCCAGCCTGGTACTTATTCAGTAGCGGTTTCGCAACTCGCGACCCAGGGCAACGCCGTCGGCAACGTCAACCTGAACAGCGGGCTCAACATCGTGGCGGGCAGCAACGATACATTGAGCATGACCCTGGACGGCATTTCCTCCTCGGTGACCATTCCTTCTGGAAACTACACTTCTTCCTCTGCCCTTGCCGATGCGGTCCAGTCGGCGATCAACGGAAACAGCGCATTTTCTTCCCTCGGCTCCTCGGTTGCGGTGAGCATCGATCCTTCGACGGGCTACATGACCATCAGCTCCAACCGCTATGGATCGGCGTCGAACGTGACGATCACGAACAGCAGCGCAGGCGCTGCGCTCATGGGAAGCAGCAATTCGACTGCAGGACTGGACGTGGCTGGAACCATCAACGGTTATGCAGCGACAGGATCGGGCCAGAACCTGACTGCAAACCCGGGAAATGCCGCAGACGGGCTCACGGTGCAGATTACGGGAGGTTCGACCGGCAACAGGGGAACGATCAGCTATTCGCAGGGGTATGCTGCCGGGCTCAGCAATGCGATTACCGGAATTCTTTCCAATTCAGGCCAAATCGCCAACGTCACGAACGGGATCAATGCCGACATCACCGACATCCAGAACCAGATCAAGGCGATGAATGCCCATCTCGCCCAAGTACAGCAGAATTATCTCAGCCAGTTCACGTCACTGGACGTGCTGATGGGAACCATGCAGCAAACCAGCACTTATCTGACCCAGCAGCTAGCCAATCTGCCCAAGGTCAATTAGAGGAGAGTACACATGTACGGACCGAATTCCGCAATCAGCTCTTATTCGAACACCGCGATGGAAACAAGCGTGCATGCAGCGAATCCGCACAGGCTGATCCTGCTGCTCTTCGAAGGCGCGATCCTGACCGTCTCTTCCGCAATAGGACACCTGAGCAGGAATGAAGTCGCCCAGAAAGGCAGGATGATATCGCACTCCATCGCGATCATAGACAGAGGACTCAGTGCAAGCCTGGACATGAATGCCGGTGGGGAAATCGCGCAGAATCTTTCCTCGCTTTACGACTACATGGTGAGAAGGCTTCTCCATGCCAGCCTCAACAACGATGCCGAGGCTTTGAAGGAAGTGCTGAGACTGCTCGGCGAGCTGAAGGGCGCCTGGGAAGCAATAGCCGACAATACGCCCGAGATCCCAGCAAAAATCGAAGCGCCCATCGAACGCAGGGCCTCGCTCAGTTACGGCAAGGTATGAACCCGCCTGCCCATTATCGTGAAATTCTCGCTTTGTCTGAAAGGATGCTCGCATCGGCCCGGGCAGGCAGATGGGAAAGCCTCGTTGTTGAAGGGAAATCCTACAGTGAGGCGGTTCTCCTGGCAGATGCGCCTTCTTCCGGAAATGATGCAGCACAATGCGCTGAAATCATCGCCTCGATACTCGAGAATGACAGAAAGATAAAGCAACTGGTCAAATCGAGGATGGACGATCTCAACGGCGCACTCTCCAGCGTGAATCAATCCATCAAGCTCAATCAGGCTTACAGATGAATCCAGTCGATGCGCTGATCCGCATCCTCCAGCTCGACCGGACTCAAACCCTTGTCTCTGCAGCAGAGGGCGCCAAGCTGCCCCAGGTTCAGATCGGGCAGCAGGTTGCGGCAAAAGTCGAATCGCAGCTTTCCGACGGCAACTTCAAGGTCAGCATCGAAAATCAGCCGCTGCAGATGAACCTTCCCCAGGGCACGAAACCGGGAAGCGTCGTAGACCTCGTCCTGCTCAGCAGGGAACCGAGACTCACCTTTCAGCTCGATCAGCCCAGGAGCCAGCCTCAGACCCAGCTGAGCCAGGCCGGCCGCCTCATTTCCCAGCTCCTTAAGGATGCATCGGGACCGAATACGCCGCTGACGAGCGCCAAGCCCGTATTGCCCTCCCCGCCTGGGGAGCCCAGGCAGCTCGCCATTGCGTTGCAGAACACCTTGTCGAAAAGCGGCCTTTTTTACGAATCCCACCAGGCGCAATGGGTGATGGGGCAGAAGCCGATCGAGCAGCTGCTGCAGGAACCCCAGAATTCGCCTTCTTCTCAGCTGCAGTCTGTTGATGCCCCGCAAGCGACATTGCCGTCTTCTGCCGATTCTTCGTTGAAAGCGGCTCCTGATTCTTCGCTGAACTCCTCTGCCGATTCATCACAGCTCAAGATCAAGGATTCGACCCTTCCTGTTGTGCGGCAGCAGATTGCCACGCTCGAGACGCACGAATTCAGCTGGAACGGACAAATCTGGCCTGGTCAGAACATGGCATGGCAGGTCACGGAAGAGCGTCAGGAAGGGCATGACCAGGAAGCCCCGCCCGCGGCATGGCAGTCCCGGCTGAAGCTCGATCTGCCCGTCCTCGGTCAGGTCGATGCGAATCTGAGGCTCACTCCTGCCGGGGTCCAGATTTCGTTCCAGGTGCAAAAAGCCGAGACTGAAAACCAGATGAAGGTTCAGGGAAAGATGCTTCATGATGCGCTCAAAGCAGGCGGCATTTCCCTGCTTTCCATGACGGTGAAGCATGGCTGAGGAAAACAGGCAGGCAGCGGTTGCGCTCGCCTATCATTCGGGCGATGCCGCGCCGAGAGTGGTCGCCAAGGGGCGCGGGATTGTCGCCCAGATGATCATCGAACGCGCAAAAGAAGCAGGCGTCTACGTGCACGAATCGAAGGAACTCGTCTCTCTCCTGATGCAGGTCGATCTGGACGACCATATTCCTCCCGAGCTCTATCTCGTCGTAGCCGAACTCCTCGCCTGGCTCTACCGCCTGGAAAAAGGGACGGAAACCTGAACTTTTCGGACAGTTTCGGCTACAATTCTGAAGCTCTCCATTTTGAACACGATCATGTCAAAAAGCGATCCCATTCCCCTCAAGTTCGAACTGTCTTCGGTCGCAGACGAAAGCCGATACTATATTCATACAAGAAATGAAATTCTCTCCATCCTGAGAAGGATGATGGAAAAGAAGGAACTCGCTGCCCTCTATTACGAAGAAGGGAATCATGCCATTCTCTCGCAGATTCTCGATGTTCAGGCGGCGGAGAACAGCCTTGTCCTGGACTGCAGCGCAAACGCGGCTTCAAACAGTCTTGTCGAAAAAAGCCAGAAGCTCGTCTTCATCTCCTCTCTCGACAACGTCAAGATCCAGTTCATTGTTCCGCATCTGGAGAAAATCGAATTCGAGGGAAGATGCGCTTTCTCGACCCCCATTCCGCCGGCGCTCCTCAGACTGCAGAGAAGGGAATATTTCAGGCTCACCGCCTCCGACGAGAGGCCGCTGAACTGCGTCATTCCCTTTGCCGGAAAGAAAATGACCGTGAGCATCCTCAACATCAGCGCCGGCGGCATCGCGGTCATCGGCTACAAGGACGGATTCGACCTCGCTCCAGACCAGATTTATCACGATTGCGAGATCTCTCTGCCGGAAGTGGGACAAGTGACCGTTTCGATAGAAGTCAGGGTGACGTTCGACATCACCATGAAAAACGACGTGATCAAGAAAAGGGCGGGATGCAGGTTCCTCGACATGCCTCCTCATGCCCAGACACTGATCCAGCGCTACATCATGAAGTCGGAGCTGAGGAAATCGAGCGCAGGCTAGACCTGCATGTTCATGATGTCGTTGTAGGCGGTGACCAGCCTGTTCCTGACCTGAACCATTTCCTGGAACGAGAGGTTGGCTTTCTGCAGCGAAAGCATCACGTCCGTCAGATTCGCATTTCCCGATCCCGTTTCCATCGCCTTGGCAAGGTTCATCGAATCCTGCTGGGCGGAGTTGACCTGATCGATGGAATTTTTCAATACCGAGGCAAAATCTGCCGCTCCGCTTGCCGCCGTCGGCTGCGGTTTTCCGCTCGCCGCATTGGACGCAGCCTGGAGCTGGCTCAGCATCGCATCTATTCCTGACAAATCCATTTCAGATTCCCGATGATTTTAAAAATGAAAAGCAATTATCATGCCATATCATTCGCCGCTTTCCAGCCTGTACTGCTGCAATTTGTAGCGCAGCGTCCTTTCGCTGATGCCGAGCTTCTGCACCGCGAGCTTCCTGGAGCCGTTGACCGAGGCCAGCACGTCCATGATATGCTTTTTTTCGAGAGATTTCATGTCATCGACCTTTTCCGACGATTTCTCCTCGATCTTTCCTTCAAGCAGCAGGTCCCCTGCCTCTATCTCGGTCCCTGAGGCGAGCACCATCGCGCGCTGAATGACGTTTTCGAGTTCCCTGATGTTGCCTGGCCAGGCGTGGCGCTTGAGGCGTTCCTCGGCGGAAGCAGAAAGCTTCATTCCCTGCCTGCCTTCATCCATCCTGCTGACGAAATAGCGCGCAAGCGGGACGATGTCTGCGGGATGTTCGCGCAGAGGAGGAACCTTCAGCGGAATGACGTTCAGCCTGTAATAGAGATCTTCCCTGAAGTCCCCCCTGGCGACATATTCGGCCATGTCCCGATTGCTCGTCGCAATCACCCTGATGTCGAGCGGTATCGGTTTCCTTCCTCCGACCCGCTCGACTTCCCTTTCCTGCAGCACGCGAAGGAGCTTCGCCTGCAATCCGAGCGGCATCTCGGAAATCTCGTCGAGCAGCAATGTCCCGCCTTCCGCCTGCTCGAATTTCCCGGCCTGGGATTGCATTGCCCCCGTGAATGCGCCCTTCTCATAGCCGAAAAGCGTCGCCTCCAGCAGATTTTCCGGAATGGCTGCGCAATTGATCGCGACGAAAGGCTTTTCTGCGCGTGCAGAATTTCGGTGGATGAAGCGCGCGAAGACTTCCTTTCCTGTCCCGCTCTCCCCTGTCAGCATCACGGTGGCGGAGGATTTCGCCACCCTTCTTGCGAGCTGCAACAGCGCCTCGATCTTCGGATCCTGGGCGATCACGCCGGAATTGCCATCGTAAGGGACGGCAAGCTGGTATTTCTCGACATATTCGATCAGGCTGGACGGCTCGAAAGGCTTCAGGAGATAGTCGCAGGCGCCGGATCGCATGGCATTGACCGCCTTTTCGACATCTCCGAAGGCCGTCATCAGCACCACGGGAATGCCCGGGAAAGCGGTGTTGATTTCGTTCAGCAGGGTGAAGCCATCCATGGGCTTCATGTTGACGTCGCTCACGACCAGCCCGACCTGCTCGTTCTTCAGCATGGCCAGCGCTTCCGTTCCATCCTGTGCGGAAAAAACCGGATAGCCCGCAATCCCGAGCGTCGCCTCGATCGCTTCTCTCAGGTCATGATCGTCCTCGACGATCAGCACAGGCAATTTGGATTCACTCATCTGCCAATTCTATCCTTAGCAAGTCGCTCGCGCGCTTGTTCCATTGTTCCTGGGGCCCCCCGACTGCGGGATTGACCGGCAACTCGAGCAGAAATTCGCTGCCAGAACCCGGCGCCGATTTCACCCTGATCGCCCCGCCATGGGACTGAACCACGGTTCTGACGATGGCAAGCCCCAATCCTGTTCCTTCCTGCCTGGTCGTGAAAAAAGGCTCGAAAAGGCGCTCCTGCAGATCGCGCGCCACCCCTCTTCCTTCATCCTTCACTGAAATGAGGATCTTGCCTTCTGCCGAATGCGCAAAAAGGTCTATTTTACCCCCGTGGGACGAAGCCTGCATCGCATTTTCGAGCAGGTTGAGGAGCGCGCCCGACAGCGCTTTTCTGCTTCCCTTGAGCACCGCCCCATGGCTATCGTCATGAAATCCGAACAGGATTCCCCTTTCCTTCAGCTGCGGCTCCATGACCTGCTGCAATTCAAGGAGCAGGCTGGAAACCGGGATATCCTCGTTGCCTACTGTTTCACCCTTGACGAAAAGCAGCATGTCCTTGATCAACTGCTCGAGATGGTGAAGCCTGGCAAGCGATTTCTCGGCGAATTTTGCGCGCTCCTCCCTGGACAGCTCCTCCTTGCCGAGGTGAGCTGTATAAAGCATTGCAGTAGCAAGCGGCGTTCTGAGCTGGTGGGCAAGGCTCGCCGCCATTTCGCCCATCGCGGACAGGCGCTGGTTTCGCTGAAACTGCATCTTCATGTTGTGCGCGTCCGTGACGTCCTGGATCATCAGGATCTGCCCGTCGGACGCCCCCAGTCCGCTTTTCACGATGGAAAGCCGCCTTCCCTCGCCTGAGAGCCATTCCCCGGGCGTGGAAGTCTGCGTCAATCCCGATTCGATCGATTCGAGCCAGTTTCTGCCGACGACATCCTTGCCGAACATCTGGATCGACGCCGGGTTCGCTTCCGCCACCTTGCCTGCAGCATCGAGCACGACCACCCCGCCTGGAAGCGCCGTCAGGATCAGGCCCAGCCTCTCCGAAAGCGCTTCCTTCTCCATCAGCTGGCTCCTCAATTCGCCGTTTGCAACGGCAAGTTCGCCAGTCAGCTGTTCGACGCGCTGCTGCAGTTCCTGATAAGCATGGGAGAGGTGGTCGGACGCCTGCATGAAGATGGAGAAGGCTTCCTCGAGCTGCTTCTTGTTTCCAGGTGTAGAATCCATGTCAGAAGGGCCTAGCCCCCATCGATGGAGGCATGTAAAATGTTCATTTGGATGAAATAATACCCCTTATTGAGGATAATGTTAAAGTGCATGTTCACTTTAATTAGTTCATTGGGTACAAAGACATGGCGGTAGACGCTCGACCTTCATTGATGTCTCAGCTGCAGCTGCTGAATCGTCTGCCGATGCAACAGAAACTCGGCCTGATGGTGGCAACAGCCGCAATCATCGCCATCGTGATCGGCGCCTGGTTTTGGGAGACGACGCCTGATTACCGGGTGCTCTACAGCAATCTCTCCGACAGGGACGGCGGCGCCATCATCACCCAACTGCAGCAGATGAACGTCCCCTACAAGTTCGCTGAAGGCGGGGCCGCCCTGCTCGTGCCGGCAGCTCAAGTCGACGAGACACGCCTGAAGCTTGCAGCCCAGGGCCTGCCGAAAGGGAGCCTGGTCGGATTCGAGCTGCTCGACAACGAGAAATTCGGCACCAGCCAGTTCCAGGAACAGCTCAACTACCAGAGAGGACTGGAAGGCGAACTGGCGAGAACGATCCAGTCTCTCTCGCAGGTGCAGGGTGCGCGAGTGCATCTTGCCATACCGAAACCTTCCGTCTTCGTCCGCGACCAGGAAAAACCGAGCGCTTCCGTATTGCTCAATCTCTATCCGGGGAAATCGCTGGATCAGGGACAGGTGAGCGCAATCGCCCATCTCGTCTCCAGCAGCGTCCCGGATCTTTCAGTCAAGAACGTGACCATCGTTGACCAGAACGGCAACCTGCTGAGTCAGCCAGTCGACGCGCTGCTTGCAAGCGGAATGGATCCCGGCCAGCTCAAGTTTTTGCAGGAAACGGAAAAAGGCTATATCAAGCGCATCGAGGATATTCTTACGCCTGTCGTGGGCGCCCAGAATGTCAGGGCTCAGGTGGCGGCCGATCTCGACTTCTCCCAGGTCGAGAAGACATCTGAAAGCTACAAGCCCAACCAGAATCCCGCCGCCGCTGCGATTCGCAGCCAGCAGATCTCGGAGACGAACGCGAGCAGCGAACAGAAGGCGAGCGGCGTCCCGGGATCGCTTTCGAACCAGCCGCCAGCCCCGGTCAGCGCGCCCGTCGCATCGACCGTACCCTCGAAGCCGACTTCCACGAGCGGCAACACCATGAACACGCAGCGGGACTCGACAACCAATTATGAAGTCGACAAGACCATCCAGCATGTCAAGGACCCGGTCGGCGGCATCAAGCGCCTCTCTGTCGCTGTCGTGGTCAATTACAGGAAGGTCGTCGATGCGAACAAGAAGGTAGCCATGAAGCCGCTGACGCCTTCTGAAATTGCCCAGATCACTGCGCTCGTCAAGGATACCATGGGCTTCAGTGCGGCGAGAGGCGATACCCTGAACATCGTCAATACCGCCTTCACCGCTCAGGAAGAGGAAGCGATTCCTTCCATTCCCTGGTGGAAACAGCCCGAGATCATGTCGATCATCACTTCGATCGCCAAAACCCTGGCCATTGCCGCAGTCGTCGGCTACCTGATATTCGGCGTGATCCGGCCCGCCATGAAGAACATCCGCTTCCAGGCAACCCAGATGGCCGCAGCCCAGGCCGCATACGAGAAAGAGCATCATGCGCCCATCATGCCAAAGAGCGAAGCCGAATCCGCGGAAGCCGCTCGGGAACTGGCCCGCCAGAATCCGCAGCTTGTCGCCAACGTGATCAAGGGCTGGGTATCAGGCAATGAGTGAGGAAGGACTCAACAAAAGCGCCATCCTGCTGCTCTCGCTGGGTGAGAACGAAGCGGCCGAGGTGTTCAAGTATTTGAGTCCGAAGGAAGTGCAGAAGCTTGGCACGGCGATGGCCAATCTGTCCAACATCTCACGGGAAACCATAGATGGCGTATTCTCGGAGTTCTATACAGCGGCCGGCGAGAAAACCACGCTGGGCATGGATTCGGACGACTATATCCGCGCCGTCCTCAGGAAAGCCCTGGGTGACGACAAGGCAGCGGGCCTGATAGACCGGATCCTTCAGGGCGGAGACACGAGCGGCATAGAAAGCCTGAAATGGATGGATTCGGCAGCAGTGGCTGAGCTGATCCACAACGAGCACCCGCAGATCATCGCGACGATCCTGGTCCACCTCGAAGCGGACCAGTCATCCGAAATCCTCAGCCACTTCACCGAGCGCCTGAGAAACGACGTGCTATTGAGAATCGCCACGCTCGACGGCATCCAGCCCACCGCCCTCAAGGAACTCAACGATGTGCTGGCGAAACTGCTCTCTGGCGGCACGAACATCAAGAAGGCGACCCTCGGCGGCGTGAAGATCGTCGCCGACATCATGAATTACATGGGCGGAGGACAGGAAACCGCCGCCATAGAGAACATCAGGGAACATGATCCTGAAATGGCGCAGGAAATACTGGACGCCATGTTCGTGTTCGAGAACCTGCTCGATGTGGACGACCGCGGCGTCCAGCTCCTGCTCAGGGAGATCCAGTCCGAATCGCTGATCATCGCGCTCAAAGGCGCATCCGAAGAACTTCGCGAAAAGATCTTCAAGAACATGTCCCAGCGCGCAGCGGAAATGATGAGGGAGGATCTCGAATCGAAGGGACCCGTCAGGGTCAGCGAAGTCGAGGCCGAGCAGAAGGAAATACTGAAGGTCGTGAGGCGCCTCGCCGAGGAAGGCCAGATCGTCCTCGCAGGCAAGGGAGAGGAAGGATTTGTCTAGGCCCATCATCCCCAAGGAACAGTTGAGCGCCTATCAGCGATGGGAGCTCGATTCGCTGGACGATTCCCGCCCCAAGGATCCGGGCATCACGCTGCCCACCGCCCAGGAAATCGAGCAGATCCACCAGAATGCCCATCACGAGGGCTATGAAGCCGGCCGCAAGCATGGCTACGAAGATGGATACAGGCAGGGCATGCTTGACGCGGCAGAAAAGGCGAACAAACTCGGAACCATCCTGTCCAATCTTGACCAGGAGCTGCACAGGCTGGAAGCGGAAATTTCGCAGGACATCCTTTCTCTTTCGCTCGCGATAGCGAAACAGGTCCTGCTCCAATCGCTGGAGGCGAAGCCGGAACTGATCCTTTCGGTCGTCAGGGAAAGCCTGTCCAGGCTTCCGCCATTCAACCAGCACGCCCATCTGACGCTGAATCCTGAAGATGCCGCCCTCGTCAGGGAGCAAATGGGCGATCAGCTCGAACATGCGGGATGGAAAATCATGGAAGACCCGGGTATGGAAAGAGGAGGATGCAGAATCGAAACCGCAACCAGCCAGATCGATGCGACGCTTTCGAATCGCTGGCAGAGAGTCGTGTCGGCCATCGCCAAGGACAATGAATGGCTCTCCGGCGAGGGCAAAAAGCCTTGATGCAGCAATGGAAAAACTACCTGCAGGAATGCGCTGAGACTGTCTCTGCTGCCGAGCCGCTGCAGATCAGCGGGCATCTCACCAAGGTCGCCGGTCTCGTCATCGAAGCAGTCGGACTGCAGCTCCCTGTCGGAAGCGATTGCAACATCATCCTGCCCGACGGCAAGACAGTGGAAGCCGAGATCGTCGGTTTTTCCGGAAACAAGCTCTACATGATGCCGGCCAACGATGTCTATGGCCTCGTTCCCGGAGCCAAGGTCGTGGCCATGGAATCATCGAACAGATCTTCCAACCCCAGGAGACGCGTCCAGGACCACACCAAGCATGTTCCCGTAGGCAACTGCCTGCTCGGGCGGGTGCTGGATGGAACCGGCCGGCCACTTGATTCGCTAGGGCTTCTCAAGGATCCGCAGATCGCAAGCCTGCAGAGCAGGCCGTACAACCCCCTTGACAGAGCGCCCATAGAGGTTCCGCTCGATGTCGGCGTCAGGGCGATCAATGCCCTCATGACCGTGGGGCGAGGCCAGAGAATGGGGCTTTTTGCCGGAAGCGGCGTGGGAAAGAGCGTGCTGCTCGGCATGATGGCGAGATATACCAGCGCCGATGTCATCGTGGTCGGGCTGATAGGCGAGAGAGGACGCGAGGTCAAGGAATTCATCGAACAGATTCTCGGGGACGGCCTCTCCCGTTCGGTGGTGATCGCCGCGCCTGCCGACACCTCACCGCTGCTGCGCCTGCAGGGCGCAGCCTATGCTGCGACAGTGGCGGAATATTTCAGAAACCAGGGAAAGCATGTCCTCCTGATCATGGATTCGCTGACGCGCTTCGCCATGGCGCAAAGGGAGATCGCGCTCGCAATAGGGGAACCGCCTGCCACCAAAGGCTATCCGCCATCCGTTTTCGCGAGGCTTCCCCAGCTCGTCGAGCGGGCCGGCAACGGGCCGAAAGGCGGCGGCTCGATCACTGCCTTCTATACCGTGCTGACCGAAGGGGACGACCAGCAGGATCCCATAGCGGACAGCGCAAGGGCGATCCTGGACGGCCATATCGTGCTCTCCCGAGGACTCTCCGACCAGGGGCATTATCCCGCCATCGATATCGAGGCATCGATCAGCCGCGCCTTCACCAGCCTGGTTTCGATGGACCATGTCGAACTCGTCAGGCGATTCAAGCAGTATTATTCGCGCTACCAGCGGAACAGGGATCTCATCAATGTCGGCGCCTATGTCCCGGGAACAGATCCGGAACTCGACAAGGCCATGATCCTCTATCCCAAATTCGAGCGCTTTCTTCAGCAGAAAATGCACGAAAGGGAAGCTTATCTCGACAGCGTCAATCAGCTTGCCTCTGTTTTGAATGCGGCATGAAGAAAACCCTGCCATTCCAGCTCCTGATAGACCTTGCTAAAGAGGAAATGGACGCTGCGATCAGGAATCTCGGCGAACTGAACAGGAAAGGCCGGGATATCGACGAAAAGCTGCAGCTGCTGCTGCAATACAGACAGGAATATCAGGTTCGCTTCGATGAATCTTCCAGAAAAGGCATCTACAGGAATGAATGGCAGAATTATCAGAATTTCATCGTCAAGCTCGATTTGGCAATCGATCAGCAGAAGCGCCTGCAGATCGAATCGCTCAGGAGCGTCGAATCGGCAAGGATGGAATATCAGCAGAAGCACAGGAAGCTGAAATCGTTCGAAACGCTTCTGGAACGACACCATGCGGAAGAGTCTGCGAAAGCTGCACGCATTGAACAGAAGGAAACAGACGATTTTGCCGGGAAATCCTACTTCCGGAAAATGAAACCGGAGGAATGAATCCTGGCACGCTGATTGCTTTGCATGTTGTATTCAAAAAACAAGGAGCAGTCATGCAAGCGTTGCCAGCCATCCAAAGCCTTCCCCCGACCCAGGACACGCAGCCTTCTTCTGCGGCGAACGGTTCTGCAACCAATGGCAATGGCACCGATTTCAAGACCATGCTCCAGTCGAGCAGCGCCAACGCGTCGAACAAGGCCGATCCGACCGCCCCGCAAGCGCCTGGCGAAAAAAACAATCCCCAGGAGACGGCCGTTCAGCCGCCCCTGATCCCTATCGCTGCAGCGATCGACGTGAAGCAGCTTGAAAACTCGAAAAGCGCCAAGAAGGAAGATCCGAAGAAGGAAGCGAAAACGGATTCAGCCGTTGCGCCTGCCGTGACCCTTCCGGTCGACATGCCTATGCAGGGCATCGTTTCGCAAAGTCCTCCAGTCAAGGATCAGCCTGCTGCCGACAAGTCGAAGCCGGTCGACCTGAAAAACGAGCCGACGCAATCCGAATCCAGGCCGGCAACTATTGCCCAGGTCGGCAACAATTTGCCGCAAAAGGAAATCAAGACTTCCTTTTCCCAAGCCATGAACGAAAAAGGCATCCTCCCCGAAACGAAGAAGGTATCAGGGGGCGAGACGACGCTTCAGCCCGCCGCGATTGCCGAGACTGGCGCCGCCAAATCGACGCCCAAAGTGACGGTTGAAGCCCCCGTTTCCAGCCCGCAGTGGGGAAGCGAAGTCGGCCAGAAAATAACCTGGATGTCCGCTTCGGGAAATCATGTCGCCGAGCTTCACCTCAATCCTCCCAATCTCGGTCCGCTGGAAGTCAAGCTCAGCATCAACAACGACCAGGCGACGATCCAGTTCGTTTCTCAGCATCAGGAAGTGCGCACCGCCATCGAATCCGCTCTTCCCAAACTGCGGGAAATGATGATGGACAGCGGCATTTCTCTTGGCAACGCGAGCGTCGATTCCGGCTCGTTCCAGCAATCCAACTTCAATCAGCAGGAAAGGCCGAGGCAATCCTTCTTCAGCGGCAACACCCTGCAGCAGCAGTCCATTTCCACTATCAGGGTCGGCAGACTGACGGGAAAAGTCGACACCTTCGTCTGAAGGCGCATTGAAATCAGGCCCAGCTATTGATGAATACCGACAGAATGCTATGATAGGAGATACTACGATTCTGGGAAATTCAGCGGCATATGGCAAAAGAAACTGAAAAGCCGGCAGAGGAAGGCGCAGCCAAAAAAGGGAAAAAGCTCAAGGTCATCATCATTGCGCTCCTGGTTCTGGTTCTGCTCGGAGGTGGCGGATTCGCATACTGGTTCTTCGCCGTTCACGGCAAGGCCGACAGCGGCGCGAAGGCGGCTGCCAAGGTTGAACCCAATTTGCCGCCCACTTACAGCGTCCTCGACCCCTTCACGGTCAACCTGAGGGATCCGGGCGTGGCCATGCAGGCCGGCATCACGCTCAAGGTTCACGACGAAAAGGTGGACGAGGCGATCAAACAGCGCATGCCGGAAATCCGCGACCGGATCCTGCTCATCCTCTCCAGCCAGCAGTCTGCTGACCTGATGACGGCGGCAGGAAAGGAGAATTTGGGAAAACAGATCGCCGTTGCCGTGAACAAGATCCTTGACGTCAAGGACCCTAAAGACGGCGTAACCCAGGTGCTTTTCACCTCCTTCATCATCCAGTGATGTCATGAGCCAGGACTTCCTGTCACAAGACGAAGTCGATGCCCTCCTGAAGGGCGTCACCGGGGAAACCGACGAAGAGCCGGAAGAGGAAACGTCGGGCGTCAGAAGCTACAACATCGCCACGCAGGAGCGCATCGTGCGCGGGCGGATGCCCACGCTCGAGCTCATCAACGAACGCTTCGCCCGCCTTTTCAGGATCGGCCTCTTCAATTTCCTGAGGCGAAATGCGGAGATATCGGTTGGCCCGGTCAGGGTCATCAAATACAGCGAGTTCATCCGGAACATGCCCGTTCCGACCAACCTCAACCTGACCAAGATCAACCCGTTGCGCGGCACATCGCTCTTCGTTTTCGATCCCAACCTGGTTTTCCTGGTAGTCGACAACCTCTTCGGCGGGGACGGCCGCTACCATACCAGGGTGGAAGGAAGGGATTTCACCCCGACCGAGCAGCGCATCATTCTCCGGCTGCTCGAAGTCGCCTTTTCGGAATACGAAAGATCATGGGCTCCGGTGTTCAAGATCAAACCCGAATACCTTCGCGCCGAAATGAATACCCAATTCGCCAACATCGCAACGCCCAACGAAGTGGTCGTGGCGACGACCTTCACCATCGATCTGGGCAACAAGAGCGGAGAATTTCACATCTGCATGCCTTACTCCATGATCGAACCGATCAGGGATATGCTCTCGAGCAGCATGCAGGGTGACCAGATGGAAGCGGATACCCGCTGGGTCAAGCTGCTCTCCAAGGAAATCCAGCAGGCGGAAGTCGAGCTCGTGGCCAATCTTGGCGAAGTGCCCGTCACGCTGGGCGATATCCTCAACATGAAAAAGGGAGACATCCTTTCTCTGGAAATACCCGAAGCGATCATTGCGCAGATCGACGGCGTGCCTATACTGGAATGCAAATACGGCGTGCTGAACGGCCAGTATGCGCTCAAGGTCAGCAAGATCATTGGCAGCGAAAACCCACCTTCTGGAGGAAGCAATGGCTGAAGACGCGATGGACGACTGGGCCGCGGCGATGGCAGAGCAGGCTGCCGCGCCTTCCGAAGGTTCGGCTGCAGACGACTGGGGCGCGGCGATGGCTGAACAGACGGCCGCGGAGAACGTCAAACCCGCCTCCTTCGAACAGCTTTCCGGCGCGGCACCCACTTCGATTGCCCATGATCTCGACATGATCCTGGACATCCCCGTCCAGCTCACCGTTCAGCTCGGCAGGACCAAGATCGCCATCAGAAGCCTGCTGCAGCTCGCCCAGGGTTCCGTGGTCGAACTCGACGGGCTCGCAGGGGAACCCATGGATGTGCTGGTCAACGGCTGTCTCATCGCGCAGGGAGAGGTCGTCGTCGTCAATGAAAAATTCGGCATCAGGCTCACCGACATCATCACACCTTCAGAGCGCCTGAAGAAGCTGAACAAATAATGAAATTGCGATTTGCACCCGCACTCTTTCTGGCCATCCCGGCTGATGTTTTTGCGGCGCAGCCAGTGCAGTCCTTTCCGGTTGCGGGCATGCTCAAGATGTTCTTCGTGCTCCTCGTCGTTCTGGCCATGCTTTTCGCCGTGGCATGGTTCCTGAAGCGTTTTGCCGTCACCCAGAAGATCCCGGGCGGTTCGATCAAGGTCATCGCGGGCGCTGCCGTCGGCCAGAGGGAACGCGTCGTTCTGGTGGAAGTCGGAGAAACATGGCTTGTGGTAGGCGTAGCGCCTGGCCATGTCAGCGCGCTCCACACCATGCCCAAGGTCGATATTCCGGAAGAAGCGCCACCCATTCCGGAAAAGAAGTTTTCGTCATGGCTCAAACAGGTTGCAGAGAGGCGCAATGCGGCTTCCTAGGCATTTCATCTTCGCCCTTTCTCTGCTGTTCTTTTCCGCATCGGCCTGGGCGCAAATGAGTCTTCCCCTTCTGAATTCGACGCCTTCTGCCGGAGGAGGCCAAACCTATACGCTGAGCATTCAGACGCTCTTGATGCTCACCTCGATCACCTTTCTGCCTGCAGCCCTGCTGATGATGACCGGCTTCACCCGGATCATCATCGTGCTCGGACTGCTGCGCCAGGCGCTCGGAACGACGGCGGCGCCGCCAAACCAGATCCTGGTCGGGCTCTCCCTTTTCCTGACATTCTTCATCATGGCCCCGGTCTTCGACAAAATCTATGTCGATGCCTATCAGCCTCTTTCGGAAAACAAGATCTCTTTCACGGACGCAATAGAAAAGGCGTCTGTTCCGCTGAAATCCTTCATGCTGAAGCAGACCAGGGAATCCGACCTTGCGCTCTTCGTCCGCATTTCGCACAGCCCGCCGCTACAGGGACCGGAAGCGGTCCCCATGCGCATACTGATTCCGGCCTTCGTGACGAGTGAGCTCAAGACGGCATTCCAGATAGGTTTCATCATCTTCATCCCTTTCATGATCATCGACATCGTGGTGGCAAGCGTGCTGATGTCCATGGGCATGATGATGGTTTCTCCCGCCATGATATCGCTGCCTATCAAGCTGATGCTTTTCGTCCTTGCAGACGGCTGGTCGCTCATCATCGGCTCGCTGGTTCAGAGCTTCTCGCCATGACACCTGAAAGCGTCATGACGCTCGCTCAGCAGGCCATGGAGATCACGGTTCTGGTCTCCGCGCCCCTTCTTCTGGCTTCCCTCGCCATAGGTCTGCTGGTCAGCATCTTCCAGGCTGCGACTTCGATCAACGAAATGACCCTCTCGTTCATCCCCAAGCTTCTCGTGGTTTTCCTCATGCTGATCCTCGCCGGTCCCTGGATGCTGGAGCAGATCCTGAATTACATGACCACGCTTTTTTCAAACATCCCGACGATGATAGGATGATCAGCTTCACACAGGCGCAGCTTTACGGCTGGCTGACTGCATTCGTCTGGCCGCTGGTGCGCATTCTCGCCCTGGTCGCCACCGCACCCGTGGTCGGCAACCAGACTGTGCCGGCAAGGACGAAGATAGGCCTCTCGGTCGCCATCACGATCCTAATCTCGCCCGTTCTCGGCCCCATGCCGCAGATCGAACCGGGATCGATCCCGGGACTCTTCGTCATTCTCCAGCAGATCCTGATCGGCTCGGCGATGGGGATTGCGATGCAGATCGTCTTCGTCGCGGTGGAATTGGCCGGCGAAATCACGGGGCTGCAGATGGGGCTGGGCTTCGCTTCTTTCTACGATCCGATCAGGGGGGGCAATACTGCGGTCATCTCGCAGTACATGAATCTCGTGGCAACCCTGATTTTTCTCGCCGTGAACGGCCACCTGCTGATGATATCGGCGCTTGTAGACAGCTTCTCGGTCTTCCCGGTAGGCGGTCAGCTTCTGCATGCGGCAGGCTGGCTTGCGCCGGTGAAATGGGGGGAGAGAATATTCTTCGCGGCCCTGCTGCTTTCCCTGCCCATGATCGGGACATTGCTGATCACCAACATGTCGCTCGGCATTCTGACGAAGGCGGCGCCGCAGCTCAACCTTTTCGCAGTCGGCTTCCCCATCACCCTGACAGTCGGAATGGGCATACTGACCCTTTCCCTCCCCTACTTTCTCCCCATCATGGACCGACTGATGATGGATGGCTTCCAGATCATGCTGGGTATCGTGAAGCTGTTCTAGCAGGCTGCCAGGGCGTCCTTACGGAAGATAGCTGAACAAGGAGAGGCTGCTCACCTGAGCAAAGGACTTCTGGGCAGCCTGCAATATCTGCGTTTCCTGGTTGAATTGCGATATCGCCTTGGTATAGTCGAGATCCTGGAGGGTCGACATGGTGGTCTGGTAATTGAGCCCGATATTCTGGCTCGTCGTCTGCGCGGTCTGCGTCTCGTTGACCCATGCGCCGTTGGCAGCGCGCACCGTCAGGATATTGGTGAGATCGTTGTTCAGGTTCTGGCCGATCGCGTTCAGCTTGTTCGACAAGGCGGCATTGGCCACAGGACCCGTCGATGTGGAATTGAGGGCTGAGATCAGGTTGCTGATGGTGGTGAAGATGCTCTCATTGCTGCTCTGGTTGATGCCGAAGCTGTCGCCAGTTGCGGGATTGCCGGTGATGGTGACGCTCGCCCCGAAATCGAATGAGGCCGCCGCCTGAGGCGTCCCTGCAGCAGTGGCCGCGGCATTGGCGATTGCCGTTGCGGCAGCCGCTGCTGCAGTGCTTGCGATGGAAGAAGTGACCGTTCCGGTCGCGGCATTGGCTCCTGAAGCAATGCCGGCATTGACGATGCCTGCCGCTGTCGCCCCGCTTGAAGACGCAGCCTGCGCAGCCGCGTTCTGGATGCTCGTTGCAGCTGCAGCCGCATCAGCCGAACTCGCCCCGGCGGCAATGGCTGCATTGTAGGCTGCAGTATAGGCGGCTCCTCCTGCCCCTGTGGCGGATTTGGCCGCGGTATCGGCAGCAGCCGCATTGCTGCTCGCATCCGCTCCTGCTGCCGCGATGGAAGCAGCCTGGGCAGGCGTCATGGAAAGGCTGATGGCCGAGCCGCTCGTGAAGGAAGCGGGATAGGGACCTATTGACGCCGATGCCGCCCCTGTGAAAAGCGATTTCCCTGTCGCATTGTCGACGAGATCATAGGTGGTCGTGGTGTTGGGCGCTGTCCCGCTGACGGAAAACTTGATGGAAAGGTTCTGACTGTTTGCGCTCGATGCCCATTTGGCGGGGTCGCTCAGCGTGCCATTGTCGATCACGCCCGTTCCGGTATTGCCTGACGACGCGGAAGTCGAGAAAGTGCCGTTTCCCGTCTTGATGTCCTGGAACGCCGCCGCGCCTGAAATCGTTACCGGAATCTGGCGAGACGAGGTGATCTGGACGGACTGAACCCCCTGGTCTCCGACATACTGAACGCCGTTTGCCGTCTGGATAAAGGGCTTCGTGCCGCCCATGCTTCCCGCGAATAGATAATTCCCTGAACTGTCCGTGCTGTTTGCCAGGCTGAGAAGCTGCTGCTGGAGGCTCTCGAGCTGCGAGGCAATGGCCTGTCTGTCGGTCGGCGTGAGCGTCGCATTTCCCGCATTCACTGCCTGGACCTGCACATTCTGGATCAGCGTGGTCACGCTCGCCAGATTCGTTTCGTTGATATTGAGGCTGCTCAGGGCGGAATTCTGGTTCGTCTGGTATTGCGTGTTGATCGAATTGCTCTGACCCACTTCAAGCACCTGGGCTGCAGCGACTGGGTCGACAGAAGGATTGTAAACCCTGAGCCCTGTCGAGAGCTGCTGCTGGGTATTGAACAGGGCGTTCTGCTGCTGCTCCATGCCGTAGACGCCGGCGTTGTAGAATGAACTGGTGCTGATCCTCATGGCTTATCCTCAGATCTGAAGTATCGACTGGAACAGGGTGCTCGCCACCTGCATCATTTTTCCGGCCGCCTGGTAGGCCTGCTGGTACCTGATCAGATTGGCCGCCTCTTCGTCCAGATTGACGCCGGAAATCGATTGCTGCTGCTGCGTCAGCTGGGTCTGCATGGCTGTCTGGGCCTGGCTCGTCACCTGCATCTGATTCGCCGTGGTGCCGACCTGGGCGACGAGCTGGCTGTACGCGCCCACGAATGAAGTGGTTCCGCCCTCGAGCGTATTGGCGGTCTGCAGCCCCGCGAGCTTCAGTGCATTGCTGTTGTCCGTGTTCGCCCCGGTGTTCTTAGAAATGGTGAAACTGTCCCCCGCGCTGGGGTTTCCCGAAATGGTGGCAGTCCAGCCGTTGTAGCTGATCGGATTTCCGGATGAATAGGACACATTGGACGCGAGCGTGGTGTTGGTCTTCGTATCGAGGACATTGAATGTCGTAGGCGGATTGTTGAAACTGATCGTGACATTGTCCTGCAGCGCTGCGTTCAGGGGAGGCGTGGCGACCCCTGCGCTGATCGTCGCCGTCCCCGTGTTCTTGACGCTTCCGTCAGGATTCAAGGCGGGAGAAGTCTTGACCGGGGAAGCTGCCGCGATCAGGGAAGGGTCGGTCATCACCACGCTGATATCCTGAGCGCCATTGGCAGTGGGCTTGAGAATGAAGCTCGCTGTTCCCGAAACGGGATTCGCGACCACGATGTTCATGCCATCCGCACTGAAAGGAGAGGCGGCCGTGCCCGAGCCTGTCATCGGGACAACCTGGTTGGTCATGGTATCGATCAGCGACCAGGCCGTCCCGTTGTATTTCAATAGATAATTGTCTCCGGTCAGCTGGCTGAGCCCGGAGGGATTGCCGTTCTGCGTCACCGAAGAAACGGAGAAAGAGGCAGCCTGGGAAATGCCGCTGAAATTTTCGGAAATGTCGAGCGGCGCGGCACCATTGGGCAGATTGACGGAAACCGAACCCGACGTGACGCCATACCCGGTTGCCCCCGTGATCGGGCTCCCGCTCGAATCGAACAGCAACACGGAAGGATCGGCGCTCCCCGGATTGGACACAACCGACACGGATGCGGATATGGCCTGCGCATTCGAAGAAGAAAGTCCATTCGACAAGGCCGAGCTGGAGGCCGCTGCAGCCATGGTCGACGAGGTCGCGCCGGCCTGCGTCGCCGCATTGGCGATCGCATATGCGATGGATCCTATTGCCGCGGCATTGGTTGCCGACAAGCCTGCTGTTGTTGCTGCATTTGCCGCAACAGTCTGGATTGCAGCGGGCGAAACCGTTCCTCCGGCGACAGCCGCGGCAACCGCTGTCTGTATGCTGCTGATCTGGGTCGTGGAGGCCCCGACCGCCTGGGCTGCGGAGGCCGCCGCATTGCCAAGCGCCTGCTGCAGCTGGGTTGCGCTTGTCTGCTGCGGATTGGCGGAGACGCCGTCGATGGTCGTGTAGACATTCCAGGTATTCGGCCCCGCATTCACGTAATAGGTCGAGGCCGTATGGGCCTGACCCAGGCTGTCGTAAAGCGTGGTGCTGTTCGAGAAATTGTAACTCGACGGATCGGAAGAATTGAAAGGCGTCGTGGCCGGAACGGTGGCAGAAGCATTCAGGCTTGCGGAAATCGACAGGCTCGAAGTCGCATTCGAGTTCGCAAAGGAAACATCCGCGGAAGCGCCCGTCCCGTTTGCAGGATCGGGGATCACGGCAGGAACAGGCGAATTGAAATAGGCCTGTCCCAGATTGCCGTTGAGATCCTGCCCGAGCTGCTGCTGCGCGTTGAAAGTCTGGGCAATGCCTATCGCGATCCTGCCCAGCGCGTTTTGCGCAGGATCAAGGGTCTGGGATCGGAAAGCGAACAACCCCCCCAGATTGCCGCCCTGAATGCTCGAATCAGGAAGGTAATCCGTCCCCGAAGGCGTGCTGAAGCCGACTGACATGTTGCTCGGATCGGCGGGATTGGGCGATGCGACAAGCTGCGAAACCTGACTCCCCACGACCAGGCTCTGCCCGTTTCCTATCAAAACGTTGTAGGAGCCATCGCTCTGCTTCACGACAGTGGTCTGGATTTCCTGGCTCATCTGTGAAATCAGCTGATCGCGCTGATCCATCAGGTCGTTGGGGGGCTGGCCGTTCGATGCGCCCTGGGCCGTGGTGATGGCCTCGTTCAATTGACCGATCTGCTGCGCGTAGCTGTTGATGAGATTCACGCTGCTTGAAATCTGACCGTTCACGCCAGTCCTGATGCCGGTCAGCTGCTGGCTCGCATTCTGGAATGCGGCGGTCATGCTCTGGGAAGCGCTCAGCATCGCCTGTCTGGAAGAAATCGACGAAGGATCGCTTGCGACGCCCTGCACCGCGGAAAAGAAGTTCTGGATCGCGGTATTGAGACCCAACCCGTTGCTGCCGAGAAGATTGTCGATCTGGTTGACCTGGTTCGAGTAGGTGCTGAGCTGGCTGCTGAGCGTCTGAGCCTGATTGGCCTGATTGGTGAGAAACTCGTTGTAGAGCCTTTTCACCGTCGCAACCTGAGTGCCCTGGCCGAAAAAACCTTCTCCCGTGCCCTGGGGAATATTGGTCGTCTGAACGATCTGCTGCCTGTCGTATCCAGGCGTATTGGCATTGGCAATGTTGTTGCCCGTCACCATGATGCCTGCCTGTGCGGCATTGAGGGCGGTTAGACCGATGCTGAATATGTCACTCATAGCCTGTGCTCCTATTAAATCTGATTACGGCACATTCCCCGGAATCTTGACATCAAGCGACTTCCTGCATGATATTTTCACCCAGTATCCGCATCATCTTTTCAGAGTAGCGGGGATCTGTCGCATAACCTGCCGACTGAAGCCCCTGCGCGAAACCTGCGGCATCCTGGCTCGACCCAGCGACAGTCGAATAACGCGGATTGGAACTCAGGAGATGAGCATAGTCCCTGAAGCACTCTGCATAGGAACTGTAGGCGCGGAAATTCTGGTAGACCTTTCTCGGCACGCCATTCACGTATTCCGTCGTCGGCGCAGTCACCACCGCCCCCTTCCAGTGCTTGTCAGCCTTTATTCCGAAAAGATTGTGGCTCATTCGCCCATTGGCGCCCTTGATCTCGTGCTTTCCCCATCCTGTTTCAAGCGCCGCCTGACCCAGCATGAACTTGGCCGGGATGCCGGTCTTGCCTGACGCTTCCCTGGCATAGGGGAGCATTTTCGATATGAAATCCCTACCCTGCGCCGGCACTTCCGGCTTTTCCTCGGGAGAAGGATAGGCATATTGAGGAGCAGAGTTCGGCGTCACGGGCCCGGATGACCCGCCGAGCTGCTTTTCCATGATGGCTGCAAGCCCCAGCCCCTTTTTCGCCAGAAGCTGGGAAATCTGCTGATCGAGCATCGATGTGTACATCTTCGTCTGCTCGCTGTCAAAAGGACCATCCTGCATCGATGCATCCCTCATGCTTTTCAGCATCATGTCCATGAATACCGCTTCGAACTGCTTGGCAACGGAAGGCAATGCCGCATTGGGATTTTTCTGGGCCTGCAAGCGCAATGCATCGAGGCCGTTGACATCGAGATAGAATTTGCCAGCAGCGTCGAGGTTCGTCATATGATTTCCAGATCGGCTTTCAGGGTGCCTGCCGCCTTCATGGCCTGCAGGATGGACAAGAGATCCTGCGGCGTCGCGCCGACTGCATTGAGCGCCTTCACCACATCCCCGAGGGACGCACCCTGCAACGTGATGAGGGAACCCTTCTGCGCCTTGACGCTGATCTGGGCCTGCTGGGTCACCACTGTTCTTCCTTTCGAAAACGCCCCCGGCTGGCTGACGCTGGGTGTCGAAGCGATCACGACGGAAAGGCTGCCGTGCGCCACGGCGCAATTCTCTATGGTGACAGCCTGGTTCATGACGATGGATCCTGTCCTCGCATTCACTATCACCTTCGCTGCAGACTCGGCAGGATCGACTTCAAGGTCCTCCAGCTGGCCGAGGAAAGCCACCCGCTCGTCGGCATTGACAGGCGCCTTGACCCGGATCACCCTGCCGTCCAGGGCCGAGGCCGTGCCCGGAAGGAAACTCCTGTTGATCGCATCGACGATGCGGCTGGCCGTCGTGAAATCGGTCGAATTGAGCTCGAAATCGACATATTGCCCCTGTCCGAGCGGGCTGGGAACAGGCCTTTCAACCGTCGCCCCGCCCGAAATGACGCCCACGCTCAGATGATTGACCTGAACCGAAGAGCCGCCCGCTGCCGCCCCCGCTCCGCCGACGAGAAGATTGCCCTGAGCCATGGCGTAGATCTGGCCGTCACCGCCCTGCAGCGGGGTCATCAGCAATGTCCCGCCGCGCAGACTTGTTGCATTGCCAATCGATGAAACGGTGACGTCGAGCGTCTGCCCTGGCCTCGAAAATGCCGGCATTTCAGCAGTCACCGTGACTGCAGCGACGTTCTTCAGCATCATGCTCGTCGTCACAGAGGGAGGCAGGTTGACCCCCAGCCGCTGCAGCATGTTCATGATGCTCTGGATCGTGAAAGGGGTCTGCATCGTCATGTCGCCCGTGCCGTCCAGCCCGACGACGAGACCGTAGCCTATCAGCTGATTGCCCCGCACGCCCTGGATCGAAGCGAGATCCCTGATCCGCTCCGCCTGCGCGGTCCCTGCCAGAACTACCAGAAGCCATGTCAGCATCAGCTTGCGCATCATTTTTCCTAGAAAGGCAGGAAGGAAAGGAAGAAGCGCTGCAGCCAGCCCATGACCTGCGCCTCGTTGATATAGCCGCTGGACTTGTATTCTATCCTCGCATCGGCGACCTGGGTCGAGAGAATGGTGTTTCCGTACTGCACCAATGCAGGATTCACCACCCCCGAGAAGCGGATGAATTCATGCCCCTGATTGATCGCGATCTGCTTCTCTCCGCTGACGAGCAGGTTGCCGTTGGGCAGCACTTCCGTCACCGTCACGGTGATCGCGCCTGTGAAGACATTGTTTCCGCTGCTCGCACCGCTGCCAGAAAACTTGTTTGTCGAGCTCCCGGAGAGCGAAGCGCCCTGGTTGAGCTGCACGCCCAGTCCCACGGGTGCGGCAGCAGTCAGCCCCACGCTGCCGGCCTTGTTCGCGCTGCTTGCGGACGTCGTGGAGGCCGCGGTATTTTCGACGATGTTGATGGTCAGCGTATCGCCCACATTCATCGCCTTGACGTCCTGGAAAAGAGGATGCTGGGAAATGCCCACATGATAGATCGCGCCGTCGGAAGGAGGGGGCGGCTCGGCAGGGGGCCTCGAAGTCAGGGGCTGATGGGTGTCCGTCTGCGGCACACTCGCGCAGCCGGAAAGGATGACCATCGCCAGAAGAAGATATTTTCCCATTCTCGTCATCACATCGATGTCACTTTCTGAAGCATCTGGTCTGCAGTCGAGATCGCCTTCGAATTGATTTCGTAGGTCCGCTGCGTCTGGATCATGTTGACGAGCTCTTCCACCACGTTCACGTTCGACGTCTCGACATAGCCCTGATCGAGCAGCCCGGTTCCGTTCGTACCCGGGGTGTTGAGCGAAGGCGCACCGGAAGAAGCAGTCTGAAGATAGAGATTGTTTCCCATCGCCTGCAATCCTGCAGGATTGATGAATGTCGCGAGCTGGACAGAACCGACCTGGACAGGCGTTGTGGAGCCCGCCTGCAGAACGGTCACCGTGCCGTCGGAGCCGACGGTGACGCTCTGGGCGCCCTGGGGTATGGTCACTGCCGGCTGAACCACATAACCGCTTGCCGTGACGAGCTGCCCTGCATTGTTGGTCTGGAATGCGCCGTCCCGGGTATAGGCTATCGTCCCGTCAGGCAGCAGGACCTGGAAAAAGCCGATGCCGTTGATCGCAATGTCCGTCGAATTCCCGGTTTGCTGGAGGTTGCCCTGGGTGAATATGCGCTCCGATGCGACGGGCATCACCCCTGTTCCGACCTGCAATCCCGAAGGCAGCTGGGTCTGCTGCGAAGACTGCGCGCCAGGCTGCCTCAGCGTCTGATAAAGCAGATCTTCGAAGACGGCCTGGGAACGCTTGAAGCCGTTCGTGCTGACGTTGGCAAGGTTGTTCGAGATCGTATCCATTTCGATCTGCTGCGCATCCATGCCAGTCTTCGCTATCCAGAGCGCTCTCATCATGATTACTTTCCTCCGCTATTTTTCTAGACGTTGTAGAGTTCGCTGGCCTTGTTGGCATCGCTATCTGCGGTCTGCAGCAGCTTCATCTGCATTTCGAACGAACGTCCCAGATTGATCATGTCTATCGTCGAGGCCACCATGTTGACATTGCTTCCCTCGAGCGACCCTGAATTGATCAGGACATTCGCATCGGCTTCCGCAGGCTTGCCGCTGGTCAACCTGAAAAGGTCGTCCGGCCCTTTCACGAGCTGGTTTGCCTTGGGATTGACGAGCTTCAGGCGGCCAAGAATGGTCACTGAAGTCGGCAAATCCCCGGTGGGAACGGTGGATACTGTTCCATCCCTGGCAATTGTGACCTGGGTATTGGGCGGGATCGTGATGGTGCCGCCGTCCTGCCCCACCACTGAGAGGCCATTGCTCGTCTGCAATATGCCACTCGGGTCGATCTTGAAATTGCCGTTCCGCGTATAGGCTTCCGATCCGTCTGCAAGCTTCACTGAAAACCATCCATCCCCCATCACGGCGAGGTCCAGCGGATTGCCCGTGTGATTGATCGTTCCCGAAGAAAGATCCGCCCCTGCAACCGAATTCACGACGAATTCCCTTGTCGGATTGCCCGGACCGTAAACGGGGATGGCGCTGAACACGTTGATGTCCGATTTGAATCCATTGGTACTGATATTGGCAAGATTCTGCGATACCGCAGCAAGCTGCATCATGGTGTGCTTGGCGGCAGTCATGCCGACATAGATCAACCTGTCCATCCATTCACCTCAATCAAAGTCCGCTTACGATGGTCTGCAGCACGGTATCCTCGGCCTTGATGGACTGGGCATTCGCCTGATAGATTCTTTGGGCGCTGATCAGATTGACGAGTTCGGCAGTCAAGTCGACGTTGGAACCTTCCACAGCCGACGATTGCAGCACCCCCAGACTGGTTGTCCCGGGCGCGCCGATCAAGGCCGAACCCGAAGCAAGGGTTTCTCCATACTGATTGTTGCCGAGATCCGTGAGCCCGTTCGGGTCTGTGAAATTCGCCAGCGCAACCTGTCCCAGAATCTGGGTCTGTCCGTTCGAATAGCTGCCGGAGATGGTGCCGTCCTTGCCGATGCTGTAATTGCTCAGCTGCCCCGTTGCATAGCCATTCTGGGACAGGGAATTGGTTCCGAAATTCCCGCCGTACTGCGTCATGCTGCCGAAATCGACAGTGAATGCGAGCGGTGCGGCACCGTTCGTCAGGGTGATCGTCTTGCTGAGGTTGGTCGGCGCGCCCGCCCCCGTGGTGATGAGCGTTCCGCTGGTGCTGAAAGTCAGCGTGGAGGAAGCCGCCGAAGAACTGGCGCCTATCGCCGGGAGCGCGGCAACTGCCGTGTTGATGGCGGACGCCTGGGCTGCAGTCAGGGTTGCGTCCGCTGAGGCCGCCGTCGCAACCGATGCAGGGGTCGCTCCTGCAAGATTGGCGGCATTAGTGGCGGCAGTGGTCAGGGTACCGATCTGGGCAGTAGTGAGCGGCGCAGAAGGCGTCAGCGCGGTTGCGGCGGCTTCGGCCGTGCTGATGGCGCTGCTCGCAAGCGAGGTTGCAGTCTGGATGTCGGCGGGCGAGCCGTCCACATAGGTGTGAGCCGCCCAGGTGTCGGGCGCCGTATTCACGAAATAGAAGGTGCCGGTATGCGACTGCCCAAGGCTGTCGTAAAGCGTCTCGGGAATTGAAAAATTGTAGCTGGTCGAATCGGCCGGATTGAAGGGCGTTGTCGCAGGCGGCGTGGCCGACGAAGAGAGATTCGCACCGACGCCGGTGGTCGTCGAAGCCTTGGGCGGGAGGCTGGCCGTGGAAATCTGAAGATTAGTCAGCGAACCCGGGGTCACCACGCCGTTGGTCGCGCTGTATCCGGTCAGATTCTGCCCGAGCGCATTGACGATGTAGCCGTTCTTGTCGAGTTGGAATTCCCCGTCCCTGGTGTAGGAAATGGTGTTCCCTGAACTCACCCTGAAAAAGCCCTGCCCGTTTATGGCAAGGTCGAGCGGGTTGCTGGTGGTGGTGATATTGCCCTGGGCGAACTGTTCGGTCACGGCAGCGACGGTGACCCCGATTCCGATCTGCGAACTGCCCCCCCCTCCCAGCGAATTGGCATAGACGTCGGCGAATTGCGCAGTCGAGGATTTGAACCCCACCGTGTTGCTGTTCGCCACATTGTTTCCGATGACCTGAAGATTCTTGTCCGCAGCACTGAGCCCGCTCAATCCCTGTTGAAAACCCATGGTTCGCTCCTACGAAATTTGCTTCACTGAAGACAAGGCCACAGCGCCGCTGTTTGAAAGATTGAGCATCACGCCCTGTGCATTTTGTGAAACGCTGTTCACGGTATCCTGCATCAATGTCGTGGCGGCCACCGAGCTTCCTCCCTGGGATGCCTTGACCGAGAATTGATAGGTGCCATTGGCCGCCTTCGCGCCTGAATTCGTTGAGCCATCCCATGAAAGCGAGAGGGTGCCTGCATTCTCCGCGCCGAGATTCATGGTCTTCACCGTGTTGCCCGCCGAATCGGTGATCGTGACCGTCAGATTGTCCACTGCCTGGGGAAGATCCACGCCATAGGAAGCAACGCCGTTCTGCAGATTCATGCTGCTTCCGGGCGAAAGCACCTGCTTTCCGATCAGGCCGGCCGACTGCAGAACCTGGCTCGACAGCATGGCAGCCGAAAGGGAATTCATGGTGGTGTTGAGATTGTCTATCCCGTTCACGGTGGAGAGCTGCGCGAGCTGGGTGGTGATTTGGGAATTGTCCATCGGATTCAATGGATCCTGATTCTGCATCTGCGTGACAAGAAGGGTCAGGAACTGGTTCTGCATGGCCTGAACCGAACTCGCTCCGGTCAGGGCGCCAGCTGCAGTCGCAGAACCCGTCTGATTCTGAACAGAACTCACACTCATCGCATTTCTCCTTTATTGCCCCATTGTTAAGGTTTTGGTCAGCAAGTTCTTGGCCGTGTTCATCATGTCGACGTTGTTCTGGTAGGAACGGGATGCCGAAATCATGTTGACCATTTCCTCGATGACATTCACATTCGGCATCGCGACGAATCCCTGGGCATTCGCCATGGGATTCTTCGGCTCGTAGACCATCTTCATCGGCGAAGGATCCTGAACGATCCCATCGACCTTCACCCCGGTTGCGCCGGAGCCCACTGGAACGGCGCTGAAAATCACCTGCTTGGCCCGATAAGGCTGCCCGTCCGGGCTCGTTGCGCTGTCGGCATTGGCGAGATTGCTCGCCACCACGTTGAGACGCTGGGACTGGGCAAGCATGCCTGAACCTGCAACGTCGAATATATTGAACAAGGACATGAATTACCCCGTGATGGCAGAAAGCATGGTCTTGATCTTGTTCGTCAAGACAGTCAGATCGGCTTCATACCGGATCGCATTGTTCACGTACTTGTTTCTTTCCACGTCCATCTCCACGGTATTGCCATCCAGGCTCGCCTGATAGGGCATGCTGTATTTCAGCTTGACGCCGAGCGCATTGGAAGCAGGCTGCATGTGATGCGGATCCGTCGTCTGAAGCATGCCGCCATTCCTGGAAAAGGCATTCTTCAGTTCGGATGAGAAATCGAAATCCCTCGCCTTGTAGTTCGGCGTATCCGCATTGGCGATGTTCGATGCCAGAACCTGCTGGCGAACGCCCCTGAGATCGATCGCTTTCTGGAAAAAGGAAAAAGACTCGTCAAGCCTGCTGACCATGATGCCTCCGAAATGTTCACCGATTCCGGAGCATGATCCGTGCCATGCCGGAAGGCGCAGCTTTGCGTGACGATTCGGGTTCAATACGGCAATTTTTGCCACAAAGGCGGCATCCGTCTTGCCGCATGCAAGGGACCCGAGCATTCCCTTGCGGATTGATATACACTGTGCTTTTGTGAAGAGCCTGAACTTGAAACGCCTTATCGCCCTGTTCTGCCTGTTTCTGACGATAGCCGATGTCCATGCCGCGACGGAGCGCATTTCATCGATCAAGAAAGCGGTGCAGGATTTCGTCGCAGCCCAGACAGCCAGTCTGCCAGGGGAAGTCTCGATCGAGGTAGGCAACATTGACTCCAAGCTGGCGTTGCCCGCCTGCGGCAAACTCGAGCCTTTCCTCGCCGAAGGAAGCAGACTGTCGGGAAGCAGCACGATAGGCGTGAAATGCGAAGGCGTATGGACGATCTTTGTGCCCGTGAAGATCAGGGTGATGGCGCCCATCGTCGTCTCGACGCGGCCGCTATCCCAGGGCATGGTGATCTCCCCGTCCGACATCATGCTGCGACGCGCCGACCTCTCATCCTCTCCCCCCGGCGTACTCACGGAGATGGCCAATGCGGTGGGAAAAACGCTCAATTCGAGCATTCCTTCCGGTTATCCCGTCACGGCAACCATGCTTCGCGCCCCGTTCATCATCACGCAGGGTCAATCGGTCAAGCTGGTATCGATAGGCGCAGGATTCCAGGTGACATCCCAGGGCATCGCGCTTTCCTCGGCTGCCGAAGGCCAGAATGTACAGGTGCGGACCCTGTCAGGACATGTCGTCAGCGGAATCGCAAGGGCGGGCCCTTATGTCGAAGTTGGATTTTGACTAAAAACTGCTAAAGTTTATATACTTGATGCCGATATATTGAACATATAGGAGTTTGAGGATTGATCATGAAGATCGACAATACGCTGAAACCCGTTTCGGCAGGCGCCTCGGCAGGCAATGTTTCGCCGCCCAAGCCTGAGGCGGGGCAGAAGGTCCAGCAGACCGAGAGCGTCCAGATCAGCGCGCTCTCCAGCCAGCTGAACGCCATGGAAGCAAGCATGGCCTCCGCGCCGAACGTCAACATGGACAAGGTCAACCAGATCAAGCAGGCGATCAGCGAAGGCCGCTTCAAGATCAATCCGGAAGCCATCAGCAGCAAGCTGATCGATTCGGTGAAGGAATTGATTCAGTCGAACAAGCAGAATGCCTGATTCCTCCCTCGCTTCAATCATCGAAGCGGAATTCGGTGAGGCAGCTCGTTTTCTCGATCTCCTGAAGGAAGAAGAAGGCGCGCTGATTTCAGGGGATATCGAAAAACTCTCCGAAATCCTGCAGAAGAAATCGCCCCTCCTGCTCGAAATCTCGAATCTAAGCCGTCAGCGCAGCCAGCTGATGCCGCAAAATGAAATCGGGAAATGGCTGGAAAGCCATCCGGAATCCGGGGAAACCTGGAAAAAACTGCTTGCCGTCTCGGGCGAAATCAGGAAAATCAACGAGACCAACGGAAAAATGATCGACATCAGGCTGCGCACAACGCAGCAGGCGCTCGGGCTTCTGCAATCTCTCGCCAACACTTCGACAGGCTTTTACGGTCCGGATGGCCGGACCAGCATTTCGACCAGCAGCCGCCACAGCATAGAAAGCGCCTGATCACTTCACAGGGATGCTTGTCTCCGGTTGCGGTGCGGCAGCGAGAATCATGATGGTGACGCGCCTGTTTTTAGCCCGCCCTCTGGATGTGCCGTTGGAATCCACCGGCTGGAATTGTGCATAGCCTTCCACCACCATGCGCGACGGGTTGATTCCGTTTTGCGCAAAAAGCCTGACCACGCTGCTCGCCCTGGCCGAGGAAAGCTCCCAGTTGGAAGGATAGTTCGGCGTGTTTATCGGCGTATTGTCCGTATAGCCCTTGACCTGGATATCGTGGCTGTCGTCCTTCAACACATGCGCGACAGCTTCCAGCACCTTGACAGAATCAGGCTCCAGCACTGCCTGGCCCGGTTTGAACAACAGGCTCGCATTGATCTCGACCGTGATGCCCACTGCGCTCTGCATCACCCTGACCTTGCCCATCTGCACAAGCGGCGACATCACGGCAAGGATGTCTTTGGCGATGGCCTGCATCCTTTCCCGCCTCTGCATTTCCATCCGCCTCGATTCCGACAGGGCCGGATTCTTCCTGATGATGGGCTGGAAGGGCTGTATCGGCTGAGTTTTCGGCGGGGCAACGGGTTTGTTCAGAAAGGCGCTGGAGAGGGAGTCCCCGAAAACCTTGTATTTTCCCTCGTTGACCGAAGATGTCGCATACATCACCACGAAAAACGCGAAGAGCAGCGTGATGAAATCGGAATACGAAATCATCCACCTTTCGTGATTGTCCTTTTCCTCTTCCTTTTTCCTTCTCGTCATCAGACGACGTAGCCCAGAAGTTTTTCCTCGATGATGCGGGGATTCTCCCCTTCCGCTATGGCGACAAGTCCGTCTATCAGCATTTCCCGCCAGACGACCTGCTGGCTGATCAAGGTCTTCAGCTTGTTCGAAATGGGGAGAAAAACGAGATTGGCGAATCCCACGCCGTAAATGGTGGCGACGAATGCGACTGCTATGCCGCCCCCGAGCTTGGAAGGATCCGAAAGATTTTCCATGACATGGATGAGCCCGAGCACCGCCCCCAGTATGCCTATGGTCGGGGAATAGCCGCCTGCCGCCTCCCAGACCTTCGCTGCCTGGCGCCCGAAATCCTCGAATGCATTGATATCGACTTCGAGCATGTCCCTGATCTTGTCAGAGGGCGTGCCGTCGACGAGAAGCTGTATGCCCTTCTTCACGAAAGGATCATGGATTTCCTCCATTCCGTTGTCCAGCACGAGCAGGCCGTCCTTCCTGACCGCGCTGCTCCAGGCCGTGACCTGGCGGATCAGCGATTCAGAAGCATATTCAGGGGGAACGAATATCCATTTGAGCATCCTCAGGCTTTCCCAGAATACCTTGACCGGAGTCTGCAGCATCACCGCCCCCATGGTTCCCCCGCTGACGATCACGAATGCCGTGACCTGGAGCAGGGAGTCGATATGCCCGCCCTCGAGAAGATGTCCCCCTACTATGCCGATGAGCGCAAGAAGAAGACCTATGGCGCTGTTGAAATCGAACTTCATGGTTTTTCCTAGCGTTTCAGCTTGCTCCTCAGTCTTGCGATGGCCTGGCTGTGAAGCTGGCATACCCTTGATTCCCCCACCCCGAGGACTTCCCCGATCTCCTTCAGGTTGAGCTCTTCTTCGTAATAGAGCGCCATGACGAGCTTTTCCCGCTCGGGGAGATGGTCTATGGCCTGGGCGAGCCTCTTCTTGAAATCCTCTTCCATGAGCATTTCGAGCGGGCCTGAATTTTCCCCGAGATGGCGATCCAGGAAATGATCATCCCCTTCCCCATCGAAATCGTCGTAATAGACGAGCTGATTTCCCCTCGCATCCAGAAGCAGCTTCTGGTATTCACCGAGGTCCATGCCCATTTCGTCGGCCACTTCGCGCTCCGTGGCTGTACGCCCGAGGCGCTGCTCGACGACATGAACCGCATCCTCGATCCGCCTCGAATTCCTCCTCACTTCCCTCGGGAACCAGTCGTTCGCCCTGAGGCCGTCGAGCATCGCCCCCCTGATCCGTTGGGAAGCATAGGTTTCGAAATGCGCACCCTGCGTCGCATCGAAACGCTGGATGGCATCGAGCAGACCCAGCATCCCCGTCTGAATGAGATCTTCAACCTGCACGTTTGCAGGCAGCCTTGCCATCATGTGGTGTGCAATGCGCTTCACGAGCTGCGCATACAGGGCGAGCTGCCCGTCTGTTTCGGTCTGTCCAGAGGCGTTGTACATTTGACTCCGGGTATTGCAAAAACCCTATTATGCCCTAGCTGCGCTCAACCTGCTGCCTTGAATGAGACGATTCAGGAAGTCCCCGAGATCCATCTGCTGCGAACAGGGCCATCTGATGACGGAATCGGCGATTTGCCTGAAATTCGATCCGGCACGGGAAAGCGGAAAGGCCTCGACTGCGATCCGCCCGAGGTTAAAAGCCCGGCGAAGCGCCTCATCGTCAGGCACGTATCCCATGTAATCGAGCGTGACGGCAAGAAAACGCCTTGCCACGGCTGACATGCTCTCGAATACCGCGCGCCCTTCCTCCTCGCTCTTCACCTTGTTGACGAGTATCCTGAAATGGCGCTTGCCGTATTGCAGGTTCATCATCTTGATCAGCGCATAGGCATCGGTGACCGCGCTTCCTTCGGCAGACAGCACGACGGCGATTTCCTGGGAGTCGAGCGAGAGGGAAAGCAGATGTCCGGGGCTTCCCGCCGCGGTATCGACCAGCACGACGTCGACCGGTTTGGCGATATTGCCCATGCAGTCGATCAGTCTTTGCTGTTCGGTTTCATCCAGTTCAGCGAGCGCCTGCACGCCGCGGGATGCCTGCAATATAGCTACCCCGTCCACGCCTTTCAGCATGACTTCTTCGAGCGGCCTGCCCAGTCTCGCCACATCCAGGATGTCGCCCTGAGCGTCCCGGCGCAGCATGCCGGCGAGATTGCCCCGTCCGGGATTCTCGTCGAGTATCATCACGCTCTTTCCCGCATTGGCAAGGGCCGCTGCCAGATTCAGCGCGGCTGTCGTCTTCCCCACCCCTTCCCTCGAACTCGTCAATGTCACGATCCTGACGAAATCGCGGCCCAGCAGCCTGCGAAGCCCTTCGGCCTGATCGGTCATGCTAGCCCCCAGCCATCACCAAGGGATATTCGAAATCCTTGAGGGCATGGGGCGAATCCTCCTTGAATGCCCTGAATGCCCGATCCACCAGGTATCTCGAATTGGCGGCATGCATGTCTTCCGGAACGCGCTGCCCATTGGCGATATAATGGAGAATCAGCCTGTTTCTTATGATCACGTCGAGCGCCTGGCCAACGCCTATCGCCTCGTCGACCTTGGTCAGGATGCATCCGCCAAGCCCGCTCCCCCTGTATGCCCTCACCACGTCGTCCAGCGTTTCCCCGCTTGAAGTCGCATTGAGCAGCAGAATCCGCTCGACATCCGTTTCGCATCCTGAAAGCATCGCCACCTGGTCTATCACCTTCTGGTCCTTCTGGCTCATGCCTATGGTGTCGATCAGAACCAGATGCTTGTCCTTCAGTTCATGTAGTATCAGCCCCAGGTCTGCCGCATCCTTGACGGAGTGCACGGGCACGCCGAGGATCTTGCCGTATATCCTGAGCTGCTCGTAGGCGCCGATTCTGTAGCTGTCGGTCGTCACCAGCGCGAGCTTCGCCGCGCCATGCCTCACCACGCAGCGCGCAGCGAGTTTGGCAGTGGTCGTGGTCTTGCCCACGCCTGTTGGGCCGACGAGCGCAAAAACGCCTCCGCGATCGACGATATCCGCCTCAGGATTCGCGACATTGATGTTCCTGACAAGCGCCGCCCTGATCCATTCGAATGCTTCCTTTTCCGACTTCAACGGCGGCATCTTGTCCATCATCTGCCGGGAGAATCTCGGACTGAACCCTGCTCCGAGCATTTTCCGCATCGCCGAAACCTTGACAGGCTCCCGCCTTGCCATGTCTCCCCAGGCGAACCCGGCAAGCTGTTCCTCCAGCATGTTCCTCATCGTCCTGATTTCATCCATGATCTCGGCCATCTCGGACTTTTCCACCGATGGCCCCGGTTCAGGCATCAGGCTCGATGCATCCTCGGTCGCCAGCGCAGTGATTTCGACGCCGCCTGCGACCGGCCTGTTGGAAAGGATGAGCGCGTCAGGGCCCAGATCTTCCTTGACCTTCTTCAAGGCTTCACGGGCCGAGGCTCCGCTGTATTTTCTGACTTTCATGCCCTACCTCCCAATACTGCAGTGACTTTGATCGATTTCGTGTCCGGCACCTCCGTGTGCGAAAGCACCTTGAGCTGGGGAATGGTTCTTCTGAGGAATTTGGAAAGCAGCATTCTGAGCTGGGAGGGAACCAGCAGCACCGGCGAAATGCCCATCCTCTCCTGATTCTCGACGACGCTTCCCGCTTCCCTTATCAGCGAATCCATCAATCCCGGCTCGATTGCAGGCTCGGTGCCTGCGCCCGTCTGCACTGCCTGAAGCAGTATTTTCTCCAGTTTCGGGTCGATCGCGATGACCTGGATTTCATTCGCCTTAGGCGCGATCTGCTGTGCAATCGAACGCGAAAGCCTTGCACGAACATACATGGTCAATTCATCGACATCCTGGGTTCTGGCGCCCTGGTCTATCATGGTCTCCAGTATGGAGCGCATATCCCGTATCGGGATGTCCTCGTCGAGCAGATTCTGCAGCACCTTCTGCACCACCGACAAGGGCACGAGCTTGGGTGTGAGATCTTCGACGAGCTTCGGAATGTCCCTCGAAATGTGATCGAGCAGCTTCTGCAATTCTTCCCGCCCGAGCAATTCCGATGCGTGCTTGTGAATCAGATGATTGAGGTGGGTGGCAACCACCGTGCTGGCATCGACGACCGTATATCCATGGATCTGCGCCTGCTCGCGCAATGCACTTTCGATCCAGACTGCGGGAAGGCCGAATGCAGGATCTTTCGTGACCGCACCGGGCAATGTGCCGGTCACCCTGCCCGGGTTGATGGCGAGATGCATTCCCGGATAGACGTCGCCCGAACCGACTTCCACGCCGTTCAGGCTGATCCTGTAGCCGTTCGGCTTCAATTCGAGATTGTCGCGGATATGCACTGAAGGCGGAAGAAAACCGATGTCCTGGGCGAACTTCTTCCTGATCCCCTTGATCCGCTTCAGGAGATCCCCGTCCTGCGCCTTGTCGACCAGTGAAATCAGCCTGTATCCCACATCAAGACTGAGCACGTCCACTGCAGCGACATCATCCCAGCTGACTTCCTGGGTTTCCTGGACAGGCGCCTCGGGCGCCGGTGCAGGGATCTTTGCCGCTGCGGCGATCCTGTTTCTGAAATAGGACAGAAGCGCCATCGATCCAGCGATCAGAATGAAAGGGAAATGAGGCATCCCGGGAACGATGCCGAGCCCGCCTATGATGATCGCGACCAGCAGCAGGATCTGGGGATTGGTGAAGAGCTGCGTGAGGAACTGCTGGCTGACATTCTCGTCCGCCCCCACTCTTGCCACCATCAGGCCTGCGGCAGTCGAGATCATCAGCGAGGGGATCTGCGCGACCAGACCGTCGCCTATCGTCAGAAGGGTATAAGTCTTCGCGGCAACGCCGATGTCCAGACCATGCTGAAGCACGCCGACGATCAGCCCGCCGATGATGTTGATCAGCATCACCATGACGCCGGCCATCGCATCCCTGACCACGAATGCAGCCGCACCATCCATGGCGCCGAAGAAATCGGCTTCCTGCGAAAGCTCTGCGCGCCTTCTTTTCGCCTCGTCTTCGCCTATCAATCCCGAATTGAGATCAGCGTCGATCGCCATCTGCTTGCCAGGCATCGCATCGAGCGTGAATCTCGCCCCGACCTGCGCAATTCTGTGTGCGCCATGCGTGATCACGTAGAAATTGATGATGACCAGAATGATGAATACGACAATGCCGATGGTGTAATTTCCGCCGACCAGGAAATGGCCGAACGATCCGATCACCTTGCCGGCCGCATCCTCTCCCTCATGCCCCCGCAGCAGGACAACCCGCGCGGAGGCCACGTTGAGGGAAAGCCGAAGCAGGGTCGTGATCAGGATGACCGCAGGAAAGGATGAGAATTCGAGCGGTTTCGTGGTGTTGATGCTCAGCATCAGCACGATCACTGAAAGCGATATGTTGAAGGTGAACAATATGTCCAGAAGAAAAGGCGGAAGCGGCAGGACCATCATCGCCAGAATCATGACGACCAGGATGGGGCCCGCCAGGTTCTTCAGATTGGCAGCATTCCTGAGCGAAATCAGCTGAAACAGACTATTCATTCACGCTCCCCGGGATCGAGTTCCTGCGGCACGGGCAATCCGGTCGGCGGCTCTACATTCATTCCGCGCTTCACCTGATAGACATAGGCGAGCACCTCTGCAACGGCTGCATAAAGCGCTTCAGGGATCTCGTCGCCGATCTCGGTATTGAAATAAAGCGCGCGAGCAAGCGGCGGGGCTTCAAGTATGGGCACATGGTTTTCCTCGGCGACTTCCCTTATCCGGGAAGCGAGAAGCTGAGCGCCGCTTGCGACAACGACCGGCGCCCCCATATTCTCCTGATAACGGAGCGCGACGGCATAATGGGTCGGATTGGTGACCACCACATCCGCCTTCGGAATCTCGGTCATCATCCTGCGACGAGCGGCTTCAAGCTGCATCCGCCTGATCTTGCTCTTGACTTCTGGGCTGCCGAGCTCCTCCTTCGTTTCCTGCTTGACTTCGTCCTTGGTCATCTTCAGCTTTTCCTTGTAGTCCCACAGCTGATACGGGACATCCACCGCGACTATGAGCAGCATGGAAGCGACGATCTCGAGAAAGCTCACCGCAACCATGTGGCCGAGATGAGAAAGCCCGATCTTCAGGGGCTCCCTGACCAGATCGAAGAATGACTCCTTGTTGTGCCAGATCACGAAAGCGGCCACGCCGCCGACCAGGAGCGCCTTCAATGTGGCCTTGCCAAGTTCGATGAATCCGTTCATGGAAAACATCCGCGCAAGACCGGCGATCGGGTTCAAGGCGCCCAGGTTGAGACGCAATTTCTTGAAGGAAAACACCCAGCCTCCCATCAGCCGGGGCGAGACGAGAATCACGATGATCAGCAATGCCATGAAGGGAAGGAATTCGAGCAGGGTTCTGGAAGTGAGGACATAGAACCTGCGGAGCATCAGGAAAGGGTCGCCGAAGGCAAGCGCTCTTTCGAAAACCAGCCCCCTGGTCATCATGTCTGACAGGTAACCCATGAGATGCGAGCCCATTGCCCAGAGCCCTGCACCGGAAGCGATCAGAAGTGCAAAGGTCGACAATTCCCGCGAGTGGGGAACCTGCCCCTCTTCCTGCCTCGCCTTCTCGAGTCGCCGACCCGAGGGGGCTTCTGTTCGCTGGTCTTTGTCTTCAGCCATCCCGCTTTGTGTCCATGGCAGACGAACCTAAACCTGTTTATTACGTAGTTATCATAATTGCATGTTTTTCATGGAAAGTAAAGAAAAAATCGATTTCATCCCGAGTGCCGGTCAAGCGCCCACGCGACATGCTCCCTGACCAGCCCGGATTCATGGTCAAGCCCTTTTTTCAATGCAGAAACAACAGCTTCTGAAGATTCTGAATTGCCGAGTGCGACAGCGATATTCCTGAGCCAGCGCTCATGCCCTATCCTTCTGATCGCTGAACCCGCCAGCCTCGAATCGAATTCCTCTTTCGACCATGAAAAAAGCGTGACGAGTTCCGCTTTTTCTAGGCCGTTTCTGGCTGCAAAATCAGGTTCGAGGGCGATCTTCGAGAACCTGTTCCAGGGGCAGACGAGCTGGCAATCGTCGCAACCGTATATCCTGTTCCCCATCGCCTCCCTGTATTCGAGCGGAATGGGTCCAGGGTGCTCTATCGTCAGATAGGAAATGCAGCGCCTCGCATCCAGCACATAGGGCTCGACGATCGCTTGCGTCGGGCAGATGTCGATGCACTTCGTGCAGCTTCCGCAATGATCCGGAACAGGATCGCCCGCCCGCAGGGGCAGGTTCGTGAAGATTTCCCCAAGGAAAAAATAGGAGCCCTGCTTCGTGAGCAGCAGGGTGTGCTTGCCCCGCCAGCCCATTCCGGACTTCCTGGCCGCCTCGACCTCCAGCACGGGCGCGGAGTCGACAAAAACCCTGCCATTGCCGCCGTATTCCGCCTCCATCCTGTCCAGCAGCGATTGCAGCTTCCTTCTCATGACCTTGTGATAATCGCGCCCAAGCGCGTATCTCGAAACATAGGCCTTTCCCCTGTTTTCGAGGATTTCAAGGGCACCCGAGAAATGCGGGGAGCAATAGCTCATGGCCAGCGTTATCACGCTCACCGTGCCAGGGTGGAGTTCGGCAGGCTTCGAGCGCAAAGCCGCGTGTTTTGCCATATAATTCATTTCACCGTGAAAACCTTTTTCAAGCCATTTTGCAAGACGAGCGCCGGCCTCCTCGAACCCTGTTCCGCTGATGCCCAGCACGGAAAAGCCGAGCTCTTCTGCCCATTGCCTGATTTTTTGCTCGACAACGCGTGAATCGAATTGCATGACATAAGCCTTCATCTAAAGGACGAGAAGGAGACCCTCTCCCTCGGAAAGAAAATCGCCAGAATTCTGCACCCAGGCCTTGTCATCTATCTGCAAGGGGATCTCGGCGCGGGAAAAACGGCGCTGGTCAGGAGCATGCTCAAGGCAATGGGTCACAAGGACAAGGTGAAAAGCCCGACCTACACGCTTGTTGAACTTTACACGATTTCTAGGCTAAACTTATATCATTTTGATTTGTATCGTTTCGATAGCCCGGAAGAATGGAACGACTCGGGCTTCCGGGAGTATTTCAATCCCGAATCGATCTGCTTCGTCGAATGGCCGGAAAAAGGCGGGAGACTGCTTCCGGAACCGGATATCAGGATATCGCTAGGGATCGAAGGAGAAGGAAGACATGTCGATATCGATGCAATCTCGGAGGCAGGCAGGCAATGCTTGAAGCGCTTTGGAAATACCTGATGCTGTTTTCAGCCATGCTCCTCCTTGCGCCAAGATCATACGGCTCGGACATCGATTCGGCCAGGATATGGCCCGCCGAAGACTATACCCGCCTCACGCTCGAATCCAAGAAACCCCTGCAGCAGAAGCTGCTGCTCGTCGAGCATCCGGACAGGCTGGTTCTCGACATCGAAGGCGTGGAAATGAACGCCGCACTGAAGGAACTGCCTTCCAAGGTCGGCCAGGACGATCCCTATATCAAGTCGATCAGGCTTGGCAGATACAAGCCCGGCGTGATCAGGATCGTGCTCGATCTCAAGACCAAGGTTTCCCCACAGATTTTTTCGCTGAAACCGATCGCCGATTATGAAAACAGGCTGGTGCTCGACATTTATCCGAGCCAGGATGCCATGATGAAACTGCTCTCTACCAATCCCAAGCCGGAAGCACCGAAACGCGATACGGCAAGGCGCCCCATCGTCATCGCAGTGGACGCGGGTCATGGCGGCGAAGACCCGGGCGCACATGGCCTTCATGGCTCCCTGGAAAAGAACGTCACGCTCGCCATTGCAAAAAGGCTGAAAAGCCTGATCGACGACGATCCGGACATGCATGCCGTATTGACCCGTGACGGCGACTATTTCATTCCGCTCCACGGCAGGGTCGTGAAGGCAAGGCGGGCAAAGGCCGATCTCTTCGTATCGATCCATGCGGATGCTTCCCCGAGCCGCGATGCAAGGGGATCTTCCGTCTTTGCGCTTTCGGAGCGCGGCGCGACCTCGGTTGCGGCGAGATGGCTCGCCAAGCGGGAGAACGAGTCCGACCTGATAGGGGGAGTGGATCTTTCGGTGAAGGATCCCTATCTCGCCAAGACGCTCCTCGACCTTTCCCAGACCGCATCCATCAACGACAGCCTGAGACTCGGAAAGGACGTGCTCAGGGAGCTGCACGCCTTCAATCCGCTCCACAGCGGCATGGTCGAACAGGCCGGATTCGCCGTTCTGAAGGCGCCTGACATCCCGTCCATCCTTGTCGAGACCGCATTCATCAGCAATCCCGATGAGGAAAGAAGACTTGACGATCCCGATTATCAGAAAAAAATCGCGGAAGCCATCTTCGAAGGCATCAAGCACTATTTTTCGCAAAATCCCGCGCTCGCACGGCCCAATCTGGTCATGAATCAATGATAAGAACGCTTCTCGTCGCCAATCCGAAAGGAGGAAGCGGCAAAACCACGCTCGCAACCCATGTCGCCAGCTACCTTGCAAACAGCAACGAAAGGGTGGTGCTTTGGGATCTGGACAGACAGCGCTCTGCGCTCAAGTGGCTCGATATCCGGGGGGAGGAGCTGCCCAGAATTCTCCCCTTCAACTCGGGGGAAGACGAAAGGCTTTCCGGGATAAACTGGCTGATACTGGATTCCCCGGCAGGATTGCACGGGAAGAGCCTGACCAGGCTCCTGAAGCTCGCGAACAAGGTGCTCGTCCCTGTCCAGCCTTCTCTTTTCGATCTGGATGCGACCAGGGACTTCCTGCATACCTTGTCTGATGCGAAAGCGGTCAGGAAGCAGAATACCTATGTCGGCATGGTCGGCATGAGAGTCGACCCGAGGACGCGCGCATCAACTCACCTCGAATCCTTCCTCGGCGAATTCGACCTGCCGGTGCTTACCTATCTCAGGAACACCCAGGTTTACGTCAATGCAGCATTCGAGGGGAGCAGCATCTTCGACATGCCCGCAAACCTGGTCAAGCGGGATCTCGAACAGTGGGAGCCGCTCCTGGAATGGATCAGGCAGTGACGCGCTTCCTGAACTCGCCGGTCCTGGTGTCGATCTCGATCTTGTCGCCTATCTCGCAGAATGCCGCAACAGGCAACTCCCATCCCGTGGTGATCTTGGCAGGCTTCATCACCTTGCCGGACGTGTCGCCCCTCACTGCAGGCTCGGTATAGACGATCTCGCGGACCACGCTGTTGGGCAATTCGATTGAAATGGGCTTGTCGTTGTAGAAAACGACTTCGCAGGGCATGCCTTCTTCCATGTAGTTGAGGGCATCCCCGAGGTTGTCCTTTTCAACTTCGTGCTGGTTGTATTCCTCGTCCATGAAGACGTACATCGGATCGGCAAAATAGGAATACGTGCATTCCTTCCGATCGAGCACCACCACGTCGAACTTGTCGTCCGCCCTGTAGATCGCCTCGCTCGGCGAATCCGTCAGCAGATTCTTGAATTTCATCTTGACGACGGATGCATTGCGTCCCGACTTGGAAAATTCCGCTTTCTGGACGACAAGCGGCTGATCGCCGACCATGATCACGTTGCCTGCGCGTACTTCCTGTGCTGTTTTCATGCTTCCCTAGACCCGAAAATTTCTAAACTGTTTATTTTAACCCGCCCTCTGTGAAAAATCCACAAGGTTTCTGGCCAGATTGTATCGCGATATTTCATTCGCCCAATTCCTGTCGTGCATTTCAATGACATGCCTAGCGTCCAGGAATGCGTCCCAGCATCGCCGAACATTCCCCTTGCCGTTCCAGGCGCCGAACATGCCCCTGACCGCATCTTGCGCGGAGCCATCCAGACCACTGCAGTAAAGCGAAAGGAAGGCCTCGAGCTTTTTCACGTGCGCTTCCTCTTCCTGGGGATAGATCTGCCAGACGAAGGGCTTCAGCGCCCATTGTCCCCTGACGAACGAATCCTCCCCCCTGACGAAATTGATGTCGCATGCCCATAGCAGGTGATCGTATTCTTCCTGAGAAACGAAGGGGATCACCCGCACTTCGAGATTTTTTTTCGAAAAGGATCCGACTCTTGATGCAATCTTGCCTTCCGGGAGCAGGCAGAGAATTCTTTCATTTCCATTCTCCCAGGCCGAAAAGAGAGATTGAAGCGCCTTGTTTTCGTAGCAGAAAAGCGAAATCTTTAGGCTCTCTTCAGGGTCGATATCGCGCTTCGCCCAGAATGCGCTTCTGTCGAATGCATCCCGCTCCTTGAAAAGATCCCGCTCCAGCATCAATCCGCCCGTCTCCCCGACGAATCCCGGGAAGAAGAAATATTTTGTCAGAGGCGGCCTGGGGGATGGCATGAGGTGGCAATCCTTCACCCATTCTTCGGCGCTCAAATATTCGAGGTTGATCCAGACGGGTTTTTTTTCCTTCATTCTTTCGACGAAATTCTCGGGAAGCTGGCAGCCGAAAGACTCGATCACGACGTCATGAGGCGAGACATCGGGAAAGGGGGAAATCCATTGCCTCACTTCCACCCCTTTCGAATGCTGAACCTGAACGATTTCCGCTTCCGGATTGATGCGCAGAAAGCTTTGCAGATCGTCCACCCAGAGCCTGACATGCTGACCATGTTCGTTCGCCAGCTGACGAGCAAGCCGCCAGGAGACGCCGATGTCGCCGTAATTGTCGATGACGTTGCAGAAGATGTCCCAGCTCATTCCCTGGCGCCCAGTTCCTCCCTCAGCTTCTCGATCGAACCCTGGTAGCCTTCCGCATCGCCGAAATCGACAAAGCGCCTGTACCTTGAATGGGGCCCGAGGAGTCGGGTCGCATGCTTGATCGGGCACCAGTACTGCTCCGTCCTTCCCGCTATTTCCCTGACATAACTGAGGAGCCCGTTGCCGTAGGAGCAGTAGGCGCAGTTGAGCTTCTCGATGATGTTGAGATAGGCGAGATTATGCCTGTCGAAGACGAGGTAATCGGCGCGCCTGACTTTCGGTATGCCGAACACGGGGAAGCAGACGAACTGGTAGAAGGTGACGAAAAGATCGAGCAGGAGAAAAGGCAGTATCAAGGAATAGACAACGGGTGCGACGAGGATATGCTTCAGGCGGGCCTGGGCGAAGTAGGAAAGAAGCGAAGTCTTGAGCTTCCTGTGCTCCTCCAGCATGCCCTTCTCGAAGCGCACCTTCCTGTTCTCTATGGAGAACTTCAGCTCTTCGCGCTTTTTCGACAGCTCTGCCTCGAGCTCCTCCTCAGCCGACTTGATTCTCTCGATGATATTGCTGATATTCCGGTCCATTTCAGCCCCTTTTTGCGATGAAACATAAAGGTAGCACAGGAAGATCAGAGCGCCTTGACCATTTCCTCCACCACCTTCTTCGCGTCGCCGAAGACCATCATGGTTTTTTCCATGTAGAAGAGATCGTTGTCGAGACCCGAGTAGCCTGCAGCCATGCTGCGCTTCACGACGATGATGGTCCTCGCCTTGTAGGCTTCGAGTATCGGCATGCCGTAGATCGGGCTTCCCGGATTGTTTTTCGCAGCAGGATTCACCACGTCGTTTGCCCCTATCACGAGCACCACGTCTGTGTCGGAAAATTCGCTGTTGATCTCGTCCATCTCCAGCACCTGTTCATAAGGCACTTCGGCTTCGGCAAGCAGCACGTTCATGTGCCCGGGCATCCTGCCTGCGACAGGATGGATGGCATAGCGCACCTTGATGCCCTTTTCGGTCAGGATATGGGTCATTTCCTGCATTGCATGCTGGGCGCGCGCGACAGCCAAACCGTATCCCGGGACGATGACGACGCTCTCCGCGTTTTCCATGATGTAGGCTGCGTCCTCCGGGCTTCCGCTTCTCACGCTCTTTTGCGCGCCGCCTCCCGCCTGCTCCTCGACAGGCGCCCCCCCGAATCCGCCCAGCATGACATTGATGAAGGAGCGGTTCATCGCCTTGCACATGATGTAGGACAGGATCGCGCCCGAGCTCCCGACAAGCGAACCGGCGATGATCAGCATGTTGTTGTTGAGGGTGAAGCCGATTCCGGCTGCAGCCCAGCCCGAATACGAATTCAGCATGGAAACCACGACAGGCATGTCCGCCCCGCCTATCGGGATGATCAGCAATATGCCGAGAAGGAGCGCGATCGCCGTCATGACGATGAAGGGCGTCCAGCTCTGGGTGAAGAAGAAAGTGACCCCGAAGCCTATCATGGCGATGGCCATCGCAAGATTGAGCCAGTGCTGGCCAGGAAACGAAACAGGCGCGCTCCTGATCTTTCCGGAGAGCTTGCCGAAGGCGATGACGGAGCCCGTGAAGGTGATGGCGCCGACGAATGTGCCGATGAAGAGCTCGATCAGGCTCTCTGAATGGAGCGTCCCGTCCGGACCCGCGATGCCATAGGCGACCGGATTGTTGAGCGCGGATACGGCGATGAAGACGGCCGAAAGACCCACCAGCGAATGCATCGCCGCAACGAGCTCGGGCATCGCCGTCATCTCTATCTTCCTCGCGATCGTTCCCCCTATCGATCCGCCGACCAGGATGCAGGCCAGGATCAACGCGTAGTTGTGGGTCAGCGAAAGCGTCGTCAGCACCGCGATGACCATGCCGGTGATGCCGAAAAGATTCCCTCGCCTTGCCGAAACAGGCGATGAAAGCCCCTTCAGTGACAGGATGAAGAGGACTGCAGCCAGAAGATAGGCGAGTGCGACCTGATTTGCTGACATGTTCACCTCTTCTTTTTCTTGAACATTTCGAGCATCCTCCGGGTCACGAGGAAGCCGCCGAAAACGTTGATGCTGGCAAGGGTCACTGCGAGTGCCCCGACTGCCGTGCCGAAATCGATCTTTGAAGGGCCGGCCGCGAGCATGGCGCCGACGATGATGATGCCGCTGATCGCATTGGTCACAGCCATCAGGGGCGTGTGAAGCGCCGGGGTGACATTCCAGACGACATGATAGCCGACGAAAATCGCCAGCACGAAGACAGTGAGATTGATGATGATTGGATCGACGCCCATTTGCTTCTCCTTATTTGACCATTTCGCCGTTGATCGAAATCAGGGTGCCGGAAATGATTTCGTCCTCGCGGTTCAGCTTCAATTCGCCCGTTTTCTGATCGAAAAGCAGGTTGATGAAGTTCAGCATGTTCCGGGCATAGAGCGCGCTCGCATCGGCCGCCATCATGGCTGGAAGATTGGTATGGCCTATCAGGGTCACGCCATGCTTCTCGACTATCCTGTCCTTTTCCGAAAGCGGACAGTTTCCGCCGAATTCCACTGCCATGTCGACGACGACCGAACCATGCTTCATGGCCTTCACCGTTTCTTCCCTGAGCAGCACCGGCGCGGGTTTTCCGGGGATCAAGGCGGTCGTGATGACGATGTCGGACTGGATCGCGCGGGCATGGATGAGTTCGGCCTGCCTTCTCTTGTAATCCTCCGACATTTCCTTGGCATAGCCGCCAGAAGTCTCCGCGCTCTCCCCCTCCTGCAGCGGCACTTCCACGAATTTCGCGCCGAGGCTCAGCACCTGCTCCTTGACTGCAGGACGGACATCGAATGCCTCTATCACGGCGCCCAGGCGTTTGGCCGTGGCGATCGCCTGCAAGCCTGCAACCCCCACCCCGAGGATCAGCACGCGTGCGGCCTTGACCGTTCCCGCCGCGGTCATCAGCATCGGGAAGAATCGGCCGTATGCGTTCGCCGCAAGGATCACCGACTTGTATCCGCCTATGTTCGCCTGCGAGGAAAGCACGTCCATGCTCTGCGCCCGGCTTATCCTGGGAATCGACTCCATGGCGAAGGCGGTCAGGCCGCTCTTTGCATAATTTTCCATTTTTTCCCGGTCATGGGGAGCGAGAAGCCCAACGATCATCGCGCCCTTTTTCGCCAATGGGAATTCCTGCTCTTCAAGCCCCCTGACCTTCAATACCATTTCCGAACCTGCATAGAGCGATTCGGCATCCGCGACGATTTTCGCGCCTGCAGCCTCGTATTCGGAATCCGTGATGTTCGCCCCGATTCCCGCTCCCGCCTGAACGGATACGGAATGGACCGCGGCCAGCTTCTTCACCGTCTCGGGCGTCGCCGCGACCCGCTTTTCCCCCGCCTTGATCTCGAGAGGGATGCCTATCTGCATTTCGATTCTCCAAACCCGACAAAATTCCTAGATTTTAACCCGGAATAGCCGCTTTTCCAAAACCGCATTTCAAGCCGATGAAATCCTTGAGAAAACACCAGGCATGCTCGAGATTGCTTGCAGCCTCGATGCTCAATGGCTCCCCGAGGCGGAAGGATTGTCCTTTCACGCCAAGAAGATAGGATTTCGGAGGATTCCTTTTCATGACATCTCTGTAAATTCCGAGAAGCGCTTCAGGCGCAAGGATATGGGTGCTGTGGGCGAATTCGATTTTCGGAAAGATTTCCTTCATCTCGAAAGGGCCCCCGACATTCACGGAAGCGTCGACGAAAAAGGCGCAATCCCGCCCTTCCAGTTCAAGGGCATGCTCTATTCCGAGCTGAAATTCGAAATACAGATCGAAATTCCCCGGGATGCGCTCGAGCCGCTCGAAAAGAACAGCCCCTATTGCATCGTCTCCTCTTGCAGGATTGCCGAGGCAAAAGATCACGATTTCAGGCTGCATGCGACATTCCCCTCGCAATCGACGATTTCGACAAGAAGCGGCATCTTCCCCACTGCATGGGTCGCGCATGAAAGGCAGGGGTCGAAAGCCCTGATCGCGACCTCTATGCCGTTGAGCATGCCTTCCGTGATTTCCGTTTTGCCCTCGACATGACGCTTTGCTGCCTCGCAAACGGCTTCGTTCATCGCCCGGTTGTTGTGGGTGGTGGATACGATCAGGTTGGCCATCTCGACGAGCCCCTCTTCGTTCACGCGGTAATGATGGATGAGCGTGCCGCGCGGCGCCTCGATCACCCCCACTCCTTCCCGCCCCTGTTCGGTATCGACCCTGAGATCATTTCCGGTGATATCAGGGTCATGGAGCATTCCTCTTATTTTCTCAGCGCAGTGCAGGAGCTCGATCATCCTCGCCCAGTGATAGGCGAGCGGGGCATGAACGGGTTTTCCGCCTGAAATGAATTCCCTTCTCTTCTCCTCTGCAAGCTCAGTCCCGAGAAAATCGCAATTGTTGATTCTTGCCAGGGGACCCACCCTGTACCAGCCTTGCTCTTTACCTAGCATGAGAAGATAAGGGAATTTCATGTAGCTCCATGATTTCACTTCTTCCCTGATGTATTCGGCATAATGCGAATCATCGACCCCGTCGAAGACGAAATCGCCCTCCCCGTCCCTGCAGCGCAGGTGACCGTCGTAGAGCTCGTGTTCCCCGTTTTTTCCGGCAAGCGAAAGGAAGGGGGAATACAAGCTCGACGAAGCATATTCGGGGTTCGAGAGATAGATTTCTTTTGCGAGATTCGCTGCGCCATCCGCCCAGCCGATGATCTCGTCGATATCCTTCAGAAGGAAATCCCTTTCGGCCGCGGACAAGGCCTTGTTCATGCCGCCTGCAATGGCAGCCGTGCCATGTATGCGCTTTCCCATGATGGCATGGATCACTTCCTGTCCGTATTTCCTGAGTCTGATGCCTCTGATGGCAAGTTCCGGGTAATCCTTCAGCAACCCCATGATGTTTCTTCGCGTCATATCGGAATCGAAACCGAAAAGAAGATCAGGAGAAGCAAGGTGGAAGAAATGAAGTGCATGGGACTGCAATACCTGGCCGTAATGAAGCAGCCTCCTCAGTTTTTCCGCAGCAGGCGTGAGCATTTTGACGCCCATGATTTGATCCATCGCCTTGGCGGAGGCGAGATGATGGCTCACCGGGCATATTCCACAAAGCCTCTGGACCAGAACAGGCACTTCCCAGTAAGGACGGCCCTGTATGAACTTTTCGAATCCCCTGAATTCGACGATATGCAGCCTCGCCTCGATGATCTTCAGGTTTTCGTCGAGATGAAGGGTCACCTTGCCGTGCCCTTCGACTCGGGACAGGGGATCGATGACGATTCTAGTCATAGCGGATGAGATTTTCAGGCAACACCGGCTTCTGTCCTTTCAGCAATGCTTCAAGCAATATCACGAAAGCTTCCGCAGGAGGGGGGCAGCCTGGAAGGAAATAATCTATTCTGACGGCCTCGAAAACGGGGCGCACTTTGTCGAGCAGCATGGGAAGCTCGGGGTCGGAGGGAATCTGCGGGTTTTCTATGCCGATGCCTTCGACATAGGCCTCCCTGAGGCATGAGTCGAGCGAAAAATGGTTCCTCATCGCAGGAATACCGCCGTTGATCGCGCATGCCCCCACTGCGACGAGGATTTCGCAGTTTTCCCTGAATTCCTTCAGGACCTTCAGGTTTTCTACGTTGCAAAGCCCGCCTTCGATCAGCCCGATTTCGCATTTCCCCATTTTTCTAACGTCGGTGAAGGGGCTCCTGTCGAATTCGATTTTATCGGAGAAATCCGCGAGCTTCTCGTCCATGTCGAGGAAAGACATGTGGCAGCCGAAACAGCCTGCGAGCGAACAGGTCGAAATTCTAATCATAAAGACGCCTTCCTATGGGGATTTCGAATCCTTTCCCCTTGACGAGTATCGCCCCGACCGGGCAGACATGGACCGCCCTGTCTTCGACTGAAATATCGGTGTCGAGAAGCTTTCCGCTTGCAGAATTGACGATGAGATGCGTCTCGATTCCGCGTCCTGAAATATCGAAGACATTTTTCCCGTCGATTTCCCTGCTTGCTCTCACGCAAAGGGCGCAAAAAATGCACCTGTCCCGATCGAGCAGGATTTCAGGGTGGGATGCGTCCATTTCGCGCTTGGGATAAAAAGGCCTGAAATGAAGATCGAGCATGCCTTCATGATAGGCCGCTTCCTGAAGCCTGCAGCTCCCGCTCTTTTCGCAGGACGGACAATAATGGTTTCCCTCCACGAAAAGCATCCTGAGCAGCTGCATTCTGACTTGCGAGAGCTCCATGGTTTCGCATTCGACTTCCATCCCGTCGATCGCAGGCTCCGTGCAGGCCGAGACATATCTTCCCCCTGTCTTCACAGTGCAGAGCCTGCAGTTGCCGGAAGGGCTCAACCCGGGGAGATGGCATAGACCGGGGATCGCGATGCCATTCGAGAGGGCGCAATCCATGATCGTCTGCCCCTCTTCATACGTCAGCATCTTCCCGTCCAGCAACAGGTTTTTCACGAAAGTCCCCAGTGCCCGGGAAACTTTTTCAGCATGTCCATGACGGCGCGGGATGCGCTTTGCCCCAGCCCGCAATGGCTGGCCTTCAGGATTCCGGCGAGGTCCGGCATTTCGGCAAGTCCATTCCCCGACTCCAGGATCTGCTCTATGATCGAGGTGCCCACCCTGCAGGGCGTACAGAAGCCGCAGGATTCATGGGCGAAGAATTTCGAGAAATTGAGCGCCGCTTCCTTCATGTCGCGATTTTTCCCGAAAATCATGACTGAACCGCTGGTAGGGAGATCTTCGAAACCGATTTTCCTTCCGAATTCAGAAGCATCGAGACAGGCGCCCGACGCGCCTCCCACCTGGACTGCAATCGGCTCATCGGCGCCGCAATCCGCCAGGATTTGCTCGATCGAAACGCCGAAGGGATATTCGTAGATGCCGGGCTTCGAACAATCCCCGGATACGGAAAGGAGCTTCGTCCCTCTCGATTCATCCGTCCCAAAGCGTCTGAAATCTTTCCCCCCGCCTGCCGCGATACCTGATGCGGCGCAGAATGTCTCCACATTGTCGACCACGGTAGGCATGCCGAATAGCCCATGCGTGACGGGAAAGGGCGGCCTCACTCTGGGAATCCCCCTCTTCCCCTCGATGGACTCCAGAAGCGCCGACTCTTCTCCGCAGATATAGGCGCCTGCTCCCCAGTGGAGTTCTACGGTGAAATCTTCGGAACGTTTTTTCCGAAGCATCTTTGCGAGATGGGATTCAAGGTAACGGTATTCGCCCCTGACATAGAGAAATCCTCTCTTCGCGCCGACGATGTTCGCGCAAAGCGCCATGCCTTCGAGCAGGTTTTCCGCGCAATGGGTGAGCAGGACCCTGTCCTTGAATGTCCCCGGCTCACCCTCGTCCGCATTGCAGACGACATATTTTTCACCTGTCGCTTCCCTGCAGGAAGCCCATTTGAGCGCCGTGGGAAAACCGGCCCCGCCCCGCCCCCTCAAGTTCGAGTCTTTCAATTCCTGAAGGAGCGCCTGCCCTTCCAGGACTTTTCTTCGTCCGCTTTCGAACAGCCATCCGCTTTTCCTGATGTTCGATTCGACATGAAAATATTCCCGGGGCCAGGAAGAGAGCGGAACATGCCTTTTTACGAGATCGGCGATGCTGTCGATCCTGTTTTCGTCGAGTTTCGTCACGGCGATGCCGTTGACGAGCATGGCGGGGCCCTGGTCGCACATCCCCGTGCAAGAGGTTTTTGTTGCATCTGCAATGCCTTCGAGATTGCTGCAGAGCCTGGAATAAAGGGATCTGCTGCCAGCCATCCAGTCGGTGATGTTGTCGCTCATCAGCAGCACATAATCGCCCGGCTTTTCAAGGCTCAGGAAACTGTAAAACTCGATGTTCGCGAGAACCCGGGAAACGGGAAGCCCCAGCTTTCTTGCGATCCCTTCCACTGCTTCCGTCGGCACATGATTGAAGGTTTTCTGAATTTCGACAAGGATCTGGAGAGGCCTTTCCCCCAGGCGTCCGACGAGCAAATCGACTTCTTCCGAGACCGAAGACATCTTCCCGCCTTGAGTCAATGACATTCCGATTCTAGCACAGCATTCCGACTCCCCGCAGCGCACCTTTTAGACAAGGAACAACAAGACCATCAGGATATATGGATGATTGCGTCAATCTATCGATCGGCGCAGTTTTCTGCAAACCTTTGGCTTGCCTGAGTGGGCGGCATGCTGACTGGAATGGGAAACGGCAGCGTTTTCGGCGCAGCCTGCGGCTACGCCTTCACCCGCTTCCAGAACAGGTTCAACAAAAGAAGGGACAAGAGCATCTCGATCAGCATCGCGATAGCGATCTGGATCGGTTTCAATTTCGCATTCGCCGGCCTGGCGCTGCTTTGGCCCCCGGTTAATCGATGTTATTTTCAATCATATGCACTATAATCAATTTGCAATTGCTATTGATTGATCTACCGGAAAGCAGTGAAAGGAGGTTCGAATGGCAACCAATATGCTGATGTACCGCTCGTTCTGGCTGACTATGGTGGGCGGCATGCTGACAGGCATGGGGAACGGCAGCGTTTTCGGCGCGGCGATGATGTGTCTGGTGGGAAGAGGCTCTTTCGGAAACTGGGGAGGAATAGGCTACCTCGCCTATAACCCTTATACCTTCACGGGTTTCGTCGACTGGTGCATGATCGTTTTCGGCATTGCCTATGTCGTCATACTTGGCATTGCAATGGCCCGCCACGGCAGGCTGGAGGCCGAAGCGAAAGGCTGAAGCGGTGATGCATTCACTGCCGGCGCGAAACAGGCTAAAATGCCTGCTCCATTTCCGCTCCCCGGCAGATGAAGAAATTCGCATTCCTCCTGGCGTGTTTGCTCGTCCCTCCCGCATGGGGAACGGATGATATCGCCTATGTCCTGAAAACGGGAAAAGGGGCATCCGTCCGCATCATCACCAAGCAGGCTTCCTGTCCTGAAATAAGATTCGATGGCCAAAGCAAGGCGATGCAATTGCGCGCGAAGCAGGAAAACGGCTTTCCCGATTCTGTCTGCGAAGCTGAAATCCCGGTCGGCACGAAAACCATCGTCTTCGGCAATACCCGGCTGCCGGCTCCCGTTTCTCGACCGAGACGGATCGTCGTGCTCGGCGATACGGGGTGCAGGATGAAGGGGACCATTTTCCAGGACTGCAGCGATCCGCGAAAATGGCCTTTCCAGAAGATCGCGGCAGCCGCGGCCTCGTTCAAGCCGGATCTCGTGATCCATGTCGGCGACTACCTTTATCGGGAAAGCCCCTGTCAGGGAGCCGGCTGTATGGGCAGCCCGTACGGTTACGGATTCGACTCCTGGCAGGCTGACTTCTTTTCCCCTGCGCGAGCCCTGCTCGCCTCGACGCCATGGGTATTCGTAAGGGGCAACCACGAAGCCTGCTTCAGGGCGGGAAAGGGATGGTTCAGATATCTCTTTGCGGGTGATTACCGAGCCTGTACGGACTATACGGATCCCTATTCCGTTCCCCTGTCAGACGACACGCAGCTCATCGTGTTCGATTCTGCCGCAGGCGCATCCAACGGCCATTATCCTGCCGAGTTCGAAACCGTCGAAAAGCTCGCGAGAAACTTTCCCCACAATTTCTTCCTGAGCCACCACCCCATCCTGGGTTTCTCGGAATGGCATGAAAAACTCTATCCGGGGAACAGGGCGCTGCAGTCGGCCATGAAGCATTTCCCGGAAGAGACGGATGCGGCCTTCCATGGCCATGTCCACCTTTACGAGGCGCTCGATTTCAAGAGCGACTATCCGGTCACGTTCGTCAACGGAAACTCCGGAACCGAGCCTGACGAAGCCTTGCCGCAGAAGCTGCCAGAAGGCGCAGAACCTTTCCCGGATGCGATCGTCAAGCGCTTCTATTCCACTGCCGATTTCGGATTCATGACGCTGGAGAAAAGGGCTGACGGCTGGCTCGTCACCGAACGCGACATCGAAGGGAAAGCCGTCTTCTCCTGCGTGCTGAAAGGGAGGCAATGCCTTTGAAACTCGATCCTCATGACCTCGAGAACATTTCCTCGGGAACACTCTCGCATTACGCTACCCGCGCCGAGGATTTCTTCAAGGGAACGAAGGACCACGACGTCAGCCAGAATATCGACGCGCTCCTCCGACATATCGAGGCCCCCCCTCCCTTCTCGATACTCGATTTCGGCTGCGGACCTGGGCGCGATCTCAAGGTCTTCTCGAAAATGGGGCATCTTGCAACCGGGTTGGACGGCTGCGGAAAATTCGCCGAGATGGCGAGAAGCTACAGCGGCTGCGAAGTGCTCAATCAGGATTTCCTCAATCTCGACCTGCCGCAAGCCTGTTTCGACGGCATTTTCGCCAATGCTTCGCTTTTCCATGTCCCGATGCAGGAGATTCCCCGCGTGCTGAAAACGCTCCACGCCTCGCTCAAGCATCGAGGCGTGCTTTTCAGCTCGAACCCGAGGGGACGGAACGAGGAAGGATGGAAGAACGGACGATACGGCAGCTATCACGACCTGGAAGCCTGGCGCTGCCTCATGAATGACGCAGGATTCCAGGAACTCGAACATTATTACCGCCCCGCCAACCTCCCCAGGGAGCAGCAGCCCTGGCTTGCAAGCGTGTGGCGAAAACTTTCATAGGACCATGAGCAGATACTGGAGCAATTTGGTAAAAGGACTCACCCCCTACGTGCCGGGCGAGCAGCCGAAGATTGAAAACCTGATCAAGCTGAACACCAACGAGAATCCCTATCCGCCTTCTCCCAGGGTGCTGGAAGCCATCCGAAAGGAAGCGAATTCCGGATTGAGGCTTTACCCGGATCCGGACGCAGGCCGCCTCAGGCAGGCGATAGCCGATTTTCACAAGATCGATGCATCCCATGTTTTCGTCGGCAACGGCTCTGACGAAGTGCTCGCCCATGTCTTCAATGCGCTCCTGAAGCACGATGCGCCTGTCCTTTTTCCCGATGTGACCTACAGTTTCTATCCTGTCTATTGCAGGCTCTACGATATCCATTACGAGACGATTCCGCTGGATCAGGATTTCAGGATAAGGACGGCGGATTATCGGAAACCCAACGGCGGCATCATCTTCCCCAACCCCAATGCGCCGACCGGCTGCCTGCTCGGGCTCGATGAGATCGAAGCACTTGCATCCTGCAGCCAGGATTCGGTTCTGGTCGTCGACGAAGCCTATGTCGATTTCGGCGGAAAATCCGCCATTCCCCTCACCAGGGATTATCCGAACCTGCTCGTGATCCAGACGCTTTCCAAGTCGCGCTCGCTGGCCGGATTGAGGGTCGGATTCGCTGCTGGAAATGCCGATCTGATAGAAGGGCTCGAACGCGTGAAGAACAGCTTCAATTCGTATCCGCTCGGGCGCCTTGCAATTTCCGGCGCCGTCGCCGCATTCGAGGACAGGGAATATTTCGAGAGCACCTGCAAGGCAGTGATGAAGACCCGGGAAGGACTGAAGGCGGGGCTCGAAAAGCTCGGGTTTTCAGTCCTTCCATCGAGCGCGAATTTCGTTTTCGCCTCTCACCCGGATCATGATGCCGCGCTTCTTGCAGCAAGGCTGAGAGAAAAAAGGATCATCGTGCGCCATTTCAGGCTGCCCAGGATAGATCAGCATCTCCGAATCACGGTCGGCACAGACGAACAATGCCAGGCATTGCTCGATGGCCTTGGAGAAATTTCAGGATCCACCCGATGACTATAATCTGAGTTCGAAGGCAACAACACCCGAAGAATGAGCCAATTCAATCTTTCGGAATGGGCGCTCAGGCAGAAGACGCTTGTGCTCTATTTCCTCATCGCCATCCTGGCTTCCGGCCTTTATGCCTATCTCCAGCTTCCACAGAAGGAAGACCCCGATTTCACCTTCAAGGACATGACCATAGAACTACGCTGGCCGGGCGCCACCGCTCAGGAGATGGCGCAGCAGATCACGGACAGGATAGAGAAAAAGCTCCAGGAAACGCCCTGGCTGGGCAACATGGGAAGTTATTCCAAGCCGGGAGAAGCGGTGATCTTCCTCACGCTCAAGGATTCCATTCCGAGATCGGAACTGAGGCCAGCCTGGGACACGGTGCGCAGGGAGCTGTCCGACTTGCGCCCTCAACTGCCAAAAGGGATGAAGGACCCCGTCATCGACGATCGATTCGGCGAGACATTCGGCCTGATCTATGCCTTCACTTCGAAAACCCTTGGCAATGCAGAACTCGCGAAAGAAGCGGAAATGGCGAGGCAATCCCTGCTCGGCCTCGCGCATGTCGGGAAGATCAGCCTGGTCGGGGTAAGGGAAGAGAAAATCTATATCGATTTCTCCAATGACAAGCTTGCAGAACTCGGCATAGACCCCTTGAGGCTGGCATCGCGCCTCGAAGCGCGAAACGCCATGATGCCTGCGGGAAAGATCGTCACCGACTTCAACACGGTGCGGATGCGGGTCAGCGGGGATTTCGATTCCCTCCAGTCGATCGAGGACATCACGATTCAGGACAAGGGAAAGGCCTACAGGCTCGGCGAAATCGGTCATGTCTACAGGGGCTACGCCGATCCGCCCGAATTCATGATGCGCTTCGACGGCCAGGATGCAGTCGGACTTGCGATTTCGATTTCCGGCAATGTCATCGATGCAGGCGGCGAAGTCGACCGGATCATGGGAAGACTCAAGTCCCGGCTGCCCAAAGGCATCGAGCTCCATCGGGTGGCAAACCAGCCGGAAGTGGTCGAAAAATCGATAGGGCAATTCACCCGGTCGCTCCTGGAGGCGCTCGTCATCGTGCTTGCCGTGAGCTTCTTCAGCCTGAAAAGCAGGGCGGGACTGGTCGTTGCCTTTTCCATTCCTGTCGTGCTCGCCGGCACTTTCGTGCTGATGAAGGTTTTCGGCATCGATCTGCAGCGCGTCTCCCTCGGCGCGCTGATCATCGCGCTCGGACTGCTGGTGGACGACGCCATGATCGCGGTGGAGATGATGAAGGTGAAAATAGAGGAAGGCTGGAGCAGGGCAAGAGCCGCCACTTTCGCCTACAAGAGCACGGCCTTTCCGATGCTGACAGGCACATTGATCACTGCCGCGGCTTTCCTGCCTGTCGGCCTCGCCAAATCCTCGGCAGGAGAATACACCTTTTCCCTTTGCCTCGTGGTCACCTTCGCACTGCTCGTATCCTGGCTGGTTGCAGTGATCTTCACGCCTTATCTCGGCCTGAAGCTCCTTGAAGAGAGTCACGTCCTCGCTCCTCGTGAAGATGGCTACAGCAAGGGAATCCACGCCATTTTCAGGAAGCTTGTGGTCTGGTGCCTGGAAAGGAAATGGCTGATCATTTTCGCGACGCTGATCGCTTTCCTGTTCTCCCTGCTCGGTTTTTCCAGGGTCGAGCAGGAATTCTTCCCGCCTTCCGAGCGTTCGGAAATCCTGGTGGATATCTGGCTTCCGGAGGGCATGACCTTCGGCGCAACGGAAAAGGTCGTGAAGGAAGCCGAAAGGATGCTGTCGACGGAAAAAGGGGTGAAGAGCTATGCCTCCTACGTCGGCGGGAACACGCCCCGTTTCTATCTCCCCCTCGATCTCGGCCTGCCTTCCCCCAACTACGCTCAGATCGTCGTGACGACCGAAAACGTCTCGATGCGCGAAAAAGTGCTGGATCATGTCAGGAAAGCGCTCGACTCGGCATATCCGGCATACGGCATCAGGGTTTCGAGGCTGGAAAACGGCCCGCCCGTCGGTTATCCGATACAGTACCGCGTGACCGGGGAGAACCTCTACAAGGTGAGACAGATCGCAGGGGAGATAGCGAAAATCGTCAGGAAAAACGGCCATGCCAAGAACGTCAGCTTCGATTCGGGCTCGGATCTCAGGATTTACGATATCGGGGTGGATCAGGCAAAGGCAGGTCAATACGGTCTTTCCTCTAGCGCCATTGCCGATCAGATCAGAATCCTTTCCAGCGGAATCACGGTCAGCCGGTACAGGGAAGGCGAAAAGAGCATCGACATCGTGATGCGTGCGAGCAGTGAGGATCGCAGCGACATCGATTATCCGAACAGGATGAAAGTCCACGCAGAAGACGGAAAATTCGTCCCGCTGGACAGCATTGCCGGGATCAACGACGACGTGGAAGAAGGCATCATCTGGCACCGCAACGGACTGCCCGTCGTGACAGTCAGGGCAGATGTATCGGGCGACGTCAAGGCGCCTGACGTGAATGCGGAGATCGTCAAGCAATTCTCTTCCATCAAGCTCCCCGAAGGATACGGAATCGAGGTCGGTGGCGCTGCAGAAGACAATGGACGGGCGCAACAATCGATCATGGATGTTCTTCCCTTGACGGCCTTCATCGTCGTGACCCTGCTGATGCTCCAGCTGAAGCGCTTCGATCTGGCCTTCATCGTGCTTTTGACGGCACCGCTTGGGATCATAGGCGTCACGCCTTCCCTCCTTCTTTTCAACGTCCCCTTCGGCTTCGTCTCGATGCTCGGCATGATATCGCTTGCCGGCATGATCATGAGAAATTCCGTGATCCTGGTCGACCAGATCAGGCAGGACATGGAAGAAGGGCTCAGTCCGTGGGACTCCGTGGTCGAATCGACGGTTCGCCGCGCAAGGCCGATACTGCTGACTGCCTCTGCCGCGATACTCGCCATGATCCCGCTTGCCGGAAACAACTTCTGGGGGCCGATGGCCTTCGTCATCATGGGGGGGCTCTTTGTCGCAACCCTGCTCACCCTGATATTTCTGCCTGCGCTTTACTGCTGCTGGTTCGGCATCAATCCGCCAGAATGAGGGGCTGGTTTTTCCTCTTTCTGTTCGCCTCGGCTTTTGCAAAGGCCTCCCCGCCGCTCTTCATCTTCCCGAAAACCGGCCTCGCGCCCGAAGATCTCGCTGTCGTCGTAAACGATGCCGATCCGGCAAGCGTCATAACAGCCGAGTACTACCAGTCGAGAAGGCATATTCCAGACGCCAACATGATTCATGTGCGCTTTCCCCACGACAGCCCCGAGCTGACGCCAGCCGAATTCGCCGCCGTCAAGGCGGAAGTCGACAGGAAAACGCCGAATTCCGTTCAGGCCTTCGCACTCGCCTGGACGAGCCCCTACCGCGCGGGCTGCATGTCGATCACCTCCGCCTTCGCATTCGGCTTCGACCGTGCCTACTGCTCGCATTGCGGAAAGACCAGGGCGAATCCCTATTACGATTCGGCGAGCATCATGCCCTATCGGGACATGCATATCCGCCCTGCCATGATGCTTGCAGGAAAAAATGTCGATTCAGTCAAGTCCCTGATAGACAGGGGAATCTCATCGGACGAAAGCCATCCGCCAGGCACGGGCTATCTGCTTGCCACAAGCGACAAGGCGAGGAACGTCAGGGCGCCAGGCTTTCCCCAGGCGATCAGGACAGACGGGCCATGGGTGAAGCTGAAAATGCTCGAACAGGATTCGATAAAGGACAGCCACGATATCCTTTTCTATTTCACCGGCCTTGCCAGCGTTCCCTATCTCGACACCCTGCGCTTCTTGCCAGGCGCGATGGCCGACCATCTCACATCGACCGGCGGCATGCTCACCGGCAGCGGCCAGATGAGCATCCTGCGCTGGCTCGATGCGGGGGCGACGGCAAGCTACGGCACGGTCGTCGAGCCCTGCAACTATCCCCAGAAATTCCCGAATCCGGGCATCGCCATCTACTGGTACGTGCAGGGCGAATCCCTGATAGAAGCCTACTGGAAGAGCGTTGCATGGCCTGGAGAAGGGCTCTTCGTCGGGGAGCCCCTGGCGAATCCGTTCAGAGGTCAGCATGTGCGGATGGAAGGCGACGAAGTCGTCCTCGACATCCTTTCGCTCTCACCCGGGCTTTACGCCCTTTTCGGCGCCGATGCCGTCGTCGGCCCCTATTCTCCCGAACATCTGACGATCAGAGTGCTCCCGGGGAAAAACGAATTCCGCCTCGGCCGTCTTCAAAAGCCGATATACCGCGTCATCCGCGTGCCCTGAGCCGGACCGCCCTCCCCATCATCAGGTTTTCTTCGCTTGCGGAAGTGAAAACCGCCATGAGGCGGCTTTCACCTGCCCGAGAGGGCGAGCATCAGGCCGTTCAGGCGCTTGACGAATCCCGCGGGATCCTCGAGCTGCCCGCCTTCCGAGAGGAGCGCCTGGTCGAAAAGGATGTGGCTCCAGTCGGAAAACCGATCCTCCTCGTATTTCAGGCTCTGCACGATGGGGTGATGGGGATTGATCTCCAGTATCGGCTTCGAAACAGGCACCTTCTGCCCAGCCGATTTCAGCAGCCGCTCGAGGTTCATTCCCATGTCGTGCTGGTCGGCGACGAGGCAGGCGGGGGATTCCGTGAGGCGGAAGGTCACCCTGACATCCTTGACCTTTTCGGAAAGGCTGCCCTTGATCTTTTCCGCCAGCTCCTTGTATTCGTCCCCTTCCTTCTGCTGTTCCTTCCTTTCTTCCTCGTCTTCGAGCTTGCCCAGATCGAGATCGCCCTTGGCCACGGACTGAAGCTGCCTGCCCTCGAATTCGTGCAGGTTTGCGACGAGCCACTCGTCCACCCTGTCCGAGAGCAGCAACACCTCTATGCCCTTCTTCCTGAATATCTCGAGATGGGGGCTGTTCTTCGCTCCGGCGAAACTCTCTGCCGTCACGAAATAGATCTTCTCCTGCCCTTCCTTCATCCTTGAAACATAGTCGGAGAGGGAAACCGATTCCTCTGGGGTGTCGAGATGGGTGGAAGCGAATCTCAAGAGCTTCGCTATCTTTTCCCGATTTGCATAATCTTCCCCTATTCCTTCCTTCAAGACTCTGCCGAATTCCTTCCAGAATGTGATGTATTTCTCGGCATCGAGCTCCTCGATCATGGCGAGCACTTTCTTGACGCAGCCGGATCTGATCGCCTCTATGGTTTTCGACTCCTGAAGGATTTCGCGAGAGACATTGAGCGGGAGATCGTTCGAATCGACCACGCCCCTGACGAACCTCAGATACTGCGGCATCAACTGTTCGGCGTCATCCATGATGAAGACGCGCCTGACATAGAGCTTGATGCCGTGCCTGGATTCCCTGTCGAAAAGATCGAAAGGCGCACGCGAGGGGAGGTAGAGCAATTGCGTATATTCCTGCTTGCCCTCGACCCTGGCATGCACATGCGCAAGCGGCGGTTCATTGTCGTGCGCGACATGCTTGTAGAATTCTTCGTACTGTTCCTGGGTGATCTCCGATTTGGATCTCGCCCATAGGGCGGACGCCTGATTGACCACCTCTTCCTTTTCATCTTCAGCCATGACGATGGGAAGCTGGATATGATCCGAATACTTCCTGATGATGGACTTGATCCGCCATGCATCCAGGAAATCCTCCTCTCCCTCCCGAAGATGAAGGATGACTTCGGTCCCCCGGGAAGGCTTCTCGACCATCTCTATCGTGTAGTCGCCCTCTCCCTTCGATTCCCATCTCACCCCATGTTCCCTGGTGAGCCCTGCTCGCCGGGTGACGAGGACGACCTTTTCTGCGACGATGAACGAAGAATAGAATCCCACGCCGAACTGGCCAATCAGGCTTGCATCCTTGGCCTGATCCCCGGTCAGCCTGCCGAAGAACTCCTTCGTGCCCGATTTCGCAATGGTGCCTATGTTTTCTATCACCTCCTGCCGCGACATGCCTATGCCGTTGTCGGAAATGGTGATGGTTCTCGATTCCTTGTCGAATGAAATCCTGATCCTGAGGTCCGAATCCTCCTCGAAAAGCGCGGCATCGGTCAGCGCCTCGAATCTCAGCTTGTCGGCGGCATCCGATGCATTCGAGACGAGTTCCCTCAGGAATATTTCCTTGTTGCTGTAGAGGGAATGGATCATGAGATTGAGCAGTTGCTTCACCTCCGCCTGGAATCCCAGCGTTTCCCTGGTCGGTTCATTTTGCATTTTTATGGCTCCTGTATTGAAACGTCCTATGAGATGGGGATGGTGTAAGAAATTTCAACCTCGCCATGGTTCATTCGGTCTACAATGAATCCATCATGCCATTCAGCTTTTTTCCCCACTGGCCCCTTGCAGGAAACGATTTCCTCCTTTTCGGGGCGATACTGCTCGTCGGCATCGTCGGCGGAGAACTGGCTCAGCGCACGCCTTTTCTTCCCAGGATAACGGGCTTCGTCGCCACCGGATTCCTGCTCGGGCCGGGCATGCTCGATCTATTCGACAAGGGAATGCTCGCCGATGCAAAGCTCTTCACGGACATCGCGCTAGGCCTCATCCTTTTCCAGCTCGGCACCGAACTCGATTTCAGGGCGCTCAGGACAGACAGGATCCTGATTCTCTCCAGCGTGATGGAAGCGACATGCGCCTTCTTTCTGGTCTATTACGCGCTCACCCTGTTCCATGTCGGGAAGCTTCATGCTGCGCTCGCTGCGGCCATCGGGATTTCCTCCTCCCCAGCGGTGGTGCTTCTCGTCATACGCGAATTCAAATCCCAAGGGCCGGTGACGAGCCGGGCATTGAACCATGTTGCGATCAACAATGTCCTTTCCTTCTTCGCCTACACCCTGCTGCTCCCTTTCCTGCATTACACGCAGCAGGCATCGTGGTCGACGATACTGATCCAGCCCTTCTATCAGGTTGTCGTCTCTCTCCTGCTCGCATGGCTGCTTTCCCATGCCACGATCCGGATCGCAAGCCTTCTGGGCAAGGCGGAAAACCTGCAGTTCGCTCTCCTTGTCGGGCTTATCATTTCCGCGATCGGGCTCTCCAAAACCTTCGACTGCTCGAATCTCCTCACCCTGCTCGCGCTCGGCATCATGGTGAGAAACCTCGACATGAAGAGCGAGCTCATGAAGATAGAATTCGGTCACGGAGGCGATATCTTCTTCGTTCTCCTGTTCGTCATCGCAGGCGCGAACCTCCACCTCAAGGAACTCGAATCGGTATGGTGGGCAGCCATCTGCTTCGTGGCGGCGAGGTTCATCGGCAAATCAGCCGGGCTGCTCCTCCTGGCCCATTTTTCTCCCCTTTCCGGGAGGCAGACTGCGCTTCTCGGCATGACGCTCGTGCCCATGGCCGGACTCGCGATCGGCCTCACCGAAGAAACCTCGCATCTTTATCCGGAATTCGCCAAAGCGCTTTCGGCCATCATTCTGGGCTCAGTCGCCATCCTCGAGACGGCAGGCCCTGTATTGACGGAATTCGCATTGAAGCGCGCGGGGGAAGTCAACATGGATGCGAAAATCGGGCACTGAATTCAGAAGCCTGTCTCGGCGAACTGCCTCTGGATTTCCTCTATTTCCGCTTTTGCATCGATGAAGACGGCAACGCAGTCCGGATCGAGCTTGATCCCGGCGAGCTGCTTCAGCATGGAAAACGCCTCTTCGTTGCGCCATGGCGTCTTGTAGGGGCGGCGGCTGGTTAGCGCATCGAATATGTCGGCAACCGCAACGATCCTCGCCTCGACCGGGATTTCTTCAGCTTTCCTTCCTTCAGGGTAACCGCTTCCGTCGACGGCCTCGTGATGGAATTCGGCGATGTTTCTGAGGATGTCGACATGGCTGACGCCATCGAGCTCGAAGTTGCCGACCATCTTGTCTATGATCTCCCGGCCTTTCGTCGTATGAGTCTTCATCTGCCCATATTCGCTCTCCGTGAGCCGCCCCGCCTTGAGCAGAATGCTGTCCGGCACGCCCATCTTTCCGATGTCGTGCAATGGCGAGAAAATGAAGACATTCTCTATGTATTCGTCGCTGAGCCCGTATTTCACCGCGAGCTTTCTCGCGATCAGTCTTGCATAGCGGGACATCCTGTCCTGATGCGCGCCGGTCTCCTCATCCCTGTGACGCGCCATCTCGCGCGCCGTCTTCACCGTTGCCAGTAGGGTCTGGAGGATAGAAAGATCGGCGATGACGGTGAGTGCGATCAGATGCCCGAATGGATCGAGCTGGCTCAGGACTGCTTCGCTGAAAGCATTTTTTTCCCTGGAGTCGAAAAAGACGAAGCCGAAGAATGCGCCCCGAACATACATCGGCATGGTATAGCTGGAAAGATGCCCCTCTTTCCCGATACGCCTGGTATGCTCATGGGTGCCTGAAGAAAAAAGGGAAAGATCGTCGATCACCCTCGGCTTGCCCATTTCCAGTATCTGCATGAGCGAAGAAGACTCTGCAAGCTTTGCCTGGTAGTATTCGAGAGGATCCGCTTCTTCTCCGCAATGCGCGAACGTCTTCAGGACATCCGTTTTTGCATCGTAAAGCGCCACTGCAACTCTCGAGACGAAGGGAAAATATTCCTTCAATACACCATAGATGGAATCGATTTTCCCCTTCAGCGAGACGTTCTGGTGAAGTTCGCCAAACCTGTCCTGATGTGCAAACATGGCCACCCCCTTATAGGTTTATAGCATGCTTCAGCCTCTCCAACGTCTCAAGCGCATCAGGGAAATGATCAGCATGCCGGCAAAGACGGCAAGCCCGAAAAGAGCGACAGCCTCCTTTTCAGGCAGACCTGCCTTCTCCAACGCCGCATAGATTCCGACCAGAGAGAATATGGCGAGATTCTCGAAGCCGTTCTGGACGGCAAGCGCCCGCCCCGCACCGATCATCTCATGCCCCCTTTCCTGGAGAAGGGCGTTGAGCGGAACGGCGAAAAGCCCGCCGCAGAATCCGATCAGAACCAGCAGCATCATCGCCATGGATTCTGTTCCGATTTGCGAAAGGAGGAAGACCAGGGGGCCGATCATGATGCCCGGAAGGAGCGCCCTGTTCACCTTTTCCAGCCTGATCCAGAGCGCTGCCGCAGCCGCGCCGAAGACTATCCCGATGGAGACGACCCCCATCAGCACGGAAGGCGTCTTGTTGTCGGAAATGGAAAGCGCAACCGGCACCCAGGCGAAAAGCGCGATTCGCAATGTTGCCCCCGTTCCCCAGAAGAGGCTCGTTCCGAAAAGCGTGAAACGCGCATCGCCGTTTTTCAGGAGGCGCATGAAGGCTGCGAAGAAGTCCGGAAAGAGGGTTTTCAATGCGATCTCTTCCCGCTCCGGGGGAAGCCGGGGGATCAGGAGATTCACGCCTGCCGCAGAACCATAACAGAAGAGCACGAAATAAAGCGCGGCTGAAACCGACCTGTCTGAAATCACCCCCCCTGCCAGCACGCCCAGCAGGATGGCCGCGATGGTCGAGCCTTCCAGCAGGCTGTTCGCCTTCACCAGCTTTTCTGGGGGAAAAAGCTCGGGCAGGATGCCGTATTTCGCAGGGGAATAGGCTGCCGCCCCTATGCCGACCAGGGAATAGGCATAGAGCGGATTCATCCCTGAAGTCATGAAAAGGGTGCCGGCAAGCTTCAGGGCATTCGAGATGAACATCGCACGCCCTTTCGGAATGGCGTCTGCAAAGGAGCCGACGAAAGGGGCGAGCAGAATGAAAGGCACGACGAAACTCTGCTGAAGAACAGGGGCGAGATCTTCCGCGCCGCGCGCCTTCAGGAGCGCAATGGCGGCAACCAGGAGGGCGTTGTCGCCGAAAGCGGAAAGGAACTGGGCGGTCAACACCGCCAGCATCGGGCGCGAAAAAAGTTCAGCCTTTTCGCTTGTCACGCTGGATAAGGGCGTAGGCGGAATGGTTGTGGATCGATTCGAAATTCTCGGATTCGACGATGTACGCGTCTATCCTTTTGTCCCTGTTCAGCACTGCTGCGACATCCCTGACCATGTCCTCGACGAATTTCGGGTTGTCGTAGGCACGCTCCGTCACGTATTTCTCGTCAGGACGCTTGAGGAGCCCGTAGAGCTCGCAGGATGCCTGCTCTTCGACCATCCCGACGACGTCTTCTATCCAGACGAAATCGTTGGTGCAGGCCGTCACGGTCACATGCGAGCGCTGGTTGTGCGCGCCGTAATCCGATATCTTCTTCGAACAAGGGCAGAGGCTGGTGACAGGAACGAGCACCTTCATCTTGAAATGGTATTCGCCCTTTTCTATGCCGCCTATGAAGGTCACATCGTAATCGAGCAGGCTGGTTACCCCCGAAACGGGCGCCGCCTTGTTGACGAAATAGGGAAAGCTCATCTCGATGTAGCCTGATTCCGCCTCGAGCTTGTCGATCATCTGCCTGAGCATGCTTTCGAAGGATTCGACGGAGATTTCGCGCTCGCTTCCGTTCAGGATCTCGACAAAGCGGGACATGTGCGTTCCCTTGAAATTGTGAGGGAGATGGACGTACATGTTGAATATGGCCACGGTATGCTGCACGCCGCCGCTCTTGTCCGCCACCTTCACCGGATGCCTGATAGACTTGATGCCGACCTTGTCTATGGCAAGACGCCTCAAATCCTCCGTGCTCTGCACGTCTGGAATCGTTTCTGCTGTGATCACGGTGTTTCCTAAATGTTCTTCGATCGCCAAATTATAGACCGCCCGACAATCCCGAGTAAACAACTCGGGTTAATGAAGCAAGCCTCTCCCTGACCGAAAAGGCGATCCCGGCAGCGTCGAGAAGACAGTCCGAGAGCAACCCCGAGGGTTCCCCCTGATCGATGTAGTGGTCAGGAAGACCCAGCTGCAGCAGCGGAACGGCAAATCCGTGGCTTGCCAGGCATTCCGCAACAGCGCTCCCCGCCCCGCCCATCACTGCATTTTCCTCGACTGTCACGAGGAGTTCATGGCTTCTCGCAAGCTCCAGCACAAGCTTTTCGTCAAGCGGCTTCACGAAGCGCATGTTGGCGACGGTCCCATCCAGTTCGACAGCGGCCTGACGAGCAGGTTCAACCATGCTGCCGAAAGCGAGCAGCGCGACCTTTTTCCCGCTTCTCAGGAGCATGCCCCGCCCGATCTCGATCGATTTCATTTCGGCCTCGATTTCCGTGCCAGGCCCCGCCCCTCTCGGATAGCGAACGGCGACAGGAGAATCCATCATGAATGCGGTATGGAGCATGTTTCTCAATTCGTTCTCGTTCGATGCGGCCATCACCGTCAGGTTCGGGATGCATCTCAGATAGGAGAGATCGAAGCTTCCTGCATGGGTCGGCCCGTCCGCACCGACAAGTCCCGCCCTGTCTATGGCGAACACCACCGGCAGGTTCTGGATGGCGATGTCGTGGATCAGCTGATCATAAGCTCTTTGCAGGAAGGTCGAATAGATCGCCACAACAGGCTTCAATCCTTCGCATGCAAGCCCTGCCGCGAAGGTGAGCGCATGCTGCTCGGCGATGCCGACATCGAAATACCTGGAGGGAAAGCGCTCGGAAAAGGCCACCATTCCCGATCCTTCCCGCATCGCAGGAGTGATGCCTATCAGCCTTTCGTCCTGCTCCGCCGTGTCGCAGAGCCATTTTCCGAAAATTTCCGTATACGTCGCCTTTTTCGATGCCGCTGCAGAAATCCCGCACTTCGAATCGAATTTGCCCACGCCGTGGTAAAGGATGGGGTCCTCCTCTGCCAGGGAATAGCCTTTCCCTTTCTTGGTCACGACATGGAGGAATTGCGGCCCCTGGAGCTTCTTGACGTTGGAAAGCGTGGAAAGAAGCGCCTCGAGGTCATGGCCGTCTATCGGCCCGATGTAGTTGAAGCCGAATTCCTCGAAAAGCGTGCCCGGGGTCACCATGCCCTTGACATGCTCCTCCGCCCTTTTCGCAAGCTCGAGCATCGGCGGAACGGCTCTCAGCACCTTTTCCCCGGCGCGCCTCGCAGCGGAATAGAGCCCGCCGGACAATATCCGCGCAAGATAATTGTCGAGCGCGCCGACATTCTTCGAAATCGACATCTCGTTGTCGTTCAGCACGACAAGCAGGTTCGCATCCGTCGCCCCGGCATTGTTGAGCGCCTCGAAAGCCATTCCTCCGGTCATCGCCCCGTCGCCTATCACGGCGACCGCCCTTCTCTGTATCCCCTCGAGCTTCGCCGCGACAGCCATCCCGAGCGCCGCGCCGATGGACGTGCTGGAATGCGCCGTGCCGAAGGCATCGTATTCGCTCTCCGAGCGCTTTGGAAAGCCTGAAATGCCGCCTTTCTTCCTCAGGCCCTGCATCGCCTCCCTTCTTCCCGTCAATATCTTGTGGGCATAGGTCTGATGCCCGACATCCCAGACGATCCTGTCGTAAGGGGTATTGAAGACGTAATGGAGCGCGATGGTGAGTTCTATCGTGCCGAGATTGGAGGATAGATGCCCGCCCGTCCTGCAGACGGATTCGATGATGTATTGCCTGAGTTCCTCGGCGAGCCTTTGAAGGGATTTCCGATCGAGTCCCCGCAGATCCTCGGGGGTATTGATCTGGTTCAATATTGAATACATCAGAACTGCCTCTTCACCACGAAATCGGCCATCTGGCGCAGTCTTTCAGCCTTGCCGCCGAAACACCCAAGGGCTGAAATAGCCGAATCGTAAAGATCGTCCGCCATTCTTTTTGCTTGCCTCACGCCCATCAGCGAGACATAGGTCGGCTTGCCGTCCTTTTGGTCCTTTCCCGCTGTTTTCCCCAATGTCGCGGTCGAGGATTCCGCATCCAGCACATCGTCTATGACCTGGAAGGCGAGCCCTATCGATTTCGCATAATGGTCGAGCTTTGCGAGCCCCTCTTCTTCCATCTCCCCGCAATGCGCTCCGAGCAGGATCGATGCCCTGATGAGTTCCCCCGTCTTCCTGATATGCATCGATTCGAGTTCCGGCAGATCAAGACTCTTTCCGACATTCTCGAGATCCATGGCCTGTCCTCCGGCCATTCCCCTCGAACCTGAAGCCTTGGCCAGCAATCTCACCATTTCGACCTGCCTTTTCCCCGAGAGCCCTGGAGAAGAAAGGGTTTCGAAGGCGAGCGACTGGAGGCTGTCCCCGACCAGCAAAGCCGTGGCTTCATCGTATTCCACATGACAGGTCGGCTTTCCGCGCCTCAGCACGTCGTCGTCCATGGCGGGAAGATCGTCGTGGACGAGCGAATAGGCATGAATCAGCTCGACGGAACAGGCCGCCAACATGACCTTTTCCGCGTCCGCATCGACAATTTCTCCGCTTGCCAGCGCAAGAAGGGGTCTGACGCGCTTACCCCCTGCCAGGACGGCATAGCGCATCGCTTCGTGAAGCCGCGCAGGCATCGCCGAGGATTCAGGAAGTATGCGTTCGAGTGCGGATTCGATGCGGACCTGATGCGCGTGCGCCCAGGACTGGAATGCCTCACTTCTCATCCGGCACCCTGCTGCCTTCCAGGATTTCGATCTGCTGCTCCGCATCCTTCAAAGCGGCCTGGCAATACTGCAGCAGGAATGCCCCCCTCTTGTAGGCATCGAGCGATTCCGCAAGGGGAAGCTGCCCTTCTTCCATTTTCGCCACGATGGACTCGAGCTCGGCGAGTGCGGACTCGAAATTTTCCGGCTTTTTTTCCTGTTTGCTCATTGAGACTTTCCTAAACCATAAAAATAGCCCAATCGATGCGGTAAGGTCAATGATGAAAGAAATATTGCGCTTTTTCTTGATTTCATAAAAAATGTTATGTTTAACCATTTTGTTCACGAGGAAGCGATGATGTCCAATGCTATCGATGTTTCGGCTGGACTTGCGCCTTTGCCAGCGAGTTGGTACTGCAGTCAGGAATTGGCCGACCTTGAGAAAAGGCTGCTCTTCGACAGCGGCCCCGGCTATGTCGGGCATGAACTGATGGTGCCCCATATCGGGGATTTCCACACCTTCGACTGGATGGACAATGCCAGGGTCCTTTTCAGGAACGAAAAGGGTGTTGAGCTCCTGAGCAACATCTGCCGCCACCGCCAGGCCACCATGCTGGAGGGGCGGGGAAATGCCAGGAATATCGTCTGCCCGCTGCATCGCTGGACCTACGACCTGGAAGGAAAGCTGATCGGCGCTCCCCATTTTCCCGAAAATCCCTGCCTCGATCTCGGCAAGACGCCGCTTGCGAACTGGAACGGCCTGCTCTTTTCAGGAAAAAGGGACGTCAGGAAGGATCTTGCCAATCTTTCATGCTTCAGGGACATCGATTTCTCGAACCATGTTTTCGACAGGGTGCAGATCGACGAATACGACTGCAACTGGAAAACCTTCATCGAGGTCTATCTCGAGGATTATCATGTCGCGCCCTGCCACCCCGGCCTCAACAGCTTCGTGGACTGCGATGCGCTGACCTGGGAATTCGGCGACTGGTACAGCGTCCAGGAGGTCGGGGCAAGATATGCGAAAGTCCGCGCAGGCAGCCCTGTCTACAGGAACTGGCAGGAACTGCTGCTGAAATACGATCACGGCCGCGAATTTCCGAGGGGAGCGATCTGGGTCGTCTATTATCCCAACATCATGATCGAATGGTATCCCCACGTCCTCGTGATCAGCACGGTCGTGCCGAGAGGGCCGAACCATTGCACCAACATCGTGGAATTCTATTATCCGGAAGACATTGCGCTCTTCGAGCGCGATCTCGTCGAAGCCGAGAAGCAGGCCTACCAGGAAACCGCGGTGGAAGACGCTGTCATCTGCAGGAAGATGACGGAGGGACGGCTCGCCCTTTATCGCTCCGGAAACACCGAATCGGGTCCATACCAGTCGCCGATGGAAGACGGGATGAAGCATTTCCACGATTTTCTGATCAGGGAAATAGCCCCCTATCTGGAATGAAGGCGGGGGCATCGTGGAAAACCTAGCCCAGCTTCTCCATGGTAAGCCCGAGGCCGTTTCCCAGGCACTCGGCATCCTCGTCAGCCTTGTCCTGGCCTGGGCTGTCTCGCGCCTCTTCCGGAAGAAGATAGCCTCGGAAGATGCGCGGCGGCTCGTCTTTCCGATCGCGGCGCTTGCCTTCATCCTTTTGGGCAAAGCCGTCTTCAAGGAAACCCACCTTCCTTTCAGGCTTTATGAAATCGCCACGCAGATGCTGATCGCGCTCGCCGCGATCCGCATCCTGGTCTACATGCTTCAGACGAGCTTCAACCAGCAGCCATGGATGGCCTCGATCGAAAGAATGGTCGCATGGCTGATCTGGATCCTGCTGGCGCTGCACATTGCCGGGTTCTCCGACAACCTGCTCGAATCGCTGGACGAGATCAGCTTCAGTTTCGGCAAGGAAAGGATATCGGTCCTGCTCGTCATGCAGGGGATCGTGATCGTGGCTGTCAGCTTCCTCGCATCGCTCTGGGCGAGCCAGGCCATAGAAAAGCGCATCATGGGCGCGGAGGTCATGGACATGAACCTCAGGGTGATGCTCTCCAAGGTCACCCGCACGCTCTTCATCGTCGTCGCATCGCTCGCCACTCTTTCCGCAGCGGGCATAGACATGACCGCCCTTTCCATGTTCGGCGGAGCGCTCGGCGTCGGCCTGGGCCTGGGCCTGCAGAAGATCGCGAGCAATTACGTGAGCGGATTCATCATCCTGCTGGACCGTTCCATCCACATCAACGACATCGTCAGCATCGAGGACAAAATGGGCGTCCTGACGAAGCTCACCACGAGATATGTGGTCCTGAAAAGCGCAGATGGAAGCGAAGCGTTGATCCCTAACGACACCCTGATCACTTCCACCGTGGTCAACCATACCTATACCGACAGGCACGTCAGGATTGCAGTCCCGATACAGGTCGGCTACAGCAGCGATCTCGAGCTTGCCATGAAGATCATGCTCGATGCCGCAAGAAACCAGAAAAGGGCGCTCGAGACGCCGGAACCCCAGGTATTTTTGCGGAGCTTCGCAGACAGCGGAATCGATCTCGAACTCGGTTTCTGGATCGGCGACCTGGAAGAAGGGCGATATGGCCTGATCTCCGACATCAACATGGAAATCTGGCGCGAATTCAAGAAGCACGGCATAGAAATCCCCTTCCCGCAAAGGGAAGTCCGGCTGCTCGGCCAGAATTGATTGCGCCATGGATCTGACCCCGATCAGGAAGGACGACATAGAAATAGGCAAACCCCTGTCCTGGCCGGTCTACGACAGCAAGAAGAACCTGCTGCTGAAGGAAGGGTATGTGGTCGAGACGCAAAGCCAGCTCGACATGCTGATCGCAAAAGGGCTTTTCAGGAATCCCGCCTGGTCTAAACAGGTTCATGAAGAAAAATTCGGCGAAAAGGAGAATGCGCCCAGGCAGGACATCCTTTCGTTCGCTGAAGCCGGCCTGCAGGTAGGAGACACGCTTCAGATGCAGATAGAGAACGACCAGCGTTACGGCGTCAGGCTGATCGGTTATCTCGAGAAGAAAAGCCTATTGGTGACGGCGCCTTCGTCCAGTGAGAGCCTGATCCTGATGCGTGCAGGCCAGACCGTGGTGATGCGATTCTTTTCAGGCAAGAATGCCTATGCCTTCGCGTCTTCCGTCCTTCGCGTCGCCAATACGCCCTATCCCCACCTTCATCTTGCCTATCCTCTGGAAGTCAGGGGCAAGAAGATCAGGAAATCGGCCAGGGCGAGCGCCAATATCCCGGGGTCGGTCTGGAAGGAGAGCGAACCTGAAAGAAAATTCCCCTGCATCCTGGAAGACATCAGCTTTTCAGGCGCCCAGCTGTCGTCGGCATCCCCGCTCGGCGAGCCTGGCGATATACTGAAGCTTTACCTGAGAATCTCGAACGAGGGGGCGGTTGCCTATGTCTCGCCCCGATGCGTGATCAAGCGGACCAGCGAGATCGGATCCGGAGAGCACTGCAGATGCAGCTATGGCGTCGAATTCCGCGATCTCGACCAGGCTGAATCCTTCGCGCTCCAGGTTCTCGTCTACCGGAATCTTTTCGAAATTTCCTGAAATCACGGAGCATCCATGGATCAACAATTGCGCAAGAATGCGCTCGAATATCACCGCCTGCCCCAGCCGGGCAAGATTTCCGTCGTTCCTTCTAAAGGACTGACCAACCAGAGCGATCTCGGGCTTGCCTATACGCCGGGCGTTGCTGCGGTCTGCGAAGCGATCGCCGAAAATCCGACAGAGGCTTTCAATCTCACGGCAAGAGGCAATCTCGTCGCCGTCATCACGAATGGCACGGCAGTGCTCGGCCTGGGCGCGATCGGCCCGCTTGCCGCAAAGCCGGTCATGGAAGGGAAGGGCGTCCTTTTCAAGAAATTCGCGGGAATAGACGTCTTCGATCTCGAAATCGACGAACGAGATCCTGAGAAGCTGGTCGAAATCATCGCAAGCCTGGAGCCGACTTTCGGCGGAATCAACCTGGAAGACATCAAGGCGCCCGAATGCTTCGAGGTCGAAAGAAGACTGCGTGAAAGAATGAAAATCCCGGTCTTCCACGATGACCAGCACGGCACCGCGATCATCGTGGGCGCGGCCGTCATCAACGGCCTGCGCGTGGTAAAAAAACGGATCGACAAGGTGAAGCTGGTCGTTTCAGGCGCAGGAGCGGCTGCGCTTGCCTGTCTCGACATGCTGGTGAGCCTCGGCCTGCCAAAGGAAAACATCTATGTGACCGACATCAAGGGGGTGGTCTTTGAAGGCAGGGTCGAGGAAATGGACCCCAACAAGGCCCGCTATGCCAGGGCGACGGATGCAAGAAAGCTGATCGACGTGATGGGGGGCGCCGACATTTTCCTCGGCCTTTCAGCTGGGGGCGTACTGAAGCCGGAAATGGTCAAGCTGATGGCTGAAAACCCGCTCATTCTGGCGCTTGCCAATCCGGAACCGGAGATCCATCCGGAAGACGCGAAAAAGGCGAGAAGCGATGTGGTGATCGCGACGGGCCGTTCCGATTACCCGAACCAGGTCAACAATGCCCTTTGCTTCCCCTTCATATTCAGGGGAGCGCTCGATGTCGAGGCCACGACCATCAACGAGGAAATGAAGAAGGCTGCGGTTCACGCCATCGCTGAACTCGCCCATGCCGGTCATTCCGACATGGCCGCCTCGGCCTATGAGGGCGAATTGCCCGCATTCGGCAGGGATTACCTTATCCCGAAGCCATTCGACCCCAGGCTGATCATGAGGATCGCCCCAGCGGTTGCGAAAGCCGCCATGGAAAGCGGCGTGGCGAAGAAACCCATAGCCGATTTCCATGCCTACCGGGAACATCTCTCCCGCTTCGTCTACCAGTCTGCGCTCGTCATGAAGCCTGTTTTTGCCGCCGCCAAAGCGAGCCTGAAAAGGGTCGTCTATGCCGACGGGGAAGACGAGCGTGTCTTGCAGGCTGCGCAAACCGTGGTGGACGAAGAACTGGCAAGACCTGTTCTCTGCGGAAGAAGGGAAATCATCCTTGCCGGGATTGCCAGGCTCTCTCTCGGGATGCGCGAGCATTCGGACTTCGAGATCCTCTCGCCGGAAAAAAATCCGGCTGAATTTTCGGCACGAATGGTTCTGGAAAACCGTGCTGACGCGATGCTCTGCGGCCTCTCGGGGCAATATGCGGAACACCTCGAAATCGTCGGGCGCCTGATCGGGAAAAGGGCAGGCGTGAAAAACTTTTCCGCCCTGAGCCTGCTCATGCTGGAAAAGGGAAACCTTTTCATCTGCGATACCTATGTCAACCCGGATCCGGATGCGGAAACGATCGCCGAGATGGCCCTGCTCGCATCGGAACAGGTCATGAAATTCGGCATGAAGCCGAAAATCGCCCTCCTTTCCCATTCCAATTTCGGCAGCATGGATACCGCTTCCTCGAAAAAAATGCGCAAGGCGCTGCAATTGGTGAGAGCGCTCGCCCCCGATCTCGAGATCGAGGGGGAAATGCATTCGGATGCCGCATTGTCCGAGGAACTCAGGAAAAAACAGGGCAATCCAGGCAGATTCAAGGGCGAGGCGAATCTCCTCGTCATGCCCAATCTCGATGCCGCCAACATCGCCTTCAATCTGCTCAAGATCGAAGCAGGGGGCGGCATCACGGTCGGGCCCATCCTGCTCGGCGCTGCAAGACCCGTCCATATTCTCACCCCGACCGCGACCGTCAGGAGGATCGTCAACATGACCGCATTTGCCGCCGCAGCCGCATCCGTTTGACAATTTTACGGTAGAATTGGTTTTCGAAAGGAGTGGGCCATGACACAACACGTCTTGCACGAGCAGGAAATTTCGATGCTTCGGACGGAAATCGAAATGCTGATGAACGAGCGGAAAAGGCTGCTGAAAGTGGCCGGCGCGGCCGCCGTTTTCGTCGCCAATCTCGACACGGAAAAGCTGCCCCCGGAAACATACGAATCTGCTGAAATGCTTTCGAAATGCCTCAACGAAATAAGCGAAGACACGCTCGGGGAAGCGCTCGATGGCGTCAAGGCCGAGCCTGTGGATAATCCCTGATGACTTTCTTTTCGCTGATCGTGGCATTGCTGATGGAGCAGGTCAGGCCATTCGATGGCAAGACTTTCGCCTTCATGCTGAACCATTTCAGCTGGCTCAAGACGCATCTCACCACCGGCGAAAAGCGCCACAGCATCCTCGCCTGGATGATCGCGACCCTCCCCCTCACCCTTTTCGCCGGCCTGGTCACCCTGCTCTCGCACAGGCTCAACCCCGTGGCCAGCTGGGCATGGAGCGTGCTCGTGCTTTATCTGACGATGGGCTTCAGGCAATTCAGCCATGCCTATACCGCGATCGACAAGGCATTGAAGGAAGGCGAGCTGCAGAAGGCGAGGGATCTGCTCGGGGCATGGCAGGGCAAATCGGCCACCGAATACAACGCCGAGGAAATCTGCCGGGTTTCCATCGAACTCGGGCTCGTTTATTCCCACACCTATGTTTTCGGGGTGATTTTCTTCTTCGCCGCATTCGGGCCCATGGGTGCGGTGCTTTACCGCCTCGCGACCGCGCTCAACGACGAATGGAACAAGCATCCTGAAGATGCGCTGCACCTCGGAAAATTCGCGTCCGGTGCTTTCGAAGTCATAGACTGGATTCCTTCGCGGCTGACGGCATTGAGCTTCGCCATCGTGGGCGACTTCGAGGATGCGCTCTATTGCTGGCGAACCCAGGCGCTCTCCTGGCGCCCCGTCGCGCACGGCATTCTGCTTTCGAGCGGCGCAGGCGCACTCGGCGTGAAACTGGGAGGCGCCCTGCCTGATGGCGGATTGAAGGTCTTCAGGCCGGTCATGGGGATGGGCGACGAGGCGGACAGCGCCTACATGCAGAGCACCGTGGGCCTGATCTGGAGAAGCCTGCTGCTCTGGCTGCTGCTGATCCTGCTGCTCACTATCGCCAATCTGATCGGATAATCCATGCAAACGACAGAAACAACCCATTCCATATCCGATTTTTCCGTCAGACTCAGTCTAAGGGGCGTCATCCTCGAGGCTCACGCGTCATTCCTGGAATACGACGACGACCTCGCCGGCGAATCCTTCACCGGCCTGATTCACCCTGAAGATGTGGGGAAGTTCGAAAGGGCGATGGAATCGGCATTGTTCCTGGAAAGAAAACAGTCTTTCGTCTGCAGATTGCTCAGAAAAGGGCTTTTGCCGATCTGGATGGATTGCCACATGATCAGGATTCCCGACACCTCCCCCCCCGAATTCGCCCTGATCGCCTTCGATGTCTCGCACTGGCGGGAAGACGAAAGCAGGATTTCCTATCTGGCGACCCATGATCCGCTGACCGACCTGCCCAACAGGCTGCTCTTCAACGACCGAATCGCGGTCAACGTGGCCAGCACGCAAAGGCACAAGCAGCCCGGCTTCGCGCTGCAGCTCCTCGATCTCGACGGATTCAAGAAAGTCAACGATACCTTCGGGCATGTCGGCGGAGACGAACTGATCAAGGCGGTGGCAGGAAGACTGAGAATGCTGGTCAGGGACAGCGATACGATCGCGAGGATAGGCGGGGACGAATTCGCATTCATCCTGAGCGGCGTGCAAAAGGCGAGGGATGCGGAAATCGTCGCGAAGAAAATACTGGCCGCCCTGCACAGGCCTTTCCGAATCGACGGAAAAACCCTGTACATCAGCGCAAGCATCGGAACGGCAATCTATCCTGACCATGGCAAAGAGCCTGTTTCCCTGTTCAAGCATGCCGAAATGGCCATGTACAGCGCCAAGGATCAGGGCGGAAACTGCTGGCGGCTCTTCGACGACCTTGCCAATCAGGAAAAGGGCGATGTCTCGATGGAGTCTGCCATGCATGAAGGCATCAGGAACGGCGAATTCCTGCTCCATTACCAGCCGATATTCTGCGCATCGACCGGCAAGCTCAGAGGAGCGGAAGCGCTGATGCGCTGGGAGAATCCGGAAAGAGGGGCGACTTCTCCTGCCGTCTTCATCCCGCTTGCCGAGACCAGCGGCCTCATCGATCTCCTGGGAAGATGGGTGCTCCGCATGGCCTGTCATCAGGCAAGGCAATGGCAGGAAAACGGCTTCCAGGATTTCTACGTTTCCGTCAACGTTTCTCCGAGGCAGTTCAGGCAGGAAAGACTGATAGACACGATAAAGGGCGCGCTCGATGAATCCGGCCTCGATCCATCCGGCCTGATGCTGGAAATCACCGAAGGCATTCTGATGCAGGACCCCGAAAGATCGGGCGCCATCCTGAACGAGCTCAAATCGAGCGGCGTCAGGATCGCCATCGACGATTTCGGAACAGGCTATTCATCGCTTTCCTACCTCAAGAAATTCCCGCTCTCCGTGCTCAAGATAGACAAATCCTTCGTCGATGAACTCCCTCATTGCGAGGAAGATGTCGCCATCATATCGGCTGTCCTGAGCCTGGCCAGAGGGCTCGGCCTTTCGGTCGTGGCGGAAGGCGTCGAAACGGAAGAACAGCTGGACTTCCTTTCAAGGCGGGGCTGCGACCTGATACAGGGTTATCTCAAGGGAAGACCCCTGAACGGCATCGCGTTTCGGGAAAAGTTTCTGACGAATGATGAATGAAAACACGCTGATTTCCGGACTGGAAAACGGTCGATCCGGATTTTTCGAACTGCTCTGGAAGCGCATGGGCGAAAAGGGAGATTTCCCCGCCCTTTCCGTGGCCGTGCAGAAAATCGTCGACGCCATGCACGACGAAGACCACAATGCCTCCGATCTGACCTCCGCCATACTCAGCGATTTCGCGCTGACCCAGAAAGTGATCAGGCTTGCCAATTCCGCCATGTATTCGTCGATGGGAGGAGAGATCACCACCGTGACGAAGGCTGCCCTCGTTCTGGGCGTGGACGCCATAGGCCATCTCGCGATGAGCGTGCGCTTCATGGATACGCTTTCCAGTTCCATGCCGGACTCCGCCATGGCCAGATCCGAAATGGCGAAATCCCTGCTTGCAGGGGACATAGCGAGAAGAATCGCGCACAAGGCCAATTTGAAGGATGTCGAAGAAGCGGTTGTCTGCGCCCTGCTCCACCATCTCGGCAGGCTGCTCCTCGTCTTCTATTTCCCTGGAGAATGGAAGGAAATCGCCGGCATCACGGAAGGCCGTTTCGAGGAAGAAAATGCAGCGGCGGAAAAAGTGATCGGCATCTCGCTCGACGAGATCGCCCAGGAAGCGGCGAAACGCTGGCGGATTCCATCCAAGATCGCGAACAGCATGCTTTATCCTCCGCAATCCGTGGCGACTGCCTTGCCCGGTTCTTCCGACTGGCTGAAGCTCGTTGCCGGCTTTTCGGGTGAAGCTGCATCGCTCGCCATGGAAGGGCGGCCCGGGCTCGATGCGCTTATCGAGAAATACGGCGATGGTCTGCTGGTGCCACTGGACGCCGTTGCGGAGTCGGTCGATTCGGCGGTCATGCATGCAAGGGAAACAGCGCTTCTGCTGGACATGGACAACCAGTCTTCCTCGGGAAAACCGCAAGATGCAAAAGAAAGGCTTGAAATCGCGATCCAGGAATTCCTGATCGCCTCGAAGAGCGGCCTTTCCTTCGGCAATGCATTGAATCTCGCCCTCGAAACGCTTTACTCGAGCATGGGCTTCAACCGCGTCGCAGCGATATTGAGGGACGGCGAGACATTGAAGGGTCGCGTCGGTTTCGGGGAGGGCATGCCTGAAATCCTGTCGCGGCTTGTCCTTCGCGATTCTGATGCTTCCGATCTTTTCCAGCTTGCGCTCTCGAAGAATGCCGACATCTTCATAGAGAACGTCGGCGATCCCCATATTTCAGGGAACCTCCCTCACTGGTTCGGCCACTCCCTGTCGGACGTCCAGTCTTTCGTGCTGCTGCCGATGTCTTTCAACAATCACCCCATCGGGGCGCTCTACGGCGACTGGCGGAAGGGCGCCCTGCATTCCATCGACAAGGAAGAACTCGCCCTGATGAGTTCGCTCAGGAATCACCTGATGGACATGCTGAAGCCTGTCAAGAATTGAGTCCCTGCAGGCTGTTCGTGCTCGGTGGCGTGCCTGACGACGAAGCCGAAGAAATCAGGGCATTGCTCTCCGAAAATGAAATAGGCTGCTACGAAGTGCCCGGGAGCTTCATGGGCATCTCCCCGCCCTCGATCTGGCTCTTCGATTGTTCGGACTATCAGAGGGCAGGAAAGCTCATCGAAGACTACCAGGAAAAAAGGGCGGCGCTGGCAAGAGGCGAATACCAAAGGCTGAAAAACGAAGGACGGCACAAAACCATTCTGGACAGCATGAAATCGCATCCGTTCAGGTTCTTCATCTACCTTCTGCTGATCTCGCTCGTCATCTATTTGTCGCTCTCCCCTTTCCTGAATTTCGGGAAATGAGGGTTCTGGCGAGCTTTCTGTAAATCATCATCCTTTTTTCGCTCACTTTCCCCGATGCCACCGCATCGGCAAGCGCGCATCCAGGTTCATCGATATGCCTGCAGTTCCTGAACCTGCAATGGCCGAGACCGGGCCTGAATTCGGGGAAAGCTTTTGCAAGTCTGTCCAGACCGAGATGATTGAGGCCGAATTCCTGCAGCCCCGGCGAATCGATGATATGGCTTTTTTCGGAGAGATGGAAAAGCCTGGCATGGGTGGTGGTATGGCGCCCTGAATCGAGCGCGCTGGATATTTCCGCGGTCTCCCTTTTCGCGTCCGGAATCAGCGCATTGATCAGGGTCGATTTGCCCATGCCGGACTGCCCGACGAGCACGCTCGTCTCATTTTCCAGAAAAGGCAGAAGCGGCGATACGTCCTCTTTCGCCGAAATCGGAACGACTTCGTAGCCGAGATGCCTGTAGAGATCGAGCGTATCGAGCGCGATCCGGGTCGGCTCCATCATGTCGGCCTTGTTGAGCAGGATCAGGCTCTTCAAGCCCTGATCTTCAGCGGCAATGAGGCAATGGTTGAGAAGCTCCTCGCTGAATGTCGGCACGCCTGCGAGGACGACGATGATCCTGGTCAGATTCGAGGCGATGCGTTTTTCGCGATAGGCGTCGCTTCGATAGAAAAGAGAGGATCTCGGCTCGATCGATTCGATGACATCGTTGTCGACTTCCACCCAGTCTCCCACGACCACATCGCCATTCCTGCCGCGCCTGATGCAGGAATGGATTTTTCCATCCATTTCAACGGCAAACTGCCTGCCGTATGCCGCGATGACCCGCCCTTTTGCCGGCTTCAAACGGAGAGCAGCGTATCAATTTTTGCCGCGCAGATGAAATCGTTTTCGGAAAGGCCGCCTATCGCATGGGTCATGTATTCCACCCTGCACTGGTTGTAACCGACATGAAGATCGGGATGATGATCTTCCTTGTGCGAGACCCATGCCGTCATGTTGACGAAGGCCATGGTTTCGTAATAGTTCCCGAAGGAATAGGTCTTGGTGATCGCATTGCCTGCACGCTCCCATCCGGAGAGCGTGCCGAGCAGCTCGGAAATCTCCTTGTCGCCCAAAGGCGGGACCCCGCCCTCGCAGGGCTTGCAGTGCTTCTTGTCGAGAGAACATTCCATATTCAACCCCATGTCTGATTCATATTGTTCAATTATGCATCGCCTTTCTCAAATGCGCTATACGGATCGATGCGGGCGGATGCGTATCGTAGAAAATCGAATAGAGCGGATCAGGGGTGAGCGTTTTCGCGCTCTCCTGGTAGAGCTTGGTGAGCGCACTCACGAGACTCTCGGCATTCGACTGCTTCGCTGCATAATCGTCCGCCTGGAATTCGTTTTTCCTGGAATAGAAGCTCGAGAGCGGCTTCAGCAGGAAGGTAAAGGAAGGGATGACCATGAAAAAGAGCAACAGCGCCGTCGCGTCAGTCTGGCTTTCGGCATTGAGCCCTTTGAAGAACCATGATGCTTCCCTGGCATGCCCCAGTGCCCAAAGGAAAACCAGGCTGACCAGAAAGCTCAGGGCGATCCGCCTGACGATATGATGATGCCTGAAATGCCCGAGCTCGTGGGCGAGAACGGCTTCCACTTCTTCCTCCCCCAGCCTGTTCAGCAACGTATCGAAGAAAACGATGCGCTTCGTTTTGCCGAAACCCGTAAAATAGGCATTGCCGTGGCTGCTCCTTTTCGACCCGTCCATCACGAAAAGGCCGTTCGACTCGAATCCGCATTTCGAAAGCAGGCGCTCTATCCTGCTTTTCATCGAAGATTCGTCGAGTGGCCTGAACTTGTTGAAGAAGGGAGCAATCCAGGTCGGATAGACGGAAATGATGAAAAGATTGAAGGTGATCCACACCAGCCAGACATAGCTCCACCAGTTCCTTCCCATTTCAGCCATCAGCCAGAGCACGAGAGCGAGGAGCGGCGCGCCCAGAAGAACGGTCAACACGATCTTTTTCAGTCCGTCCTGAACGAAAAGCATGGGAGTCATCCTGTTGAAGCCGTATCTCGCCTCGATGACGAAAGTCTTGTAAACCGCGACAGGCGATTCGAATGCTTCCATGATCAACACTGCGCTGCCGACCAGCATCACGCCCTGCAGGATGCCGCCCGAGATCCACTGTCTCCAGAAAGCATCAAGAAAATTGAGGCCGCCCCCCAAAGTGAATCCCAGGACAAGAAGCGCCTCGATCGAATCAGAAAAAAGGCCTGCGCGGGTATTTGCGATGGTATAGTCCGCAGCCTTCATGTGATCTTCCAGGGAAATCCTTTCCCTGAAGTCTTCCGGAACCTTTTCCCGCATTTGCCTGATATGGCCGATATGCCGCAGGCCCAGCCACAATTTCAGGATGAGGGAAGCGAAAAGCGCTGCAACGAATATTTTTTCGAATAATTGTGCTGTCATGCGGTGACGTCTCGGCCTGGATGTGACAAAATTTCGTTTTTCAGGGGCAATTATGGCACAAGACAGCAACCGACTCATCTGGATCGACATGGAAATGAGCGGATTGAATCCGGATACCGACAAGATAATCGAAATCGCCATGATCATCACCGATGCCGAATTGAATGTCGTCGCGGAAGCTCCGGTTCTCGTGGTGCATCAGAATGACGCCGTGCTCGACGGCATGGACAGCTGGAACAAATCCACCCATGCGAAATCGGGATTGACGGAGAAGGTCAAGGCGTCCAGGCTCGGTGAGGCTGAAGTCGAATCGGCGATGATCCAGTTCCTGGAACAATGGGTGCCGAAATCGGCTTCCCCCATGTGCGGCAATTCGATCTGCCAGGACAGGCGATTTCTCGCCAAATCGATGCCGAAACTCGAGTCCTATTTCCATTACCGGAATCTGGACGTGAGCACGCTGAAGGAACTCGCAAAACGCTGGAAACCCGGCCTTGCCGAAGCCTTCAAGAAGCACAACAAGCACGAGGCGCTCGCGGACATCCACGAATCGATCATGGAACTGAAATACTACAGGGAAAATTTCATCAAAATCTGATCGAAAAAACCTTGAAAAATTGCGAATTTTGTTTAAGAATGTTGTGCATCCCATGAATATATCAGGATATCTTCTGTCGTAACGCCAGAACGAGGGGAATACGATGAAAATACTGATCGCCTTTATCGCTGCATCCCTCCTCCTGTTCTCGGGAAGCGCGGCGGCTTCGCATCGCCATCACCACCGCAAGCCCCACATCGTTAAGGCATCCTATCGTGATCCCCACGGATTCCACAGTCCCGCCTATCCCAGGCTCGCTTCCTTTGCTGCATTGATCTACGACGAGAAGAGCAGCGAAGACCTTTATGCCAAGCATACCGACGCCGTCGTGCCGATCGCCTCGATCACCAAGCTGATGACGGCCATGGTGACCCTGGATGCAAAGCTTCCGATGGATGAAGTGCTCAGAATAGACGAGGAGGATGTCGACATGCTGAGGCATTCGGCCTCCAGGCTCCCTGTAGGGACGAAACTCACAAGAGGCGAGATGCTGAGGCTCGCCCTGATGTCGTCCGAGAACAGGGCGGCCGCGGCGCTCGGTCACAACTTTCCGGGCGGAATATCCGCCTTCGTCAAGAAGATGAACGAGAAGGCTGCGGCGCTCGGCATGGATCATACTCATTTCGTCGATTCCTCCGGGCTTCACAGCGAGAACGTCTCGACTGCGGCCGATCTCGTCAAGATGGTGGAAGCCGCCTACAAGTACGAGGCGATCAGGAAAGACACCACCACTTCGACGCATGAAGTCGTCTTGCCGAGAAGCGAGCGCGTTCTCCAGTACAACAATTCCAATGCCTTGGTGAAATACAAGGCGAAGAACGACTGGCATATCGGTCTTTCCAAGACAGGCTACATCAACGAGGCAGGGCATTGCCTGGTGATGCACAGCACGATCGCCGCGAAACCCGTCATCATCGTGCTGCTCAATTCGTGGGGAAGCCAGACCAGGATAGGGGATGCGAACAGGATAAGAAAGTGGCTGGAGACCCGGGCGCACTCCAGGAAGAATTTCAGCTGATTCTCTTGCCTATTTCTTCGAGAATCTGACAGGCAATGTCCCGCTTGGAAGCACGGGGCAGCTTCAATACTCCTTCTTTCGTGAAGATCGCAACCTCGTTGTCGTCCCGTCCCAATGCATCCCGGGCAAGATTCCCGACTATCATCTGAACTTTCTTGTTTTCGAGCTTCGCTCTCGCATTTTCATGCAATTTTTCCGTTTCCGCTGCAAATCCCACGCAAAATGGCGGATTCTCCAAGCTCGAAACCGTCTTCAGTATGTCAGGATTGGGCTCGAGTTCCAGGAGCAGCCTTTCCTGCTTCTTCAGTTTTTCGCCGCTGCGATTCACCACATGGTAATCCGAAACGGCCGCAACGCCGACGAAAACATCGATGCCTTCGATGTTTTCCATGACCGCCTCCAGCATCTGTTGTGCTGTGCCGACTGAAACCAGTTTTGCGCCATATGGAGAAGAAAGACAGGTCGGGCCGGATACGAGGACCACTTCCGCGCCGCGTTGCAGGGCTGCCGCGGCGATTTCATACCCCATTTTCCCCGAGCTCAGATTGGTGATCACCCTGACCGGGTCGATGGGTTCCTGCGTGGGCCCTGCCGTGATCAGGAAGCGCTTTCCCAGCATGGTCTTGGCCGAGAGAGAGGACATCATCAGTGATGCGATGTCATCGGGTTCGGTCATCCTGCCGAAACCCGTTTCGCCGCAAGCCTGAATCCCTTCCTCCGGCCCGATGAGATGAATCCCGTCATCCCTGATTCTCTCGATGTTCCGCCTTGTCGCGGCATTCTCCCACATCTGCCTGTTCATGGCCGGAGCGAGATAAAGCGGGCAGTCTCTTGCAAGACAGAGGCTGGAGAGGAGATCGTCCGCATGACCGTTCGCGACCTTCGCGATGAAATCCGCCGTGGCCGGCGCGACAAGGATGGCGTCCGCCTGCCTTGAAAGATCGATATGCATCATTCCCTCCCACTGCGACAGATGCACAGGCTTGCCTGAAAGCGCCTGCAGGGTGAGCGGCGTGACGAACCGGGTTGCGGCGTCCGTCATGACGACCTCGACCTCGATTCCCGTCTTGACGAAAAGCCGGATGAGTTCAGGCGCCTTGTAGGCCGCTATTCCACCTGTTATGCCGAGTATGATCTTCATCCGGGCATTATATAGGAATTGCGCTCGGCCTTAAAAATATGGTATAAATCCGCTTTTCTGGAATTCTGGAGCGAGCAATGGCGCGAGTATGTATCGTCACCGGCAAGAAGCCGATGGTAGGGAACAACGTTTCCCATGCCAACAACAAAACCAAGCGCAGGTTCCTGCCCAACCTGCAGAGCCGCCGGTTCTGGGTCGAGAGCGAAAATCGCTGGGTCAGCATGCGCCTCACCAACGCCGGGCTGAGAAAGATAGACAAGAACGGTATCGATTCCGTGCTCGCCGAGCTTCGCGCACGCGGCGAAAAGATCTGATAGGAGCATACCATGCGTGACAAAATCAAGCTCGAATCCTCGGCTGGAACGGGGCATTTCTACACCACCACCAAGAACAAGCGCACCACCCCTGAAAAGATCGAGATCAAGAAGTTCGATCCCGTCGCCAGGAAGCATGTGATCTACAAGGAAACCAAGCTGAAATAAGCTTTTCCCTAAAAACGAAAAGCCCGCCCACTCCAAAGTGGGCGGGCTTTTTCATTTCCCGATCAGCTCCAGTCGTTTCCGCCGCTGTCGGCAAAGAATCCGCCGCCATCGTCCCAGGAAGAATTGTCCGCGACGCCGAAATCCTGACCGCCCATGTTGTCGCTCGTCCAGGAATCCGATACAGGCACA
>JAJZTQ010000031.1 GCA_021848825.1 Pseudomonadota bacterium
GCCGATTACGATCATTCGCTGAGGCTGCTCTCCGACTTCAAGAAAAGGCATCCCGGCATCCCCACCAAATCGGGCATCATGCTGGGCCTGGGCGAGGAAGACGAAGAAGTCCTGGAAGTGATGAAGGATCTGAGGGCGCATGATGTGGACATGCTGACTCTCGGTCAGTATCTCCAGCCCTCCAAAGGGCATCTTCCCGTCTCCAGATTCGTTTCTCCGGAAAGATTCTTTGAATTCGAGCTCGAAGCGAAAAAAATGGGGTTCTCGCATGCCGCCTGCGGCCCGATGGTGAGGTCGAGCTACCACGCGGATTTGCAGGCTCACGGGATAATTTGAAACTTGCAGGATGGTTACATGAATAGCAACATGTAACCATCGCATGTTGCGCACGGGGGTCACTGACCCCGCGCTTTCCCGAGCAGATGAAGGCGCTAGACAGGGCCCTGTTTCTCGTCACCGGCGTTATCTGAATCCGACGCAAAATGGCCATACGGCCGTGATACTTCCCGAAGCGAAACGCCGGGTATTCGGCCGAGGACTGTGAGCCGCTTCGTATCTCGGGCGGCATATCACCACTAACCCGTCGTCCTGCGGTTCATCGCAGTGAATGACTGCTTCCCAAATTATGAACTGGCGCTCCGTGCCAGGAGTGGTCGCTCGGGATCGAATAATAGATCTACCGTACCTTGAGCGATACTGCACACCAAAACGACAGTTTTGGTGCATATTCCAGCCTAATTGGCTGTAATATATGTACTGATTCAGGGTCTTGTCATCTGTACCGCTGAAGCCAACGTTATCCATTTGTACCGGCACTCGGCCGACGATGCCATGAGGCTGGTTCGAAGTGTACCGGGAGAAATGGACATGATCAGGCGCTAAAAAACCGGGAGCCGCCAAGCTCCCGGTTCGACTTCGCCGTGCCGAGGCAAGGCTCGACTGCATCGAAATCAGGATCAATCGTCCTCGTTTTCGGATTCGCGGCTGTTTTCCAGTATCTTCCCGGTTTTCGCATCGACGGCCACTTCATGGGTCAGGTGATTGGCCCGCACGTCGAAAGAATAGCGCAAGCCGCTTCCGCCCCGCTTGTGTTCGAGTTCCTCTTCGACGATGCTGCCAGGGTAGGCTTTCACGGCCAGCGCCCGGGCCTGCTCGATGGTGATCTTCGCTTCCCCTGCATACTGGCTGCCATCGTAAGCCATTGCATCGATTGCCGCGACCGAAGTCATTGCGAAAGAAATTGCCAGCACGACTTGTTTCTTGTTCATTCCTTGTTTCCTCAATGTTGATAAATTTAACTGCTTCAATTTCAGCATGCCGATTCCGGAGCTGGGCCGTTTCATCAGGGCAGCATGCGCTTCAGGGTGTTGTCCTGCCTGAGCAGGTGATGCACAAATGCCGAAAGCACATGGAGTGCAATCACCGCCATGAGGAAATTCCCCAGAAGTTCGTGATAGCTTCTGAGCGATAGCGAATAGGGCAACCCCTTCTGCTCGTCCAGCAAGACGGGGAGTTGCATGCCCATCAAGGAGACCGCTCTTCCCTTGCTTTGAAGCGCCAATATGCCGAGAAACGGCAACAAGGCCATCATCATGTAGAGCCCACCGTGGACGACATGTGCGGCCGCCTTCTGCATCCGGGAAAGCGGTGGCAATATGGGTGGAACGGCATGGATCGAGCGCCATGCAAGCCTCACCCATACCAGGAAGAAAACGCACAATCCTGCCTGAATATGCAGCGCAACCGCCTCATGGCGCATCGCCTTTTCGGGCAGCAGATCCTTGAATTCGACCAGCGCAATCGCCGCCAGGACGACAAAGGCCATTCCCCAGTGAAGCACCTTGTATGTTCTGTTGTATTGTTCCATCGCTCTTGTCCTGACAACCTGATCAACTATAAATGCCGTTCGATGAACTCTGCATGAAGTCCGACGCCCTATCGCTGATTGCCGTAAAAGCGCACCCAAAGTTCGAATTCCAGCTTCTTGCCCTGGAAATCCCGATCCGGCCGAGGATACGATGCCGCCATCACGGCTGCGAGCGCCGCGCGATCCAGCATGCCGTTCCCGCTGGAAACGATGATTTTTGCTCCTGAAGGCACCCCATCGAGATAGAAGAAACCGACCCTGACCCGCCCTGTCATGTGAGCCATTCTGGCCGCCATGGGGTAGACCACCGCAGCCTGAACGGCAGCCCTGACTTCGCCCCTGAAACTGGGCGTAATTTCGGACGGAACCTGCTCCTGCTGGACCGGCTCCTGCTTGTCCGGGGTCGCCGGCGCCTTCTTCTCGGGCATGGGCTCGGGCGTCTTGACTACAGGAGACGGTTCATTCTCGGCAACCTGCTTCATACGCTCGGGATTGGCCTTGTGGGTCACTTTGTGAACCACCTTGTGCTCGGGCTGCGCCTTCTCGGGCTGCGCCTTCTCGGGCTCCGGAACGGTCGCAAGCGTGATCATCGTGACCTTCTTCTTCTGTACAGGCGTATCCGGAACGAAGGCAAGCGCCGAAAGCATCATCGACTCCAGCACCAGTGCGGCGAGCGCAGCTCTTTTCAGCGAGATATTCACCAATTTCCCTCAGGGCTCTTTGCGGGCTGCCAGCCCGATCCGGGTGACGCCTGCCGCGCGACACGCGTCCATCACCATCATCAGATGCTGCAGCGAAGTGTCCTTCGCCCCTGCGATGGTGACGATGGTTTTCGGACCTTTCTGCGCGAGCATGGCCGTGAGTTCGGCCGAACTGACCGTTCTGCCTTCGACGCCTATATTGCCCGATGCATCCACGCTGACCAGCATCTTGGGAAGCTCGAGAGCCGTTGCAGTGGAACTCTTCGCAAGGCTGGATGCGACGCCTGTCGAGGGAATCATGTGAAGTGTGATCATGATGAAGAAAATGAGCAGGAAGAACATGATGTCGATCATCGGGATGATCTCTATCCTGGCCTTCCTGGTTTCGAAATATTTCATGTCAGGCCGTCCGCGTTCTCAGCTCGGAAACGACGCCTCGTCCTTCGCCTCCCTGGTAATGAGGATACATGCGGTTCACCAGCATCACCTTCAATGTCTCGAGCTGATGCATGATGACGCGCACCCTGTTGCTCAATGCATTGAAGAAGAAGAGGCCCAGGATCGCGATGAAAAGACCGGATGCGGTTGCGAGCAGGGCTTCGGCGACGCCGCCCGTCACCTTGGTCGGCGCGGTTCCCGGGTCGCCGAGAACCTGGAAAGCATTGAACATGCCGATGATGGTGCCGAGAAGCCCGAGAAGCGGGGCCATGGTCACGATCGTGTCGAGCACCCAGAGGTGGCGGTCCACCCCCGGCGCTTCCCTCATGATCGATTCTTCCAGCTTGTCGGAGATCCGCTCGAAGTCATGGTCGAGGTCATGCTGCAAGGCAGCGGAAAGCACCTTGACATGCGGCAGATCGGGGAAGGATTCCCCGAAATGGACAAGTTCACGATGTTCGATCAATTGGGCCGCCTCCAGCTGGTCCATGACCTTCTTGCCCAAAGCAAACGCCCTCCAGAGATACCAGCTTCTTTCGATCGCGATGGTCATGGAAACCAGCAGCAAAACCATCATGATGTAGATGATTCCCCCCGAATCCTGTGCAACGTGCGAAATCGTGTGCATGTCCATCATGAGCCCCTTAAAAGTCCGAAGACAGGTTGATCATGTAGGTCCTTCCAGGCAGGGTCCAGAACAGCGGCACGCCGAGATTGGCGGTATTGCCGGCGGATGCGATCATGTCCGTCCTGTTGAAAAGATCGTCGAGCTGGAACTGAATTTCCGTGTTTTTCGTCCATTCGAAAAGCCTGGGGATCTTGTAGGTCGAGGAGAAATTGGTCACGGAATAGCTTCCGAAATGAATCGTCGGATTGCCGTTGATGTCGACCCCGCTGAATCTGGAACCGATTTCCTTGGTAATGAGCGAAGCGTAAAGTGGCCCGCGGTTGTAGATCACCCCCAGCGCAGCGGTATTCTTCGGCGCATTCTGTACCGTGATGTCGCTGTTGGTATTGTTGAAGGAAAGGTTGCCGTACACGCTCAAACCGGTCCCGATATAGTAGGTAGATTCGCCTTCCAGGCCCGAATAGGTCACCTTCCCGATATTGGTATAGATGGGCAATCCCCCGACAATGGTCGTTTGCTGCTGGTTATTGTTGGTGATGTAATAAACATCTCCTGAAAGAGTCAGCTTCCTGCTCTTCCAAACCGATCCCAACTGGTAATTCATGGTTTTCTGGGGCTGAAGGTTGTTCGTGGAGAGCGCAGGATTGGGGCTAGAGAAAACGTTCAGATTGGGCGCCAGGAATCCCTCGGCCATTTGCCCGTAAACAGCCCAGTCTTCCGCCATGTAATAATGAATATCGAGAGAAGGCAGCAGCGCATTCCATGTTTTCGAATAACTCAAGGGACCGCCGGCGCCGCCGTTTCCATTGGGATCAAACGATGCGTTGTAGTTCCGGTTGAACGAGTTGTATTTGATTCCCGGCGTGATCGCCCAATCGGTGGTCGGCCTCCAGACATATTCGAGATAGGGCTGCAAGGTCGTGTCGTTGCTGTGTTCCGCCTGCTGGATCCCGGTCACCGTCGAACCGAGAGAAATGTCGACATTGTTCGTCCAGGATTCGTGATTCTGCCGATCGATCCAGACTCCGAACTTGAGATCGCTTATGCCGATCTGGTCCGTCACGCGCAACACGTCGCCGAAAGACCTGTACTGCGTCAGCCCGGTCACGCCGGGGATGTTGGCTGCGCCGAAAATCGTGCCATTCGGCGTATCGCCGTTGGGATCCACCCCCTGCATCGCATCGTGCTTGTAGGCAAAGGTGTAGAGCTTGTTGTCTATCTCCCAGGCACCCTGCCTCGATTTCACGCCGATATATTCGAAATCGGATCTGAATTGGTCGAAATTGTATCCGACAAAGGCCTGGCTCGTGGGATCGAGGTTCAGGCCGAAATTGGGCCCGTATGTGCCGATCTGCGCTGCCGTTGCGCCGAGGGAAGCATTCTGATGCGAGGTGTTCTGCATCGCGACGACCGTTATCGCGGTGTTATCCGAAACAGGTTTGATGAATTTCGCGAACATGTTTCCGCGGTTCATGTTGTTGTTGGTCAATGCGCCATCTGTGGAGAAATGCTTGATATCGATAAAGCCGCTGAAGTCGCCATAATTCTGCATCACGCCGGTATCGAATTCTGCGCCGACCAGATGGGTGTTGAAGCTGCCTGTGGAAACGTACGGCGTGAGCGCGGCATCCGATCCCGGATCCTTGGAATACACTGCAATCGTTCCGCCGAAGGTCGCGTCGCCGATATTGCTTGCATCCCCCGGGCCACGATCGACGACAACCTTGCCGGTATCCTGCGCCATGAAATAGGAGGATACGTGATGGGTGAAATCAGCACCGTCAGCAAATGGAATGCCATCGAAGGTTACGTTGAAGTTGCCATCCTGGAATGCCCTCATCGAGAGCTGGGGATTGTCGTTTGCTCCGGCGCCATTGGGACTGATGCTCCAGACGCTCGGCGCAATCGATGCCATGTCCGTATAATTGGCAGCGCCGGTCATGTTGTTCTGGATATACTGCTGGCTGATGACGGATTGGGGTTCAGTCTGAACCAGCGAGCCCTGGGTGGGGGCCTGGTAAGGGGCGGAAGCAATATTCGCATTGCCCTGTTCACCACCAGACCCTGTCGAGACTACGCCCAGATCATAAGCCTGTACAAGGCCGGACGGGTTGGCGACAATGGCGCCGAGCATCAGCTGCACCAGCACCTTGAAACGAAACTTCTTGTTCATGCTTTTCTCCGTAATTTTGTTTCTGAAGTTTGCTGCCCCGCAGCAATCGAGAAGGAAATTTACGGCGGGAATATGACGGTTTTGTTATGGCCATATCGAATCGAAAATATAATTTTGATTTAATTTCCGATTCACTTTGAGCTTGCTATAATGCCCGCCGGGAATATTATATCTATTTGATTATTAGCCTTTTTATAAACACAATATGCGCATACTGTTGATCGAAGATGACCCAATGATTGGCGACAGCATATGCAAGGTGCTCAAGCTCGCCCATTTCGCTGTCGACTGGATGCAGGATGGCTCTTCTGCCGAATACGCCCTGGCGCGACAAAACCATGCCCTGCTGCTCCTCGACATCGGACTGCCGAGGAAGAACGGACTTGAAATACTCAAATCTCTGAGAAAAAATTCAAATTCCATCCCTGTACTGATCCTCACGGCAAGGGATTCCGTAGAGGACCGCATCCTGGGGCTGGACAATGGCGCCGACGATTATCTCGTCAAGCCCTTCGATCTCGATGAACTGCTTGCCAGAATGCGCGCATTGCTGAGGAGAAATTCCAGAACGGTCGAAAGCGCAATTACGCATGGCGAAATCGCGCTGGATGCGCTCAGGCACGAAGTCAAGATAAAGGGGGCTCCGGTGTATCTCCCGGTCAAGGAATTCGCCATACTCCACGCTCTGATGGAACAGCCTGGCTGCATCATTTCCCGAGACAAACTGGAAGAAAGAATTTACGGCTGGGATGATGATGTCGGCAGCAATACCATCGAGGTCTACATCTACAATCTGCGCAAGAAATTCGGCGCCGACATCATCCGAAATATCCGGGGCGTCGGATACAAGCTCGGAAATCCAGCCTGATGTCGATCCGGAAAAGACTGCTGGCATGGCTTCTTTCGACCCTCATCCTGGCTGGAGCGACAGGCGAGATAGCCATTTACGAGCGCACCCTTTCAGGGGTCAACAGGATGCAGGATTACGCGCTCGAGCAGGTCGCATTCTCCATGGAATATGCGAACAAGCTCGTCCCGCAAAACTTCGAAGAAGAATCAGAATCGGACAGCGATGACGACATGGGCAGCAAAGGCCGCGACGAAGACGGGTTCGAATTTGTCGGGCAAATGTGGGACAGGCGCGGCAACCTGGTTCTTTCATCCAGCGCAGCGGCTCCGCTTCCCAGATTCGGTGCGGAAGGGCTCGATACGGTTTCCTGGCATGAGCACAACTGGCGGATATTCGGCGTGAAATTCAAAGGGAAATTTATCCAGGTCGCCCAGCCTGTCAGCGTCAGATCCAACACCGCAGCGGAAATAGCCGAAGATGCGCTTTTCCCCATGGCCATATTGATTCCCGTGCTCGGCCTATTGATCTGGATCGGTGTCTCCTACGGACTCAAGCCGCTCAATAAAGTTGCATCCGATCTGGAGACAAGAAATGCTGATTCCATGCAGCCGATCTCGCTGAACGGCCTGCCCCAGGAAATCAAATTCATGGTTTCCTCCCTCAACAATCTGCTCGAGCGGCTTTCGAATGCGTTCGAGCACCAGAAAAATTTCATTGCCGACGCGGCCCATCAGCTGCGTACCCCGCTCACCGCATTGCATCTCCAGGCAGAAATCGTGTCCAGGTCGGAACACAGGGAAGCCATATCCGAGGCGATCATCCATCTCAAGCAGGGAATTTCCCGATCTTCGCACCTTGTCGAGCAGTTGCTGACCCTTGCACGCAATCAGCCGGACAAGAAGCGCTTTGAGGTTGTCGACCTGAATGATCTATCCAAGAATGCAATCTGCGAAATCGCCCCGCTGGCCGAAGCAAAGCACATCGATCTTGGCCTCGATAGCAGCGGATCGGTTCTTGTCAACGGAGACAGGGAAGCATTGAAGGTTCTGCTGGTGAACCTGATCGACAATGCAATCCGATATATCCCGGAAGCAGGTAAAATAGACGTCAGGGTCAGATCCTGGAAAACCCATGCCGTTCTGGAAGTAGAGGATGACGGACCGGGCATTCCTGAAGAGGAAAGGGAGCGTGTATTCGATCGATTCTATCGCGGCATGGGAAACGATGTCTTGGGCAGCGGTTTGGGATTGTCCATCGTCAGGAATATAATCGAGATGCATGGCGCATCCATATCACTGCGAAATGCGCAAAGAGAAACAGGACTGCTTGTACATATAGCATTTCCGGAAACCATGACCGATACATCAGGGTCCGGCCCTTGATCAGCCATACCGAAACTAATCGGCAGGCATTTGACCGGGTGCGGCGCAAAAAATGCAGCCGTCCCCTTCGACCCGCAACATAATACAATCCCGGCTGTTTTTATCGCATGCAGCATATCCTTGTATAATTTGTTTTTTTACTTCAAAAACACCAGCTGGCTGTCATGCCCCCATTTTTATGCAGCGCCATCCCGGACTGATACACAGAATGAACAAACCTTTTTCCGGACTTTCACCTGACGTCATTCTGGATTCGCTGCAGAGCGTCGATCTCCTTCCCGACGGGCGGCTGCTCGCGCTGAATTCCTACGAAAACAGGGTCTACCAGGCGGGAATGGAGGAGTCATCTCCGCTTGTCGTCAAGTTTTACAGGAACGAGAGATGGAGCAGCGAAGCGATCATCGAGGAACACCGCTTCGTCGATTCTCTTTGCCAAAGCGAAATTCCCGTCGTTCCTGCCATGGAAATCAACGGGGAGACCCTTCACAGCCACGGCGAATTCAGGTTCGCACTGTTCGAAAGAAGGGGGGGAAGGGCGCCGGAACTCGAAAGGGAGGACACGCTCGAATGGATGGGGAGATTCCTGGGACGAATCCATGCGATAGGCGGACTCGAATCCTACAGGCACCGCCCTTCGATAAACCTGGAAACCTTCGGGATGGAACCCGGAAATTACCTGATTTCGAATGATCTCGTCCCGCCCGACCTGCTGGACGCCTACAAGACGGTGTTGAATCTTGCTTTCGATGGCGTGAAACGCGCATTCGACATGGCGGGCGATTTCAAATCGATCAGGCTGCACGGGGACTGCCATGCCGGAAACATCCTCTGGACGGGGAAAGGCCCCCATTTCGTCGATTTCGACGACAGCAGGATGGGCCCCGCGGTCCAGGATATCTGGCTTCTCTTGTCCGGAGAAAGGTCGGACATGACTCGCCAGCTATCCAGCTTCCTTTCAGGCTACGAGCAATTCTGCGAATTCGACACCCGGGAACTCTATCTCGTCGAGGCACTGAGGACACTTCGCCTGATCCATTATTCGGCCTGGATCGCAAGGCGCTGGGAAGACCCCGCATTTCCTCCCGCCTTTCCCTGGTTCGGAACGGCGCGCTACTGGCAGGACAGGATACTCGAACTCAGGGAGCAGATTTCGCTCATGCAAGAGCCTCCTCTGCTTCACACATGATCCCGCTGCTGGAATGCCATTTCTGCTATCATGGCTTCATCGATTCGGCAGTTTAAATGGAACAGGTTCATCCTTGAAGCCGTGCTTGACCGCATCCTGAGATATGCGCTTTTCTGCCTCTTCCTTGCCCAGGCAATCTCGAGCGCAAGCGCTTCGGCAGTCCGTCTTGCCGGCATCGATTACCTGGTGGAGGATGGCAGGCCACTCGAATTGCAGCAGGCCGTCTCGCTCCATCTTTCAGGGAAATTCAGACCTGAAACCCGTTCCATTCCGGATTTCGGCATAAACTCGAATCCAGTCTGGCTCCATCTCTCGATAGACAATCCGTCAGGCTCCGCTGCCAATGAATACCTCGTGGCAGGCATGACATGGCTCGACCATTTCGACGTTTATGTTCTGCATTCGGGAAAGCTTCTGAACAGGGTTCGCACGGGCGACGAGACGGAAAATGCGCCCGGATTGACGCCTGCCCTGGGCTATGCGATTCCGATCGCTTTTCCTCCGGGCGAAAGCGAAATCTATCTTCGCCTCCAATGCGAGGACCCCATGGTGCTGCCCATCAGACTGTTGTCCAATGAGGAGATCGAAAAAGGCCGGATCCGTTACGGCTATTTCTACGGCTTCTTTTACGGATACCTCGCTGCACTGTGCATCTACAACCTGCTGCTTTTCGCCGGCCTTCGGGAGCGCAGCCATCTCTACTACTCGCTCGCCCTCCTTTCTGCCATATTCTGCAACGTCAGCTATACGGGTCACGGGGCGGCATGGGTCTGGCCGGGCTTTCCATCCTTCCAGCGCTACGTGATCCTCGCCACGATGGTGGCATACAGCGTGACGGGCCTGCTCTTCGCATCCCGCTTCCTTTCCCTTTCGGAGCATGCACCGCGAATCCGGAAAATGGTCGGCTGGTTCTCTGTTTCGGTCATCTCGGCCATGGCCTTTTTCATCCTGGAAGGAAATCAGGCGGGCGCCGCGCTTCTCGCTTTTTCGACTATCGCCGTCTTCACCGTCTTCATGGTACTGCTTGGCATATTGACTGCCCGAAAGGGAATGGCTGCGGGCCGCTATTTTCTCGCGGCGACATGCTTCGGCCTTGTCGGCGCAGCCGTCACCGATTTCGCAGTATGGGGTAAAATACGCTTCACTGCGCTCACTTTCCATGCTTTCGAAATCGGCCTCGTCATCGAGGCGACGCTGCTTGCGCTTGCCCTTGCCTACAGGATGCGCCAGTACCAGGAAGCCAATCTTCAGGCCGAAAAGATGGCGAGGCAGGATCCGCTCACCGGGCTCTCCAACCGCCGGGCATTCATGGAACTCGCAAGCCTGTTCCGGAGCTCTGCTGGAAGAGGCGGGCGCTCGCTGATGCTGATCATGATGGATATCGATCATTTCAAGGGGATCAACGACAGATACGGGCACAGGGCGGGCGACGAAGTGCTGATCGCAGTCGGCTCCATGCTGAAGAGGCAAAGCCGCACCAGCGACATCGTTGCCCGATGGGGAGGAGAGGAATTCATCCTTCTTCTCACCGAAACGGATCTCGAGCATGCGCGCTCCTATGCCGAAAAGCTGAGAAAGGCCGTCGCCGAACTCAGGGTGAACGCGGGAAGCCAGATCATCTCGCTGACAGCCAGTTTCGGCCTGGCGAAATGCAGCACCGATTTGACGCTTGAAGACATGATCCACCTTGCTGATGCCGAGCTTTACCGGGCGAAGAGCGAGGGAAGGAACAGGGTCTGCAGCAATGGCTGAATATCAGGAACAGTCATGAGCAAGGCATTCGTCAGGGAAAAGGAAGAAGACGAGGATGCCGTGGAATCCTCATCGCCGTTACCGCAAGGCGTGAAGAACTACATCACGCCACAGGGCCATGCCCGCCTGAAAAACGAGCTGATGGATCTTCTCGACAGGGAAAGACCGGAAGTCGTCAGGACTGTTTCATGGGCAGCATCGAACGGAGACAGGTCTGAAAACGCGGATTACATCTATGGAAAGAAGCGGCTCAGGGAAATCGACAAGCGCATACGCTTCCTCACCAAAAGGCTGGAGATCGCCGAAATCGTCGACCCGGAAGGGCGCGAAACGGACCAGGTCTTTTTCGGCGCGACAGTCACCTACGCCAATGCGGAAGGAAACGAGCAGACTGTCAGCATCGTCGGCGTGGATGAAATCGACACGAAAAGGGGCAGGGTGAGCTGGGTGTCCCCCATTGCCCGTGCCCTCATGAAGGCGCGGGAAGGCGACACCGTGACGCTCCGGACGCCGACCGGAGCGGAAGAACTGGAAATACTGGAAGTGCGCTATATCCCTCTCGAATGACAATAGGACGAAAAATGGAAGACATACTCAAGGCAAAACTGAATCTCGACACTTCGCTGATAGGCTGGGGAGAACTCCAGCGCCACTTCGCGGCAGGAAACGTGATTTCGGTGCGGCAGGGTCTCGATCTTGTGGAAGCCGCCCTTTCGGTTTCAAGGGACGAAAGGGAGAAAGTCGAAGAATGGCTGCTCTCGGGCTTGATCGGAAAGGTTTCGGACGAGGAGGCGCTCGCCTGGTTCAATTCGGACGCGACGCTCTGGGCCGTCGTCGTCAAGCCATGGGTGCTCGTCCAGGAACAGGGAAATCTGCATTGAGAATCGGAATAGACCTGGGCGGAACGAAGATCGAGATAGTCGCGATCGACGAGGGCGGACAGGAGCTCTTCAGAAGAAGGGAACCCACCCCTTCAGGGAATTATGCCGCGACGCTCCTCACCATGGTGAAGCTCATCAATGATGCGGAATCGAGATTCGGCAGGGCTTCTTCCGTCGGGATAGGCACTCCCGGGTCGATCTCCAGGGCGACCGGGCTGCTCAGGAATTCCAATTCTACCTGCCTCAACGGCAGGCCGATTCTCAGGGATCTCGAATCCCATCTCGACAGGCGCGTGAATATCGCAAACGATGCGAACTGCTTCGCCTTGTCCGAAACGAAAGACGGCGCTGCAAAAGGAGCGGGCATCGTATTCGGGGTCATCCTGGGCACGGGGACGGGCGCGGGAATCGTCGTCGAAGGAAAGGTGCTGACAGGCATAAACGGTATTTCCGGGGAATGGGGGCACAATCCCCTGCCGTGGCCCGAGAAGGAGGAGCTTCCGGGATTTCCCTGCTATTGCGGAAAGAGGGGATGCATCGAAACCTTTCTTTCGGGCCCAGGATTCAGCAACTGGCACCTTGAAAAATCAGGCCAATCCCTTTCTCCGGAAGAAATCGCCTCACGCGCGAAAATGGGTGAAAAAACCTGCGAAGAAAGCATGAGCCAATACGAGAACAGGCTTGCTAGGTCCCTTGCCCATGTCATCAACATCCTCGACCCGGACGTCATCGTGCTCGGCGGAGGGCTTTCCAACATCGAAAGGCTTTACACGAATGTCGCCGAAATCTGGGGGAAATGGGTCTTCTCGGACAGGGTCGACACCAGGCTCGTCAGGCACAGATTCGGCGACTCGAGCGGGGTCCGGGGCGCAGCCTGGCTTTGATTTCAGCTGGCCCGGTGCAGCGCCATTCCGCCGTCCAAATGCAACAGGCGGATTTCTCCGAAGCCTGCAGCCTGGAGCGCCGAAAACTGTTCCTCTACAGACATGTAAAGATCGGTATCGGTCATTCCCCCCTCCCCTGCGAAATGATCGCAGACCAGATAAGAGCCGCCTGGCGAAAGAATGCTTCGAACTTCGGCATGAAATCGAACGGCACGCCTTTTGTGCCTGAGTTCGTGAACGGCCTGGTTCGTCAGAATCGCGTCGAACAGACCGAGGCCTTCGGTCCAGCTCGGTTCCCTGAAGCTCCTCTCCACGAACGCGACGGACTTGGCGAGCATGCCCAAACGTTTCAGCGCCAGTTCGTGCATCGCTGGCGAGAAATCGAGGGCGACATAATCGAGTCCTGGCAGATATTCCAGGACATGCCGCGCGAGAAAGCCCGGGCCTGATCCGAGCTCGAGCACCTTCCCGGGCATCAGATCGAGGATTTCCTTCAGGAAGCAGTCGAAGAAAGCGGTCCTGCATGGACGCTTGAGAAGCGCGGTTTCCGCCCATGTTTTCGCGTCTTCCATTTCCCGAAGATCGATCGGGCTCGGCACATCGCCGTCAAATATCGTCATGCTCGAGACGCTTTCCCATGCTCACTACATCGTCAACCGAATAACCCAGATGTCCGTAGAAATCGACAACGCCGCGATTGTGTTCGCGGGTTTATCTTCAGACAGCCCGCCTCCTCGTCGTCTGGATGAAATGGTCTGATCAGCGTGGTCAGTCCGGGGCTTCTGCCAGGACCAGGCAATCGGGCTCGATCCGCTCCTCAGGCATTTCCGTTTCGACCCTGTTCCTTCCGAGCGCCTTTGCCCTGTACAGCGCGGCATCGGCGCTTCTTAAATAATGGTCCATGTCCCTGCCTGAAGCCGATTCCTCCCCGTATACGCCGATGCTGACAGTAAAGCATATGCGCTCGCCTGCGATTTCGACACCGCAATCCTCTACCGCAAGCCTTATCCTTTCGGCCGCCTCGAGTGCGGAAAAAGGCGGGGTGTCCGGCATGAGGACCCCGAATTCCTCCCCGCCCAGCCTGACGAGGAAATCGCATTGCCTGGTGGTCATGCGCAGTATGGCTGCGAATTCGACGAGTATCCTGTCCCCCGTATCATGGCCATGCCTGTCGTTGATTTTCTTGAAATTGTCGAGGTCGAGAAGGAGCATGGAGACCGGGTTGCCCATCCTCTTCTCGAGAGATATGACTTTTTCCGCCATTGCATAGAACGAGCGCCTGTTGGGCAGCCCCGTCAGGTGGTCTGTGCCTGCCTGGGCCTCGAGTTCCCTGTCTGTTTTCTCCTTCGCGAGCAGCAGGAAGCCGAATGAAGTCGTGATCGACTCGACGAAACCGACCAGCATCGCGGCGACCTGCGAACTGTTGCTCGAGAATACCCCTTCTGCGGGATGGAAAAGCGCAACGAGTCCCCTGACGAAGGTGAGAATCGCGAACAAAGGAGTGATCGTCGCAAGGAATTTCTGAAGGATGGAATTTTTACGCCATCCGATCGCAAGATCCCTGGAGATGACGAGCAGGGTAAAGGAAAAATAGAAAGTGAAGAGGACCAGCCTGATGTTTTCAGGGATGCCGCTCGCGAGCAGGACAAGCCAGAGCAGGATGAAGCCCGCAAGGATAGCTGATGCGGAATTCACTTTCGGCAGCGGTCTTTCAAGGCAGGACTTGAATGCGACGACCGAAAGCGTGACTGCAGCGAAAACAAACGAATTTGCCGTGACGATGACAAAAGGAACGGGGAGCATGTCGCCGCGCATCGCAAGGAGGACGACACCCATCCCTGCCAGAAAACGGGACTTTCCCCAGATTTCTATCGAATGGTGGACGGAATGCTGACCCTTGACGTAAAGGAATATCCCCAGGGCGAATGCCAGGTTGGATACTGCCACTGCAACGAAGAGGGTCCTGATGTCCATGGCGACAATTATATTGCGTCTAGAAGATTATACGCTCAATGTCCGTTTCATTCTGCCCTGCTTCGCTTCCTTCTGAAATCCGGATGAAAACGGAGAATCATCTTGCCTTCGCTTCCTTCCAGCGCTATGATCTAAATTGGTCCCAAGTGGAGGAGATGAATCATGTCGCTCGGCCTGACTAATTCTCTCAGCAGCATCGGTATCAATCAGTACCTCTCGACCCAAGCCATGAGTTCTGGCAAGAAACTCAACACGGCTGCGGACAATCCTGCCGGCATGGCCGAGGCGGTTTCCTTTTCGGTCCAGATTTCAAGCACCGGCCAGGCGCTCAACAATGCACAGAACAGCGAATCCCTGCTCAGCACCGCCCAGGGCGGAGTGAATCAGGTCTCGGGAGACCTTCAGAACATCAACACCCTTTCCGTGCAGGCAGGAAACGGGGCGCTGAATGCAGCCGACAGGCAGGCTATCCAGTCCCAGATCAACCAGTCCCTGCAGGACATCAATCAGACCGTTCCGAACACCCAGTTCAACGGCCAGACGCTGCTCAACGGAAGCCAGGGCCTTTCGTCCCAGAACGGCCCTAATGTCGGCAACACGCAGACCATCCCTTCCACCAATCTTTCAGGCGCTGCGCTCGGCATCAACAACATCAACGTGACGACGCAGGCCGGCCAGGCTTCGGCCCTTTCATCGGTGAACAGCGCAATCGGTCAAGTCAGCGCAGCCGGTGCGAGCCTGGGCGCTTCTCAAGCCGGACTCGAAGTTTCGCAGTCCACTCAGGGTTCGGCCTTCAACAATCTTTCGGCATCGAACGCTGCGCTAAGCGACACCAACTACGCATCGACCGCTTCTTCGCTTGCCCAGAGCAACATCCAGCAGCAGGCGACGACCTATGCGATCAACATGTACAAGGCGACCCAGAGCAGTATTCTTTCCCTTCTGCCCTGAGCCTTCAGGCGTAGGTATCGATAAGGGTTCCGGAAGTCTGGCCTGAAGCCGGCGAAGGAGGCTGGGAAGAGGATGGAGCGGGCTGTTGAGCCTGCGGGGAAGACTGGGCCGCCTGGGCCAGATTTCCCTGACCGAGCTGCTGAGCGAGATTGCCGAGATTCTGCTGGCTTGCCTTCGACTGGTTCTGCGTCGTGGACAGACTTGCCGCATCCTTTTTCAGCTGAGCCTGGTCCTGTTCGAGCTGCTGCTGATCGTTCTGAACCTGCGTCCTGTCCCCCTGAACCCGCTGCTGGGCAATCAGCACGGAAAGGTTAGCGCTGTTCGAGGCTACTGACAAAATACTCATGCCGGACCCTCTGAGTCGGTCTCACTCTCAATTGTAATTTCGTCAAGGACAATGTCAACATGAATTTCGAGGAACCCGTCTTCCGTCATCTGGTCGGCCTTCTCCTTTTGATGTAAAGTGCATCATCGTCATAAAAGGAAACAGCCATGGAAAAGGAAGAGTTGAGCAAGGAGCAGCGCATCCTGCGCCTGATGCGCAGGACCCTGGGAAACGTCGTCAAGGACGTGACGCCGCGACAGGGGAAACCCAATCCTCTTTCGGAAGATACCATCCTGGACATCAGGGACTGCTTCGCCATGATTTCGGAACGCGAAAGGGAACTTGCAGAAGCGCTCGGCTTCGACGAGGCGAAACCCTATTTCGTCGATGGCGAGAAGCCGAAAGCGAAGGTCATCAGCATCGTCAAGCCTGCCAAGGACAAGTAAGGCCCCTTCAGCCTGTTCGCGCCCAGATCAGGATGCCGTCCCGCCAGACTTCCCGTACCCTGTGGAAGGGAATGCTGTGACATGCGCCTTCCTCGTCGACAAGATCGAAGAATGCCGGATTTTCGGCATCCCAGGTGATGTCGCTCATGTCGGCGCGGAGCACCTTTCCCTCCACCCTGTCCCAGTATCCTATCCTGAAGCGGCTTTTCCCGTATTCCTCGTCCCAGCGGATGCGAGAGAGAAGCTGGTGGATGGGAATCACGATCGACCTTCACTGGAATCCATGAGCAAAGGATAGTACAGGATGGCGATCCGTTACAGCTCGCCATCGACATCCAGGTGAGTCATCAGATCGACTTCCAGCTTGCGCCATTCGCTCGATGCAGGCTCAGTGCCGTAATCGACGATTTTGCCGTCCTCCCTGGTTTGCCAAACCAGTCCGGGCCTGCCGTTCTTGTACGACAAAAGGACCCTGTAGGCATTATCCGGCCGGGTCAGGTCTTCGAAGCGCCTGGCAACCTGTCTTGCGAGTTCCGGGCTGTCGATGATGAGACCGATCTCCGTGTTGAGCCTTTCGGATCGTTCGTCCAGGTTCATGGAACCGATATACACGCTTTTCCGGTCGAGCACCCACATCTTGCCATGCAAGCCGAAGGCGCCATATCTGAGCATCTTTCCGCCCTCCCCGCTCCCGAGAGAACTGCCGAGGGCTGCCTTGATTTCGAAAAGATGAACGCCTTCCTCGAGCAGGGTCAGACGGTAATGCATGTATCCCGACTGGGCGATGAGCACATGGGTCGAATTCAGGGAGTTTGTCAGGATTCGGATATCCACATTCCTCGCCCGCATCGCCTTGAATTGCGCCATGCCGTCCCGTCCGGGAACGAAAAAAGGACTCACCAGGAGGAGCTCGTGCCGGACATCGGCGAGCCGCCTTTCGACCACCCGATGCATCAGATGCCCGGCCATTTTTCCGTCCTCCACAAGCTTTTTTTCAGGGCTGTCGTAGACCAGTCTGGCAGGCGCCCAGATCAGCCGGGATCGCCCTGAAATCAGGCTCTCAAGCGGCTCTCCTTCGGCTCGCTCGGCGTCGCAACGCTTGCAGCTTTTTTCCAGTTTCTTTCGAAAAAAAGCCAGGGAATCTGCATCCGGGTTTTCGTCCGACAGTTTTTCGACAGGAACGGCCAATGGACTGTTCCAAAATTGGTCGAATGTCCCTGAAAGCTGTTTCACCATGGGGCCGACCGTGAACAGGTCGTCGTCCCCGAGCTGGGAGAGGGGGCTCATCTGGAAGTAGGCATCCCCGATATTGCGCCCGCCGATCAATGCGGCGGCATTGTCGGCAATGAAAAGCTTGTTGTGCATGCGGTAGTCCAGCCTGCCTTTGTCAAGCGCAAACTCGATTGCGCGAAAAAGGCTGGAATGACCGCGGTAATCGAAAGGATTGAAGACCCGCATCCGGATGTTGGGATGAAGGGCCAGGCGCTTCAACTGGTCATCCCTGGCTTCGGTGTCGCCATCGTCGACAAGGATGCGTATGCGCACCCCCCTGTCGGCGGCCCGAAGCAGGGCATCAGCGAGTTGCAGTCCCGAATTGTCGCCACGGAAGATGTAATACTGGAGATCAAGGGTCTGTTGTGCCTTGCGAACGAGTTCTAGCCGCGTCAGGAGTCCGTCTGTGCCGTTGTTGATCAGGAAGAAGCCGGAATCTCCCGCATGCCGCCTCGCATCCCTGCCGAACTGCTTTCCAAGAAGCGTTTCTTCCGGATGCGCATAGGCGTAGGAAAGCCGCTTAGGCGCACCCGATCCGGGAGGAAGGGAAGCGCAGCCGTATAGCAACATCGGGGCCACAATGAACCACCTCAGTCCTATGCTCCGGAGCGTGACAGACCGGTTCATGATTCTGCATTCATCATCTGCCGGATTTTAGCAGCTGTCGTCCGTTCAAGGGAGTAGGAGTCGGGGTCCTTTTCAGATACTTTCTTCGCTCCCGGATCCGATCTTGCAATTCCCGCACCGTAAACTAATGTGATGACATGAACTGATAAAGGAGGTCATCATGCCGGTTCCGGTCGAACAGATTCAGAGGCTTGCAGGTTTCGAATTGAATGCCCTGCGCACGACGAATGCGCTCGGCAAGGAATTCGACAACCTGAAGATTCCTGCAGCGGGAACCCCGATCTACGATATAAACGGTACGCTGCTCTTTTACCGCATGCCATTGAGCCGCGGCGCGGCGGTGTCAGGCTATGCCGACCTCGCCGCGAATGAGGCGCTCGGTGAGCCCCTCGTTGCCGTGAGCATGGGAGCGAAGTGGGACGAAAAAGCGGTCCTGAGGGAGGCAGTCGCCGCAGCGCGCAAAAGGTCGCTGAACTACGACAGCATTCGTTTCGTGGCATACAGCTTCCCCAAGATCGCGCTTCAATTCCAGCTGAAAGACAGGGAAGTGCTCATGCTGGAGTGGCAAACATGGCAGGAAGTGCCCCCGCAGGCACCCCGGCGCCAGCCGCTGGCACCCTCCAATTTCGAGCGGTGGAGCTTCATCGACGAGATGCCAGCTGAGATCAGGCAAGCCAGGTTGCAAGGCTTCAGGAAGCGTCTGGAGATATGGCAATCTCCCGAAGTGTCCAGACTGAACCCTGTCGTGATATCGAGAAATATCAGGATCCCCATCGTGCTCGTCGATACCCGTGAAATCCATTATTCCCCCAGGACCGCGGACCACCATCCCTGTTACGAACTTCGCGGGCAGCAGACCAATGTGTGGTGCGTTGCCGCCAGCGTCGAAATGCTGATGAATTTCTATCGATACCGGTACGATCAGCCCAGGCTCGCCCAGGAAATGCAGCTCGGAACCTGCGATGCCCCTAACGGACTTCCTTACGGCGAGGAACACAGGGTCGTCGACACGATAGAAAAGCTGTCTTCCAATACGCTGGACGCCACTGCCATTGCCAACCCCGGATGGGCGACTTTCGAATCCGAAATCAGGGCGAACCGTCCCCTGATCAGCTTCATCCCGGGACATTCACGCACCGTAGCAGGCTATACGCACAATCTGATCCATCTTGCCAGCCAGCCTCCATTCATGGGGCTGCTGGTTTACGATCCATGGCCTCCCACTGACTGCGCGCATCCCAATGCCGGCGGCGTCATCACCAGGTGGGAGAATTTTGCCACGCAGACCTATCGCTATGCGTTCACGGCGGTGCTGAAGCAGGTCTAGCCATGCGCGAGGCCCGGGATGCGCAATCCATTCTGGCCCTGGCTCGGAAACTGCTGCGGGAGAGCGGACAGTCGAATACCGCTGTCGAGGAACCCATCGAAGTCCGCTCTCCGGAAGGCGGTTTGCATTCCTGGTTCGTTCCGGTGAGCTCCGGAAGGTTGATAGCCGGATTCTACGAATTCCTCCCTGACGGAACGCTCAAGCGCTTCTCGACCTACCGGAGCGATCAGGCCCTCTCGGACTGGCTTGTCCCGGAAAAGCGCGTAAATTGCCGACCCGGCGAGACCACCGGAAAACCCTTCCTCACCTATGACAGATCGCCTGATCGGCTCGTCTGGGCGGTTCCTCTGGTCAACGAGAGAAAAGAATCCCGGCTCGTCTTCGTGGCAGGAGAAACGGCCTATCCCCCGCCTGATGCAGTCGGCCAGGAAACCGGGTGAACGTCTCGAAAGAATGTCCGATTCCCGACCCGGCCGGCAGGATGCCGGCGCCCTGCATCCCGGATTCGTCCTCTGCGGACCGGCCTTTCTCTAGGCCTTTCTGACGAACTCGGATTTGAGCTTTATCGCGCCGATTCCGTCGATCCTGCAGTCGATGTCATGATCGCCCTCCACCAGCCGGATGTTCTTGACCTTCGTTCCGACCTTGACGACAAGGGAAGATCCCTTGACCTTCAGGTCCTTGATCACTGTGACCGTATCGCCGTCCGTCAGGAGATTGCCGTTGGCGTCCTTCACGACCAGCCCGTCTGAAGAAGCTTCCGGCTCGGAAGCAGTCCATTCGTGGCCGCACTCCGGGCAGACGAACATTTCTCCGTCCTTGTACGAGTAGGATGAATTGCATTTCGGACAATTCGGCATATCGCTCATTTTCGGTCTCGAATATTGAAAAGTGGCGACATCATACTAAATTGCAAGGCAGGTTGTCCTGCCTTCCGGCAGACAGGACAGTTAGCATTGCCGGGCTACGGGAACAGGATTGTCGGAATGGTTTTCGGCTGGTAAAGCGTGCGATGTTTCAAGACCCCAAAATCGCTCTTGGGCTCGCCGCCAACCCCGCCTCCACGTCCAATCCGGTTGGGTGGCGATGAATGGCCCGCCGGATTGTTTGGTACTTCAACGATGAAATGGAATTGAACAGGCAAGGGCAGGGATGATTTCGAGATTTTACGACGATCAATGACAGACCTTGGTTTTTCAGAAACCTGCCATCACACCCCTGTCCCATAGTATTTCATGGCCTTGCGCCTTCCCGGCTTCTTCTTCTGCGTCACCACGCCCTTGATCGATTTCAGCCCCGAGAGGGCGATGTCGGGATAAGCCGCATTCAGCGCATGCAGTTGCCAGCCATCCTGCTCGTCGCGTATGAGCTGACGGAAGATGAAACCCTCTTCGGCCGTTTCTGCCACGACGAATGCGCCTTCACCGACAACGCCATTCATCTCGATGACCAGCACTTCGCCTTCGATGAATTCCGGCTCCATGCTGTCGCCCAGCACCATGAGCGCAACGAGTTCGTTGCCGTCGCAGTTGCTCGCGGCCACTTGCTCGGTGGGTGCAGGGACGACGGGAATATTGATTGGCTTTTGCACGGCGAGATTCCTTGTTGACGTTCCAGTATATCAGAAAGCGCAAATCCGGGACCGATTTGCCTCGTATCGGAATTTCCTGTCAGATCGGACAGTTGGAGTTGACCGGCCGGGGGAGTAGGATAGTCGGAAGGGTATTAGGCGTGGAGAGAATGCTACATTTCAAGACCCCAAAATACCTGCGATATTGAAAAAACGAACCCATCACCCCCTACTGAAATGCCACCTCCAACTGAAAACGTTTTCCTTTTAGTTTTTCCAACAGTCTTTCTGGGCTGTTATGGCTTTTACTACATTGTCGCAGCCCTCATGTTGGATTACGTGGTCAATCTCGGTCGCGCTTCATATGAAATTAAACCTTTGGACACAAGAAAAAGACGCGTCACAACCTTTATTACCGGTGTTGTTTTTGTCGTTGTCTCAATTCTACTTGGAGAGCTGTCAACGGCTGGCCACTTGCTAAAGGCTTTATTGTCTTTTGTACGATGAAACGTTTCGTACCAATCTGAATTAATGGATATCATGGCAATCCCGGCGGGGCACATTTCGCCGAGAATTCCGGGTACACAAGACTTAATTCACAGCTTCAATGGCAGGTGACGACCTGCTCGAAGGAGAAAGAAAATCTTGTTTGTGCCCGGTTTCTGAAAAACTCGACTGAAATCTCTCGCCTGCCCGCCCCTGTGCACCTGCCATGTCTTCGTTCTGTGCCGGCAAACCTGCAAAGCCGTCGATTTTTAGATCGACTCTAACATATTGAAATGATGTTGATCTTAACCAGCTTTGCCCATATGATTACTTCCGGGATTGAATGACGTATGATTCGCGCGATTCACGGTTCCAGATCCGAGCACGTCTTGCCAAGCGTTCCAAGCGAAAAGCCGAACGAGTCATCATGGAAGATTAAAAACCGGTTGCACACGGGGAGTCATGAATGTGAACAAGAAATTCTTTGCATACTCGCTTTATTTTGTTCTTTTGGTCTCATCAAGCGTTTCGGCTAGAGTCGAATCGGTCAATGCGCCCAATGTTGCCGAAGGCGACGATTGGGTTTACAGCCTCACGGAAGAAAAGGCCGTTGCGCCCGGCGGCGGCATGGTATCCACGACACGACGAATTGAGACCACGATAACCCGGGCAGGGACAAAGTCTTTTTCCGTATCGGTAAAGCAAATAGACAGCACGGGCTTGCCAAAGGAAATATTGCTCAATTCGGACTGGAGCGCCTCCAAAAATGTCAACGGGCAGATGGTTGTTATGAACCGCCCCTATGATTTTCCTTTGACACCGGGCAAGGAGTGGAAGCTTGACATTTCAGCGAATGCACCAACTCCGGCCATCAAAGTTGAAAAAATCATCAAGCACTACGCCGTAATAGGCTGGACTGACATCAAGGTGCCGGCTGGCACCTTTCATGCGCTCAAGGTGGAGATGGAAGGCGAATGGTCTAAGGAGTTCACCGAGATAGGCCCTTCCGCCTCCGCGGAAGTTGCGAAAGGCAATGGCAACTCGGTATCACTGGCGAAAACCACCGGACCAAGAACGCCCAAACCTGTGGGCGGAAAACTATACGCGGCGTTCTGGTATGTGCCTGAGATCAAGAGCCATGTCAAATCCATCATTGAGGATTATTACCCTGGAGGCGGGCTTCATAGCCGGATCACGGAAGAGCTGGAATCGGAGCACGTCAACTAGGGTGAGCACATCCCGAGAAAGGGAGGGATCTTTCCGGATCGCATCATGACCTGCTTCGCGGCATTCCCGGGATACAAATTTCTGGGCCTTCTGTGGTTAATGCAAGTTCCAAAACTCACTTTAACCCAAGCCGCTTCAGTGACGGAGGCCGCTAGACGATTTTCACAATACTTAATTCCGCAGGCCGCTCACGCTGCGATCCTGCCTACGCCGAAAGCAGGCTCTCGTAGGGGATCTTGAGTCCTTCGTGCAGGCGCTTGACCATCTGGAGGCTCAGCCGCCGCTTGCGGTTTAGGATCTCGGAGACGCGCCCGCTCGACCCGATATAAGGCTCCAGGTCCTTCTGGGTGAGCCCCTGCTGCTCCATCCTGAACTTGATCGCATCCACCGGATCCGGCGGAGCGATCGGATAGTGTTTCTGCTCGTAGGCTTCGATAAGCGCGATCAGGATTTCCATCTCGTCGGCATCAGGAGTGCCCTCTTTCGCCTGGAATACTTTCTCGAGCCGCCTGAACGCGGCGTGCAGGTCCTCGTCGTTCCTGATCGGCTTAATATTCATTGACCGTCTCCACGTTTATCCTGTCGTATTGCGCGTGAGTTCCGATGAACTTCACCCAAGCGATTCCAGCTCCATATTGCATTTCGACAACGAGCCGGTACTTGTTTCCCGCGATATTGAACACCACACGGTTTTGGCCGCAAATGCTCGCACTCCTGTACTGCGCCTTGATATCCTGTGGGGTCTCCCAGGCGGCCTTGAGAGCTTCGTCATACCAGCTTCTCAGGGCACCCTCCGAATCCGAATGTTCGGGCCGGCTCCAGAACTTCACCAGCGTGCTCTTGGCGATCACCCGCATCGAATTCCTCCCGTATTGGGAGATTATAGTCCGACTTGGAAAATATGCAAATTTTGCAGTGACCTATCTTGGGGTCGAACTTATCTCCCCTTCTGCGCCGCCGGTACGAGGGCGACCGATCGCACAAGATGCCGCTACAGCTCTATTTTCAGGAAAAACAATGCCACCCCGCCATGGTTGTTGACCCACGGAATATATGTGCCGAATAACGAGACTTTCCCTATCCCGATGGACGCCAGAGGCAGCAGCCCCGGAATGGGAATACGGTAGGAATGGACATCCTGGCGGAGGGTCACGAGGGCAGTATATCCCAGCCCCAGATCAAGGCCACTTGAACAGCTTATCACATTCCAGGTGTGCGCATAGCCGGCTACCGGTTCGATGTCGAAGTGGGAGTCCTCGAAGGCCATCGCATAGAACCCGTGCCAACCCTGCCGTTGATCGCGATAGCCCTTCCCGTAACCGATACCCCATGGCCTGTCGTTGAAGCTGGAGATCTGTCCCTGATTATAATCATTGGGGTTATGCCAGGTATATACCGGAACATACAGTTCGGATGACCCGGCCATGGCGCCGTCCCAAGTGGCCCGGACTTGGTCGGAGAAGGAAGTATCCTGCGCGCGGCCAACCTGCGGCATGCCCGCCAGTGCGCAAATCGAAATCCAGCAATAAATGAAGCTTCGATTGAAACAACGCATCTTGGATCTCGTGTTAGTCAATAGTCAGGTCACCCCCTCGTCATGAACCGGAATCGGGCCGCAGCACGAAAGGCATGATCTGCGGATCGAAGCCTTGCCTTCTTCAATAATAGTTTCAATACGCATGAAATGGGCCGGATCCGATTTTCATCCCCTCCGGCTGGCCTGCCTTTTCGCTTTTTCCGGCGTGTAACCTTTTTTCCTGTCTCACCGAATCAACGCTCGAGTACAACGGCTTATCTTTTGTCGTTGTTTCCGATACCCCTACTTGATGAAAGGAACCACCATGAAGAAATCGCTTCTGTCGATACTCTGCGGCGCAGTCGCACTCGCTTCAATGCTTGCAGGTCCCGGCGCTTACGCGGATGATGTGGACGGCGTTCGCCACTATGCGGTCACCATAACCAATGTTACCCGGGGACAGATCTTGTCGCCGGTCGCCGTCATCGCGCACGACGACAACTACCAGATGTTCAGCCTCGGCAGCCCGGCGAGTCCGGAGTTGGCCATGCTTGCCGAAGAAGGTTCGGCAGATATGCTGCTGGCCAGCGCGGGTGGAATGCACTCCGTCTACAAAACAGCGGTGGCGACTGGCGTGCTCAAGCCCGGCGCTTCCGAGACGATAGACATTGAAACAGCCGGCCGCTTTTCGCGGATTTCGGCCGCAGCGATGCTGGTTTCCAGCAACGATGCCTTCATGGCAATGCGCGGCTTGAGGGCGCCCGATCACGGCAATCTGGCGGTCGACGCAATCGCCTACGACGCGGGTAGCGAAGCCAATTCTGAAAACTGCGCCTTCGTGCCGGGCCCGCCCTGCGGCGGACATGCGCATGATCCTGCTCCCGCGGAAGGCTATGTTTATGTCCATGCAGGCATCCACGGCATCGGCGGGCTGAGTCCATCCATCTACGACTGGCGCGATCCGGTTGCGCATATCGAAATCAAACGCATCGATTGACGGCCGCCGGGGCGGCAGAGTTGGCTGCCCCGCGCAATTTTGCCTGGCTGAGGCTAGGCCTTGCACTGATGTTTGTTGGGTTCCGGAGAACCATGAGCGACTCGCAGCGGATATTTCGTCATCGCATCAAGAGAACTCAAGGAAGTCGGCACTTCTCAGAGCCCCCCCGCTACGGCGAGTCGGTGAGGGGCCTGGCTCCGAACTGCGGCCTAATGGGTTGGCATAAGCGCCTTGAAGGTCGGCTCCCATGCATCCTTCGGGAGACCGACCAGCTCGAGGCGAATATCGGACCATGTTTTCGCGTCAATCGCAGAAAGCTTCGCTCTCGACAAATCGGGCGAAACATCTGCCATTGGAGAAGCTCGAGCGATCTCACCCCAGTTGCCCTCCTGCATCGTGGAGAGCCACCTCGTCGCGAGCACTTTTCCGGTATGGCCATCAACAATCGCCACTGAGGCGAAAAAGTGCAGCACCGAAACCTTCGTTCTTCCCCCGATCCCTCGCGAATAAAATCCTGCACCGCGCAGGAACTGGTTCGTGTCTGCCAAGAAATCTGGAGAATCTGCACTTGCCACCACGATTACCGCATCGAGGGAATTCTTTTCCGCTAGCGATGTCAGGCTCCCCTGAATCGCATCCCAGTTCGGTGTGCGATAGGCGGGGGCATCCCACGGCCCGTGCAGATCATACACATGCAGGAAATCCTTTCGGTCATAGCTCATGAGAACCGGCTGGTATCCCAATTTGGAAAGTGCGACGGCCATTTGCGCTTCGAATTCTTGATCGATGTTCCAGTCAGAAATATCCTTGCTTTCGATTTCGTTTCCGAAGACGGTGAAACCGGTATATTTCCGCTCGAATTTATTTGCCGCCAGAGACATCACACCGATTCTCCTGATCTTCGCCATTGCTTCAGGGCGCACAGCATTGGGGCTTGTCGCGCACCCTGCAACGAATATGGCAAAGAGCAATACGGATACGCTTCGGATCAGGTTTAATCGCATGAATGTGTCCAATTAATTTTTTTGCCAGCGGCAGCCGTCAGCTTCTACTTACTGGGGCGTTGCGACCGCAGATTCAGCCACGGCGGAGCTCTGCCTCTTGAGATCGGAAGTGACCGAGTCCGCAATGGCCGCGGCTGCATCGTTCAGCGATGCCACGCAAGCCCTGGGATTAGCCATCAACGCGTCGAAATTGGGAAAAGTCTTTTTTGCCGGGGTATCCTTCCAGCCGCCAGCCTTCGGTTCCCAACCGGATGCATGGTAGCCTCTATAAAGCTGCTCTGTCCTGTCCTTTCCCACGAGCGTCGCAACTGTCGTTATAGTCGGTAAATAATCCGAAAGTGACGACGGCGCGACGAATCCCACAATCGTCGGGGTCAACACCAGGACGGCATCGGCGTCGGACTTGATTTTATCGAAAGCCAGTTCGTACTTCCCGTCCTGATGCCTCTCCCAAGGGCCGTTCTCCACCTTGGCGACATAACCCATCTTGTTCAGATCGGCCGAGACGTCGTCTGCGAGCTCCGACGTAATAGAAACGCCCTGCTTGTTAAGCTCCTTGGAAAGTCTCTCCGTCTTGCTGACCTGGTCGGCGGCAGCAGCGAGTCCGCCCACCAGTCCGAAAACAACACCAGGATTTCCGAAATACATTACCTGATAGCCGTGAAGCTCCCGTGGGCGAATAACATCGATGGTCCTGATCTTTGCGAGCGAACCGCCCTTTGCATCGATCTTCGGAACCGGCCCTGCGCACGCCGCGAGAAATCCAACGCATACCAAAGCCGCCCACATTCTTATTCTGTCTGCCATTTCTTCCCCCCAGCTAAAGCGGATCATCATGGCGCAATGGCCATGCAAAATCAATATGATTTTGAAACCGCTGTGATGCCCTGCGTTCCTGAGCACCATCGCGGCGTCGATCGACTCAGCCCCCCTTTCTTGACTCCTGCTTCGGCTGGTCTACCTTGAGGATACGTAACGACAAGGAGGAAAGAAGATGAGCTCGAAGGAAAGCAATATATTGGCAGGCAGTCTGCATGAAATCGGAGGAGAAACGCTTAAGGCCGCGCAGTTCGGTGCAGCCTGGGCCTGGCATTATGGCAGCGTCTCCGGGCTGGGGTATTTCGAAACGGCTGGAGGGCGGGAAGTCGTGATCCAGTGGGACGAGGGAGGCGCTTCACGCAAGCAGGGGGGAATCACCGATGCGCAATGGGAAATATTCAGGATCTCATTCGACAACGGCGGGAGGATAGGCGTATTGAGCGACAAAGCAGGAACAGACTGGAAATTCGACT
>JAJZTQ010000006.1:0-20209 GCA_021848825.1 Pseudomonadota bacterium
CTAGCGGGTGAGTCCGGCATAGAGAATGGGCAGCTTCTCCGGAAGCCGCTTCACATGATCGATGACCATGTAGTTCCTCTGGCCGAAAATCCGCGACACATACTGGTCCGCTTTCGGGTCGAGGCTCATGCAATAGGTGACGATGCCGCTTCTTGCCGCGGCCTCGACAGCCTTCTTGGCATCGTATTGAAGATACTTGTGATCCCTTACGTCGACGTCCGCAGGCTCGCCGTCCGTGATGACCATGAGGAGCTTCTTCGACGATTTCTGTTTTTCCAGGTAGTGGGCAGCATGCCGTATCCCGGCACCCATCCTGGTCGAGAGCGCGCCTGCCATGCCGGCAAGTCTTGCCTTCGAGGCGTTGTCGTGGGGATGGTCGAAATCCTTGAAGCGGTAATATTCGACATGATGGCGGCTGTCTGAACAGAAGCCGTGGATGGCGAAAGGGTCGCCGACCTTCTGGATGGCATCTGCAAGCAGCACGCAGGCTTCTCTCGTCAGTTCGAGCACGGTATGGTCCTGCCCCTTGACCCTCTGGTTCGTCGATTTGGAGAGATCGAGCAGCACCAGAACGGAAATGTCCCTGGTTTTCCTCACCGAGCTCATCATGATCCGGGTGTCCGGCTGTATGCCCATGCGAAGGTCGATCTGGGCGCGTATCGCCGCATTGATGTCTATCTCGTCGCCTTCCTCGAGCTTCCTGATCCGCTGCACGCCTTCAGGCTGAATGGCATCGAGCAGGATTTTCATTCTGGATATGAGGTGCTTATGCTGGGCGATGATCTCGTCTATGATTTTCAGCTCGCCGATTCTCGCCTTCTTTTCCAGCAGAAGGACCCAGGAGGGACGTTCCATCTGGGCCTGATAGTCCCATTCGGAATAATGGAAAGGAGCCGAAATCGATCCTCTTTCTTCCCTTTCATGGATGTTCCCGAAATCCAGCTTGAAATTGAAGATGGCCGAAAGAACGGAGACCTTCTTCGTGTTTTCGCCATCCGATTCGCTCGCAACTTCATTAGTCATGCCGAAAAGGCTTGCGAGTTTGTGCACCCTTTTCTTGGCGCGGCGTCTGGACGCCTTGCCGAATACGCTTTTCTTCCCTTCCCACAGATATCGGTTGTCGTCCCGGTAGGGGGCGCTCAGAAGATCGGCGTTCAGCCTGAAAGGGATATTCTTCGCTCCGAACTCGCGCGCGAGTTCGATGCCGATTTCCATCGATATCCGGCTTTCCCCCGGATCAGCCTGGTTGAAAAGAATTCTCCCTCTTTCGACCCATGGGTCGTCATCACTATATTTTTCATCGAGAAGCGCCCGGGCGAGCCTGTCGAGATATTCCCCCGCCGTTTCCCTGCCTTGGGGAGTGGCGACATGCAATCTCGACCAGAGCTGCTTGAGTCCCGGGAATTCCCGAATCGCCAGTTTTTCCACTCTCGCATCCTCTATCGCGGAGATCACCGCGATTTGCCAGTTATCCAGCGAACGGACGGGAAAGGGCTCACCTGAATAAACGGCATGGGCTGCGGCGTGAGCCGATGCCGCGCGATAGATTTCGGATCCCGGGACGCCGAAATGATCTTCATAGGCATCCGGAAGATAAATGGCCTGCTGCTGCAGAGAAGGCTTGTATCCGGGATGATTCCGGAAATCCCGCCCGGTCTGGGTCATCAGGAAATCGTTTCCCCATAAAGCGCGAAGATACATGCCGATGCGGCGCTGCACCTCAGTGAAGAGGGTGCCCGAGGGTTCCATCCTGGCGGTCTGTGCGGTTTTCTGGCCGGGGTGTTTTTTCAGCCTGAGAAACAGGCCTTCAAGGCGGCTAGTCATTCCTGACGCATTGCCGCCAGGAGTCAGCGAGCGCATTTGCGGGATCCTGCTTGAGCGAACAAGCGCATTTGCAGGCTGAGGCACGGTAGCATCCCATGATGTTCTTGCCATTGCAGGCAGCCTCGATGCTCGCGCGCTGTCCGGTGCATGCATGGGCGACCCTCTGGATTTGTTGCTGTTCAATCATCAGCTTTTTCTCACCACCTCATGGGTTGCGACCCCCCATGCCATCATAGCGCATCCCGGCAGGAAGCAGGCCCGGCCGCACCAGACCGCGCCCATGGTCAAGCAGGGGAGGGCAGGAACTGTCGCCGTGAAAAGGGCGAGCCCCGCGAGAAAGGAAAAAATGGACCATTCGGCCTGCCGCCCCGGGATGAAGAAGCTGGCCGAAGCGAGGTCGATCCTGAAGAATCCGAGAGCGGGGGTCATGGATAGAATAGAAAGCGCGAAAAGCTGTGCAGTTTTTATTTTCCGGCGGTATTGGCTCATACCGGGGGTATTTTATGCCACTCTGCCTCAAAATTGAATCTCGAAAGGGTTCCCAAACAGAACTTATGCGCGTTCCGGCAGACAAAGCTTAAGTGAGGGAATGATGCAGGTGAGGAAATGATTCATTCTGGTGAAACATTGCAGGAAAGCATTTATCATCAGCGCGAAGCGCTCATGGGGCTTTTGCAGGAGCCGCTTCAGAGAGTGGCGGAGAGCTGCGTCTCATTCTGGCACGACAGGGATGCGCTCGATGCGCATCTTCTCAGGATGCTGCAATCTATTCCATACGGAAAGTCGCTTTATGCACTGGATGAAAACGGCATCCAGTTAGGCGTTAATGGCGCGAGGATGGCAAAACGAGATCTTTCCAGGCTTTGCAGGATCGTGCCGGGCTTCGGTGCGCTGCTCTCGGATGCCTATATCAGCGCAAACGACAGGCTTCCCGGAGTCACAGCGATCCAGATGGTGCGCGATTCCGGCGGCAGTATCCTTGGATTCATCGGAACGGATTTCGATCTTCACGACCTTCCCCTGACAGGAAAGCTCTACAAGGAGCCGGTTTACTGGCGTCAGCTGAAGGGGGATCCCTCCATACGGGACACCGTTTTCCATCAGAACAGGGCGGAAAGCGACATGGACAGGCGAATCGATGTCGTGCTGGGGGTGATAGGGGAATTGATGATCTATCACGGCGTCTACCATGTGATGCTGCATTTCTCGAGCAGCCGGGCCGTCATCTGGGTGCTGGGAGACCCCTACCGTTACAGGCTCCTGGACATCGATGCGCTGATCGACCCGGACATCTGCCTCGCCTATCCCAGGATGCCCTATCCAGACAATGCGCTCGTCCCGTCCGGAAAACTGCACGAGATTCTGGATGCCTTCCGCAATCTGAGATACATGGACGAAACATTCTATCTTCGCTCGGGCACCTTGAACATTTTCAATGGCGTGGTCGGACTGACCTTTTCCTGCGACGGCTCGCATTACATTCCGTTCGAAGAATTCCTGGAAGTTGATCTCGCCTTCTGGACCTGAGCTCGTCAATGCGGTTTTCCGAGTATGCTATCGAAGATCTGCGCCATCTCCTCGGCATCGATGTCGTTCACCCGGGCGGCCGCGAAGACTTCCATTCCAGCCATCCAGGCGCTTTCGGCATAGTCCCCGGAAAGCGGGCTGGCTCAATGGATTGAAATATTTTCTTCCCGGGAGGAGAATCTCGCATCCAGGCGCTCGAGGCTACAAGATGATTCCCGAAGAAAGGCAATGACCTACCCCATGCATTACGCTGGACTGAATAAATGGGGAAGGGAAGACGCCGATTTCCTGGGGAGAAGGGACGTCTTTTTCGAGATTCCGATGAGCCGTAACCTGGCCATCGCTATCCTGCTCTCGCTGCTGATTCATGCCTATTTCCTTTTCGGGCTGCACAGGCCGCCCGAATTGAAGAATCCGGCGCAGGCCATGAACATGCCGCTCGATGTCGAGCTGGCGCCAATAAAAAAGCCGGCTGTTGCCCCGCATGAAACACCCCGCATGGAAACGAGAAAGATCATTGCGGTCAACCGGCCTGCAAGCAAAAGTCAGGACAGGATTGTTCAGGAAAAACCTGTCCGGGAAAAGCAAATTCCCGAGCCAAGACAGGTCGAGCAGCCGAAAATGAGCTTCCTCGATTACGTCAATGCAATGAGACAGCGGCGTGATGCCGGATCCAATGATTATCCCCAGGCTGCACCTGCAGTCGGACCTTCTCCGCCGAGCGAAAAGCCGGAGCATGGCACGAGCGGCATTTTCCAGATCATCAGGATCGACGACAACTCGGCCGAATTTTCCTTCAGGGGATGGCACTCGGAATACAGCAATTCCCACAAGGAAGTGTTCGATGTCGACGCGCCGGATGGGCATGTCAGGCTCGCAGTCGTCAGAAAGATGATCGAGATCATCAGGCGGTATTACAAGGGCGACTTCAACTGGGATTCGGAGCGGCTGGGCAGCGTCGTTGTCCTTTCGGCGAGGCCGAAAGACAACAAGGCCCTCGAAACATTCATGATGAAGGAGTTTTTCAACCCTTCCTGATCCGGTTGACAGGTCCAGGGGGGACTATCAATGAATGAGACGCCTCTCCGTCTGACGGGATTCGATGCGGTGATGTAGGCGTCGGCCGAGCGGACGAGCTGGAGGGTTTGCGCCAGGCCTTGCGACACTTCGTCGGCGCGGATCTGGGCTACCCTGAAAAAACTGTCCTGCGCGGCGAGCTTCTCCTGGCCTAGAATGACGAGGAAAGAAAAATGCGTAAATGAGAGACCGGAAACCAGAATGGCGAGGCTCATCGCATGATACCAGGAAGAGGGCGTCGTCCGGATCGGATAAAGCCTCATCGATTATGGCCAGTCGCTGAAGGGAAAGGGTTTTTCTTCGGTATTGAATGTCTGGAATGCGGCGATTTGCCTGATGTATTCGGCGAGGCTGTTGCCGAATGACGTCAGCCTCGGATTGGGTTTGTCCGAGACGATCAGGAAAATGAACTGGGCCGTCGCCACGACGAGCAACACTGTTCCCGCGAGGCTGTAGAACATGCCAAAAAGGAGCATGAAGAGGCCGCGCGTCCAGGGATTTTGGGCTTTTTCCTCCATCTGGCCAGTATAGGTGAGATGCTTGAAAAAATACCCTTTCCTGGCCTATAAAGAAACATCTCAAAAATGAAAGGAGAGAGGATCATGGCAAACGAAGTCGAAATCAAGCATGGCGGTGAAATACAGAAGGCGGCACCTGTCCGGATGCTGAGCCCCTTCGATGACATGGAGCGCCTTTTCGGCTCTTTCTTTCCGAGACGGTGGATGAGCCCGTTTTCAGCCGAATGGATGGGCGAAAGCATGCCGAGGATAGATGTCATCGAGAAGGATGAGGAGATCGTGCTTCTGGCTGAAGTGCCGGGTGTGGACAGGAAGGACCTCGATGTTTCGATGACCGACAGCACGGTCACGATCAAAGGCAAAACTAATCACAGGACTGAAACGGAAAACGCCAGCTATTACTGCAGCGAAATCGTGCACGGCGCCTTTTCCAGGACCGTCAGCCTGCCTTCCGAAGTCAATGTGGAAAAGGCGAAAGCCCAGTTCAAAGACGGCATGCTCGAGATCGACATGCCGAAGACGGAGAAATCCAGGCGTCGTACCTTGAGGCTCGACTAGCCCGTGCTCCAGGCGCGCGGGCGCTTCATGCCCGCGATCTTGCACGTCTGCTTCACATAGCCATAGGGAAAAAGCTCGAAGAGCCTGTTCCTGTTGCCGCCGAGATGCCTCATGACGAATCGGGCGTCCGGCGCGACCTGGTGCTCGGCGTAATATTCCCGCATGAAGCGTATCGCGTCCCAGTGCTCATCCGTGAGCGTGATGCCTTCTTTTCGGGCAAATTCCTCAGCGACCTTTTCGTTCCAGTCGAGGGGCTCGATCAGATATCCTTCCTCATCGATTTCAGGCATGATATTTCCTCTAAAAAATGAGGGGGAAGGGGATCCCCCTCGAATGCCGCAATGCGATCCAGGAGACCGCATTGGAATACATCATCGTATGATATATTCATGATCAATGTTAGCGCCGGTTTTTCGTCTTGTCAAATTTAATGTATTCTTGATGCATCTTATTTGATGTTCCGGAAAGACTGTAAAATCGGCATAATAAAAATTTATCTCGCGACTGAATCATGTCATACAAGTTTCTTGCGTTCCTGCCCTTCTTTCTCGCAGCTTGCAGCCCTACCCGGACAAATCCCGTCGACTCCCGCCTTACCCAACTCAAAAAGAATCAGGACAGCCCCGCCGAAAGGCTGCGCTCGAACGGGACGGTGAGGGCTGGAATCACGCCGAGTTCGATCGCGATTTCCGGAAAATATGCCTACGTGACGAACTCTAACGGCGGCAACATTCTGATCTACGAAGTCAAAACGAACGGCATGCTGCAGCCGCTCAGGACTTCGGCCATTCCTTCAGGCTGGGGGCCGAACATGATCGCAGTCACCCCTTCAGGAAAATACGCCTATACGGCAAACACCGACTCGACGAGCGTTTCAGGTTTCAGCATAGACCGGAAATCGGGAGAATTGAAGCCCATTCCAGGCAGCCCTTTCCAGGCGGGCAAGAATCCGACTTTCATCGCGATGACGCCTTCCGGAAGATATGCCTATGTCACGAACTACGGGTCGACCACAATTTCAGCCTATGCGATAGACGAAAGAACGGGGGCATTGCACGAAATCAAAGGTTCCCCATTCGAATCGGGCAAGGCGCCAGCGTCGATTGCAGCGGACGAAAATCATGTTTTCGTGGCGAACTCGAATTCAAACGATGTCTCCGCATTCGAAATCAGGCGTGACGGTTCGCTCGAGGCGGTTCAGGGAAGCCCCTTCAGGACGGGTTCAGGGCCCTTTGCCATTGCCCTTGCACCCTCCGGCAGATATCTTTACGTGACGAATTCCCTCACGACCAACCTGTCCGCCTTTTCCGTAGAAAAGAACGGCAGGCTTTCTCCCGTGCAGGGAAGCCCTTTTCAGACAGGCATGACCCCGCTCTGGGTGACGATCGCCCCTTCGGGGAGGAACATCTACGTGGTCAACTGGCTGGGCGGGGTATCCGGCTATATGATCGATCAGAAAACCGGGGCGCTCATTGAACTCGAAGGCAGCCCGTTCGAGTCGGGACATGCGCCCAAATCGGTGACCGTCGATCCTTCAGGGAAATACGCCTATGTCGCGAACGGCGGAGACAACGATGTCACTGCCTACGAAATCGACCCGAAAGGGGCCCTTCTATTCTTCATGAAGATGCGCTGAGAAACCGGACTCAGGTATGCCCGGACTTGCGGCGAGAGAATCCCAGGGCCGCGGCGCCGAGGGCGAAAAGTGAAAGCATGCCGGGTTCCGGGACCTTGTGCGTCGGTACATAACACCCCGCCGCCGTGCCGAAGCCGATCTGGACGTTGTTGACCTGCGCGTTGGCAAGCAATCCAGGCGCAGTGGTGATCTTGAATTTTGCCTGATACTGGATGAAAGGATTGTGAGGGCCGTTTCCATAGATCGAACTATTGACCGAGGAGTACATGTTTCCATAATTTCCGTTGCTGGCCGGGCCGAGGATGGTTTGAGCCGGCGCCCCCCCACTGTTCAGGTCATTGAGGAACATCTGATTATTGGCGATGGGCGTGACGCCGTTAAGTCCGTATTTGTCCTTGCTCCAGTGAGTCGCCGTGGTTTCGTTGCTCGTGGTAATCGAGGCGCCGGTGTAACCGACTGTTGCATTCAGCGTGCCTACAGAAGAGGCGATGCCTCCCGGGCCGCTGGGGTTTTGCGTAACGTTTACTTCCTGGCCTGAGATGGTGACGGTGGCCTTCGACAGATCCAGTGTAGAGGACGCATTGTTGACGTTGAAGAAGAGCGAGCTGATGTCCTGTCCGACGCTGACGATATTCGTTTCAAGGTTGGTCAGCGTCACGATCATCTGATCCGAGCTGATGATGTCGAAGGTCACCTTTGCATTGACGTTCGCGTTCTGGGAATTGCAGCCTGATGCCGTGCAGGTTGTCTGGCCCGTGCCATAAGCGTAGAAGCCTGCATGGGCAGGCGAAGCGAAAAAGAAAAGCGGGGCCAAAAGCAATATCGGCTTCCCCTTTATGCAGATCTTCTTAAGCTTCCTGGTATTCATTTCAAATATCTATGATGTTTTGCTTCGATATAAGCACGTTCCGTGCCAATAAAATTATTTCATGAATTATCAATAAAATGAAATCATATTTTGACTGAGTCCGGCAAATTTCTGGATTCTGTGTAAAATTCGCCGACAGGCTTGGTCTCGGTCAGAATATCCGTGATTTCTTCAGCATTTTTCATGCCAGCCTGAAACGAGCAGCGTTTTTGAGCATTTCGGCCCGGAGGGCTTTCCAATGTTGACGATATTCGGAAGAACGGGCAAAAAAACGTCACATCGCAAATTTTGATGCTGGCAGCGCGGATCGCCCAAAGTGTAAAAAATATCGACAAGCTTGATTTTTGCCTCTTTGCGGCCAAAATTGTAGGACTTACTGACGAAAGGATGTTGTCATGATCAGAAATCCGATCGATATCGCAGTCAGCCCCGAACTCGCAAAACTCATCGCCAGCCGCATCAACGATCCGGAAATCGAAGAGCCGGTCACGCTCGGAATGCTGAGGCATTTCGTCGAATCCCTTGTTCCCGAAGAATTCGAGGAAACCGAAAACCTGCATCATGTCGATGATGGCGATTCCCTCCTTGACGAACTCGAGACGCTGATTTCCGAATACGGGGAAGAAGCCAATGCGGCGGATTTCCTGGAAAACGAGGCGAGCGAGGCGCTGTCGAGAATCATCGAGGCAGTGATGGACGAGATGGACAGTCCGCCCACGCTGGAAGACGTGAGGGAATCGATCGCTTCGGGGCTCGCGGCGAAGCTGATTGCTGAAGGGGCGCTGGAGGAGGACGAGGACGAGACGGTGCTGCAGGAAATCGAGGACATGATAGACCGGTTCGGCAATGACGCGATGGCCGAGGATTTTCTTCGCTACGAGTGATTTCCGAACAGCGCGCCCACCCCGGCTGTGAGCGCCATGGCGAACATGCCCCAGAACAGCACCCTGATCGCCCCGATTGCAACCGGGGCGCCTCCCGCACGGGCAGCCAGCGCGCCGAGGAATCCGAGGAGGCAGAGCGAAGTCGCAATCACGAAAGGGACCACCTGTCCGATCGGCAGGGCCAGCACGATGAGGATCGGAATCAGGGCGCCGATCGAAAATGTGAAGGCCGAGGTGAGTGCGGCCTGGACAGGTCTCGTTCCGGTTATTTCGGTGATGCCCAGCTCGTCCCGCATGTGGGCTTCAAGCGGATTCCTTTCCATCAATTGTTGAGCCACCGCTCTGGCAAGTTCCGGATCGAGTCCGCGATTGACATAGATCGAGGCGAGTTCGTGTTTTTCCCGCTCGGTGTCCGTTTCAAGCTCCATTTTTTCTCGCGCAATATCTGCGCGTTCGATGTCGGATTGGGAGCTGACCGAGACATATTCGCCTGCGGCCATCGACATGGCGCCGGCCACGAGTCCCGCGATGCCGGCGATCAGGGTTTCCTGCCTGCCGGTGCCGGATGCGGCTACGCCGACGATCAGGCTTGCAGTCGAGACGATGCCGTCATTCGCGCCCAGCACGGCCGCGCGCAGCCATCCGATCCGATGCGTCTTGTGTCTTTCCTGGTGGCGATACCGTTCCATCATTCAAAGTTCTGAAAGGGGCTTCGCGTTCGCCTCGTCATCCCTGATCTGCATCCTGGAAATCAGCGCGTCCATGCATTCGAGAAGGTTTGCCAGGGTGTCTTCCGGCAGCCGCTGAAGCGCATCGGGAAGCAGGCCGATCATCGGCTTGGGTGCGCGGGCGATGATGTCGTTGCCCTTCTCCGTCATGTGCAGTCTGACGACACGCTGATCGTGGCTGGCCCGCTCCCTTCTGATCAGCATTTTTTCCTCCAGCTTGACGAGCAGATTGCTTGCCGTCGATTGGTGTATGAGCAATGCATTGGCGAGTTCGGATACCCGCAGGCCGGGCGAGCGTGAAATTTCCCATAGCGCCCAGAGCTGGGCGCCGCTCACGCCGCATTGCGCTTCAATATCATCGAAATGTTTTTTCACGGAACTGAATACGATCCTGAATCGCTTCAAGGTCTCGCGAGCCTTGTCGCTTTCATTCGCCTTGATATCCTGCATGGATTCCTTCATTTGATTTTACACAAAATATATTTGTACAATATTCAACCCTTTTTGAAAATATAATACAACGGAGCGGTCCGGTGTTTCAAAAGGTCCTTTCAGAGGAGAGCGTTGCTCCGTCTTGGGAAAAGGCGGAGTTTTTTTCCACGGCTTTGTCCGCCCTTGTCTGTCGAAGCCAAACGGAGTTAGTATGAATCATGGCAGACGATGCGCTCAGCAAGAAGGATTTCGAAACCCTTTCCAATTTCCGCTATCAGTTGAGGCGTTTTTTGCGCTTCAGCGAAGAGGCGGTGCATGCGCATGGGCTGACCCACCTCCAGTATCTCCTGCTTCTCCATATAAAGGGTTATCAGGGAAGGGAATGGGCGACCATAGGCGAGCTCGCCGAGAAGCTGCAGGCGCACCATCATGGCGCTGTTTCGCTTGTCTCCAGGTGCGAGAAACTCGGTCTCGTCTGCAGAAAGAAGGGCAGGAGCGACAAAAGGGAGGTCGAAGTCCATCTCACGCCAGAAGGAGAGAACATGATCGAAAAGCTGGCGCGATTGCACCGTGACGAACTGATCGGTTCTACCGGGAAATTCATGGTTCCGGGGGCGGAAGAGCTGCGCAAGAAATGATCACCCTGCAAGGAGGCTGCCGATTTGTCCTGGCTGCCATTCGAAAGGGAAAGGCCCGTCACAGACATTGTCGACCTGAAGGGAAAGGTAGTTGTCGCGCGTCATCAGCGGTCCAGGCGTGAATTCGAGCATCTTCGCCTGGAAAACGGAAAGGAAATCCGGAAGCGGCACGAGCCATCGCTTCAAACCCCTCGATTCCGCAATTTTCCTGATGAGTTCAAGCAGGGTATAGATTTCAGGCCCGCAAAGATTGAGCGTTTTGTCGTACGTTTGCGGCAGCGCCAGACTGTCTGCGAATGCGCTTGTCACATCGTCGACAAGGATGGGCTGAAGCCTTGAATGGGGACATGCGATCGGCAGGATCGGGGAAAGCTTCATCAGATTGGAAAAGAGCGAAATGAAATGGTCGTTTTTGCCGAGGATTACTGAGGGCCTGAATATCGTGTATTTCGTTCCGGAATTCCGGCACGCCTTCCGGACTGCTGCCTCTCCTTCGGCTTTCGATTTGAGATATGCGGAGGGGCCCTTGGGGGATGCCCCGAGCGCGCTCATGTGAAGAAATCTCGGCACGCCGTTTTCTATGCAGGCTTTGGCTATTTTTTCAGGCAATTGTCGATGGACAGAGTCGAATCCTCCCTGCCTGTCATGCAATATGCCTGCCAGGTTGATCACGGCGTCCATTCCTGAAAATGGCAAGGGGTCTTCCAGCCTGATGACTTTCGCGAAAGGCAGGCGCGCCTTTTCAGGCTGCCTTGCCAGCACAGTGACGCTGATGCCGAGGGCTGAAAGCTTTTCACTCAGATTTCGCCCGACGAAGCCTGTTGCGCCGATGACGCAGATTTTTTCAACCTTCAAGTTCCCTGCTTCGGTCGTCATGGCCGTTGCATTTCCTCCCCGACTCTGCTGGAATACATACCCGACTAGAATTCTAGGATATACGAGAAATTGAACCAAGAAAGGAAAAACATGACCATCAAGTCCTTCCATCCTCCGCTTCGCACCCTCATGGGCCCCGGACCTTCCGACGTCAGCCCCCGGGTTCTGGAAGCGATGTCGAGACCCACGCTGGGCCATCTGGATCCGGTTTTCGTGGGCATGATGGATGAAGTCAAGGCGCTTCTGAAATACGCATTCCAGACCGAAAACGAATTGACCATGCCTGTCTCTGCGCCTGGTTCGGCAGGAATGGAAACCTGTTTCGTCAATCTCGTCGAACCGGGTGAGAAGGTCGTCATCTGCCAAAACGGTGTTTTCGCAGGAAGGATGAAGGAAAACGTGGAGCGCTGCGGCGGCATCCCGGTCATGGTGCAGGACGACTGGGGAAGGGCTGTCGATCCCCAGAAGCTGGAAGACGCCTTGAAGACGAACAGGGATGCGAAGTTCGTCGCTTTCGTCCATGCCGAGACTTCGACGGGCGCGCTTTCAGATGCCAAGACGCTGGTCGAGATCGCTCATCGCCAAGGATGCCTGACGATCGTCGATGCGGTCACCTCACTCGGCGGATCCCCGCTCAAGGTGGACGAATGGAAAATCGATGCGATCTATTCGGGCACGCAGAAATGTCTTTCCTGCACCCCCGGACTCTCCCCCGTGAGCTTTTCGGAAGCCGCAGTGGAAAAGATCCGAAACAGGAAGAGCAAGGTTCAAAGCTGGTTCATGGACCTCAACCTGGTGATGGGCTACTGGGGAACGAATGCGAAGCGCGCCTATCATCATACCGCGCCCATCAATGCCCTGTATGGCCTTCACGAGGCGCTGGTGATTCTGCAGGAGGAAGGGCTGGAGAATGCCTGGAAGCGGCATTTGAAGCATCACGAAGCATTGAAGGCAGGGCTCGAAGCCATGGACCTCGGCTTTTTCGTGCCAGAAGACGAAAGGCTTCCCCAGCTCAACGCCATTTCCATTCCCGAGGGCGTCGACGATGCGGCAGTGAGAAGCAGGCTGCTTTCCGACTGGCAGCTCGAGATCGGCGCGGGGCTGGGTCAGATGGCGGGGAAAGTCTGGCGGATCGGGCTGATGGGGCACGCCTGCAATGAAAGGAACGTGAGGCTCTGTCTTTCCGCGCTGAAGGATGTTCTTTCCAGGCCGAAAGCATAGCATAATGATGCTTTGCGCGTGAGGTGAGACATGAAGCTTCCGAAGATTTCGAAAAAGGAATACGAGGAATCCTTGCATCTTCTCCAGATCGAGCTGACCAAGCTTCAGCGTCACTTCATCAGATGCAACGAAAGAATCCTGATCATTTTCGAAGGAAGGGATGCGTCCGGCAAGGATGGCACGATCAAGCGCATCGTGGAATATCTCTCTCCCAGGGAAACAAGGGTCGTGGCGCTGGGAAAACCTTCCGACAGGGACAGGGGTTCTTGGTATTTCCAGCGCTATGTCCCCCATCTTCCCGCCGCGCAGGAACTGGTTCTCTTCAACAGGAGCTGGTACAACCGGGCAGGGGTGGAGCGGGTGATGGGCTTCTGCAACGATGCGGAATACGAGGAATTCATGGGTTCCGTGTCGGAATTCGAGCACCTTCTGGTGCATGCCGGCATCAAGCTCTTCAAGTACTACCTCGATATTTCGAAGAAGGAGCAGGGAAGGCGGCTAGAAGACAGGAAGCTCGATCCCCTGAAGCAATGGAAAATCAGTGAAATAGACAATCAGGCGCAGGATCGCTGGAAGGCCTACAGTCATGCCAGAAACGAGATGTTCGCCAGAACGCATAATGTTATCGCGCCCTGGACCATCGTGAGAGCTGACGACAAGCCATTGGCCAGGGTCAGCGTGATCAGGGACTTCCTCACCCGGCTGGATTATGAGGGCAAGGACGAAAAGATCACCCTCCCCAATCCCGAGGTGGTTTTCAGCTACCATGAAGATTGCCTGAAGCGCGGCCTCATCTCGAAGTGAAGGATAGAAACCCGGAAATGTTCCAGGCATGATTCATGCTTGGATTTCATTGAGTCAAAGGAGATCGTCATGACCAATGCATTTCATATCCCCATTGCGGACTACAAGTCCATCTACAGCGTTTCGGATGTCGATCATGCGATGGAAGAATCGACCAACGATGCGCTCAATTCCGTTTACCAGAAGATGAAGGACGCGGGAGGGGTGCGCTACATCGTCAAGCCTTCCAGCGAGGAAGGGCTGGATTTCCTTTACGAGCGTGCGCCGAATTTTTCCGAGGTCATAGACGATCTCAGGAAGCAGATGGCGCTCGCCATTTTCGGCAACGAACCGATGAATTTCACGCCTATCCTTCTTCTGGGAGAGCCCGGGCTGGGGAAAACCCATTTCGCCAAGTGCGTGGCCAGGATGCTCGGTACCGGCTTCGAATTCATCTCGATGAATTCGCTGACGGCAGGATGGATCCTGTCCGGCGCATCTTCGCAGTGGAACAATGCAAAACCGGGGAAGGTCGCGCAATCGCTCGTCAATGGAGAATTCGCCAATCCCGTTCTGGCCCTGGATGAGGTGGACAAATGCGGCGGGGATTCGAGATACGATCCGATGGGCGCCCTCTATGGCTTGCTCGAGCGGGAAACGGCAGAGCATTTCAAGGACGAATTCATAGAAATAGAGATGGACGCGAGCCATATTCTCTGGATCGCGACAGCCAATGACGAAAGCGCCATACCCGAGCCCATCCTCAACAGGATGAATGTCTATTTCATCGACCGGCCTGACAGCAGCGGCGCCGTGAAGATTGCGCTTGCCGTTTACAGGGACATCCTGAGCGACCACAACTGGGGCTTTCCAGACGAACCGGAAGAGAGGGTGCTCGCCATGCTTTCGGAAATTCCGCCCAGGGACATGAGGAAAATCCTGATCGATGCATTCGGAAATGCCAGGCTGGAGGGCCGAGATCGCCTGATCGCCAAGGATCTCGACATAGAGAAGGCGACGAGGAGGAAGTCGAGGATGGGGTTCTGACACGTCACAAAATTTCACGCTTCTGAAACACTCGGTTTACATGAGTGCGATCCAATTGCAGTCATGGATTTTCAGAAGGGGAAAGACATGAAGTTTGTCGCAGTTTTCCTGCTCGGCATGGCGGGATCGGCTTTCGCCGCAGAGCATCACAAGTTGCCCATCGGGCACGATCATGCGGTCGAGTGCAGCAAGAAGAACGGATTGGAGTCGAAATTTCAAGTCTATTTCGAGGCGCACCGCTCGGTGGAAGATCGATTCTAAGCGTGATGAAGCCGGGGCAACCCCGGCTTTTGAATTACTGGCCCTTCTGGTGAAGGTAGCTGCTTCCGAGGTAAACAGCAGCAAATACCAGCAGTACGACAACTCCGCCCATATTCGTGAACTGAATTGCATCAGCCATTTATTTATCTCCTTTAAGTTTTGGTTTGCTCCGTGCCTTTCGGCAGAATTATTATGGCATCTTTTCCTGAATAATTAACATTATCATTAACATGGTTACTTTGCCTGGCGCCCATCGAGTCGATCTTGAAGCGCTTCGCCTACCAAAAATTCCGATCATGAGGTAAGCTTCGAGACTCCAAAATTACTGTCAACACCAGCCATGGCACAATATGTCTTCACCATGAACAGGGTGGGCAAGATCGTCCCGCCGAAGCGGCAGATCCTCAAGGACATCTCGCTTTCATTCTTCCCCGGCGCAAAGATCGGCGTACTCGGGCTCAATGGCTCCGGGAAATCAACCCTGCTTAAAATCATGGCGGGTCTCGATCGCGATATCGAAGGCGAAGCCATCCCCATGCCGAACATCCATATCGGCTATCTCCCCCAGGAGCCGCAGATCGATCCTTCTCTCACTGTCAGGGAAGCGGTCGAGGAAGGCCTAGGGGAAGTATTCGAGGCGCAGAAGCAACTCGAATCCGTCTATGCCGCCTACGCCGAGCCAGATGCGGATTTCGATGCGCTTGCAGCTGAACAGGCTAGGCTGGAGGCGATCATTGCAGCGTCAAGCGGCCACAATACCGAACAGCAGATGGAAGTTGCGGCAGATGCGCTGAGGCTTCCTCTATGGGACGCGAAAATAGAACACCTCTCCGGGGGGGAGAAGCGGCGCGTCGCATTGTGCCGCCTGCTTCTTTCCAAACCGGACATGCTGCTTCTTGACGAGCCCACCAACCATCTCGATGCGGAAAGCGTCGAATGGCTTGAGCAGTTCCTCACGCGGTTTCCCGGAACGGTCGTCGCAGTGACCCATGACAGGTATTTCCTCGACAATGCCGCCGAATGGATACTGGAATTGGATCGCGGGCATGGCATTCCATGGAAGGGAAACTACAGTTCATGGCTGGAGCAGAAGGAAGCCAGGCTCGAGCTTGAGTCAAGACAGGAAGCTGCAAGAATCAAGGCGATGAAGCAGGAACTGGAATGGGTCAGGCAGAATCCGAAGGGAAGGCAGGCCAAATCGAAGGCTCGCCTTGCCAGGTTCGAGGAACTGAATTCCCAGGAATACCAGAAGCGCAATGAAACCCAGGAAATCTTCATCCCTGTGGGGGAGAGGCTGGGGAGCGAAGTCATCGAATTCAGGAACGTCTCGAAGGCCTATGGCGACAGACTGCTGATCAGCGATCTCAGCTTCAAGATACCGGCCGGCGCGATAGTCGGCATCATCGGACCGAACGGCGCTGGAAAATCGACCCTTTTCAGGATGATGACGGGACGCGAAACGCCTGATTCCGGGGAAGTGAAGGTCGGGTCTACAGTGAAGCTTGCCTATGTCGACCAGTCCAGGGACGCGCTGTCCGCGGACAAGACCGTTTTCGAGGAAATATCGGAAGGCCGCGACATTCTGACCGTGGGCAAATACGAGACGCCTTCCCGCGCCTATATCGGAAGATTCAACTTCAAGGGCTCGGACCAGCAAAAGACGGTGGGCAATCTCTCGGGCGGCGAGAGGGGCCGGCTTCATCTTGCCAAGACCCTGATTTCCGGCGGCAATGTTCTTCTTCTGGACGAGCCTTCGAACGATCTCGACGTCGAGACCTTGCGCGCGCTCGAAGATGCCCTGCTCGAATTCGCCGGCTGCGTGCTGGTCATTTCGCACGACAGGTGGTTCCTCGACAGGATCGCGACCCATATCCTTGCATTCGAAGGGGATTCGGAAGTGATTTTCTTCGACGGCAATTACCACGAATACGAGGAAGACAAGAAAAGGCGCCTCGGCGTGGCGGGTGCTGCGCCCAAACGCCTGAGGTACAAACCGATCAGCCGCTAAAGGAGCAAGCATGTTTATCGCAATGAACCGATTCAAGATCATCAAAGGGATGGAAGCCGATTTCATCGAGATCTGGAAAAAGAGAGAGAGCTATCTCGACGAGGTCCCGGGCTTCAGGGAATTCCATTTATTGCAGGGACAGAGTTTCGAGGACTACACGCTTTTCGCTTCCCATTCGGTGTGGGATTCCGCGGAGGCTTTCGAGGGCTGGACGAAGTCCGATGCTTTCAGGCGTGCTCATGCCCAGGCGGGTTCGACGAGGAACGTCTACATGGGTCCGCCCAACCTCGAACTGTTCGAAGCGGTGATCTAGAATCCGCGAATCCTTTTGCCTTTTTCATGCCTCTTAGTCCGTGAATTTCATCAACGGAGAAAAGAGATGTTTTACGCGAAGAATCTGCCGGTATGGGAAAGGCTGCTCAGGACGGGCGGCGGCATGGTGATGGCGATCTACGCCATTTCGGGCCAGGAAGGGGCTTTCATGTGGCTTTTGTCCGCAGCAGGGGTAGGCATTGCGCTTTCGGGTCTCATCGGTTTCTGCCCGATGTGCGCCATGGCGGGACGCCGACTGCAGCAGAGGAAATAGCGATGCGGATCGAGAGAGTTCATCCCTTGCTGGAAGCGGCCTCTACGGGCAATCCTGGCGCGCTCGATCAATTGCTGAGGATCTGCCAGCCGGATATTCGACGTTATGCTAGGCGAAATTGTCTGGCAAGCGACGTCGACGACGCAGTCCAGGAGACGCTCCTGATCCTGTCGAGACATCTCGGATCGCTGCGCGCCATTGCCGCTTTTTCGAGCTGGCTTTTCAGCATCGTGAGAAGGGAATGCAGGCGCCTCGAGAAAAAGATCTTCGGATTCGACTCCTTCGACGAAGCGAATTTTCTCGAGACGATGGCGCCAGAGACTTTGAGGTTCGAGGTCGTGCAGGCCATCGAATCGATGCCGCTCCATTATCGAGAAGTCATCGTGTTGCGGGATCTCGAGGAACTCACGATAGGCGAGATGGCCTCTCGTCTCGGCATATCGGTCGCAGCGGCCAAAAGCAGGCTGCACTGGGCGCGCCAATTGCTGCGCGAATACCTGACGGAGGCATGAACATGAGGCACGATCAAACCCTGGATGTGAGCGGCCTTTGCTGTGCCGAGCCCATCATCAAAATCACCAAAGAGATGAAACCGCTGGCAAAAGGGGACATCCTCCTGGTCGTCTCAGACAAGTCTTCGATGAATAACGATATTCCGGCCTACTGCAGGCAGACCGGAAATGCGCTGGTTTTTCAGGAAGAAATGATGGGGCAATTGAGGTTCTGGATAAGAAAGGGCTGACTCATTCCGGCACCTTGCCGAACCTTGCCCAGCGTATCCCGCGGGAGCCCTTGGAGAACCATATCTGACGGGCCTTGCCGACCACATCCTGAAGGGGGACGGTGCCGAAGAAGCGGGAATCCACGCTTTCGCCCCGGTTGTCTCCGATCACGAAAACCTGGCCAGGCGGAATCCTCTCATCCGCTTCGGGCGTTTTCCCGGATGACTGGGACCATGCTGCATGCCAGGTTTTTCCGTCAACGGACTCGGTGACCAGGATCCCTGAATCGGATTTTTCTTCCTTCACGCTCAGGGGCCTGCCGTTCACCGTCACGATCCTTCCCTTGATGGCGACATGATCACCGGGCAGCCCGATGATGCGCTTGATGTAATATTTCGTCCTGTCGTTGGGATAGATGAAGATGGCGATGTCGCCGCGCCTGACTTCCTCCTTGCATCCCGGGCAGTTGTAGCGCTTGTCGGCGAAAATGACGTCTCCATGCACTATGCCCGGCTCCATGCTCTTGCTCGGAATCCTGAAGGACTCGACTTCATGCGCGCGGACATAGCCGATCAGTGCGGGAAGGGCGAGCGTATTGCAGATCAGGAAGACCAGCGCATAAAGGCCGCTCGACTGCCAGCTTCTTGCAACATAATCCTGCGAACGCCTCGCGCTTCTCCAGGCGTCGATCATGCCGTAGAGCCATACGGCCAGCGCGAGCGCGAGTCCGGTGAAAAGCGCAGGCACCACGAGGAAGCTCGGCAGGTGTAGCGCGACAAGCGCCGAGCCCGGGATGAAGAGCAGCGAAAATATCAGGAAAACCCAGATAGCCTTGTTCGGTTCCCCGTTGTAAAGCTGCCCGAATCCGGGCAGAAAGAGCGACATGAAAAGGGCGAAATGGGGGTTTCTGGGGGCATAAGGTTTCTGCATGATTTTCTCCTCTGTTATCCGGCAGCCGTGGCTGACCATATTCCCGAAAGGAACGCAACGAACTGGATGAGCCCGGCAAGCACAACACCCAGGAGCGCGATCCATCGCAGCGCCGGCTGCGATGGAGGCTCTGGCAGCGGAAGCGTTGCGATCTGCAGCATGACCTTTTCCGGAAAATGCTCGGGCGGCATTTTCCCGATTTCGGCGAAAAATTTGTCGATTTCTTCATCCATATTCTTTCTCCATCAGAGCCTGAAGCCTTCTTTTCGCGCGATGAATCCTGACCTTCAAGGCGCCCTTTGAGCATCCTTCCATGTCTGCCAGTTCAGCCATTTCCACGCCCTCCAGATAGGCGAGTGCCAGCAGGCTTCTGTCCGAGGGGGAGAGCATGAGCAATGCCTGCTTGAGTTTGCGCATCGCTCTCGAATGAACCAGGTTCTCCTGGGGGTCATCCCGTTCGCTGGCAACTTCAGGCAATGTCTCCGAACATTGCGGGTATTTCTCAATCCTTGCCAGTTCGTTCAGTGCAAGATTTTTCGCTATGCCGAAAATCCATGTGGAGAACCTGGAAATGGCAGGATCATATCGGCCGAGATTGGTCCAGGCCCTGACAAAGGTTTCCTGGGCGATCTCCTCGCAGACTGCCTGATTGAGCCCCATGCGGCCAAGAAAGCCGAAAAGGGGCTTCTGGAAGTGCCTGACTATTTCGGCATAGGCGCTTCTTTCGCCGCGACAGATGCGTTCTATGATCGCCTCGATTTCCAATGCCATCCCCTGTTGTCCATAGCCTTATACCGCTTGTCGAGGGAAAGGTTACATGATCTATACTGGAATTCAGTGATCCGATGGAGGTTGAGATGAAAATATCGATTCTGCTTCTTGCCTTGCTTTCTTTTTCGGCGCCTTCCATGGCTGCAGACCAGGTTCAGACGCAGCAGCAGATGTACGGCAGCCAGCTCATGACGCCGCAGGAGCGGGCTGAATACCGGACAAAGATGCGTTCCCTGAAAACCAGACAGGAAAGGCAGGCTTTCCGCCTGGAGCATCACAAAGCAATGCAGGAGAGGGCGAGAGAAAGAGGGATG